>JAIEPW010000022.1 GCA_019748195.1 Bryobacteraceae bacterium
GTCGCCAGCTTCATCGATGACAACAACAAGGAGAACGGCAACCCGTTCCGTTACCTGGGAGCGGTGCAGGTGGATTCGGGAACGTCGGGACAATTCCTGGATAAGCCGTGGATCGCTACCGCGCTGAGCAGCTCCGGACGCAAGTGTACGATTCCGGGTTCCGGCTCTGTTGCGGCGCAGACGTTCGATGCGTACAACGTCTATATCGTGTACGCGAAGTTCGTGGGCAACAACAGCACCAGCTCGCAGATCATGTTCTCGCGCTCGCTCGACTGCGGACAGACGTTCAGCAATCCGGTGAAACTCAGCGAAAGCAACTCTCTGAACCAGGGCACCGTGATCGCGGTGAATCCGGCCAAGGAAGGCGAGATCTTCGTGGCCTGGAGGCGGTCGGCGAGCAGCAGCGATACGGACGCGATTTTGGTGACGAAGTCGACGGATGAGGGCCGCACCTGGGTGGGTCCGGCGAGGGTGGCGGTGAGTTTCGCGACGAATCAGTTCTTCGATCAGCCGCGCATTACCCCCTCCAATCCGAACGCCACGTATCCGCAGGCGTTCCGGTCCAAGGCGTTCCCCACGATGGCAGTGGATGGAGATGGCCGCGTGTACCTGGCCTGGGCGCAGCGGGGCCTCGCGCCGGCGCCGTTCGCGCACAACTCCCGGATCGTGCTGGCGATGTCCACGGACGGTCTGAACTTCCCGGCCTCGCAGATGGCGGTTCCGGACAATCCCGCGGGCGGCGGATATCAGTTCATGCCGGCCATGGCGTTCGCCGGCGGCCGCCTGATGCTGACCTGGTACGATTCGCGCGATTCGCAGGTCAAGTATTTCTATTCGAGCCTGGGCGGCGGAGCGTACTCGGAAGAGCGCCGGGTGGTGGGCAATCCCACGACGGCGTTCAATATGCCGTTCGTGCAGGACGACTCCACGCTGCCGAGGCTGCAGACGATCGATCTGCGCGGAATCCAGGGCGTGAACATGAATTCGTTCAGCGCGTCGAATCCATCGCGTAGCGTTTCGGTCCGCATTTCACAATACAAGTTTGGGACGAGGTCGCAGACCCCGAACGTGATCGAGCAGTTGCAGTTCAACCCGCCGAACCTGCCGATGTTCGGCCGCGGCACTTCATCCTTCATCGGCGACTACAACGACGTTCAGGCTATCCCATACCTGCCTTTGCCGGGCAACAAGTGGGAATACAACACCAAAAATTCAGAGTTCGCCGTGTTCCACGCCACCTGGGCGGACAACCGCAATGTGCAACGGCCGAGGAACGGGGATTGGAAGGCGTTCACGCCGGTGGGCCAGAGGTCGAGCGGGACTATGAGCCTGTACGATCCCAGCCAGCAACTTCCGGTGTGCCAGGCAGGCCAGGAAGGAACTCGCAACCAGGACATCTACACCGCCGTGATCTCCCCAGGCCTTCTGGTAAACGCGCTGGGTACGGAGAAGCCGCTGAGCACAGCGCTGCAACGCACCTATGCGGTGTGGGTGCAGAACACGACCAACCGCGCGCGTACGTTCCGGCTGAGCTTCGCCCCGCTCCCGGCCAACACTTCCGCGAGCTTTCTGTCAATCATCAATCCGGCGTTGTCGCCGCAGCCGATTCTGGACGTGACGGTGCCGCGGCGCTCGTCCGTTTCGCGGACCGCGTTCGTACTTTCATCGCTGGCCAACGCCTCGGTTACGGTGCTGGTGACGGAAATCGACAACCCGAACGGCACCACGTTCACCGGAGCTCTTCTGGGCACGGCTGTCTTGAACCCGGATCAGGCGCAACCCGAAATCGCGCAGCCGGAGATCGCGCAGCCGGAGATCGTGAACCCCCTGATCGCCACCGCCGAGACCTTCAACCCGAGCATTTCGCAACCCGAGATCGCTAAGCCGCTCTCGATCAACGCGGCGATCACCAACCCGGAGATCGTGCAGCCGGAGATCGCCCAGCCGGAGATTGTGCAGCCCGAAATCGTACAGCCGGAGATCGCACAACCGGAGATCGCGCAGCCGGAGATTGTGCAACCGGAAATCGCGCAGCCGGAGATCGCGGCGGCGGATATCGCGGCCGGGTACACCGACACGTCATTCACGATCAAGAATCTCGGCAACACCTCCGCCGCCTACCTGACGAAGCTTCTGTCCACCGGCGATCTGAAGCCTTGCGACGGGTCTGGGAAGACGCCGTGCACCTGCACCGATGCGATCAAGACCAACTGCGTGAAATTGAACCTGTTCCTGAGCAAGGCTTACCAGAACCCGGTGAATCGCGCCTGCCAGCTTAGTTTCGTAGTGCAGAACCAGTTGCTTGCGAATATTGCGAATCCGGAACTGACGCCGTTGAGCTCCACCTTTACGGACACTAGCGCCGGAATCACCAATCCCAGCACGGCGAATCCGACGCTGGCGCTGCAGCCGGGCGAGGAAGCCAGACTGACCATCCGCAGTTTCCCCGCCAGCTTCGATTTATCGCGATTCCTAACGCCGGTGATCCAGGCGCAGGGGCCGAACTCAACGGAAGCGAAAGCCCCGCTGACGCTGGCGATCACGACCTTCCGCTTGCCGGACGCGGTCGCGGGCAGGGCCTATGCATACCCCATCACGGTGCTGGAGCCGCAGCCCAACCTGGCGTTCGTTTTGTCGGGCGGCAATATCCCGCCCGGAAATCCGGCGTTCGCCATGAGTTTGGCGCCGGACGGAAAGAGCGGCATCCTGAGCGGCACGCCCACGCAGACGGGGACGTACACGTTTACCATTCGCGCGTCCGACAAGCCTCTG
The DNA here is from genome assembly GCA_019748195.1 of Bryobacteraceae bacterium. Lineage (GTDB taxonomy): Bacteria > Acidobacteriota > Terriglobia > Bryobacterales > Bryobacteraceae > JAIEPW01. The sequence continues at coordinate 2,773 of JAIEPW010000022.1, forward strand.
AATTACCCGGCGCGAAACGCGTTCGCCGTGCTGACGCTAAAAGTGGTCGAACCGCTGGCGACTCCGCCCACGGCAGGGCCACTGCCCGCGGCCGGGCTGGGCATTCCCTACGATGGTCAGATCAACGTCGTAGGCGGCACGCCGCCGCTTACGTTCGCCTTGTTCTCGGGAACGTTGCCGACCGGCCTGGTTTTGGACCCGGTGACCGGCAAGATCACGGGGACGCCGACGGTCGGGGGAACGTTCCACTTCGTCATCAAGGTGACCGACTCGAGTTGCAGCACATTGACCGGGCAGACCTGCGAACCGCAGTTCCTGAACCTGTCGCTGACCATCGGAGTGGACACCACGCCGCCGGTTGTCGCGGCCGAAGTCTTCGCGGGAACGGTGGGACAGAACGGCTGGTATACCAGCGCGGTATCGGTCCGCTGGAACGTTTCGGATCCGGAGTCCGGAATCAAGACCGGATGTCCGGACGTAACCGGGCTGACCGCCAGCCAGACTATCCAGTGCACCGCCGAGAACAAGGCGGGGCTGAAGACGACGGCTTCGCTCGCGTTGAAGATCGACAGCACGCCGCCGGTGGTGACGCCGCAGATCGCCGGCACGCTGGGAGCGAACGGCTGGTACACCAGCGACGTGACGGTGACCTGGCTGACCAGCGATCCCGAGTCGAACATCGCTGTGCCGTGCGTCGCTACCGAGATCAAGATTTCGACGGCGGGACAAGTGGTCACCTGCACCGCGCGGAATTTCGCCGGGCTGGAGACGACCGTATCAACGACAGTGAAGGTGGATCTGGGCGGTCCGGCGCTGACGTTCACGCAGACGCCGCCCGCGAACGCCGCCGGTTGGAATAACACTGACGTGACCTTCACCTTCGCCTGTTCCGATATCTCCGGGGTTGCTGCCGTGCCCGCGGCGGTGACTTTGACGGCGGAAGGCAATCCCGCCAGCCAGTTGGTGTCCTGCACGAATGGCGCGGGCGTGACCTCCACGGTGACCGTGGCGGCGAAGATCGACAAGACCGCGCCGGTGATCAGCATCACTTCGCCGGCGGCGGGAACGTCGTATCCGCCGGGCAGCACCTTTACGGCCACCTATACCTGCACGGACGCGCTCTCCGGCGTGCTGCCGGCGAACTGCACCGGACCGGTTCCCTCCGGTGGGACCGTGACGGTGACCTCCTCTACCACTTCGTTCACGGTGAACGCCGTGGATCAGGCCGGCAACGCGGCGACCCGGACGGTGAACTACACCACCCAATACACGTTCGTCGGATTCCAGTCTCCGCTGGGACCGGTAGGGACGTTCTCGGGGACGCAGAATTTCGGGCGGGGCGTTCCGCTGAAGTTCGAGTTGCGGATCGGCACGCAGTATGAGACCCGGCTGGACGCGGTGACTACCATCTCCTCGTACTACACGGGAGCTCGCAACGGCAATAATCCGTGCCCGCTGATTTTATCGGCGACCTCGTTCCTGCTGTACAACCCCACGCAGGGCGCCACGGGCGGGAGCACGTTCCGCGTCAGCGGCAACACCTACACCTTCAACTGGGACACGTCCTTCGGCGCGCCAACGCGAGGCTGCTATACGCTCGCGGTTCAGTTGAATGACGGCAGTGCACCGAAGATCACCAGTCTGGAACTGCGCTAAGAAAAAGGGCGCGGAGAATAGCTTCTCCGCGCCCTTTTTGAGATCCGCTAAGCCGGCTTACATGCCTTTGCCGGCGACATACTGCGCCAGGTCTATGCAGCGGAGCGAATAACCCCACTCGTTGTCATACCAGGCGATCACCTTCACCAGATTTCCACCGAGCACCTTGGTCAACTGCGAATCCACGATGGAGCTGTTGGGGTTCTTCATCATGTCGGTGGAGACCACCGGATCCTCGGTGTAGCCCAGGATGCCCTTCAGCGGCCCCTCGGCCGCCGCTTTCAAGGCGCCGTTCACGGCTTCCGTGGAGGTTGGCCTGGCCACCTGGCAGACCAGGTCCACGACGCTGACGTTCGGCGTGGGCACGCGCATGGCGAAACCGTCGAGCTTGCCGCTCAACTCCGGCATCACCAGCCCGATGGCCTTGGCGGCTCCGGTGGATGTGGGGATCATGTTCAGCGCCGCTGCTCGGGCGCGCCGCAGATCCTTGTGGGGGAAGTCGAGCACGTTCTGATCGTTGGTGTAGCTGTGGATCGTGGTCATCGACCCCTTCTCGATGCCGAACTGTTCGTGCAGGACCTTGGCCACGGGCGCCAGGCAGTTGGTGGTGCAGGAGGCGTTGGAAATCACGTTGTGCTTCGAGGCATCGTAGGTTCCCTCGTTGACGCCGAGCACGAAGGTCGCGTCCTCGCCCTTGGCCGGGGCGGTGATGATCACCTTCTTGACGCTTCCGCGCACGTGCTTGCTCGCGTTGGGTCCGTCGGTGAACTTGCCGGTGGCTTCAAAGACGATCTCCGCCCCGGTGGAGGCCCAGTCAATCTGCGCCGGGTCCTTCTCGGAAAAAATCTTGATCTTCTCTTCGCCCACGACGATGCAGTCGCCTTCGGCGGCGACCTTTTGTTCCAGCGGACCCAGAACCGAGTCGTACTTCAGCAGGTGGGCGAGTGTCTTGAGGTCGGTCAGGTCATTGGCGGCGACGATCTGCACATCGGGGTTCCCGATGGCCGCTCGCGTAATATTCCTGCCGATCCGGCCGAAGCCGTTGATCCCTATCTTCAGTGGCATATTCCTCCCAATTGGTGGTGCAAGCTCTAAGGCGTGCGCGGGCGTTCCGCGACGCTGCCGCCCAGGCCGGCGTAGGTGTCCTTCACCTTGATGACTTTGCCGTTGGCGAAAGTCACGAAGGTTACTTTGCCGGGGGGCACGCCAAAAACCCAGTCTTCCGTTTCCAGGCCGTCCTTGGTTTCGCGGCTCTTGTGCTGCGGCCGCCCCAAGGCCAGGAGAACCTGTTCGCGGTCCATCCCCTCGATGGCGCGCTTTTCCTTGATCGCCAATTGCATCTCCGGGGGCAGCGTTTCGACGTAGCTCTCCGTGACACTGCGCTTTTCGAAGTCGAGAACCGCGGCGAGAATCTTTTTCACTTCCTGGGGCGTGACGGTGGCCGGGATGGACTTGCCGAACGTGACGGCGAGCGTGGTTCCCAGGGACACGTTCGGCGAATTGCCGCCGACGGGCGTGGAGGCGCCGCCGACGCCGACCTGAATCCCTTCGTACCACTTCCGCCTGGTTTTGAAACCGCCGTTGATTTCCATGGTGATCCGGTCATCGCCGATGTCGATCTTGGTTACCTGCACGGTGTCTCCCACGCGCGCCACCGGCCCGTATTTCTTGTTTTCTTCCGCCCAGAGTTTCTTGTCGTAGACGCCCTCGGAATCGACTTCCAGGGTCTTCTTGGAACGCGGCAGCAGCGACTTCACGGTGGCGTACTCCGCGGTGAGGCCGCGGATCATGGCGACCTTCTGATCGTCGGAGAGCTTATCGCGATCGGCATTCGCCGCGCCCACGGCGAACACGAGGAGCCAGGCAACCCGTCGCGTCATTCAAACCTCTCTTCCGGCGGAACCCGCAGCCGGCGCACCAGCAGGAGCAGCGCGGCGACGGCCACGGTCGTCAGCAAACTGGCCTCCGGGCCGTACTCGCCGCCGCTCCAGATCTCGCTCGCGGACCACCGCAGGCGGCGTCCCGTCACTCCCATTGTAAATCCGCTGAGATTCACTCCGAAAAGGGGAAGCATCCAGTTCCAGCCGTAATGAAGGCCGATTGGCAGCCACAGGCTCCCGGAGCGGAGGTAGGCGTAGCCGAACAGGACGCCCCACAGCATCGTGTTGGCGATTCCCAATTGGGAAGCCGCGGGGTTATTGGCATGGGCGAGTCCGAAAAGAACGCCTGCGGGCAGAATCGTCTGATAGGGTCCCAGGCGCTTCATCAGGAGCTGGAAAGCGTAGCCGTGGAACAGCAATTCCTCGCCGAAAGCCCCAAACAGCAGAACGATAGAGACGAACAGCAGGCCGGACCAGCGGAAGGGCGCGTCCGGGTTGGGTTCGAGTGTCGCCAGACCCGCGGCGAGGGGAATCGCGTTGACCAGCAGGGCGGCGCCGGCGCCGGATCCCAGCCCGAGCATGAGGTCGCGCCCGGAGCTCGATACCCACTCCAGCCCTATGCTGGACATCCGGCCGCGCTCGTAAACCCGGACGGCCACGGCGTTAGCCGTGGCGGAGGCGGCGAACGTCCCCAAGGCGGCCGCGATGAAAATCCCGAACGGGAGCAGCAGCAGCGGAAAAACGTTCATGGCAATCAGCGCGATTACGACGAACAGTCCCACGCGCAGCAGCAAGCCGCTGATGTCCAACCGTGGTTCCTGGCTACCGCCCGCGGGGGTCATGAGCGACCAGTATAGCGGCCCGGCCGGTCAGCGCTTACCGAAGCTGACCTGAATCGCCGCGGCGAAAGCGAGCGCCAGGGTCAGCAGCGCGGGGCCCAGGATCGAGGCGAAGCCGGGCAAACCCTCCCCGGTGAGCTGCAGCGAGATCCAGTCCCGCCAGGGCTCGGGAAGGAGGCGCTCGCGAAAAGCGACGATGCCCAGGATCAGAAGGAACAGGATCCGGACCAAAGCCTGAGCGGTCCCGGAGGCGAAGCGCAGGGAGAGGTTGGCCGCCAGGTAGCTGATGGCGATGGCGAGCGAGAGTCCGATGGCGGCGGCGGAGAGGAAGACACGCAGGGAAGGGAGCACCCACCGCCCGATCCAGTGAAACTGATTCACGGCGATCAACCCGATGCTCAGAATCAGGAGGCTGGCCAGCCAGCCGAACCCCGCGGCGGCCAGGGCTTTCGTATGGATTTCACGGGTCGAGGTTGCGCGAAAGGGCGCGGCGAAGAGGGCCAGGGCGGCGGGCGCGACGAACAGAGCTCCGATCATCGCATAGGCGAGCTGGAACAGAACGTCCAGGAAGTCGAAGCCCTTCGTATAGGGAATCCACACGCCAAAGGTGACAATGACGACGGCGTTCAGGACCAGCACCAGGCCGGGCCGCATCATGCCGGATCTGCCCGCCAGCCGCCACAGTTCGGAGAGGAAACTCATCGGGAGCATGATACCTTGGCCGTGCTACCGTATAAGTTGTCGCGAGAGAGGCCGAGAGGATCTAAGGGCTTGCCTTAGCAGCGGATTAGGGTGATTTTGAACTGCCCTACGCCGCTAATCCTTTCCAAAATCGACGCCGATAGTTGGAGTAGTTATGCTGGACCGCCGTGTTGAACCTCGAATGCTTTGCGCGGACCTCGTGGACGTGCAATGGAAAGACCAGACTGGCCGGAACGTTCGGGGGGTGGCGAACCTTGAAGATATCTCCCTGTCCGGCGCATGCTTGCAGGTGGACCGCCCGGTACCCGTGCAGACCACGGTGCGGATCAGCTATCCCGCGGGGGAACTGAGCGGTAAGGTTCGCTATTGCGTGTTTCGCGAGATCGGGTATTTCCTGGGCATCGAATTCGATCCGGGATGCCGGTGGTCACAGCGCGACTTCCGGCCGCAGCATCTGCTCGATCCCCGGCGCCTGGTTCGAACCACCAACCGCGTGAAGGACGATCCGGCGCAACCGGAAGCGATCTAATCCGCCATTTTGGGCGGCAGCATCCACTTCAGAATTCCTCTGGGAGCCGGGCCGAAGCGATCGATGTCGATGCGCGCCCATGCGGCTTTCTTGAAATCGATTCGCAGCGACGGATCGCCCAGCAGGTACGCCGTCAGCCCGCTGAACAGGGGCTGGTGTCCCACCAGGAGAAGCTGTGGAGCGTCCTTGTGCGCGCGAATCTCCGCCCACACCGCTTCCGGCGGGGATTCCGGAGTCAGGCAGGTCCACTCCCGCAATCGATCCTTGCAGCCCAGCGCTTCGGCGGCGATTCGAGCGGTTTCCTGAGCTCGCCGGTAGGGGCTGCTGGCGATGATCGCCGGATCGATGCCCGTTTTCGGCGCGAACCGCAGAACCGCGCGCAATTTGTCGATGCCCTCCCGGGTCAAGTCGCGATCCCGGTCGCGCATGCCGGGTCCGGCCTCCTCGGCGATGGCATGGCGCAGAAGGTGAACCTGCATCACGGTTCTCCATTCTGGCATACTGGCTCGCGTGCCCGAGAACCAGCGGCGGATCGTGCTTGCGCTCGCGCTCGGCTCCGCGACAGCGGCTCTGATCTCCATCGCCGCCAGCCAGATTCTGATGGGGCTGGCGATCGCGGCGATGCTGTTCTTCCGCGTCCGCTGGCAGGCCCCTCCGTTCTGGCCGGCACTGGCGGCATTTACGGCGCTTACGTTGCTTTCCGTGGCGTTTTCCGGCAATCCGGCGGCGGGGGCGGGGCAAGTCAAGAAGTTCTACGTTTTCACGATACTGTTCGTGATCTTCAGCCTGCGGCCGGTGATTGCCGAGATCCGGGTGATGGTGATCGCGTGGGCTGGCGTTTCCGCGGTTTCGGCTCTGATCGGCGTCGGGCAGTTCGCCGGGAAGTATCAACAGGCTCGCGATCGCGGACTGAGCTTTTACGAGTTCTATGTGGGTGACCGGACCACCGGCTTCATGAGCCACTGGATGACCTTTTCCGGCGAGCAGATGATCACGCTGCTGATGCTGCTGGCGCTCCTGCTGTTCGGGGGGTGGAAGCGGGGGAAGATGGCGTTATGGCTGATCGTCGGTTTGCTGGGGATCTCGCTATTGCTGGGATTCACGCGCAGCGTGTGGCTGGGCGCGGCGGCCGGGACCCTCTACCTGATCTGGTTTTGGCGGCGCTGGATGGTGGCGCTGGCGCCGGTGGCGCTCGCGATCGTGTTGTGGATCAACCCCGGCGAGGTCCGGGCACGCTTCCTCTCCGCGTTCCAGCCGCGCGGCGACAATGTGGATTCCAACCGTCACCGCGAGGTAACGCGTAGGGTCGGATGGGAGATGATCCGGGCTCACCCGTTGCTCGGGCTGGGTCCGGGAGTGGTCGGTCCCGCGTTCGAAAAGTACGTTCCCAGCGATGTCCAGCGTCCGCTGCCGGTGGGATTCTACGGTCACCTGCATAATGTCTATATTCACTATGCGGCGGAGCGCGGGATCCCGGCGGTGTTTGCGCTGCTGTGGATGCTTGCATGGGTGTTGCGCGATTTCGCCCGCGCGAAGCCGGATTTCGTAATACGGGGCGCCGTCGCGGTGCTGCTTAGCGTGATTTTAAGCGGCTGGTACGAGGTGAACCTGGGCGACAGCGAGATCCTGACGCTGGTTCTGGCGGTGATTGCCTGCGGGTATTCGCGCGTCCGCTGTTCAGGGTCGCCGGAGCGCCTGACCGCGTAGTCGAATCCACGCGTCAGCCAGCCGGCGGATCTGGCGGATGCCTGCGTGCGGCGATTTCCCAGGGGCAGCGGAACGGACTCGCGCTGGCCAGCGGACCAAACCATAAACGGGAGCTGTCCACCGCTACCGCGCGACAAGGCCAGCCTTGGCTGGAAACCGGTTTTCAATGTGCGCAGGTGAAACCCCCGGAATACCGGTGCGGTCAACAACGCGCGGATTCCGGCAGCTCCTCCATCCCGTTCTCCGCCGCCATTCTCCAGCACCTGCAAGAGCTTTTCGCTGGACTCGCGAACCACGAACGGGTCCCCGGGCTTGAAGTCGCTGAAGGTGCGCACCCAGCCATCACGGGTGAAGCATAAGACCCGTCGCGCCGGCATGAATAAGCAGCGCCCGTACTGTTTTGGGCTTGGGGTCTAGTGACTTGCCGCGCCACTCGAGCAGGCTGTCGCGACTCCATACGTTGCCCATTCCCGCGCCGCGGAACGCTTGGAGCAGTTGTCGCGGATCGCTTCCCCATTCCAGGCCGGCGTTTCTCAAGCGCGAGGCGATGGCTCCGCCGTCCAACATAAGTTTCAGAAGTTGCAGGCATATGCTCTCGCCGCTGGCCTGGGGTCCGACCAAAACCGTGAGATCGCCAAAGCCGACCTCCGCCAGGCGAATCGGACCGACGTTTTGAATTTTCAGAGCGTCCGGCGTTCGCAGGTCTTACTATTACCCGCCGGTGGAGCAGGTGAGCCCACCCCGGTGTAACATACAATCTCAAGATTCAGTCTTTTCGAGGACAAGTTTCCAAAACACCTATGCGCTACCTTTTCGCATTACTCCTGTCGGGAGCGATGGGGCTGCTCGCTGAGCCGCCCTCAACCATCGCGATCCGCAATGCCCGGATCTTTCCCGTGTCCGGGCCCGCCATCGCCAAGGGAACCGTGCTGATGCGCAACGGCCTGATCGAGGCGGTGGGCGAGTCCGTCCAGATTCCCGCGGGAGCGTGGATCATCGAAGGCGAAAGCCTCACCGTCTATCCCGGGCTGATCGACGCCCTGGGAACGTGGGGTCTCCCGCAGCAGCAAAACCAACAGGGCCAGCAGGGCCAGGCGGCGGCTCCGGCAGGCCTGCCGCCGATCCCGGGCTTGGCGACGCCCACCGTGGCGCCTCCATCAGGACCTCAGGACCGTCCTCAGACCACGAGTTGGCAAAAAGCGGCGGATCTTGTTTCGCCCGGGGACCGGCGCATTGCCAGCGCTCGCAACATGGGCTACAGCACTGCGGCCGTGTTCCCCAACCGCGGGATCTTTGCCGGGCAGGGGTCGATGATGCAGATGGCGGGCGAAAAAGTGGACAGCATGGTGGTGGCCCCCAACATCGGCCAGTATGTCGCGATGCGGCCCGCCGGGTTTGGACGCTCCTTCCCCGATTCGCTGATGGGCGTCATCGCGTACGTGAAACAGATCTACCTGGACGCAGGCCACTATTCGCTGGCGAAGAAGATGTACGCGGAGAATCCGCGGGGCATGACTCGTCCGGCTTATGACCGCGCTCTGGAAGGCGTATTGGAATCGCCCAGGCTTCTTCTGCCGGCCAATCGCGCGTTCGAAATCGACCGCTACGCGAAGCTCGGACGCGAGTTGAAGCAGCCCACCGTGCTGTACGGCGGGGTGGAGGCATACAAGGCGGCGGAGATGTTGAAGGACACGCCGATTCTGATCAGCATCAAGTGGCCGGAGAGGGCGCGGGATGGAGATCCGGAGGAGGAAGAAGATTTCCGCACGCTGGAGCGCCGCGAGAAAGCGCCCTCCGGTCCGGCCGCGCTGGCCAAGGCAGGCGTCCGGTTTGCTTTCTACGCGGACGGCATCGAGCGGCGCAGCGACTGGCTGCGCGCCGTGAAGCGCGCCCTGGAGGCGGGTCTGACGGCGGAGCAGGCTCTTCGGGCGCTGACGCTCTCGCCCGCCGAGATCTTCGGCGTCGCCGATCGCGTCGGGTCCGTCGAGAAGGGCAAGATCGCAAACCTGGTGATCACCAAGGGCGACTTGTTCCAGGACGGCGCGATCCAGCACGTCTTTATCGACGGCATGAAGTACGATCCGGCGCCGGAGCCGCCCCAAGGCCCGCCGGGCGGAAGCCCGGGAGGACGCCGCCCCGGCGAAGGCGCGGAAATCGAGGAGGTCCGGAAATGAGAATCGCGATCCTGTTAGCCGGAATCGCCGCGGGGCTCGCGGCTCAGACCGTGGTGCTGCAAAACGGCACCATCATGACCGTGACGAAGGGGACCTTCAAGGGCGCCATTGTCATCAAGGACGGAAAGATCGTGGAGGTGGGCGACAAGGTGCTCGTGCCCACCGGAGCGCAGGTGATCGACGCCACGGGGCAATACATCATCCCCGGGATCATCGACTGCCACTCTCATATCGCCGTGGAGAGCATCAATGAGGGCAGCGTATCCGTGTCGGCCATGGTCGGCGTGGGCGACAACATCAATCCTGAGGAGATTGAGATTTACCGCGCGTTGGCCGGCGGCGTCACCACCGCCAATGTGCTGCATGGATCGGCCAACGCGATCGGCGGCAAGAACGTCGTCCTGAAAATGCGTTGGGGCAAGGATGCCGAAGCGCTGCGCTTCGAGGGGGCCAAGCCGGGCATTAAGTTCGCGCTGGGCGAAAACCCGAAGCGGCAGGGCAACCCGACCCAGCCGGGGCAGCGCGCCCGCTATCCCGCCACCCGCATGGGCGTGGAGGATGTGATCCGGGACGCGTTCACCGAAGCGAAGTCCTATCAAGCGTCGTGGAAGGAATATGAGGAGCGGTCCAAGCGCGGCGAACGCGCCTTGCCGCCGCGCCGCGATCTGAAGCTGGAGGCATTGGTGGAAGTGCTGGAAGGCAAGCGCCTGGTGCACGCGCACTGCTACCGCGCCGACGAGATCCTGATGCTGATCCGCACCGCCGACGAAATGGGCTTCAAGATCAAGACCTTCCAGCACGTCCTGGAAGGCTACAAGGTGGCCAAGGAAATCGCCGCGCACGGCGCCGGCGGATCCACCTTCAGCGACTGGTGGGCGTACAAGGCGGAGGCATATGACGCAATTCCGTACAACGCGGCCATCATGCACAAGAAGGGCGTTCTGGTCAGCCTGAATTCCGATTCGGCGGAACTGATGCGCCGTCTGAACACCGAAGCGGGCAAGGTGATGAAGTACGGCGGCCTCACCGAAAATGAGGCTCTCGCCATGGTCACCATCAATCCCGCCCGGCAACTCGAGATCGACAACCGCGTTGGCTCCATCGAAGCCGGCAAGGACGCGGACCTGGTGGTCTACGACAAGAATCCGCTGTCCGTTTACGCCAAGGTCCAGAAGGTCTTTATCGACGGGACCAAGTACTTCGACCGCGACACCGACATCTCGGAACGCAACCGCAAGGCGCTGGAGAAGAAGCGGCTGCTGGACGCGGAGAAGGCCCGCCAGGACGAGCAGAAGAAGCAGGGCATGCCACCCGCCCGGAGGACCGGAGAATGAACAGACTCGGATTACTGATGGCGATCGCCGGAGCGTTGACCGCGGCGCCGAATGACACGTTTTTGCTGCGGGGCGTCACCGTGCATCCCGTAACGGGACCGAAGATCGAGAACACGTCGCTGCTGGTGCAGGACGGCAAGATCGCCGAAATCGGGCCCAAGATCGTGGCGCCCAAGGGCATGAAGGTGATCGACGCCAAGGGCATGCACGTCTGGCCTGGATTTATCGACTCGGCCACGGACACCGGGATGAACGAGATCTCCAGCGTCCGGGAGACCGTGGACACCGGAGAGGTGGGCACCTTTAATCCGCAGATCCGTGCTGCCGTGGCGGTGAACCCGTCCAGTGAACATTTCCCGGTAGTCCGGGGCAATGGAACCACTTCCATGGTGTTGATGCCGGGTGGCGCGGGCGGGCGCGGCGGTCCGTTCGGCCGTTTGGGAGGCGGCGATGGCCCGCTGATCCAGGGTCAGGCATCGATGATCCACACCGACGGCTGGACCTGGGAAGAGATGGAAGTGAACCGCTCCGTGGGAATGCAGGTGGCGTTTCCGGATACGCCGCGAATCCCGGGCCGCTTTGCGGCGATGCTCGGGATGGACCGGCCGCAGACCACGTTCGCCGATATGGATCGCCAGCGGCTGGATCGGATCAAGCGGCTTGCGGATTTCATGACCGATGCCCGGCGCTATCAGAAAGCCAAGGCGGCTAAGGAGCCTGGCTTCCGGACCGATTTGAAGTTCGAGGCGATGCTGCCGGTGTTGGAGGGCAGGACGCCGCTGGTGATGGTCGCCAACAAGCAGAAGAACGTGCGGGAAGTCATCAAGTTCGCCGACGAGCAAAAGGTGAAGGTGGTGCTTGCCGGCACCGACGACTTCGGCAACACGCTACCCGATCTGAAGGCCAAGAACATCCCGGTGATTCTCGGACCCACCTACGAGCTTCCCGCGGAGGAAGATCACGCCTATGACGAGCCCTTCACGCGGCCTGGAGAGATCTTCAAGTCGGGCGTTAAGTTCGCGTTCGGCTCCTTCGGGACGCAGTTCGCGCGCAACCTGCCCTACAACGCGGCGAACGCGGTCGCGTTCGGACTGCCATACGACGAGGCCATCAAGGCGATCACCATCAACCCCGCCGAGATTTGGGGCGTCGCGGACAAGATCGGGTCCATCGAGAAAGGCAAGTGGGCGGATCTGATCGTGACCGACAGGGAAGATCCGCTGGAAATCACCACCAACGTGAAGCACATGTTTATCCGCGGTCAGGCGGTGGACCTGACATCGAAGCACACCCGCTATTACGAGAAGTACCTAAACCGGCCGTAGCGGCATCGCCGTGCAACCATTTTGGAACCGTTTTGGTGTCATAATGGTTGCATGGCGAACCTGACCATCAAGAACCTGCCGGACGATGTCTACGAACGCTTGAAAGAGTCCGCGCAGGAGCGGCGCCAGAGCTTGAACGGGTTCCTGGTCAGCCTGCTGATCGAGCAGGCTCCACGGCTGCGGAAAAACGACGTGGAGAGTGTTCTCCGGAGGGTACGTCAGCTTCGCGAGGAAGCAGGTCCGATGCCCGAAACCGGATCGGAGTTGTTACGCCGAATTCGAGACGACGAAGCGCTGTGACCAGACTGTTGGTAGCTGACGCGAGCGTCTTCCTGAGTCTTCTGTTTCTGGAGCCGAAAAGCGACGAAGCCGAAAAGCTGCTCGCCGCTCACCTGCGCGGCACGATGGTTCTGCAAACGATCGACTTGGCCTATGTGGAAGTGGCGTCCGCGATCTCCCGCAGATGCCGGTCCAACAGGATCACAGCGGCTCACGGGAAGACGTTATGGGGCGAGTTCCTATCTTGGGGGCCAGAGCCCGTGGACGCACGCGGGATTCTGACGGACTCGCTGCGGATTTCGGTTCTGTTGAACCAGTCGCTGTACGACTGCGCCTACCTGGCATTAGCGGTCCGGCTGGAGTGCGAACTCGTCACCGCGGATGAACGGTTCTGCAACTCGGTCCGGCATCGCTATCCCAACGCAAAGCTGCTATAGATTGCGCTTCAGGAAGCTGCAGATGTGATAGCCGTCCATGAACTTGAACGGCGATTCGCCGAGCGTGTAGTGACCGCAGGGCAGCACTACCACTTTGTGGTCAATGTCGTGATGCTTTGCCAGTTCGATCACCTGCCTGGAATAGTGCACCGGGAACGTCGTATCGTACTCGGCGTAGATAAACAGGCTCTTCTTGGGCAGCGAAGCGAAACGGGGCCAGTAGCTGGGCGGTGAGATCACTTTCCAGGAATCGCGCAGCGTCTCGATGTCGATGTGCGGCTCGATTCCCTCGCGGATGTGCTGGGTGGAGAGACCCTCCCAGACGACATCGGCGAAGTATGTGGAACAGTGGTTGAATACGTTCACCTCCAGGCGCTTGTCGTGCGCGCTGGCGAGGAAGGCGTAGCAGGAACCCAGGCTGGTGCCGACGATCCCGACACTTTCATAGTCCTGGCTGAACAGCCAGTCGGCGCAGCTCCGGATGTCGATGATCGCCTGGCGGGTGGCGTCGATGGTGCGGGCCACGTTGGAGGAAACCGCGTAATCGGCGCGCTCCAGTTCGGCGGGCATGCGGTAATCATGATACGGCAGGCTCATCCGCAGAGCGGAAATCCGCAGCTTCTGAAGCCCCCGGCAAAGCCCGGCATGTTGATCGGCGGTTGCATTCCAGTGCGGCAAGACGATGACGGCGACGCGCCGCTGGCCAGGCTTGAACTTCGCTGGATACCATTGACCCGTAACGGTGTTGTTTTCCGGATACGGGGTATCGACGAAGCTGGTGAACTGCAGCAGATTGCCAGTCAGCCGGAAGTCTGTCGGAGTTTCGTAGGCGAAGAAGGTGTCGCTGGACCCGATGGCGGCTTCGTTGAGTTCCCGAAGGTATTCGTGGGGGTGGTGGCCGTTCATGGGGACATTCAGCGTAGTGGGCCAAAACTTGGTCCACTCCAGACCCCACTCGAACGGTCTTACTTTCCGATTGGTAGCCCGGAAGCAAAGCCGGTTCTCCCAATCGCTCATCCAACGTGAATACAGTTTCTTCAAGGCAGGCGAAAGACTCGCCTATGAGTATAACAAGCGGCCGCGAGGCGTCGCTTACGAGGCGACTGCCTGGCGCGCGGTACGGAACTCGTATTGCTGGATTTCCATGGCGGCCAGGCCTTCCTCAAACCGCACGATGCGGCCCCGAGCTACCAGGCGCAGGGAGCATTTTTCGTTGAGTTGAGCCGGCCAACTGATGGAAACTTCCAGACGGCGTCCGGGCAGCAGCATATGCTCCGTGGTGAACAGGACTCCGGTGCTGCTGATGTTAACCGTCCGTCCTTCGCCGATTTCGTCCCCGCTGCGCTTGTTCAGCACCTTGTAGTGGACGGTCCGTTCGATGGGGAACCGATCCGTGGAACGACGATCCTGCTGAGAATTCTGACTCACTCCGACACCTCCGAAATCAACCGCATCGTGTAACTAATCTGCGGCTTCGTTCTGCTCCAGACAATAGCTGAGCTGTTCTATTTTTGGGCGGTACTAAGGTACTGACGGGCCGCTGTGTCAGTCCTCTACCTTAGGATAAGATGCCTCCATGCGATGTCAAGTAACAAAGGCGGTCCTGACCCTCACTTTCTGCGCCTTCGTGCTCCCAGGAGCCGAGAAGAAGGCGATCTACCCTCCCGGAGCATCCAAAGGGGGCGTTCTGACGCCGGGCATCCTGGTGGACGGCACTCTCTATCTTTCCGGGCAACTCGGACGCGATGCTTCGGGCCGAATCCCGGAGGAGTTTGAAGCCGAGGTGAAACAGCTATTCACCAATGCCGCCGCTATCCTCAAGGAAGCGGGGATGTCCTTCGACGATGTGGTGTCCGCGCAGGTTTATCTGACTGACATGGAGCTGTTTCCGCGGATGAATGCAGTCTACGGGACGTACTTCAAGGACCTCAAGCCTACGCGAACCACGGTCGGAGTCGCCAAGCTGGTGGGAACCGCTCGAATTGAAATTACGATGACGGCTCGGAAGTAGCCGATCTCGCCCGGCGGATCTCCTCCAGGCGGCGGGCGATCCGCTCCTCGACGCCGCGTTGCGTCGGCTCGTAGAAAACCGCGCCCTTCAGGCCCTCGGGGAGGCAGGACATCGCCGTCAAGGCATCCTGGAACTGGTGCGCGTGCTGATAGCCCGCGCCGTAACCCCACTGCTTCATCGCCCGGGTGGGCGCGTTGCGCAGATGCATCGGCACTGGTTCCGCCGGCCGTGCTCGAACCGCCTCCTGAGCCTTACTCAGCCCTTGGTAAGCGGCATCCGACTTCGGCGCAACCGCCAGATACAAAGCAACCTGCGCCAGCGCCTGATCCCCTTCAGGGGAGCCCAGAAAGTGCGCCGCCTGTTGCGCGGCCACGGCCTGCTCCAATGCCCGTGGATCGGCGAGCCCGATGTCCTCGATCGCCATCCGGATCAGCCGTCGTGCGATGTACAGCCGGTCCTCGCCTGACTCAAGCATGCGCGCCAGCCAGTACAGGGCGGCGTCGGCGTCGCTGGAGCGGATGCTCTTGTGCAGCGCGGAGATCAAGTTGTAGTGCTCTTCGCCGCCTTTGTCATACAGAAGCACTTTCCGCTGCAGGGAGTCCTCGATCGCCTGAGCGGTGATCTGGCCGTCGATCGCGGCTGCCGCGGCGATTTCCAGGATGTTGTAAGCGGAGCGGGCATCGCCGTTGCAGTAAATGGCGATCTGCTCCAGCAGGTCCTGAGAAGCGGAGAGCGCCAGATCGCCCAAGCCCCGTTGCGGGTCGCCCAAGGCGCGCTGCAGCAGAAGGACGATCTCGGGAACTGTCAGCGCGCGCAGGGCGTAGACCTTGGATCGCGACAGGAGCGCGGAAACTACCTCGAAGGACGGGTTTTCCGTGGTTGCGCCGATCAGGACGATGTCGCCCTTCTCGACATAAGGGAGAAAGGCATCCTGCTGGGCTTTGTTGAAGCGGTGGATCTCGTCGATGAACAAAACGGTGCGGCGTCCCAGGCGGCGGCTTCGTTCGGCGTCGGCCATGACGGCCTTGATTTCCTTGATCCCGCTGAGCACGGCGCTGAAGGGCACGAAGTCGCACTTCGAGGCCTTGGCAATCAGGTGCGCGAGGGTGGTCTTGCCAACGCCGGGAGGCCCCCACAGGATCATGGAGGTGAGCTCGTCCCGTTCGATCTGCCGCCGCAGCGGCTTGCCCGGTCCGAGGATATGCTCCTGCCCGATGTATTCGTCGAGCGTTTCGGGGCGCATGCGCTCAGCCAGGGGACGCTTGGCCGGACCGGATACGGGAGCGGTATCGAAGAGGCTCACGCTACTCCCAGGGTGACACGAACAGGCGGCTGAGAGTGAAGGCCGGAGGGGCCACTTCGAGGATTTGCCGCGTGGCGTCTAAAGTGTTGTCGATATTGGGGTTGGCCGTCAGAATCCGGCCGTCGTGCAGGCAGACGATCGCGCCGGGCCGGAGCTCCGGGCGGATGGCGGCCGCGATTTCGCTCGCCGGCAGCTTCCAATCGCGCCCGATTACCGTCCACATCGCAAGTTCCAGGTGCAGTTCGCGCAAGACCGGACGCATCCCGAACCAGCGGATCCCATAGGGCGGGCGGAACCAGCGGGGCGTGATCCCCGTTGCAGTCTGAATCGCGTCCATGCCCCCGCCGATGTCGCGCCGGAGGAACGCAGCGCCGCGGAAGTGGTAGTAGGGGTGAACATCGCCGTGACAGGCGATCTCGTGGCCGGCGGCGACGATTTCACGCGCCACCGACGGCAGGCGGCGGACATTCGCGCCGCAAACGAAAAACGTGGCGCGAGCGTTGTGCCGCGCGAGGATATTCAAAAGGCGTGGCGTCGATTCACTGGGGCCGTCGTCAAAGGTCAGCGCGAATCCCGCCGCATCGCGCGGTCCCCGCCAGACCGCCGGCGCGAGCAGTTGGGAGGACTTGCCTCGCACCGCCCACGCGGCCAGCCCGGCAGCTCCGGCGGCGGCTCCGATCGCGGCAATCAGCATTTCCTAGGAATTCTAACGCGCCCGAATTCTGCGAGACTGAGTGGCGGAGTGTTGGACATGCATCTTCTCCTGCCCGCGTGGTTCTCCGTTGCCGCGGTCTGCCTGGCGCAAGCACCGGCGGTGGATGTGGTTTTCCTGGAGCCGGTAACCGCCGTGGACGCAAGCGGCGCGGAGCTCAAGGCGCGAATGCCCACCTACCGCAAAGTCGCGGATGTGTCGCGATATCGCGGTTGGATGAACAACGAAATGGCGGATCGCGCCCTGCGGCTGTACCGGGCAGCGGTTCCGCTGATAAATCCGGGGGCCACGACCGCCCATTACTACATCGCCCTGGTGCGGGGCGGCAATCACGCGGGGGTCGGATTTCGGATCGCGGGGGATGGCGGGACGGAAGATCTTCCCCATCAGCCGTACCTGGTGCTGGGGCCGGAGGAGTTTCGGTTTCAGGTGACCCTGTTGCATGAAACGATGCACGTGGTGATGGCGATGCTCGCCGGTAACCGGCTGCTGGAGGGGGATCGGCTGGCCTCGATACCGCATACCACCGCCGCTTTGACCGATCGGACCACGGCATTTTCCGAAGGGTATGCGATTCATGCCGAGGCGCTGGCCGCGCACCTGGGACGGGAGGCTTCCCTGAGGAAGCGTTATCACCGGGAGCACGTTGTATTCGGCGGCGGGCAACCGTATCAGGCCGATGAGTATTTCCGCCAGGCGTCCGACCTCCCCAGTTATTCGCAGAACCTGGCACGCTACCTGGAGGTTCGCGAGAACTCGTACGCGTTTGAAAGCGCCTGGCAGGGGCCGGATTATCTGCGAGTGCAACTGGAGAAGGCCCGCGACTTGGCGACGCTTCGCGACGCAAACCAGTTGTTGCAATCGGAGGGCTCCTACGCCAGCTTCTTTTTCCTGTGGGTCATCCGGGGTTCCGGCGTGCCTGGCGAGGAAATCGTCATGGACCGCGAAGTGCGGCTGCTGCGCGCGATGTCGGCAATGTTCGCGAAGGTGAAAGCAGAACCCGGCACTCCCTGGTTGCCGCACCTGGTCCAGGCCTACACGGAGCTGTTTCCGGACGAAAGAAACGCAATGGCAGAGGCGTTCGCCGACCTCACACGGGGTGTGTTCACGGACGGAAATGCGGCGGGAATGTGGAGGCAGCACTATCTGGCGGCCCTGCGGTTGGATCTGGAGAAGTTGAATCGCGGGGAGATCCTGGGCATGCGGAAGAAATGGGTGGCTTCGATTCTGGCCGATCCCTCCGTGTTGTTTACCAGGCTGGGTCCGCAGATCTCCTGCACGGTTCCGGCGCGAGTAGTGCAATTGACGGCGTTCTCCAAGACCGGCGAGGCGCTGCGGTTCGACCTTAACACCGCGCCTGGGGCGATCTTGCGGATGATCCCCGGCATCACGGAAGAGGAAGTGGCGCGCTGGCTGTCGGAGCGCGCCGCCAAGGCGTTCGCGAACGGGGACGACTTCCGGGGGCGGGTTCGCCTGAATGAGAAGTCCTGGGCGGAGCTACGGTTTCCCTGAGACGGAAGGTACGCTTCCCGGTCCGATGACGGACTCGAGCGTTTCCCGGTCGATTCTCAGGTCCACCAAGCCAGGATATAGAGCAGGCGATCCCCGCCCAGCAAGGTCAGGAGCCGCCGGATATCGTCGGGTGTCGGATGGTCTCGGATTAGCTTTCGCAGGTGATCTTGGGAGCCAGAACGTCCGCCCCGGCAGCCCTCAATTTAGTGGCTATGACGTTGGAAAGAGACGTTTTGCCGACACCCCGTTCGCCAAAGATGAGGGCGTGCTGGCCCTCCTGGTTAATCGCGTCAACGACTTTCCGGACTCGCTGCAGGCGGCCCGCGAACAGATCGGCTTCCTTAACCGGCCGTGCCGGAGTAAACACCGTGCTGGGCGTAGGCTTCTTGCGATCGTCCGGGTTCCGGCGTGCGGTCCGCTGCTGACAGGCCGGCGCGCGTCCATGTATACTGAAAAGGCAGAAGACCAACGGAAAGGTGTGTCCACCGGCGGGCGAGAGGTCGCAGGCAGCCGGGGGAGAGATCGAAAGCAATGCCGAAGCGTACTTTTCAGCCTAACAATCGCAAGCGTGCAAAGACGCACGGCTTCCGGGCCCGCATGAAGAGCAAGGATGGCCAGCAGGTGCTCTCGCGCCGCCGCGCGAAGGGCCGCCACAAGCTTACCGTGAGTGACGAACGAGCCGTTCGCGACGCCAAGTAACCTGCCTTCTCCTTCCCCCCGTGGGAGCTTTCCCAAAAGCTCGAGGCTGTTGCGCCCTCTGGAGTTCCGGAGGGTCTACGACGAAGGTGTACGGCTGCCCGGACCACTGTTTACGGCATTCTGCTTGCGGAGTGAAGAGCGGAATGGAGCCCGGCTGGGGCTTACGATCCCGAGAGCGGTGGGCAAATCGGTGGTGCGGAACCGGATCCGGCGGCGCGTGCGGGAGGCATTCCGGCCGTTGCTGGCGAGCTTTCCGGGTGGATGGGACATCGTCATCAACCCCCGGCGGGCGCTGCTCGACGCGGAATTCGAAGCCATCCGGCAGGAGGCGCAAAAGGTCCTAAGCCGATGCAGCGCATAATCATAATCCTGCTTGAATCGTACC
The DNA here is from genome assembly GCA_019748195.1 of Bryobacteraceae bacterium. Lineage (GTDB taxonomy): Bacteria > Acidobacteriota > Terriglobia > Bryobacterales > Bryobacteraceae > JAIEPW01. Next base: position 22,257 of record JAIEPW010000022.1, read on the forward strand.
GGCGATTTCTCTCTCCGGCCCTGCCGCCGGCGTGCCGTTTTCACCCTACCTGTTCGAAGTACATGTTGCAGGCCGTTCAGGAGCATGGAGCGTTGCGTGGCACGGGTATCGGCCTCCGGCGGCTGCTGCGGTGCCATCCCTTTCATCCCGGCGGGTTCGACCCGGTTCCGGGAAGCGGCGGACGAAGATGAACCAGAAGAAAGAAATGTCGATGGAGGCGCGGCTGCTGCTGGCGTTCGCCCTGATGGGCGTGGTGCTGTTCGTATCACAGTACTTCATGCCGGCGCCTCCCAAACCGCAGCCTGCGGCGGGGAAGGCAGCCGCCGCAGCGCAGGCGACTCCCGCCGCGCCCGCGGCGACCCCCGCCAAGCCGGTCCCGGAACCGGCCAAGCCTGCCAATCCCGCGGCGGTGCAAGCTGGAGCGAATCCGGTGAAGGCCGAAGCGGAGTCCGTGCATGTCATCGAGACGAACCTGGCGCGGATCACCTTCAGCAATCGCGGCGCGGTGGTGAAGAGCTGGATCTTGAAGAACTTCCAGGACTCCACCGGGAAGCCGCTGGAGATTGTGAATCAGGCGGCGATTCCCAAGACGGGCGCGCCTTTTTCGCTGGTGTTTCGGACCCAGATCCCGGTAGATGTGAATCAGGCCTTGTTCGCGGCCAAGGTCCTGGCCGATGGGCTTGGGATCGAGTTTGAGTATTCCGACGGCAGAGTCCGCGCCCGGAAGAGTTTCCGGTTTCAGAAAGCCAGCTACCTATCGCAGGTTTCGAGCGAGTTCTTCGATCAGAGCGCCGCTGTTCCGCATTTTCTGGTGTGGCGGGGCGGCTTCGGTGATCCCACCGTTTACAACGCCACGGCCACCCAGCACACCGTCCATTTCGATGCTTCGGCGCAGAAGTTGACCATCCACGAAGCGAAGGAAGCGCAGGACGGTCCGGTGTCGCACGGCGGCAACTTCGCCTTCGCGGGGCTGGAAGATCAGTACTTCGCGGCCGTGCTGCTTCCCAAGGGAACGTCGCAGGTGGACATGACCACCTACTCCGATGCGCTGCCCGCGCCGCCGGACAACGCGGAGCAGCCGCACATCGGCGCGGCGGTAAGCGGAGGAGGGCAAAATTCCTTTGAGCTGTTCGTCGGACCCAAGGACTACGACCTGCTGCAAACGGTGAGCCCAAAGCTGGCGCAGTTGATCGATTGGGGATGGTTCGGGATCCTCGCCAAGCCGCTGTTCCTGGTGCTGAACTGGACCAACAACCAGGTGACCCACAACTACGGATGGGCCATCATCCTGATCACGGTGGTGCTGAACATCCTGTTGCTGCCACTGAAGTTCTCCTCGATGAAATCGGCGAAGAAGATGCAATCGCTGCAGCCGGAGTTGAAGAAGATCCAGGAAAAATACTCCTCCCTGCCGCTGCGCGACCCACGCCGAACGGAACAGAACGAGGAGATGATGGCGCTGTACAAGAAGCACGGCGTGAACCCGATGGGCGGGTGCCTGCCGCTGCTGATTCAGATGCCCTTCCTGTTCGCTTTCTACAAGGTGCTGACAGTGGCGATCGAGATGCGCGGCGCCAGTTGGCTGTGGGTGAACGATCTGTCACAGCCGGAAACCATCGCGATCCGGCTGCTGCCCATACTGCTGATCGTTACCCAGTTCATTCTGCAGAAGATGACTCCCACGGCGGGCATGGATCCGGCGCAGGCTCGCGTGATGCTGATCATGCCCCTGTTTCTCGGCTTCATGTTCTATTATCAGTCCGCGGGCCTGGTGTTATACTGGTTGACCGGCAATTTGATCGGCATTGTGCAGCAGTGGCTGATGAACCGCACCAACCCGGTTCCGGCGCCCGCTGTGAGCAGCGCCCCGGCGAAAAAAGCAACCAGGAAATAAAGGGTGGGAGCGAAAAGATACACGGTTGAAGAAGCTGGTCCGAGGATCAATCGATTCCTGAACGCGATTTACCAGCTTTCAGGGTTGGATCTGGAGCACTCGATTTCGCCCGGCGACGGCGTTCACGCGGATTTTGAGAACCCGGACATCATGGTGCGGTTTTCGGGCGCGGACTCCGATATCCTGCTGGCCAACAAGGCGGAACTCCTGCTGGCGCTGGAGCAGTTGACCATGGAGCTGCTGAGGATGTCCAGCGAGGAGCACTCGCGGATCTGTTTCGACTCGAACGATTACCGGATGCTGCGAATCGAGGAGATCCGGCTGTCGGCGTTGGCGGCAGCCGAGCGGGTGCGGAAGACTGGGATGCCGTTCCACTTCTCCCCGATGAACTCGCGCGAGCGTCGCATCGTCCACCTGGCGCTGCGCAACGAGACGGAAGTCCGTAGCGAGAGCGTCGGCATGGGACATGAACGGCAAGTGGTGATTGTCCCCAAGGACATGAAGACGCTGCCGCCGCCGAAGCCGGCGCCAAAGCCTCCGCGCGAGCGCGAAGGCGGCCGGGATTCCGGGCGGGATCGCGGACCGCGCCGGGACGGCGGACGGGATCGCGGACGCGACCGCCGGCGTTAGTTCCTTTTCGTGCAGTTCCACGACACCATTGCCGCCATTTCCACGCCTCCTGGACGGGGTGGCATCGGAGTTGTGCGGATCTCCGGACCTGAGGCCCTCAGGATCGCAGGCGGGCTGCTGCGCGAGGCGCCGGAGTGGAATCCACGTATCGCATTCCTAGCCGAGCTCGCCGATGAACAAGGCAACACGGTGGATCACGTGGTGGTGACGTATTTTGCCGCGCCCCGGTCCTATACGGCGGAGGACGTGGTGGAGATCTCCTGCCATGGATCACCCGTGGTGCTGCGATTCGCCGTCGAGCGGGCCTGCCGCCTCGGCGCGCGTCCCGCGGAGCCCGGCGAGTTCACGCTGCGTGCGTTCGCCAACGGAAGAATTGACTTGCCGCAGGCGGAGGCGGTGCGCGATCTGATCGACGCGACGACTTTGTATCAGGCGCGTGTCGCGGCGCGGCAGACCGGAGGTTCCGTCTCACGGCGCATCCAGCCGTTGAAGAACCAACTCCTGGAGTTGATCTCACTGTTGGAAGCGGGAATCGATTTCGCGGAGGACGACATCAGTGTCGCGCCGCCCGAGGAGATCCTCCGGCGGCTGACGCCGGTACGCGATGGGATCGACCGGCTGGCGGCGAGCTTCACGTTCGGAAAGCTGGTGCACGACGGGTTCACGCTGGCGATCGCCGGGCGGCCCAATGTGGGCAAGAGTTCGTTGTTCAACCGGCTGGTGGAGCAGGAGCGGGCGATCGTCACCGAGATCCCCGGCACCACCCGCGATGTCGTGTCGGAGACCGCCGCGCTGGAAGGGATTCCCGTTCGCTTTATGGACACTGCCGGGATTCGAGTATCCGCGGATACGGTGGAGGCGCTGGGAATCGAGCGAAGCTTTCAGGCGATGGCGGACGCGGACCTGACCTTGGTGGTGCTGGACGCGTCCGCGGAACCGGACGACGAGGATCGGGCGCTGCTGGCTCGCGCCCAGGCGCAGGGCCGCTTCCTGCTGGTGGCGAACAAGATGGACCTGCCGCGGCGCAAGCAGCCGGAACCCGGCGCGATTCCGGTTTCGGCGCTATCGGGCGAGGGAATCGAACGGCTGCGAAAACGGATCCTGGAAGCAGTGGCGCCCGGGGGCGTCATGGAGCAGCAGGACGGTTTTATCACCAGCGTTCGGCACGTTACGCTGTTGCGCGAAACGCTGGAAGCCTTGGACCACGCCCGCACCGCCGTGGAGATCGGGATTCCGCACGAAATGGTGCTGCTGGATCTTTACGCGGGCCTGCGGCCGATCGACGCGATCACCGGAGCGACCACGGCCGACGACATTCTGAACCGCATTTTTTCCACGTTCTGCATCGGCAAGTAGCCGCTTACAGGCGGGACGTGAAGTCGCGAATGCGATCCAGGCCGCGTTCGAGTTCGTGCATCGAAGTCGCGTAGGAGATGCGGATGTGGTGGTTCGTTCCGAATGCCTCGCCCGGAACCACGGCAACCGATTTCTCGCTGAGCAGGCGTTCGGTGAACTGCATTCCGGAGGAGATGCCGGAGCGGAAGAACGCGCTGACGTTGGGATAGGCGTAGAAGGCGCCGCGGGGCTCGCCGATGCTCATGCCGGGGATGTCGCGCAGGCGGGCGATGACGTAGTCGCGCCGCTTGCGGTACTCGGCGAGCATCGCGGCGACGGAGTCCTGTGGTCCCCGAAGCGCCTCGAGGGCAGCTTTCTGCGCGATGGAAGTCGGGTTGGAAGTAGAGTGGCTCTGCAGTTTGAGCAGCGCGCCGCAAACCGCCTGAGGACCCAGCGTGAAGCCGATCCGCCAGCCGGTCATGGCGTAGGTCTTGGAGAGCGATCCGGCCACCAACACAGTGTCGCGAGCTCCGGAAAGGGCGGCGGCGGAGTAAGGATCACCGTCGTAGACGAAGCGGTGGTAGCACTCGTCGGTCATCAGCCAGATGCCGCGCTGGGAGGTCAGGTGGACAATCCGCTGAAACTCCTCGCGATCGAGGACCGCGCCCGAGGGATTCGAGGGGGAGTTGATGATCACCATCCGCGTCTTTGGCGTCAGGTGCTTCTCCAGCATCTGCGCCGTCAGCCGGAAGTCTTCCTGCTCGTCGGTTTCGACGAACACGCACTTGGCTCCGGCATAGTTCACGACGTCCTTGTACGTGACCCAGTAGGGGACCGGGATCAACACTTCATCGCCCGGATCGAGCAGGGCTTGCGTGAGCCCGAAGATGGCGTGCTTGCCGCCGACGCTGACAATGCATTCCTTGGTGGAGTAGGAGGTGCCGTAATCGGCGGCATGGCGGTCCACGATCGCCTGCTTCAAATCCTCGATGCCGCCGGCATTGGTGTACTTGGTGAAGTTCTTCTCGATGGCTTCGATGGCGGCGCGCTTGATGTTGTCAGGGGTGGGGAAGTCGGGCTCGCCGGCGCCGAAGTCTACGACATCGACGCCTTCGCGGCGCAGCCGCTCCGCGTCCGCCTGCACCTTCATGGTGGAAGAAACACTGATCGCTGAGATGCGCCCTGCAAGGGCGAGGGTGGACTGCATTTACGAGCTGCCTCCTGTGTAGCGGTCCTTCAATCGTAACTCGATCGCGGGGGGGACGAGGCCGGTGACGCTGCCGCCGAGCGAGGCGACCTCCTTCACCAGGTGCGAGGACAGAAACGAAGTCGCCTCGGAGGCGGTGAGGAAGATGGTCTCGACGGCGGGCGCCAGGCGGCGATTCATCAGCGCCATCTGCAACTCATATTCGTAGTCGGCGACAGCGCGGATGCCCCGCAGGATTGCGTTAGCGCCTTTCTGACGGGCGAAGTCCACCGTAAGTCCCTCGAAAGAATCGACTTCCACGTTGGAAAAGGGCTCCAGGACCTGGCGGGCCATGGCGATGCGCTCCTCCACGGTGAAGAGCGGCTTTTTGGACTGATTGCGCAGGATGGCGACGATCAGCTTGTCGGCCAGGGCGGATCCGCGCGCGATGATGTCCAGATGCCCGTTAGTGAACGGGTCGAAGGAGCCGGGATAGATGGCGACCAGGGAGCGGGGCATGGTGAATCACTTGCCGTTGCGGTGCACAACGCCTTCCTTCATGACGAAGAAGACGCGGGTGACGGCGCGGATATCCGCGGATGGATCGCCGGGCACGGCGATGATGTCGGCGAGCTTGCCGGCCTCCAATGAGCCGGTTCGGGCGGCGATGCCGAACAACTCGGCGTCGGCGCTGGTGGCGGCCTTGATCGCGTCCAAAGGCTTCATTCCCAGGCGGACCAGGTGGGTCAACTCCTCGGCATTGCGGCCGTGCGGATATACCGCGGCGTCTGTGCCGAGGCCGATGCGAACGCCTTTCTGGATGGCCTTGCGCACGGTCTCGTCGATCTGTTTGGCGGCGGCGCGCGCCTTGGGTTCGATGGCGGGCGGCAGCATGTTGCCTTTTTCCAGGGCGATCTTCAGGCCCTCGATGGCCATCAAGGTCGGCACCAGAAACGTGCCTTTGGCCTTCATCAAGTCGAGCGCTTCGTCGTCCAGGAATGTGCCGTGCTCAATGGAGTCGATTCCGGCGCGTATGGCGCGCTTGGCGCCCTCGGCGCCGTGAGCGTGCGCGGCGGTCTTGCGGCGCAGCGCGTGAGCCTCGTCGACCAGCGCATTCAATTCCTCCTGCGTCAGTTGCGGCGTGTCCACATCGTCCGTCAGCGAAAGGACGCCGCCCGTGGCGCAAGTCTTGATGACATCCGCGCCATATTTGACGTTGTAGCGGACCAGGGCACGCATGGCGTCGGCGCCGTTGCCGATGCCGTCTTCAATTCCGGACTCGCGTCCGAACAGGTTGCGGCGGAAGCCGGCGAGACCGTCGCAATGGCCGCCGGTTGCGCCGATGGAATTGGTGGCTACCAGCATGCGCGGCCCGGGAATGCGGCCGTTGGCGACGGCATTGCGCAGGGCGATGTCCACATGGTCGGCCGCGCCGACGTCGCGAACGGTTGTGAATCCCGCGTAAAGCGTTTTACGGAGGATTTCCGTGGCTTCCAGCGCGCGTTCCGCCGGCGTTTTCTTGAGGCCGTCCAGGAGTTCCTTGTCGAAATCGATGGCGAACTGCATGCTCAAGTGCGTGTGGGCATCCATGAGGCCGGGGAGCAGGGTGGCGTCCCCGAGATCGATGGTCTCGGCGTTGGCGGGAAGCTGCGCGCCGGGTCCGGCGGCGGAAATGCGGCCTCCGGCAACGACCACCAGGCCGGGGGACACGATGCGGTCGCCCTTGCCATCGAACATCCGCGCGGCCTTCAGGACGATGGGCCGGGACTGTGCGGAGAGCAGCAGAGCGGCAGCCAGCAGGGTGAGGATGAGTTTCATCGGGTTGGGATGACTCTAGCGCAAGTGCCGGGGGGGAGACAAGCTATCGTGTTAACTGGCATGAATCCACGGTCCGGGAAGGCATATCCGCTGCTGTTCGCCGCGCTCTTGTGCGCGCTGGGCTGGATATTCATCCCGCGGCTGGGAATCGAGGCGGATGAAGCGCTGGTGGGCGGGGCGATCTATCCTGGTGCGCACCCCGCCTTTTCCCTTCACGTCGGCCGGTGGGAAATCCCGCTGATGCTTTCGTCCTACCTGGGCGCGGGGAAGGCCTGGATCCTGAATGGAGTCTTCTGGCTGTTCCCGCCTTCGCCGGTTTCGCTGCGCGTGCCGACACTGTTGTTGGGAGCGTTCACCGTGTGGATGTTCTGGCGCTTTCTGGACGCCACCACGGGCCGCCGGGCGGCGATCATTGGAACCGCCTTGCTGGCCACCGATACGACTTTCGTGCTGACCGAAGTGATCGATTGGGGTCCGGTGGCGATCCAGCAGGCATGCAAGTTGGGCGGGTTGCTGCTGCTGCTGCGGTTCCACAAATCCGGCAGCCGTGGCGCGCTGTTCGGCGGATTTCTGGTGTTCGGCCTGGGGTTATGGGACAAGGCGCTGTTCGCCTGGGCGTTAGCGGGACTGGCCGCGGCCGCGGTGGTGGTGCACGCAGCGGTCCGCCGGCATTTGACCTGGCGGAACGTATCTATCGCCACCGCGGGGCTGGCGCTGGGCGCACTGCCGCTGATCGTTTACAACGTTGCCCGGCCGCTGGAGACGCTCACGCAAAATGCCGCCATCGGGGGAGATGACGTGCTTATCAAGATTCATCTGCTGCAGGAGACACTGAACGGACGGGCGTTCCACGGCTTCCTGGTAGCCGCGGCGCCGGGTCCGAAGAGGGGTTCGGCGCGAAGCGTCGTGCAGCGCGTATCCGAACGTCTGAGCTCGGGCGACGAGCCGGTGGCAAACTGGAATGTGCTGGCGCTGGTGTTCGGCACCTTGGCGGTGATCGCGACACGGCGGCGAGCCGGCTGGTTCGCGTTGCTTTTTCTGGTGGTTACCTGGGGAGCGATGGCGGCCACCGCGCGCGCCGGCGGCGGCGCACACCATGTGGTGCTGCTGTGGCCGTTCCCGATGATGCTGACGGCGGTGGCGATCGACGCGATTGCGCCGCGGCGGTGGATCGCCGCGGCGATGTGCGCAATGCTCTGTGCCGGGAACCTGCTGGCGCTGAATCAGTACGCGGCGATGCTGATCCGCAACGGAGGGTCCACGCGCTGGACGGACGCCATGACCCCGCTGGCGCGGAGGTTGGAAGCGCTGCACGCGAAGCAGGTTTTCGTGACAGACTGGGGCATTCTGGAGAGCGTGCACTTGCTGACGGAAGGAAGAGTCGCGCTGCGCGAGGGCGCGGAAGCTGAGATCTCACCGGAGTACGTTTATGCGGGACACACGGCGGAGGCCCGCATTGTTCCGCGGGAGCCGGACGTCGCCGCGCGCGCCAAAGCCGCGGGATTCTCGCCGGTGTTTCATGAGATCATCCACGATCGCCAAGGGAGAGCAACGTTTGTCATCTACCGGTTCGCCCGCTGAGCCCCGCTTCCAGTGCAATGTTTGCGGCGCGAAGCCGGCTACGCCCGCGGAAGGATTCGATCGCGAGCGTGCGAGCTGTCCGGAATGCGGCTCCACGGTGCGGCTGCGGGGGCTGGTGTCGCTGATCTCGATGGAGATCTTCGGTGTTCCGCTCACGCTGGACGAAATGCCGGTGATGAAGAGCCTGCGCGGGATCGGGATGAGCGATCCGCCGGCGCTGGCCGCGCGGCTGGCGGAAAAGTTCGATTACACCAACACTTTCTACCACCAGGCTCCGCGCTTCGATGTCGTGAGCATGGATGAGCGGCACCTCGGACGGTACGATTTTATCGTCAGCAGCGAAGTGCTGGAGCACGTTCCGCCGCCGGTGGACCGGGCCTTCGCCACGCTGCATCGCATGTTGAAGCCGGACGGCGTGCTGTTGCTGACCACGCCATATTCCTTGAAGCCCGCCACCGCGGAACACTTCCCCCAGCTCCACGATTTTCAGGTGGTGCAGGTGGGCGGGCGGCCGGTGCTGGTGAACCGCACGCGGGAGGGTCGCGTGGAGGTGTTCGAGAACCTCGTGTTTCATGGCGGCGACGGCTCGACGGTGGAAATTCGTGAGTTCGCGGAGAGCGAGCTGCTGACGCTGCTGAAGGACGCGGGCTTCGACGAGGTCGCGATTCGCGGGGAGCATGTACCGGCTCACGGGGTGGTGCATGGCGAACGCTGGTCGCTTCCCATCGCAGCGCGCAAGGGCAGGTTCGCGCCGGCTGTCGCGGAGATCGCGGGAGCCTACCGCGATCGAGGGGCCGAAGTCGCAGCCTTGCGCGCGGAACTGGCGAGGCTTGCCGATGAGTTAACGAGGACTCGGGCAACGGCGGCGGCGGTTCAGGAACGTGCGTCCGCGGAGGTCGCCGAGACGTCGCGCTGGGCGAAGAAGATTGAAAGCGAGTTTGAAGAACGCACGCGCTGGGCGGTGCAGTTGCAGGGTGAAGTGAAGGAGCAGATCGGCAATGTCAAACACCTGCAGCAGGAAGTGGAAGCGCAGGCGCGGCGCGCGCGGGAACTGGAGGCGGAGCTGATCCGCATCCGCTCACGGCTGTGGAATCGCCTGGGGCGGCTTTTCCGGATGGGCTAGAGCGGACGGCATTTCCAGTAGTAATGATGCAGGCTGCTGCTCGATTTCATGCGCCGCAGCACCAATTCGACGTCCATGCCGATTGCGGCGTCGCCGCCCGCATCCGTCACCTGACACAGGATGCGGCCGCCGCCCGTCAGGTCCACGACCGCCAGGAGGTTCGGCTGCACGGGTGAATCGTACAGGTAGTCCTTGTTGAAGGTGAAGATCCGCCCCGTGCGGCTCAGCGGATGGTCCTGCATCGCGCCGGAGCTGTGGCATTTTTCGCAGACTTGCGCCATGGGGAACTGAATCAGGCCGCACTTGCCGCAACGGCTGCCGCGGAGACGGACGTTCTGCGCTTCTTCGCGCTTCCAGAACACGTTGGACATCTCCGCTCCGCCGCCGCTTTCGCTGAGGACGTGCCGCAGCTTTTTGTACCGGGCGTAGCTGGATACAGGGATGGTACGCGAGTCCGGCGGGAGTGGATGGACGCCGGTTCCCGTGGCGCGGAACAGGAAAACGTCCGCGCCGTCGCCGTAGCTCACCAGCAAAATCCGGGCGCCGGCGGGCGTCTGCTTCAGCGCCGAGGCGAGCAGTAGCAGCGGCATCGCCGCGCCGGTGACGCCGATGTTGGAAACGCCCGGATCGGCCACGCGGCTGGCATCCAGAGCCAGCGCTTTCGCTATGGTGAGATGCGCCTTTCCGTCGGGCGAGGGCAGGATGGCGAGAGTGATGTCCTCGGGTCTCGCGTCCGCCATAGACAGAAGTTCGCGGGCAGCGGCAATCGCGTTCTCCTCCAGGCCGTGACGGGTAGTGAAGCGCCCGGAGAAGGCGTGCACCTCGGCGTCGGTGTCGCGGCGCCACTCATCCAGGAAATGGTCGTAGCGGGAGACTCGGGCGATCAGTTCGGCGGCCAGGTCCCGGCCGGATACCAGGAGGGCGGCGGCTGCGTCGCCAAACAGCATTTCCTCGGCGGATTCGGGCTCGGGGTCGCGCGCTTCGGAGGCGACCACGGCCACCGATTCGGCCGGGCCCGCCTGCACGGCATCGAACGCGGCATGAAGCGCGGAGGTGCCGGCGCGCAGGGATCCGCCGAAATCCGCGGTGGCGACCCGTGCCGGCAGGTCGCATGCGGCGGCGATCTGGCTGGCGGTGGAGCGCTGCCAGAAGGGCGCGCTGGTGGAGGCGAAGTACAGCCGGTGGAAGCTGAGATCGCCCAGTGCCCACGCCGCGGCGTAGCCCATGGTCAGCGCGTCTTCATCGAAGCCGGCGATCGCTTTCGCGCCGGGCATGGCGCGCGAGCCCCAGGCCTGCGCGATCAACTCGCGCGACAGCCGGTGACGCGGCACGTAGAGAGAACTGCGAGCGATTCCGATCATGCTCTATCCCGGCAGCGTGTAGCCTTCGAACTGGGCCCGCAGCGCGCGCTTATTGAACTTGCCGACGCTGGTCTTGGGCACGGCATCGATGAAAACGATGTCGTCCGGCAGCCACCACTTGGCCACGCGCTCGCTGAGAAACTGCAGGAGTTCCTCCTTGGTGATGGTGTTCCGGTGCTCCGGGGCGGGCGCGACGCAAGCCAGCGGGCGTTCCTGCCACTTGGGGTGCGGAATCGAGATCACGGCGGCTTCCATCACCTTGGGGTGGGCCATGATCGCGTTCTCGAGGTCCACCGAAGAGATCCATTCCCCGCCCGATTTCACCAGGTCCTTGGTCCGATCCATGATCTGGATGTAACCCTCGGGGTCGATGGTTGCGACGTCGCCGGTGCGGAACCAGCCTTCGAAGAACGACTCTTGCGCGCCTCGTTCCGCTCCCCGCGGGTCGTTGTAGTAGCCCGAGGTGATCCAGGGGCCGCGCACCTGCAGCTCACCCATGGTGACGCCGTCCCAGGCTTGTTCGCGGCCGTTCTCATCGACGATCCGGATGTCCACGCCGGCAAGGGGAAATCCGTGGCGCGCCATCAGGTTCCAGCGATCCTTTTCAGGCAGGTCCAGGAGCGTGGACTTGAGCGAGGTCACGGTGGCGATGGGAGTGGTTTCGGTCATGCCCCAGGCGAGCATGAAGCGGATGCCGTATTTCTTCTCGTACTGCTCGATGAAGCCCCGCGGCAGCGCCGATCCCGCGCAGACGATGGTGCGAAGGCTCGAAAGATCGTGCGGGTTTGATTCCAGATAGGCATACAGCGTCATCCAGATGGTGGGTACCCCGGCGGTGAAGGTGGGCTTCTCGTTCTGGATCAGTCCGGCCACATCCTGGGGCTGCAGTTGACGTCCGGTGAATACGATTCGGGAGCCGGTCATCACCGCGGCGAAAGGGACGCCCCAACCGTTGGCATGGAACATCGGAACGATCTGGAGGATGGTGTCGCGTTCGCTGAGCGCGAAGCTGTCGGCCATGGTCAGGCCGTAACTGTGCAGGAACAGCGCGCGGTGGCTGTACAAAACGCCCTTGGGGTGTCCGGTAGTTCCCGAGGTGTAGCAGGTGGCGCAGGAGGTGTTCTCGTCGAGGACGGGCCAGGGGAAGGGGTGGGACGGAGCCAGGTTCAGCAAAGCTTCGTAATCGAAAGCCGGATCGAGGGTGTGCTTCTCGATCGGCTCGTCGTCCAGAATGACGAAGCGGGTGACGCCGGGGATGTCGGCGCGGATCTGCTCCAGCAGGTTGACCAGCGAAGCGTCCACGAAGATCACCTTGTCGCCGGCGTGCTGGATGATGTAGGCGAGCTGATCGGCCGCCAGCCGCAGGTTCAGGGTATGCAGCACCGCGCCGAAGCAGGGGACGGCGAAGTACAGTTCCAGGTGGCGGTGGGAGTTCCAGCAGAGAGTTCCCACCCGATCGCCCGGCTGCAAGCCGAGGGATTGCAGGACGTGCGCCAGCCGGTGAACGCGGGCATGGAAATCGGCGTAAGAGTAGCGGTGCATCCCGGCGGGCATGCGTCCGGCGATTTCTTTGCGGGGGTACAGCTTGGCCGCCCGCTCCAGGATATGGGTGAGCGTGAGCGGGTAATCCATCATCATGCCGGACATAAGCGTCCAATGTATCAGAGGTCCATTCGGCGGGCCAACGACAAGGGGCCTCCTGGGTTTGTTCCGTCGAAGTCCGCCTGGAACAGATCCTCGAGATCAATGGCCGTTCCCGCGCGCATTCGAGATCTGTAGGGGCCCGGCGTTGTGCGAACGTCTGGATCCGTACGTCTGGTTCTTTCAGTTCACCTTGCGCCCAAAGCTGACGGGTTCGCCGGGCCGAAAGGCGGCAATGAAATCCCAGGCTCCGGGACCGGGTTCCACTGTAATCCTAGTATTCACAAAATAGACGTGATCCAGCAGCAATGGCCCTCCAGAGTACACAAGATCCATGTTCTCGAAAATAATCCGCCTCAGATGAAATCCGTCTAATCGAGCTTGCAAGCCACTCACGATAAGAAACGTTGGACCAGACGGCGACTCTTCCCATTTGCTTTCGATTCGCTGCATGATTGCTGACTTGGGACTTCTCTCAATCGGAAGCGTGCGATAGTTATCGGGCCCGACATTCGTCGCGATCGGCTGAAATTTCCAGGCTGCACCTGCGAATTCGGGCCGGGAGCGCGGCAGCCTCATTGCTTCCATTAGTTCATGAGAGAGCTGGAGGGTTTGGCCAGCGACGAGCACTGTTCCCGCAGAAAGCGCCAGGCGCTGGAGCTCAGGGCTAGTCGCTGCCGTTTCTCGCAGCACCGTTCGAGTGCGATCCAAGACCTCAGACGACACGTGAACTTTACCTTGACTCGCGAACGTCAGGACCCGCTTGACCTCACTTAGAGCCCTGAAGTCCAACGGGACCTTTTGGGTCAGTTGCCTCAACTTACGGTCTATCGCGGCAGCTTGGATCCGGCGTGGTGCCGAGGTATTGAGGAAGATAATAACTGATCCTGCATACGCTGCAAGCAAACTTCGGCGCCGGAAGGTTGCAGTCGTATTTTGAGATCGCACCCGTTCGGGGAACCTCACATACAGCCACACTTTGGAAAAGTACACTGAAACCGCCACAATCACACAAGCGTTTGCCGAAGCGCGAAAGCTGAGTGCAAGGAGCAGCTCGCAAGCAATCCCAACCAGTACGCCCGTCATAACTGAAACCGCTAGTATTCGGTCTCTTGACTTGGTGTCACGATCTAAGAAAACATCCAGCCTATTCACTGCTCACGACCCTTTGAAAGGTTCGCCAGGAACGTACCAGACTCGTCAACGAGAGGAGCAAAAAGTTGCCAATCGTTGCCCATTTTCCGATAAAGTTCAGGACGTCAATGATGTCCCTGCTCACACCGATGAAGTCTAGTGCCCTCGTTAGGAGGTGAAGTATGCCGGTCGTAGCGAGCGCCGCACCTTGGACGACAGCATCCCGGACTAGGGGTCGAACCTCGGACTTTGCCTGCGACCACCAAGTGTCTTGCGAGATTGTTACCTTCTGCGGGCTGCTTGGAGAGGCCACTCCAACCTCCCAGAATCAAGGGTCAACGCTAGCTTCATTGTGGTTTTAGCTTACCTGAAAGTTTGTGAACTCTGCTCCGCGCAGAATAAGACCGCGATCAAGGCCAAGGCAAGGCACTCGTTGTTGACGATAGAATCTTGGTTGATGCGCATGCTGGCGTTACTGACCCTCTCGTCCGTCCTTCTCGCCGAGAAACCGCTCCGCACACCGGACGAGCGGTTCCGCGGCTTGCCCGATTATCCTTTCCGCCCCCATTACGCAACCGTGGAAGGCAAGCGGATGCACTACGTGGACGAAGGCAAGGGCGACGTGGTGCTGATGCTGCACGGCGAGCCGTCATGGTCGTACCTGTACCGGAAAATCATCCCCGTAGTGGCGCGCGAAGCAAGGGTGATCGCGCCGGACTTGATCGGCTTCGGCAAATCCGACAAGCTTCGCGAGAAGAGCGGCTACACCTTTGAAATGCACTTTGCCGCGCTGAAAAGCTTCGTCGAGAAGCGAAAGCTGCGCAACATCACGCTGGTGTGCCAGGACTGGGGCGGACTGCTGGGGCTGGCGCTGGTGGGTGAAATGCCAGACCGGTTCGCGAGGCTGATCGTGATGAACACCGGCCTGCCCACGGGCGAGAAGCCAGGTCCGGCGTTTCTGCAGTGGCGAGCCTTTGCCGCGCAGCAGACGGACATGAACGTCGGCGACGTTCTGGAACGCGGAACGGTGTCGAACCTCGGTCCGGCGGTCCGCGCTGCATACGACGCCCCGTATCCCGACAAGTCGTACAAGGCGGGAGCACACCAGTTCCCGCTGCTGGTGCCTATCTCCAAGGATGATCCGGCGATCCCGCGAATGGAGAAGGCGCGCCAGGTGCTCGCGCAATGGAACAAGCCGGCGCTGGTGATGTTCTCCGACAAGGATGCCGTGACCGCGGGAGGGGACCGCATGTTCCGCGCTCTGCTGCCGACCGCGAAGAATGAGCCCGAAATCGTGATTCGAGACGCCGGGCACTTTCTGCAGGAAGACAAGGGGGAAGAGATCGCCGGGCACATCGTCGAATTCCTCAAGCGCCGCCCGATTGCGAAATGAGACGCGCGGCCATCGCGCTGCTGGCGTGTGCCGCGCTGGCGCCCGCGGACCGTCAATCCGGCGAGCTGCGCATGGCAGTTGCCGATCCCACGGGAGCGGCGCTCGCGGCGCGCGTCGAAGTCGAGAGCGCTATAAACCAGGTCCGCCGGACCTATGAGACTTCGCCCGAAGGACGCTTGAACATTCCGGGCCTGGCCTTCGGACCTTACCGCGTATCGGTGATCCGCGATGGATTCGCTGCTTCGAGCTTCTCGTTCGAGATCCGCGGCGAGGTCCCCGTGGAACGCAAAGTCACGCTGGAGCTGCGCGGGATCACCGAACAGGTGACGGTACGCGATTCCGGCACGCTGCTGGATCCGCACGCCACTGGTCCCGTGTTCCGGCTTGGCTCGGAGGCGATTCACACGCGGCGGGCCAGCCGCCCCGGCCGCGAGATTCTGGACCTGGTGAACACGCAGCCCGGCTGGCTGTTGGAAGCAAACGGGATCCTGCATCCGCGCGGGTCCGAGTACGACACGCAGTACGTGATGGACGGCATACCGGTGACCGACAACCGCTCGCCCGGATTCGCTCCGGCGTTCGCGGCGGAATCGACCGAGTCGATGCGCATCTGGACCGCGGGGATCCCGGCGGAATTCGGCCGCAAGCTGGGGGGCGTAGTCGAGCTGACCACGCGGCGCGATTCCCGGCTGGGCTGGCGCGGATCGGCGGCGCTGGAAGGTGGTAGCTTCGCCAGCCGCAACGGAGCGATCGGGGGGCAGTACGGCGCGCGCCGCTGGACCGTCTCGCTGGGGGCGAACGGCTTCTTCACCGATCGCTTCCTGGATCCGCCCGCGCCGGAAAACTTCACCAACCACGGCTCGGGCGCAGGATTCACCGCCCGCCTGGATACCGAGCCGTCGGATCAGGACCGGGTGCGCTTTTACTTTCATCAAAAGAGATCCGCGTTTCTGGTGCCGAACGAGCTGTTTCAGCAAACGGCCGGACAACGCCAGGATCGCGCAACAAGGGAGAGCCTGGGTCAAGCAAGTTATCAGCGCACCCTGTCCGCGAAATGGCTGTTCGACGCGCGTCTGATGGCCCGCGACGTGGACGCGCGGTTGTGGAGCAATCCTTTGGCGACGCCGATCCTGGCTTCGCAGGATCGCGGCTTCCGCGAGTTGTACTTGAATTCGAGCGCGGCCACCACTCAAGGCCGCCATGCAGTCAAGTTCGGAATTGAGGCAGCCTTCACCAGTGCGCGCGAGTTGTTCGCTTATCGGATCGCGGATCCGACGTTCTTTGAGGAGGAGTTTCCGCTCGCCTTCCGCTTCCGGGGCCGCCGCCGGGGCAACGAGCAGTCCGCCTATGTTCAGGACACCATCCGCCTGGGAAACCTGACCGTGAACGCGGGGCTGCGGTGGGATCGCTACCGGCTGCTGGTGGCTGAAACCGCGTTCAGCCCGCGACTGGGGATCGGGTACTATTTGCCCAGAACACGGACGTTGCTCCGCGCCAGCCTTGACCGGGTGTTCACGACGCCGGCGATCGAGAATCTGCTGCTGGCCAGCTCGCCGGAGGCGCGCAATCTTACCGATGAGACCAGCGGATTGCCGGTGCGGCCGTCGCGCGGAAACTACTTCGAAGCAGGGTTCTCGCAGGCGATCTTCAGCCGGGTCCGGCTGGACGCGAGCTGGTATCTGCGGCGGCTCCGCAATTACGGCGACGACGAAGTGTTTCTGAACACCGGAGTCAGCTTCCCGATCGCGTTCGAGCAGGCTCGCGTGCGGGGTTACGAGGTAAAGCTGGAGGTCCCGTCCTGGGGACGCTTTTCGGGATTCGCCAGCTACTCCAATCTGCTGGGAACCGGATATCTTCCCGTCACCGGCGGATTGTTCCTGGACGACGCCGCCGAACTCTTGGCCCAGGGCAGTTTCCCGATCACGCAGGACCAGCGCAACACGGTGCAGCTCCGCGGGCGCTGGGATCTCACGCGCCGGGTCTGGGCCGCGGCCGGCTATTGGTACAACAGCGGCCTGCCTTTTGAAGGCGAAGCCCCGGAAACAGGCGATCCCCGGGTGCTTTCCCAGGTCGACTTCGCGCGGGGCCGCGTGAAGCCGTCCTATTCCTTTGACCTGTCCCTGGGGATCGATTTGTTGCGCGGCGAACGCTACCAGGCCACTTTCCAGGTGGATGCCCTCAATGTCGCCGACCGCTTCAACCTCATCAATTTCGCCGGCCTGCTCTCAGGCACGGCGATCGGGCAGCCGCGCAATGTCGCCGCACGGCTGCGGGTCGCCTTCTAGAGCCATCAATTTCGTGAGAATCCGGACGTCCGGCGCACACTATATCCATACCGGAGGGTGTGACCTTGCGATGGCTGGTTCTATGGGCCGCGGGAGTTCTGACGGCGCAAACGCCGGACAGCAATTTCGAAGGCCGGTCGGATGCGTATGAGGCGCTGAACCGGCGCGACTACGACGCGGCGATCGCGGCGTTTCAGTCCGCCATCGCCAAGGAGCCGCGCCACGCTGGCTTGCGCAAGGACCTCGCATACACGCTTCTCAAGACGGGCGAGACCGAGGCAGCGCGGGATCAGTTCGCGGAAGCGATGGCGCTGGAACCCGGCGACCTCCACCTGGCGCGCGAGTACGCCTATCTTTGCCACGAAACCCGGCAGACTCGCATGGCGCGCCGGGTGTTCGAGCGCCTCCGGCAACAGGGCGATGCTGCCGCCGAAGACGCCTATCAGAACATTGATCGGCCGTTGGCCGAAGGAATCGCGAGGTGGACCCGGGCCGTCGAGCTGGCCCCCGGAAATTACAGCGCGCACGAGGAACTGGCGAAGCTGGCGGAAACGCGGGATGAAGTCGCGGCGGCGGCGCTGCATTATGAGCATGCCTGGAAACTGCGCCCGGACAAGCGATCCCTGCTGCTGGATCGCGGGCGCATGCTGCGTGAGCTGGGCCGGGAGCAGGAGGCGTTTGTCACGCTTCTCGCGGCTTCGCGGGCAGCCGAGCCCCGCACCGCGGAGCTTGCCCGGGAACTCCTGCCGGATCGCTACCCGTACGTCTATGAGTTCCGGCAAGCGCTGGAGCTCGATCCCGGCAGTGTCGAATTGCGGCGCGAACTCGCGTACCTGCACCTGGAGATGAAGCGGCCGGAGCTTGCGGAAGCGGAGTTCGAGCAGCTTCTGAAGCTTACGCCGAAGGACCGCCTCAGCCTGGCGCAGCTCGGATTTCTCAAACTTTCGCGCAAGGACTATGAGGCGGCGAAGCCGCTGCTCGACCGGGTGCTGGAGACCGATGACGACGAAATCGCGGATCGCGTCCGGGAGGCTCTCGGCCTGCCTCGCACGCTGCGCCGCGGCGATACACCTCGCCGCGATGTGACGGAGGAGGCTCGCGCCATGGCGGCGAAGAGCCTGGAGAAAGGCTACATCCCCGACGCGGTGAAGTATCTGCGAATCGCCCATGAAAGCGATCCGGTGGACTTCGACGTCATGATGAAGCTCGGCTGGGCCTACAACGTGCTCAAGCAGGATGAGGAAGCCGCGAAGTGGTTCCGGCTGGCGGGCCGAAGTCCCGATCCGGAGATCGCGCGGCCGGCGTCACGCGCCTATCAGGGGTTGCGGCCGGGCCAATCGCGATTTCGCACCACCGCGTGGGTTTTCCCGTTCTTCTCCTCGCGCTGGCACAACGTATTCGCCTACGGTCAGGTGAAAACCGAGTTCCGTTTGGGAAAGCTCCCGCTGCGGCCATATCTCTCGGTCCGGCTGATTGGGGACACGCGAGGCGAACTCGCGCCGGTGGCGGCGGGATTGCCGGCGCAGTACCTGTCGGAAAGCTCATTCATCTTCGCCATCGGCGTCGCGACCCCGGTGAGGCGGGGCTTCTTCGCGTGGGCCGAAGCCGGCCAGGCGATGCGCTACATCCAGCGCGACGACGTCGGCCGGTTCGTTCCCGATTACCGGGGCGGCGTCAGCTACGCCAAGGGCATCGGGAACATGATGGGAAGCGAATCCCGGGGGTGGTTCGCGGAAACAAACGAAGACCTGGTTTACGTCAGCCGCTTCCAGCATGACGTGCTGCTGTACAGCCAGAATCGCGGAGGCTATACGCTGCCCTCGGCGGGCGGCTTCGATTCACAGGTGTTCCTTCACGCCAACGCGACCGTCGACCTGAAGCAGCAATATTGGGGAAACCTGGTGGAGGCCGGACCTGGCATCCGGTTCCGGTTCCCCGGCACACTCCGCCCCGTGCTGTTTTCCGCCAGTCTGCTGAGGGGGGCGTTTCTGAAGAACATCGGCAATCCGGGCCGCCCCAACTACTGGGATGCTCGCGTGGGGTTATGGTATGCGTTTACTCGCTAGTGTTCTGTGGGCCGCGGCGCTATCCGCCGCCGACCTCTCCTTTCATGTCGCGGGCGACGAAGCCGCCGGGTGGTCCAAGGTACTTGCGGCGGGCGGTTTTCAACCGGCGGAGTCCAGCGCGAGGCTGATCGTCGTCGGCGGATCGAGTGCGTCACAACCGGCGGAGTGGATGCGTCGCCTGGAAGCCGGCGCGGTGATCCTGATTGAGGGGGACTCGCCCTTGGCGCGGGCGCTGGGCATCCAGCCCTCCGGCAGGCGGATTCGGGTGCAAAGCGCGATCGAGGCGCGTGCGCCGAAGCTGCACATCGTGTGGGAACCCGCGGCGGCGATTGTCGAATCGAGGCTGCCGGCCGCCGCGCGCGTGTTCCTGCGCGAGCGCTGGACCGGTGCGCCGCTGCTGGTAGGTATCCGAGTGGGCGGCGGAGCGGCGTTGTGGGCCGCCTGCCCGCCCGGTCGCGAAGGCTATGAACGCTTTCCCTATATCCTTCAGGCGCTCGCCGATCTGGGCGTCGCGCCGCCGTTCCGCTCCAGGCGGTTGTGGGCGTTTTTCGATTCCTCCTATCGCCTGCGTGCCGACATCGAGTACATCGCGGATCGCTGGCAACGCGCCGGGATCGGAGCCATTCATGTCGCCGCCTGGCATTACTGGGAAGCGGATGCGGAGCGTGATGCGTATTTGAAACGCGTGATCGCCGCATGCCACCGGCGGGCGATCCTGGTGTATGCCTGGATCGAGTTTCCGCACGTCAGCGAGAAGTTCTGGCAGGATCATCCGGAGTGGCGGGAGCAGACCGCGGTCCTGCAGGACGCTCACCTGGACTGGCGGAAGTTGATGAACCTCGCCAATCCGCAAGCTTCAGCCGCCGCGGAGTCCGGGCTGCGGGACCTGCTGGACCGGTTCGATTGGGACGGGGTGAACCTGGCGGAGTTGTACTTCGAATCGCTGGAAGGCGCGGCGAACCCGGCCCGCTTCACGCCGATGAACAGTGACGTCCGCCAGGCGTATCGCGGCTTGACGGGCGTGGATCCGCGGGATCTGTTTCGTCCTGGCTCCCCGCCGGAGGCGATAGGCAGGTTCCTCGATTTTCGGGCGTCGCTGGCGCACCGGCTGCAGAAGGAATGGCTCTTGCGGCTGGACGAGATCCGGAAATCCAAGCCGGACCTGGACCTTGTCCTGACGCATATCGACGACCGGTTCGATACGCGGATGAAAGAACTATTGGGGGCGGACACCTCGCGCACCCTGCCTCTGCTGGATCAGCATGACTTCACGTTTCTGATCGAGGATCCGGCCACGGTATGGCACCTGGGGCCGGCGCGATATCCGGAGATCGCCTCGCGATACGCGGCGTCGGCGCCCGCCGCCGCCAAGCTGGCGATCGACATCAACATCGTTGAGCGGTATCAGGATGTGTATCCCACCAAGCAGCAGACGGGAACCGAACTGATGCAACTGGTGCAATTGGCGGCACGGGCATTTCCGCGGGTCGCGCTGTACTTCGAGAGCTCGCTGGCGCCGGTGGACCTGGAATGGCTTAGCTCGGCCGCGGCCGGGGTGCAAAAGGCACAGGCCGCGGGGGCAAAGCTCGTCATCGACTCGCCGCGGGGCGTAGGCTTGCGGTGGTCCGGACCGGCCCTGGTGGACGGCAGGCCCTGGCCCGTGCGCGACGACGATACGCTCTGGCTGCCTCCCGGGCAGCATTCCGTCGAGCCGTCGGCGCAGCCGATCCCTTCCCGCATCCTGGGCTTCTCCGGAGACCTGGAAAGCGCGGCGGTGTCGAAGGGCGGCGTCGAGTTCGGATATCGCAGTTCCTCGCGGGCGATTCTGATCCTGGACAAGCTCCCTCGTCGCATCGAAATCGATGGCGAGCTTGCGTCCCCGCGCATCGAAGGCACTTGCATCTATCTCCCGCGCGGCCAGCACTTCGTGCTGCTGGTTGACTGAATCGAAACAGGCGCTGGAAGTATAATGGCCGCCATGATCGAACTCGACGTTCAATCCCGGCGCAAGAAGAATGACGGGCCCGAATCGGAGCATCCGTTTCGCATCCTGCTTTTAGGCGATTTCGGATGCGAGACTGCCAGGCCGGTCTTCGTCGATCGAGACAACGTAAACGACCTGCCGGGCAAGCTTGGCGTTCATCTCGACCTGCCGGCCGGACGCATCGAGTTCAAGGAAATGGACGACTTTCGTCCAGAGCAGCTCTATCGCGGCTTCCGTATGTTTCGCGACCTCCAGGAGGCCCGCAAGCGCATGGAGGATCCGCAGACCTTCCGCAAGGTCACGGCGGAGCCGGTGCAGGCCCCGGCCTCCATTCTCAGCTCCGGCAGCTTGCTGGACCAGATCGCGGCGGAGACCGAAGGCCGCCCCGCCGCCGACGCGGATCCGTTCCAGCAATATTTGAAGAAGCTGGTGTCCCCGTATCTGGTGGACCGCCCCAACCCCAAGCAGTTGGAGATCGTTGCGAAGATCGAGACCGCGATCGGAAATGAGATGCGGAACCTGCTGCATCGCCCCGCCTTCCAGAGTCTGGAGGCCGCGTGGCGAGCCGTGGAGATGCTCGTCCGCGATGTGGAGACCAGCCCCGATCTGAAAATCTACCTGTTCAGCCTTCCCCGCAAAGCGCTGGCGAAAGATCTGCTTGAAACGGCCGATTTGCGCACCACCGCCCTGTATAAGGTCCTTGTGGAGCAGACGGTCCGAACACCCGGCGCGCATCCCTGGGCCGCCGTCGCGGGGGACTATACGTTCGGCGATAACACTCCGGATATCGAGCTTCTGGGACGCATCGCGCTGCTTGCCGGCGCGGCCGGCACTCCCTTCTTCACCGGCGGCACTCCGGAAGTCAATGCCTGGAAGCAACCGTCGGCGGAATGGAAGGAGTTGACCGGAATCCCCGAAGCGTCTCACTTGGGCATCGCGCTGCCGCGATTCCTGCTGCGGCTGCCTTATGGCGCCAAGACGGACGCCGTGGAGACGTTCGAATTCGAGGAGATTCCCGGCAAGCCCGAGCATGAGGATTACCTGTGGGGCAACTCGGCCTTCCTCTGCGCGTACCTGCTGGCGCAAACCTTCACCGAGCAGGGGTGGCAAATGGAGCCCGGCGAGATCCTGGACGTAAACGGCCTGCCGCTGCACGTGTACAAGGACGGCGGCGAAGCAGTCACCAAGCCGTGCGCCGAGGTTCTGATGCTGCAGACCACCTGCGAGGACCTGATGGAAAAGGGCCTGATGCCGGTGGTGTCGATGAAAGATTCCGACCGAGTGCGCCTGGCGGGCTTCCGCGGCATCAACGGAAAAAAAATCGCCGGGCGCTGGAACTAGATCAGCGGACGGAAATCTGAGTCGTCTTGGCGTCCACTCCCTCGATGGACAGCGTCGCCGTCTGCAGGCCGGTTCCGATGTTCGGCGGAACCACGACGTTCACCTGGTAGAGGCCCGCGTTGCCTGGGGCAAGCCCGCTGAACTGTACCGGAGCGTTTTGCCCGCCGATGGTCACCGTGGGGGCGGACGTGGTGCGAACCAGCCGATCCGTGGGAGCGGCTTCGCCCGAGGCCTGTGGTTCGGCCACGGTTCCCAGGCCGTTCACGAAGAACTGGATCACGCGGCCGCGTTGCACTGGATTCGCCGCGCTGACCACCGCATTCGCTTCGTCGCGAGCCGCCGCTACCCGGTTCGATCCGTCCTGATATTCGAAGAAGCCAGGCGACACGCGCTGGATAGGGACCCGGAACAACGCCGTTTGCGAATCGCCGAGCGAAACCTTCACCTGCACCGAGGTAGATCCGGCGAGCTCCCACGGAATTTGCACGTTTACCTGGTTGTCGCGAACAAAATGCAAGCGTCCGGGGACGCTGACACCGCGGGTGGTGTCATCGAAGCTCACGCTTACGCCGGAAAGCGATAACGGAAGATACGGCGTGGAGAATGTGCGCGAGGCTTCGCTCAAGCCGGCGCCGAAGATCGTCATATACGACCCCGGGGCCAGTCCGGGTCCGAGTTCGAAGCTGGCCGCATTCACGATCCCGTTGTTGTTGATTGCCGGGACGCGGCGTGCTCTGCCGTCGAAGGTGAACTGCAATCCGCCTGCCTGGACGACGATCTCATCTTCGCCGGGCGTATTCAGGTTCAGAATGGTTGCCGCGCCGATGCCCAGGGCGTCGGTGGTGGGGGTCGCGCTTTCGATTGCATCACGCGGCGCGAACTGCACGTTCGCGTTGGGAATGGGAAGTCCGAACTGATCCACAAGTTTGAAACTCAGCACCGTGCGGCGTCCCGCGTCGCCCAGATACGGCAGCGCCCGCGTGGACAGGATGTTCGCGGCGCGATTGTCGGACACGGCGTACCAGAATGGAACGCGCAGGGGCGAGGCGCTTCCCGTAATCAGGATCGCGCCTTCATACTGTCCCGCCGCGGGTACGCTGCCCTGCAGGCGAACCTGAACTTCCGTCGATTGGCCGGCGTTCAGGGAAACCGAGCCGCTCGATAGCGTGAGATTCGCCCGCGAGTCCGGATCGCGGCGGTCCACCGCCAGCGTCAGGTTCAGACTCTGCGTTCCGATATTAGTCAGCCGCAGGGTCCGGTTTTGATTCACCTGCTGCACGCGGCCGAACGAGATCGCCGACGGCTCCACGGTGACGTTCGTCTGGACCGCGGCCCCCGCATCCAGGCGGCCCGCGCCGACGGCGGCGACCCGCGCGCGCCCCCGCCCGCCCTGCGCGTCGAAGTCGTCCACGGCGGCATTCGCGGTATT
Organism: Bryobacteraceae bacterium; assembly: GCA_019748195.1. Lineage (GTDB taxonomy): Bacteria > Acidobacteriota > Terriglobia > Bryobacterales > Bryobacteraceae > JAIEPW01. Next base: position 46,458 of record JAIEPW010000022.1, read on the forward strand.
CACCACCGCGCTCTTCAATTGGGCCGCCGTCAGGCCGGGATACCGCTGCTTCACCAGCGCGACCGCGCCCGCCACCAGCGCCGCGGAGAAGCTGGTTCCGTTCGCGGCGGACCATCCCGCCGGCGACCAGAGGTCTCCGTTCGGGTCGTAAGTTTGTGTCGCGAAAAGGAGGTCCGTACCCGGCGCGACCAGCTCCGGCTTGATCTCCAAAGCGTTGATATTCGGCCCTCGGGATGAAAACGAGGCCACCGTGTTGCTTTCCACGTCGCGCAGTTCGACAAACGCGGGGTCGATGGTCACCTGCAATCCGGGATTGGATTGCAGCAGGTTCCGCAAGGCCTGCCCGGCCGAAGTCCGGATCTGCACCGAGGGGATCCCGGTATTTGCGACCCCTTGCATGCGGAAGAGGAACTCGGAGTTCTGGCGGTACAGAATCACGGCCACCGCGCCGGCGTTGGCGGCATTGGTGACTTTGGTAATCGTAAGGCAATCGCCGCCCTCCACCAGCGCGAATACGCCTTCCAGGGAGCCCACGGGTAGCGGCGAGCATGCGCGTGCGTTCCCCGGCGCCAGTCGAAGTCCCGCCGTCAGCGGTCCGGCGGGCAGAGGCCCGTCGCTGAAGTAGGCGTACGCGGGACCCAAGGCTTCCGGCGGGTTGCCCGCGCCCCGGACCGTCACGGTCTGGAAAAGGGCGTGCGCGTTCGAGGTCGCTCCCACGGTGATCGCCGACGGCGCGGAACCGGGCGAGTTGATGGAGTTCAGAGCCGGGAACCGCAGACCAAGATCTCCGTCATTACCCGCGGAAGTAACCACCGCCAATCCCGCGCGGGCGGCGTTCTCCACCGCCACCGCCATGGGATCGCAGAAATCGGTGGCGAAGCTGGGGCAATCGGGTTGACGGCGATCGCTGAGCGTCCACTCCGCGGGATTCGTACCAAAGCTGAGTAAGGCGACGTCCATGCCGTCCGCCGCCGCGTCACTGAGGGCGCGGAGCACCGCGTCGATGTAGGTTGTGTCGTTCACCCCGGGCGATCCGAAGATTTTATAGTTGCCGACCCAGGCCTTGGGTGCGATGCCGGAGATGCGGCCGAGCGGGGACTCGGCCGGCGCTCCCGCCGCGATCGACGCGAGCGCGGTTCCCTTGCCCACCCGGTCGCGTGGCGACAGGTCGTCCGGCCGCGTGCTTTCCAGCCGCCCGTCGAACCGGGCCACGATATCGACATAGCTGCGCGCCACAATCACTTTCGAATTCGTAAAAGCGGCATCGCCGCGGGGAAACCCGGTGGGGACCGTCAGCGAGGGGTCGCGCAGCATGGGATGGTTGTGGTCGACGCCGGTGTCCAGGATGGCGATCCTGGCGCCCGCGCCCGCGTTCTGCTGCCCGCCGAGCGCGCTCCAGGCAGCGGATGCGTTGGTCAGATCCAGAGCGCGATTCAGATGTCTCTTCAGGGGCGCCAGGCGGAACACGGCGCGCACGCCGGCGATCTCGCGGAGCGAATCGCCCGAGGCGGCCTCGCCTTCGGCCACAACCACGTTGACCAAGGTCGATTCCGAACTCACCAGCCGCAGTCCCCGGCGCGTCAGCTCCCCGGCCAGAGCCCGATGCCGGTCTTCCAGCGCGGCGCGCCGCACCGCCGCCTGGTCCGTGAGCCAGTCTTTCCGATCCGGGATGGCCGACGCCAGGGGCGGCTCCTTCAGCCACAGCAGATAGCGTTGGGGCCGCTCCGCGGCCGGCGCGCCCGCGGTCCAAGCAAGGAACAAAAGGAAAGAACAGACTCTGGGGGTCATCTGGGGAAGTGGACGCGGCGGCCCGGCAAAGCGTTTCCCGCCAGCGGCGCAGCCGGCGCCGAATTCGACAATCTTAACTCAAGTTGCTACAATCGCTTAAGAAGGATTTACATGGCCAGCAAAGCACCCTTCGCGACGGGCGCACAAGTGGAACACCCTAAGTTTGGTCTCGGGTCCGTTCTTTCGTGCACGGACGAGCACATTACCATTAAGTTCGACGACCACGGCGAAAAAAAATTCGTCCTCTCCATTGTTCTCCCGAACTTGAAGAAGAGCGATCGCCAGCCTCCCGTCGAGAAGCGCCGCGCCACACGCAAGAAAGCAACGCCCGCGCCGGCGGCTCCAGCGACGTAACCACCTTTCGGCAATACTCGACGGCGCGTTGTGGCAGAATCTCAGAAATATGAGATTCTCCCTGCTCACGCTCGTCGCTTTCTGTGCCTCCGCCGCCGGACCGCTCGACAAGTTCGACATTCCCGCCAAAATGAAGCAGTACAAGGTGCCAGGCGTCAGCGTGGCCATCGCGGATGGGGGCAGAATCGTGTGGTCGCAGGGTTTCGGGGAGCGGGAGGCGGGCTCCGGAAAGCCGGTCACCGTGGACACCCTCTTTCAGGCGGCGTCGATCTCCAAGCCCGTGGCCGCAACCGGAATGCTCCGCCTGGTGGAGAAAAAGAAGCTTGACCTGGATGAGGACGTCAATCGCAAGTTGAAGTCCTGGCGCTTGCCCGACAACGAATTCACCACGCATCAGAAAGTGACGCTGCGCCGGATCGCCAGCCATGGAGCGGGGCTGACGGTGCACGGATTTCCGGGCTACGAGGCGGGAGTTCCGCTGCCGACATTGGCGGATATCCTGGACGGCCGGAAGCCGCCCGCGAACACGGCGGCGGTCCGGGTCGATATGGCGCCCGGTTCCCAGTGGCGGTATTCGGGGGGCGGCACGACGCTGATGCAGCTCCTGATTCAGGATGTCACCGGCAAGTCGTTTCCGGACTTCATGCGCGACATGGTGCTGAAGCCCGCGCAAATGAAGCAGAGCAGCTACCAGCAGCCGTTGCCCGGGAATCGCGGTTCCTTTGCCGCCAGCGGTCACGATCGCGAGGGAAAACCGGTCAAAGGGAAGTGGCATGTGTATCCCGAAATGGCCGCGGCTGGGCTTTGGACCACTCCCGCCGATCTTTGCCGCTGGGCTTTGGAGATCCAACGCGCCTATGACGGCAAGTCGAAGAAGCTCCTGTCGCAGGCGATCGCCCGCCAGATGCTGACGCGGCAAACGGGCGACTTCGGCCTGGGGCCTGGACTTCAGGGATCGGGCGACGCGCTACGCTTCGGCCATGGCGGATCCAATGCGGGATTCCGGTCCCAGTTGGTCGCCAATCTAAAGGGTCAGGCCGTCGCGGTGATGACCAACGGAGACCTGGGCGGGAAACTGGCGGGGGAAATCGTCGACCTCGTGATCGCGGAGTACAAGTGGGCTCCGGCCCGGTAGGAGCGTGGAAGCAAGGCCCTCCGGCGGTCGCGTTGAGGGTGGACAATCAGTGCATGGGCACACCAGATCCCCGGGTCGACCTCGCCTACAGCCGTACGGACATGGCAAATTACCGCACGCAGCTTGCCCTGGACCGGACAACTCTGGCCTGGATCCGCACCACACTCACGATGGCCAGCTTCGGGTTCGCGCTGGTCGGCTTCTTCCACACCATGCGCGGCGCCGATGGTTCGAATGAGCGGCTGTACCGTACCGCGGTGGAGATCGGCATCGCGCTGATCGCCGTGGGCGCCGCGGCGATGCTGGCCGCGGGTATTTCGCACTGGAGGATGATCGGCAGGCTCCGGCGGAATGAATCCCTGCAGGTTTCACGCTGGCCGCTCAGCATCTCGCTGGGGATCATGGTCTTGGTGATTACACTGGGCGGCCTCTGGCGCATCCTGTCCTAGGACTCGCTCTCAGGGCACCAGGCGGTAGCCGATCAGACCGGTCCCCCACCTCACATCGGCCAGGTAAACTCCCGACGCGCTCATCGGGGTCAACTTGTCATAAAGGCTCCGGTACACCGGCGAATCCCGGCCAATCACCCAGATCACCTGTGGACTCCGGCCGGCCGGCACGTCCACGGGATCGCCTCGCAGAACGCGGACCAGACGCACTCTCCGCCAGACGGAGGCGTGCGGACGGTTGCCGATATCCAGCGTGTCGAGCAAGAGCGTGATGGGCTGGTTGGGAAGGTAATACGAGATCTTGCGCCAATTGACGGGCGAACGGTTCCAGAAGATCGGCGCGGACGGGTGTTCGCGCGTCAGGTGTTCCGTAGTGCGGATGACCGCGCGCGTATCGACATCCACATCGTGAATCAGCGGCCATGCGGTTTCCCACGCGGCGTCGAAAAGCTGCTTGCGCAAATGGACCAGTTCGCCCCCGATCCCGACCCTGGGCGCCGCCAGATAAAGCAGCCGTGGAGACCAGAACCAAAGGACGTTCAGAGTCACCACGAAAGCCAACGCGGCGGGAACCAGCGCGGGAAAACGGTGGCGCATGGCGGCCAAGGTTGCGCCGCCGAGAATGCAGCTTGCCGCGATTACGCCCAGCCCGTGTCCTGGAGAGCCGGCGTGCACCAACCCCTGAAAAACGAGGGTCGGGACGGCCCACAAGGCGAAGAACGCAATCGGGAACGCGGGTCGCGCAAAGTACCGGAAGCCGATCCATCCCCCGATGGCAAAGCCGTTCCAGACCAGCATTTTGACGAGCATTCGCAGGTACGCGTCGCCGCCGCCCCCATAGACGGGCGACGCATCGCGCGACTGGTCGCGCAGATAATCGCGGAAAACCAGGAACAAAGCCTCCGTGCTTTCAAATCGCGAGGCGAGGAACGCGAGCCACGCCGCCGCGCAGAGCGCGCCCAGCGCGAGCGCGCCCAGAATGGCGCCGGAGTGCTTCGCCCCCCGCGCGATCGAGACCACCGCCAGAGGCATCAGAAGCGCCAACAACTCCGGCCGGTAACCGGAGCCGATTCCGAGCGCCGCCGCCGCGATCCATGCCCACCGCGATTCGCCGGTCCAGGCCCGCCAGCAGGCATAAGCCACCAGGAGATTCACGGCGGCGATCCACACGCGAATCGTGGAGGTAGAGATCTCGAATAGGAACGAGGGATTCACCGCGAGCAGCAGCGCCGCGATCCACCCCGATGCGACGCTCTGGAACATCCGGCAGGCCAGCAGAAACGCGAGCCACAGGCTGAGCGCCGCCCCCAGGATCACGCCGATGGTGAATGCCGCCCCGGCTTCCAGCCCCAGCAGACGCTGAATCATCTGCGACTGCAGAACAAACAACGGATATCCGGGAGGCTGCGGGATCAGATTGCGAGGATCGAAGCGCTCCAGCGCCATCGCGAAGTTGATGCAGTCCTCAGAGAACAGGTGCGGAGGACGGAGCCCCACGGCGGATACACCGGCAGCCAGCAGGCACAGCATGGCCGGGAGGAGGCGGGGCATTGGAAGAACGAGGATAACACCGGTTGAGGTTATTCTGGAACTTCATGCAAACCTCGAAAGCCACGGAGCACATGCGCGCCCTGGTGCAAGATCTGCACGACCTGGAAGACCGGCTGCGGCAGGGCGGCGGCGCCAAGAAGATCGAGAAGCAACACAAGGACGGGAAACTGACCGCGCGCGAACGCATCGCGCGGTTGATCGACCCGGGCGCCCACTTCCTGGAGATCGGCCTCCTGGTCGCCTATGACTGTTACGAAGGGCAGGCGCCCGCCGCGGGCGTGGTCACCGGCGTGGCGAAGATCGAAGGCCGTCCCGCCGTGATCGTCGCCAACGACGCAACCGTCAAGGCTGGAGCCTGGTGGCCGGAGACCATCCCCAAGATCCTGCGCGCGCAGGAAGTGGCCATGCGCAACCGGCTTCCCATCGTGTATTTGGTGGACTCGGCCGGCGTGAACCTGCCCTACCAGGACGGAATATTTCCCGGTCAGTATGGCGCCGCTCGCATTTTCTACTACAATTCGCTGATGCGCCGCAGGCTCCGCGTTCCCCAGATCGCCGCGGTGATGGGCATGTGCATCGCGGGCGGCGCGTATCTTCCGGCGCTGTCTGACGTCATCATCATGGTGGTGGGCAGCAGCTTCATGGGCCTCGGCGGCCCGAACCTGGTCAAGGGCGCCGTGGGACAAGTCACCGATGCCGAGACCTTGGGCGGGGCGCGCATGCACACCACCGCCTCCGGAGTAGCGCATTACACCGCCAAGGACGATCCGGAGTGCCTGAAGATGATCCGAGCGCGTTTCCGCGATTTGCCGCCTCCGCCACCCTCTCCCAAGGGCACATCCCCCAGAAAGCCCGCTGAAGGCCTGTATGATGCGCTGCCCGCCGATCACCGCCTGCCGTACGACATGCAGGAGATCATCGACCGCATCGTGGATGCCGACGAGTATGCCGAGTTCCAGCCGAATCATGCTCCGGAGATGTTGTGCGCCACGGCTCGCCTGAACGGCCGTCCCGTGGGCGTGATCGCCAACCGCCGCGGCTTCTTGAAGACCGAAGGAGGTCCCCGCGTCGGCGGCATCGTTTATACCGAGTCAGCGCGGAAGGTCGCGTATTTCGTGGAAACCGCGGAGCGCCATTCTCTTCCCTTGATCTATCTTCAGGACGTAAGCGGATTCATGGTGGGAGTGGACGCCGAGCAGGGCGGGATCATTCGGGCCGGCGCGGAAATGGTGGAATCCATGGCGTGCGCCCGGGTCCCCAAGATCATCCTGACGCTGAATCACGCTTCCGGCGCCGGCTATTACGCGATGGCGGGCCAGGGCTTCGATCCGCACTTCACGTTCGGTTGGCCCACCGCCCGCATCGGCGTAATGGAAGGCGATTCGGCCGTGCAAGCGGTGCACGGGCCCGAGATCGAGAAGTACCGCAAGTCCGGTGAGCCGCTTCCGGAAGATATCCAGGAGCGCGTCAATAAGACGCGAGCGGATTATGACAAATGGCTGGACGCGAAGCACGCGGCTGCGCGAGGCCACGTGGACGCGTTGATCGACCCGCTGAAGACGCGGGCGGTCCTGTCCTTCGCGCTGGAAGCCGCGTGCTCGCGGCGCGATACGGATCATCTGATTCTGGAGACGCTGGGGTGATCTTCATGACACGACTTGCCGGGTTATGCCTGCTGACCGCCGCCTTGACCGCGCAACAGGTTTCCGACACCGAATTCAAGCCTCCCATCGACAAACCGGCTTTCCCCGCCGCAACCGGTCCCGTGATCGCGATCGACGAAGCTCACAATAACTTCCACACGCGGGACGGGCGGTACCTCACCTTCGCCAATCTTCTGGAGCGCGACGGCTACAAGGTGGTCGCGTCAAAGAGCGAGTTCCGCGGCGACGCTTTGAAGCCCTTCAAAATCCTGGTGATCGCGAATGCACTGTCTCGCGCCAATCCGGGCAAATGGGAAAAGCCCGTGGAACCCGGCTTCACCGATGAGGAAGCCGCCGTGCTCGAGAAATGGGTGCGCGACGGCGGATCGCTGTGGATGATGATCGACCATTTTCCGATGCCGGGAGTATTCGAACCGGTGACTCGCGCCTTCCACCTGAAATTCCTGAACGGGTATGTCGTGGATGAGGCCGCCCCCGGCCCGTTGGTCTTTTCCAAGGAGAAAGGGACGCTGAAGCAGCACCCAGTCACCGATGGAGTCGACATGGTGGCCACCTTCACCGGCTCGGCGTTTCAGATGCCCGGCGGCGTGCCGCTTCTCGAATTCCCCGCCGGACCGGTCTCGCAAATGGTGGAGCGTTCGTATGTAGTCACTCCGGACACGGCAAGAATCCCCGTCAAGGGCTGGCTGCAGGGCGGGCTAATGCGCCACGGAAAAGGGCGCCTTGCAGTGTTTGGGGAAGCGGCAATGTTCTCGGCACAACTCGGAGGCCCTAACCGGGCGCCGATGGGAATGAATGCGCCGGTCGCGCGCGAGAACCCCACTCTGCTTCGCCGTGTCGCGCTCTGGCTCGCCGGCGGATTGGGAGACAAGTGAGGCGCAACCGATGAGCGTTCGCGTGCAGGATCGAGGACGGTTGCGGGCGGTCACGCTGGCCAACGGCGAAAGCAATTTCCTGACCCTGGAGATGTGCCGCGCCATCGTGGACGCGATCGAGGAGGCGGAAACCGATCGCGGCATCGGCGCCATCCTGCTGGAAGCCGAAGGCCGGGTCTTCTCGGGCGGCATCGACCTGGACGAAGCCGCCGATCCCGACAACACCGACCACGGGTTTCTGCACCACAAATTGTTCAGTATTTCGGACCGGATCAGCAAGCCGTTGGTCGCCGCGGTGCATGGCGCGGCGCTGGCGGAAGGCATGGCCCTGGTCGCGAACGCGCATGTGGCGGTGGCGGCGCAAGGCACCTCGTTTGGACTCACCGAAATCCGCGCCGGGCTGTTTCCGTTTGCCGGTTTCGAAGCCCTCTCGCGCGCCATCGGCGAACGGCGGGCCACGGAGCTGGCGCTCACCGGCCGCATCTTCGCCGCGCCCGAAGCGTTGCAAATGGGCCTGGTCCATGAGGTGGCCCCCGCCTTCGAGTACGACGACCGCGCCCAGGACATCGCCGCCAAGCTGGCTTACTCATCGCCGGAAGCCGTGCACCGCGGTCTGGAGTTCGTCCACAAGCGGCGATCGCTTTCCGCGCTGGACGCGGGCACGCTCGGCTTGAAGCTCCGCGCCGGGCTGTTCCGCGGCGAGGATTTCCGCGAAGGCTGGAAGGCCGTCCGGGAGCAGCGTCCGGCGAAGTGGCCCTCGCTCGAAGGCCATTAGCCGGCTACACCCCGCAGGTCGGGTGACATAGAATGTCACCTATGAAACCGCGCTTCTTGCCGGCCTTGTTGTGCTCCGGCCTGCTCTGTTCCCTGGCGCTCCGGGCGCAAGGACCCGCCGCCTGGACTCCCGAGTTCGCCATGCAGTTCCGAGGCGTTTCCGCGGTGGCGCCTTCGCCGGACGGGAAAATGGCGGTATGGGTGGAAACACGCCAGGTGATGGACACCGAGCGCAGCGAGACAGAATCGCAAATCTTCGCCGGCAGTGTCGACGGGTCGCGGCGGGTCCAGTTGACCCGCGGCGAAAAAAGCTCGAACGCCCCGGCTTGGTCCCCCGACGGAAAAACGATCTACTTCGCCTCTGCCCGGTCCGGGAAACGCCAGGTGTACCGCATCCGGCTGGCCGGCGGCGAGGCCGAGCAGGTGACGGAATTCAAGGGCGACGTGAGCGACTTCCTGCTCTCCCGGGATGGAACCCAGTTAGCCTTCACAGGCTATGAGCCCGCGGCCGACGAAGAGAAGGCCCGAAAGGAGAAGCGCGATTGGGAAGTCCTGGACACGAACCCGAAGAACGAAGCAGTCTATGTGGTTCCGGCCGATCCGGACCCGGAGGGTAAGCGCTCGCAGCGCAGGCTCACCGACGGCCAGCAGCACGTTACGGAATTCAACTGGTCTCCCGACGGCAAGAACATCGCCTTCGTGCGGCAGGCCTCTCCCAAGGCGGATGACTGGATCAAGAGCGAGCTCGCGGAAGTGGATCTGGGCAGCGGCGCCGTGAAGATCATCGGTCCGGCACGCACGTTCCGCGGAAGCAACCCGTCGTTTTCACCGGACGGCCGCTGGCTCGCCTACGCCAAATCCACGCAGGACCCGCCGAAATGGGCCTTTGAATCCGAAATTACGCTGCTCAACCGGCAGTCCGGCCAGTCGCGCGTCCTGCCGGCGACCTTCGACGAGCAGCCCCGGATCATCGGCTGGAGTCCGGATTCCTCGCGGATCCTGTTCTCGGAAGCCCGCGGCACCCGCACCGTGATTTATGAGATGCCCGTCGATGGCCCGCCGCGTGCGCGCTTTGAACCCAAGCGCGGCGTTCTGAACGGCATCACGCTGAATACCACCGGATCCGCCCTCGGATTCGAGCAGGAAACGCCGGAGGAGGCCGCGGAAGCGTACGTCCTGGCGCTGGATGCAGCGGCGCCGGTGCGCGTCAGCTCCGCGAACGTCAACATGCCCAAGTTGCCGCTGGGCCGCACGGAGGTGATGCGCTGGAAATCCAAGGACGGGCGGGATGTGGAGGGTCTGGTCACCTACCCGGTTGGTTTCGAGAAAGGCAGGAAGTATCCCCTGATTCTCAATATCCACGGCGGTCCCACCGGCGTGTTCAACGAAGGCTTCATCGGAAAATCCGGCATCTATCCACTCGCCAGCTTGGCCGCCCGAGGCTACGTGATCCTGCGGCCGAATCCACGCGGCTCGAGCGGCTATGGACGCGAGTTCCGGTTCGCGAATTACAACGACTGGGGCGGCATGGACTACGAGGATGACATGGCGGGCGTCGACGCCCTCATCGCGCAAGGCGTTGCCGATCCCGATCGTATGGCCGTGATGGGCTGGAGCTACGGCGGATTCATGACGAATTGGATCATCACCCGCACGCAACGGTTCAAAGCCGCAGTTTCCGGCGCGGGGTTGTCTAACCTGTGGAGCTTCACCGGAACCGCCGATGTCCCCGGTTTCATCCCCGACTACTTCGGCGGCGAGCCCCATAAAGCCTTCGAAAACTACCAGAAGCATTCACCGCTCACCTTCGCGAATCAGGTGACTACGCCCGTCCTCTTCCTTCACGGCGAGAAAGACGATCGCGTTCCGCCGTCTCAGGCAGTCGAGTACTATAACGCGCTGAAGCGGCGCGGCGTGATCACCCGCCTGGTCACCTACCCGCGCACGCCTCACGGGCCTCGCGAGCCTAAATTCGTGCTCGACATCATGCAGCGGCATCTGGACTGGGTGGACAAATATGTTCGTTAGGAATTTCCTGTTTTTCGCCGCCTCCTGCGCATTCGCGCAACAATGGACGCCGGAGTTGTCCATGAAGGTCGCGAATCTGGGCGCGGTCACCACCGCCAACGGATGGGTGGCATGGACGGAATCGCGCTGGGTTTACGACAAGGAAAAGAGCGAGCAGGACACGCAGGTGATGGTCGCTCGCACCGACGCTTCGGCCCGCCGCGGGTTGGGCAAGGGCTCGGCCCCCGTTATTTCCGGCGATCACGTTTACTTCCGCCAGAACGGGGCGATTCTGCGGGCTCCTTTGGCCGGCGGCGATTCGCAGCGCGTGCTGGAGTGGCGCGGACCCCTGGGGACCTTCGCTGTGTCGCCCAGCGGCAAGTGGATCGCATTCACCGGGCGCGAGCCCGACGCGGAACGGGAAGCCGCGCGCAAGGAGAAGCGCGATTGGCGCGTGTTGAGCAGCACGCCTCCGAACCATGAGGTCTGGATCGCCGGGGCGCAGCCAGGCGCTGTTCCCAGGAAACTCTGGGCGGGCGACCGTCACGCGAGCGGAATCGTGTGGTCGCCGGATGAGAAGAAGATCGCGGCCGAGTTCCGCGTATCGCCTTACGCCGACGACTCGGCAAGTTCCGACGTGTACGAAATTGCAGTGGAGAACGGCGCTGCCCGGAAAGTCGCGGCGACCAACGCCAGCGAACGCCAGCCGCGCTACTCGCCCGACGGCAAGCATCTGGCCATGGTGGTCAGCGCCGACCCGCCGCTTTCCCCGGGCGATGACCGGATCGTAGTGGTGAGCGAGGGTGGTCCCACTCGATCCCTCGCGCCGAGTCCGGATCGCCTGCCGCAGATCCTCGGCTGGACCGCGGATTCCAGCCGCATCCTTTTCCTGGAGCAGCGCGGCACGCAAGACGTCGTGTTCGCGATGCCGCTGCAGGGCGTTCCGGAGGCCATCTTCGCGCCGGCAGGCGCGATGTCCATCGAGGAAGCGGGCCAGGCAGCGCTGGCGTTCGTCCTGGAAACCTCGGACCAGGCTCCGGAGGTCTTTGTCAAGAGCCTGAAAGGCGGCGATCCCGTTCGCGTCAGCGCCGCCAATGTGGATCTGCCGAAAGTTCCGCTCGGCAAAACCGAGACCGTGCGCTGGAAATCCAAGGACGGTACGCGGATTGAAGGCCTGCTGACCTTCCCTGTGGGCTATCAGAAGGGCAAGCGCTACCCGCTGGTGCTGAACATCCACGGCGGTCCGTACGGCGGTTTTAGCGAAACCTTCATCGGCAAGAGCGGCTTGTATCCCATCGCGACCTTCGCCGCGAAGGGCTACCTGGTGCTGCGGCCCAACCCGCGGTCCTCCACCGGATACGGCCGCGATTTCCGCTTCGCGCTCCTGAAGGACTGGGGCGGGGTGGATTTCGACGACATCCAGGCCGGCGTCGACTTCCTCATCGCCGAAAAAATCGCCGACCCCGAGCGCATGGCCATCATGGGCTGGAGTTACGGCGGCTACATGACCAACTGGACCATCACGCAAACCAGCCGCTTCAAGGCAGCCGCCGCCGGCGCAGGCATGAGCAACTTGACCAGCCAGACCGGCACCGCCGACATACGCTCCAACAAGGTGGCCGCTTTCGGAGCCCCCTGGGAGAACGTCGCTTACTACACCCAACGGTCGCCCATCACGCATATCGGCAAAGTGAAGACTCCGCTGCTGATCCTGCACGGCGAAGTGGATGAGCGGGTTCCCGTCTCGCAAGGCTACGAAATGTATTGGGCGGTCAAGCGAATCGGCGTCCCGGCGGAGATGGTGGTCTATCCCCGCACGCCGCACGGGCTGCGCGAGCCGAAGTTCCTTCTGGACATCATGCAGCGTCACATCGACTGGGTGGAAAAATATGTTCGTTAATCAACTGCTTCCCGGAATCCTTCTTGCCGGCGGCCTGCTGGCCCAGGCGCCTCCGGCGTGGACTCCCGAATATTCGATGAAGGTCAAGAACGTCGGCGACGTGACGCCTTCGCCGGACGGGAAGTGGGTTGCCTGGACCGAAACCCGCCCGGTGATGGAGGGCGAAAAAAGCGAGATGCTCACGCATATCTGGCTCGCCCGCGGCGACGCAAGCGATCGCTGGCAGCTCACCCGTGGCGATAAGAGCGCGACTTCGCCGGCCTTCTCGCCCGATGGCATGTTCGTTTTTTTCGCCTCGAACCGCGGCGCCGCGCGTCAGATTTTTCGCATCGCCGTGGATGGGGGCGAAGCCGAAGCTGTCACCTCCTTCCAGGGCGTCATCGGGACCTTCGCCATCTCACCCGACGGCAAGTGGGTGGCCTTCACCGGTCGGGAAACGGATTCCAACGATGAGCGCGCCGTAAAAGAGAAGCGCGACTGGAAGGTCGCGGATGAGAACCCGCGCAACCAGTCACTCTACGTGACCGCCGTGGAACCCGGCCTGGACGGGAAGCGCGCCTGGAAGCGGGCCGCGTCGGGACCCTATAACATCGGCAACTTCGACTGGTCGCCTGACTCGCGGCGGATCGCGTATGAGACCCGGCCGACTCCAGGCGCTGACGACGGGCGCAAGGCCGACATCTGGGAGGTGGAGGTGGAAACCGCGAAGGTAACCGCGCTGGCGGCCACGCCGGGCACGGAAGCGCAGCCGCGCTATTCTCCGGATGGCCGCTACCTGGCGTTTGTCCGTGGCTCCGGCGGTTCCATCGCCGGTGCCCAGGTCGCGCTGCTCACCCGCGCCGAAGGCAAGGTCCGCGACCTCCCCAAGTCCTTCGACGAATCGCCCGCGTTGCTGGAATGGAGTCCCGATAGCCGCGGCGTCTTTTTCCATGAAGGGCGCGGCGCGAAACGCTTCGTTTACGCCCTCCCCGTCGACGGGCCGCCCGTGGTTCTCTATGCGCCCGCGAAGGGCACTGCCGCACCCTCCAAGATCGCGGGGTTTTGGATGGGGCTGACCATCCAGGCGTCCGACGAGCCGGTGGAGGCGTATGTGATGGATGTGCGCGGCGGCGGTCCCCGCCGGGTCAGCGCCGCGAATTCTTCGCTTCCCCTGCCTCCGCTGGGCAAGACCGACGTAATCCGCTGGCGGGCCAAGGATGGCCGCGAAGTGGAAGGGCTGGTCACCTACCCGGTCGGATACGAAAAGGGCAAGCGATATCCCTTGATCCTGAACATACACGGAGGGCCCGCCGGAGCCTTCGGAGAGAGCTTCATCGGCGCTGCCACCCTATACCCGATCGCCACCTTCGCCGCCAAGGGCTGGGTCACCCTGCGGCCGAATCCGCGCGGCTCCACCGGCTACGGTCTGCCTTTCCGCGCCGCCAACCGCAACGATTGGGGCGGCGGCGATTACGGCGACATCATGGCCGGTGTCGATTACCTCATCGCCCAGGGTGTAGCCGACGAGAATCGAATGGCGGTGATGGGCTGGAGCTACGGCGGCTACATGACCAACTGGGTGGTGGGGCAAACCCAGCGTTTCAAGGCCGCCGTCTCCGGCGCCGGCATCTCCAGCCTGGTCAGCATGTGGGGTACCAACGACATCCCCACCACGCTCGACGATTACTTCGAGGGCGCCTGGTTTGAGCAGCCGGACCGCTATATCCGCATGTCCCCGCTCAAGTACGTCGATCGCGTCACCACGCCCTTCCTGGTGCTGCACGGTGGGGAGGATCTCCGCGTGCCGTTAACGCAGGGAATCGAAATGTACGAAGGCGTGAAGCGGCGCGGAACTCCGGCCCAGATGGTGGTGTACCCTCGCACTCCCCACGGACCGCAGGAGCCCAAGTTCCTGCTGGACATCATGCAGCGGCATGTCTCCTGGGTGCAACAACATGTCCGGTAAGGTCCTGGCGCTCGCCGCGCTGTCGGCGGCGGCTCTATTCGCTGAGAAAGTACCGGGACTCAAGGACCGGGTGGAGATTCTTCGCGACAAGTGGGGCGTGCCTCACATCTACGCCCGAAATGCGGACGACCTGTTCCTCGCGCAGGGCTGGATTACCGCGAAGGACCGTCTGTTTCAGATTGACTTGTGGCGCAGGCAAGGCACCGGCAAGCTGGCCGAGATTCTCGGCGAATCCGCGGTCGCACGGGACCGCATCGCCCGGCTGGTCAAGTTCCGGGGCGATTGGAACGCGGAATGGACCAGTTACTCGCCGGACACGAAAGCGATTGCCACCAGCTTCGCGAACGGCATCAACGCCTACATCCGCGGCCTCGCCGGCAAGCGTCCCGCCGAATTCGCTTACGCCGGCTACGATCCGGGCTTGTGGACGCCGGAGGATGTGGTGGCGCGCATCGCCGGGCTGCTCATGACTCGCAACGCGAATAACGAGGTGAGCAATTCCATTGATGTGTCCAACTTCGGCCCCGAGTTGCTGGAACGCATGACGCCCCCGGACCCGTTCGTCCGGATGACCCCGCCTCGCGGCCTGGAATTGAGCTGGATCACACGCGAGATCATGCGCGATTACAGCATGGCCACCGGCGCCGTCCGCTTTCCCAACGCCGCTTCCACGGGCTCGGGCGAACAGGGATCGAACAACTGGGTGGTGGACGGAACCCGAACCGTCTCCGGTAAGCCCCTGCTGGCCAACGATCCGCACCGTCCGGTGCAATTGCCGTCACTGCGCAAGACGGTTCACCTGAACGCCCCCGGCTGGAATGTGATCGGCGCGGGCGAGCCCGCCTTGCCTGGTGTCGCGCTTGGACACAACGAGCACATCGCGTTCGGGTTCACCATCGTTGGGATCGATCAACAGGATCTTTACGTGGAGAAGATCAACCCCGCGAATCCCAATGAATACCGGTGGAAGGGAGCCTGGAAACCCTTCCAGGTCATTCGCGAAGCCGTCGACGTTAAGGGCGGCGCCAAGCGTACTGTGGAACTGAAATATACGGTGCACGGTCCCGTGATTCACGAAGACCGCACCAGGAATCTCGCTTACGCGCTGAAGTGGGTGGGCTCGGAACCCGGCGGGGCCGGATACCTGGGCGCCTTGAAGGTCGCGCGCGCGAAGGACTGGAAAGAGTTCACCGCCGCCATGTCCACCTACAAGGTGCCGTCGGAGAACATGGTCTACGCCGACACCAAAGGCAACATCGGATGGATCGCCTCCGGACTCGCGCCGGTTCGCCGGAATTGGAACGGCCTGTTCCCTATCCCCGGTGAGAACGGCGAGTACGAGTGGGACGGGTATCTTCCCGTGGCTAGAATGCCGCAGGAGTTCAATCCCGCGCGCCATTTTATCGCCACCGCGAACCACAAAATTCTGCCCGCCGGCTACAAGGAGCAGCTTTCCTACAGTTGGACGTTGCCGTACCGCTACCAGCGGATTGTGGAGTTGCTTACCGGCTCCGGCAAGCTGAGTGTGGCCGACTTCGAGCGCATCCAGCAGGACATCACGTCGGTTCCCGCGCGGCGATTCCAGGCCGTCCTCCGCAAGTGGCAGCCCCAGCGCAATCGCGAGTTTCATGACGAAATCCTGAAGTGGGACGCGCGCCTGACCACCGATTCCCGCGCCGCGCTCGTCTACGAAATGTGGATCGCCATGCTGCCGGCGTTCCTGTGGCCGGAAGAATCGCGGAGGAAATATCCCACGCTGGAAGTGACCCTTTCGGAAGTGGAGAAGCGTCCCCACCCCCACGCGCTCGAGGAATCGCTGGACGCCGCCATCCGCGAACTGCGCCAACGCTTGCCGCGGCCCGAGCAGTGGAAGTGGGGATCGCTGCATCAGATCCGGCTCCGCCACCCGCTGTCCAACCAGTGGGACTTGCCGGCGCTGCCCAGCCCCGGCGACGCCCAGACCGTCCACTCCACCAGCGGCAACGATTTCCGCCATACCAACGGAGCTTCGTACCGCCAGATCATCGACCTGTCGGACTGGGACAAATCCGTCATGACGAACGTCCCCGGCGAATCCGGCGACCCCGCCAGCAAGCACTACCGCGACCTGCTGGAGCCCTGGGCCAAGGGGCAGTATCACCCGATGCCCTTCTCACGAAAGGCAGTGGAAGCAGCCTTGGATGAAAGGATCGTTTTGGAGCCGCGCTAGTACTTCTTCAGCAAGTGCTGCAGCGTCTCCACGGCGAACGGCTTTTGGATGAAGTCGGGCGCGGGTACCTCCATCCACCGTTCCACCATCCCCTCCACGTCGCGCCCCGTCATGATCGCCACCGGAAGCTCCGGCCTGATATCCCGGAGCTCGCGCCAGGTCTGGAAGCCGTCTATGCCGGGCATTGCGAAATCCAGCAGCACCAGCCGGAAGGCTTGCGGGGCTTGGCGAAGTATCGCCAGTCCTTCGTGGCCGTCCCGCGCCACCACCGGGTCCAGCCCCAGAAACGAAACCATTTCCGCCGAGATCTCGCGAACGCTCTTCTCATCGTCGATTATCAGCACTCGTCCGCCGTCCGAGCGTGGCTTCGGCGCCGGATGCCGGTATTCCTGCGGGAACAGCACGGTGAACGTCGCGCCCTTCCCCGGAGCACTGGTTACGTGTACGGCGCCGCGATGCTCGCGGGCGATTCCCACCACCGACGCAAGACCCAATCCCCGGCCGTTGATCTTGGTGGTGAAAAACGGGTCGAAGATCTTCCCCGTCGTGTTCGCGTCCATGCCGGGCCCGGTGTCGCGTACCGTGATGCACGCGTATTCGCCCGGACTTAGGCCGCTGCTGCCGACCGTCTCTGACAGCGCGGCTTCATCCCACCAGCGGAACGAGGTTGAAATCTCGATCTCCCCCTCACGGTCGCCAATTGCCTCCGACGCGTTGATGGACAGGTTCAGGAGCACCTGGCGAACCTGGCTCGCGTTGGCCTCCACGGCGGGGATGCGGGGATCGAGCGTCATCCGCAGCCGGATGCGCCGGCTGACGGTGGCTTCGATGAGCGGCGCCGCCTGTTCCACCGCTCGCGACAGATTGAGCTTCGAAGTGACGGTCTTCGATTCGCCGGCGTAGGCGAGCATCTGCCGGCACAGTTCGGCCGCGTTCGCCGTGGCGTGTTCAATCCGGGCGACCGGCGCCTGCAGGGCCTCCATATGCGCGAATTGCTGCCTCATCAGGCTGGCCGTCCCGGCGATGGTCGTCAACAGGTTGTTGAAGTCGTGCGCGATACCCGCCGCCATCAGCCCCAGGCTCTCCCGCCGCTGTGTGTCCTGCAGCCGCCGCTCCAACTCAACCGCCTGCCGCTGCGCTTTACGGGCTTCGGTGACATCCTCACCCAGACCCAACAAAGTACCGTCAGAGAGCCGCAAAACCCGCCATTCGGTTTCGAGCGTCTTCTGATTCTTGGTGATCGCCTTGGCTTCGAAAGGCTGCGAAGACGCCTCCCGCAGGCGGCCCCTGATGTACGCGCGATATTCCGGGTCCGGGAAACACAGCTCCATCATGTCTCTCTTCGACGAATCCTCCACGGTGTAGCCGTAGATGTCGCGCAACCGCCGGTTGGTCATCAGCACCCGGCCGCTGTCATCCATCAGGCAGGCCATCAGCGGCATATGATCCACCATGGTCTTCAGCATCTCGCGGTCCCTGCGCAACCGTTGCGCCGCTTGGCGCTCTTCCGTGATGTCGAAAATCGTGCCGAACGTGCGAATCACTTTTCCTGTTGCATCGCGCTCCGCCATCGCGAAGCACCGCAAGGTTCGGGGATTCTCATCGGCACGCCGCACCCGGTACTCCCAAAGGACTTCGCCATGCTCCTCGATCTGCCGGGTGGCCGCCTCCAGCAGCGGCTGATCCTCCGGCAGGATCCAGGAGAAATAATCGTCCAGCTTTACGGGCGTTCCCGCTTCCATGTCATGGATACGGTACATGCCAGGAGACCAGACCACCTGACCCGTAGCCACGTCCTGATACCACGTCCCGAACCCGGATGCGATCTCCGCCGACTCCAGGCGCTTTCGGATCTGCTCCAGCTCCGCCTCGGCGGTTTTGCGGGGCGTGATCTGCCTCAGCGATCCGATCGCCCGCAGCGGATCACCGCTTGCGTCGCGGAACAGGCGGGTGCGTTCCGAAAACCACCGGTACTTCCCATCGCGATGCAGCAGCCGGTAGTCGATTTCAAATTCCGTGCTGACCCCGCCATGGACGTCCTCCATGAGGAGCGCCACCTTCGGCTTATCCTCGGGATGCAGGCGGGACTCCCAGGAATCCAGGGTGGCGCCGAACTCTTCGGGTGTGTAACCGAGCTGCTCAGTGAATTCGGGAGAGTAATATACCACCCCCGCTTTTACATCCCAATCCCAAATGCCTAGTTGTGAGACTCGAGATGCCAGTTGCAACCGCGCGAGCGTCAATTCAGCCGCTTGCGAGTCGATGTCAATTCTTGCGGGGAACGGAACAACATTGTCGTGCAAATTTTAGCCTTGGATACAGCCTCCGCTGTACTCAGCGAAATGTCAAGGATAAAATTTTAATCTTTGGAGAAACGATAGACCACCGGAAGCACAAACAGCGTCAACAGCGTGGATGTCGAGAGCCCCCCAATCATCACCGTGGCCAGCGGCCGCTGCACCTCGGCTCCGGCGGACGTCGCGGCCGCCATCGGCAACAAGCCCAGCGCCGCGACCAGCGCGGTCATCAGCACCGGACGCAGCCGCAGCGAGGCCCCCGCCACCACCGCCTCATTCGTCGGCATCCCCTCCCGACGCAGATGGTTGATCGCGCTCACCAGCACCACCCCGTTCAGAACCGCGACCCCGAACAACGCGATGAATCCGATGGACGCGGACAGGTTCAGGTTCAACCCACGCAGCCACAGCGCGGCGATCCCGCCTACCAATGCGAATGGAACGTTCAACAAAATCAGAAGCGCCTGCTTCACCGAGTGGAAGGTGGCGTATAAAAGGCCGAAGATCAACAGCACGCTGGCCGGAATCACATAGGCGAGCCGCTCCGTGGCCCGCTGCTGATTCTCAAATTGGCCGCCCCAATCCACGGAATAACCCGGAGGCAGCGGAAGATTCCTGGCGATCCGCTGCCGTGCCTCCGCCACGAAGCTTCCCAAGTCCGTCCCGCGGACGTTCGCCTGCACCACCACCCGCCGCTGGCCGCTTTCGCGGCTGATGACTTCCGCCGCACGACCGGTTTCCAATCGCGCCACTCGCGACAGCGGCACGCGTTCGCCTCCCGGCGCCGTCAGGAACACCTGGGTCAGCGCCTCCGGATCGCTGCGATATCGCTCCGGCAGCCGCACCACCACCGCGAATCGCCGCTGCCCTTCAATCAGGTCCGAGACAGGATGCCCGCCCACCGCCGCGTTCAGCAGGTCCCGCAGGTCGCTGACATTCAGCCCGTAGCGCGCCATCTCCGCCCGATCCACCACGATCCGCGCCTCCGCCGATCCGGTCGGGATCTCCATCTGTGCGTCCGCCGCGCCCGGCACCCCCGAAAGTATCCGCAACGCCCGTTCCGCCAACTGCTGCAACCGGACCTGATCCTCGCCGAAAATCTTCAGCGCGACGTCCGCTTTCACTCCGCTCACCACCTCATCCAGCCGCATCGCCATCGGCTGCGTGAAACTGAACGCCACTCCCGGCACCTGCCGCAGGCTCCCGTCCATCGCCTCGATCAGCTCCGCCTTGGATCCGAACCGCCACTGCGCGGCGGGTTTCAGCAGCACGTACACGTCCGCCTCGTAGACCCCCATCGCCTCGGTCGCCAGGTCCGGACGCCCGATCTTGGTCACCACCCCGCTCACTTCGGGAAAAGTCTTCAGCCGCTCCTCCACGCGATCGCTGATCGCCACCGAATCCGTCAGGGAAATACCCGGCAGCTTCTTCGTCGTGATCAGAATCGATCCCTCATCCAGCCGCGGCATGAACTCCGTTCCCAGGAACCGCGCCGAATAAAGAGAACCGGCCACCAGCAGCGCCGCCCCCGCCAGCACCGGCGCGCGATGCCGCAACAGAAACTCCAGCACGCCCTGATAGCGCCGCCGCACTGCCTGGAACCAGTGCGATTCGTGCTCCGCCTTGTGCTTGGCCGCCTGCCGCCGCAGCACCAGCCGCGCGCCCGTGGGCACCAGGGTCAGCGCCAGCCACAGACTGCCTAGCAACGCCGCGCAGACCGTGATCGCCATCGGCCGGAACATCCGGCCCTCCAGCCCTTCCAGGAATAGAATCGGGAGGTACACCGCGATGATGATGCCGATCCCGAACGCGATCGGCCGCGCCACCTCGTGCGCCGCGGCCCGGACACTCTCCTTTACATCGTCGCCCTCGTGAAAACGGCGAACCGAGTTCTCCATCATTACCACCGCGCCGTCCACGATCATCCCGAAATCCACCGCGCCCAGGCTCATCAGGTTGGCCGAGATCCCGTAGATCTTCATCCCGATAAAACCGAACAACATCGAAAACGGAATCACCGACGCCACCACCATGGCCGCCCGTAAATGACCCAGAAACAGCAGCAGCACGATGATCACCAGCGCGCCGCCCTCCAGCAGGTTGCGCCGCACCGTGGCGATCGTCGAGTCGATCACCGTGGACTGGTCGTAGAACGGCACGATGCGCACGCCTTCCGGCAGCCGCAGCCCGGCGATCTTCGCCTTGACTCTTTCAATCACTCGCTTGCCGTTCTCGCCCTTCAGCATGATCGCCATGCCGCTGACCGTTTCGCCCTTGCCGTCGCGATGCACCGCGCCGTAGCGCTGCATCGCGCCTTCCTTCACTTCCGCCACGTCCCGCAGATAAACAGGCGTGCCGCCCCGCGACGTCAGCACAATGTTGCTCAAGTCCTCAATCCCGCGCGCGCGCCCGATCCCGCGCACCGTGTACTGCTCCGAGGCGTGCTCGATGTATCCGCCGCCGAAGTTCTCGTTGTTCTCGCGCACGCGCTCGAACACGTCCCGCAGCGTCAGGTCGTAGCGCAGCAGCGACACCGGATCCACCGCGATTTGATACTGCTTGGTCTCGCCTCCCCACGTGTTCACTTCGTTGATGCCGCGCACCGCCCGGATCTGATTCTTCACCTGCCACTCATGCAGCGTCTTCAAGTCCATCGCGGACCATCCCTCGCCCTCCAGCGTGTACTGGTAAACTTCGCCGAAAGCGGTGGCGACTGGGCCTAACTGCGGCTCCACGCCCAGCGGGAGCCGCGTCCGCACTTCCGCCATCCGCTCCGTCACGAACTGCCGCATCCGGTACGTCTCCACGTCGTCCTCAAAAACCACCGTCACCATCGACAGGCCGAGCTTGGATATGGACCGCACTTCCCGCGCCCGCGGCAGGCCCATCAGCACGGTTTCGATCGGATACGTCACCAGTTGCTCCACTTCCAGGGGAGCCATCGCCGGACACTCCGTGATCACCAGCACTTGGTTGTTCGTCAGATCCGGAAAGGCGTCGATCGGGATCTGCAGCATCACCCAGCCGCCGCTCATCACCAGCAGCGCCACGCCGATGAGGACCAGCCAGGGATTGTCGAGATGCACGTCGATCAGGCGGCGAAGCATGACTATTCTTCCGCCAGCGTCCGGATCAAGAGCTGGCTCTTCAACTGGAACGCGCCCTTGGTCACTACCCGCGCGCCTTCCGCCAACCCCTGCTCGATCTCGGTCCAGCCCTCATGGCGCCGTCCGGTCTTTACCGGCTGCACCTCGAACACCGTGCCCGACTTCTGAACAAATACCACCGGCTGCCCGTTCAGATCCTGAATCGAGGCATCCGGCGTCAGCAGCAACGCTGCTCCTGCGCCGCCGGCTTCGATCAGCGCGGTGGCGTACATCTCGGGTTTCAGCTTCGCCTCGCGGTTCGCCAGCTCGATCCGCGCGCGAACGGTCCGCGTCGCCGCGTCGAACTCGTCTCCCAGGCGCGTAATCCTGCCCGTGAATTTCTGCTCGGGGTAAGCCTGCACGCTGACGCGGACCGCCGTCCCCACGCGGAGTTTCGAGAGATGCTGCTCATTCACCTGCGCCAGCATCCAGACCGTGGACAGGTCGCTTACCGTGAACATCGGAGCTCCCGCCGTCACCACCGAGCCGACGCTCACTTCTCGCGACACGATGGTTCCCGCCGCGGGCGATTTCACCGGGATCAGATCTTCTTCATGATCGCTGTCGCCCGGGTTATGCTCGGGATGTTCTTCGAGCGGCACTTGAAGGAACTCCACCAGGTGCAGGCGCGACCGGTTCACATCGGCATTCGCCGCCGACAAATCGCTTTGCGCGGCCCGTACCATCGCTTCCGTGTGCTCCACGTCCGCCAGCGATCCGGCCTTCAGCTCATACAGTCTTCGAGCCCGGTCCCGAGCCCGCTGCGCCGTCTCCAGCGCCGAGCGGCGATGCTCCAGTTCGGCGGCGGCCTTGCGGTACTGCGCGCGAGACTCGTGGATGTCATGACTGTGCATCCCTGCCAGCACCTTGCCCGCTTGGACCCGGTCGCCGGCGTTGACGTGCACCCGGCGGACGCGAGCCTCCGTTACCGCGCCCACGCGCCAGGTCCGCTCCTCGTTCATCGTGATCCGGCCTTCGGCGCGAATCGCCTCCGTGACGCGGCGGCGCTCCACCGTTTGCGTTTGGAGTCCGATCTCCCGCTGGACCTTCTCCTCCACGCGGACTTCGGATGCCGAGGACGCCTCCTTGGACGGTTCCGACCCCGCCTCCACCGGCGCTTGCCGCGCGCAGCCCAACAGGGCGATCCCGCAGATCCACAGCGCCCACTTCATGGAAACACCCCCATCGCGATCTCCAGCGCGATCACCGCCTGGTGATATTCAGCCCACGTCCGGAAGTACAAACCCTCCGCGTCCAGGCGAACCCGCTCCGCGTCCAGCAGCCGCAACAGGTCTGTGCCGCCTTCCCGATAAGCGGCCTGCGCGATGCGCGAGGACTCCGCCGCGCGCGCCCGCAGCGGACCCAGGGAATCGCGGATCTGGCGCAGCCTCGCGTTCACTTCCGACTCCGCCAGCTTCAACTCCGCCCGAATCACCGCTTCCTGCACCTCGCGGTATCGTTGCGCTGCGCGCACGCCCGCCTCCGCCGCCGCGATCGCCCCCTGGTTGCGATTCAGAAACGGAAGGTCCACCTGCACTCCGGCGATCAGCGTGTCCAATGGTCCGCTTCGCTTATATCCGCCCAGCACCTCCAGGTTCGGCCGGGCGGCCGCCTGCTGCAAGCGTACGTTGGACCGCGCGGCCATCTCCTCCTGCCGTACCGCCTCCATCTCGAGACGGTTCGCCATCGCCCGGCTGATGTCGGCGGCCGGCGGCGCCGCGCCCGCTTCCTCCACCGGTTCCGACAGCGTGTCCGTTCCGATCTCGCTTTGTCCCATCTCCCGGTACAGCGCAATGCGCGACCGCTCCGCCTCCAGGCGCGCCGCAATCGCCTGGATGGACAGCCGCTCCCGCTCCACCTGCACGCGGATCAGATCCACCTCCGCCATCGCGCCTTCCCGCACCCGAGCTTCGTGAAACTTCACCACCTGCTCGAAGTTGGCAACCGCCTCCTCCCAAACGGGGAGCAACCGTTGCGCCGCCGCCGCCGCCCAGTACGCGGCCTTTACCCGAGCCGCGATCTGGCGCCGCAGCAACTCCCGCTCCAGGTCCCCGCGCCGCCGGTTGGCTTCCGCGAGTTCCGTGCGCCGCTCCCGCTTGCCCGCCGTCTCCAAGGTCTGCTGGAGGTAAGCGAACGTGTCCGTCTGCGTCCCGAAGCGGAACTCCGGGCTTTGCCACGCGCGCAAATTCTCAGTCTGAAAAATAAACCGTGGATTCAGCCGCAATGCCGCCTGCTGGCGTAATCCCTCCAGTGAGGCGACACGTTCCGCCGCTACTCCCAGCGCCGGATGCGACGCGAGCGCGCGTTCCACGGCCTCCCGCACGCTCAGTGTGCCGGCCGCCAGCGGCAGCGCGCACACAAGGCTGATGGTCCAGATTTTCAAAGCACAGTGTAACAATTGAAGACGCACTCGCCGCCCGAAGGTAACCGCCTACAGGCCCGTTACCCTCGCGATTTCCATCAAGTCGCTGTACAAGCCGTAAGCCGTCTGCTCCACTCCGGGCGTGATCTCCATCATGCCTATGGTGCCCATCAGGTCCGTGTCAAGCAACAGCAGATTCGATGTTCCGGGCAGCGCCGCGAAGGGGTCGCGCTCGTCCAGGACTTCCGCGCGCACCCGCAACTTCCACCCTCCCGGACCCCGATGCGCCCGGCTCACCAGCGCCACCGTCTTACGGTTGGCCTTCAACTCCAATACCTTATCCGTCGTAAGTCGGCTGATCCCCTTGCGATCGATGTCCATGGGCGTTACACCCGCATCCAGCAAAACATTGGCCAGCGCCGCGGTCTTCGCCGCCGCATCCCAACCCTCGATATCGTAGCTCGCGTCGGCTTCCGTGATCCCCAGCCGCCGCGCCTGCTCCACGCCTTCTTCCATCGGAAACCCCCGCCGCATGCATTCGATCACCACCTGGCTGGTGGAGTTCAGAACGCCGCTGAAGCCCAGGATCTTTACTCCGGGAAGCGTGTGCCGCGCCAGGTTGAATACCGGCGCGCCGTCCATCACCGCCGCTTCGCACCGAAACTCCACTCCGGCACGCTCCGCCTCCTCGCGCAACGCGCGATAGGCATGTGCGATGGGTCCCTTATTGGCGGTGACGACATGCTTGTTCCGCTCGAAAGCCGCCCGGATGTGCGAGATCGCCGGCTCGCCCGACGCCGGCTGCAACGTGGTGATCTCCACCACGGCGTCCGCCCGCGCCCGATCCAGGAATTCGCCAATAGGCGTCACGGCGGGTCCAAACTGGGGCTCTCCCTCGATCCCGCGCTGGTCGAACGCCGACCCGTGCCGCGCCGTGGTGATCGCCGTGATCCGGAAATTGTGAGAGTCACGCGTGCGCCGCAGCAAATTCGCGAATGCCCGGCCCACGTTGCCGTATCCGATCAGAGCGAGTCGCAAGAGTTGAGTGTACCGCTTCTTCTTCCCAGCCACCGCCCGCGCGGTGGCGCGTCCCTACTCCCCCTTTCCCCGGTCGGAACATCGGCTCACCGCGACATACACCGATGCCCGGTTATATTGGGATCAATGGGTTTGCGATTGGTGGTGACGGCTTTGGCCATCTGCTGGGCCGCGGTCGCCGAATGCCGCGATGTTCCCGCCTGGACCGCTTGCGATGTCATCATCGAGCTGACTCCCGACGAAGCCCGGGCTCACCCCAACCCCTGGCAAACCGTCGAAATCAAGGCCGAGCTTCGGTCTCCCGAATTCAAGACGTTCCTGATTCAAGCCTTCTGGGACGGTGGCCCGAAAATGGTGCTGCGCATGGCGCCCACCCAGCCGGGCGAATGGACTTACCGCGTTACCAGCAATTTGAAACGGGTGGACGGCTCCGCCGGATCGTTCACGGCCGCCTCCTCCGATCGCGCCGGCTTCATCCAGCCGGCCAATGTCCATCATTGGAAGCACGCCACCGGCAACAAGCCTCACCTGTGGATGGGGCAAACGCTGGAAGGCCCGTTTACCACCGGTTCCCGCGCCGGTTTCGAGGCCATGATCGACGCGCTGGCGGCTGCCCGGTTCACCCACGTCGCCGCCATCGTCGATCCCGACCCGAGGCCGGACGCGCCGGCTCTCGCGCTGTTCCAGGAACTCGATCACCGCATCCGCTACGTGAACGCGAAGGGCCTCATCGCGGACCTGATTCTCGCCCCCGGCAACAACCGGCTCGCCTCCGCGCTGCCTTCCGGGCAACTGCGCGCCCGTTACCTCCGCTACGTTGTCTCCCGCTACTCGGCATTCGACATCACCTGGCTGGGGCTCGAGAACTGGGAAGAGTACACGGATGCTCGTGCCTTCCTCAAAGAAATTGGCACGCTCATAAAGGACCACGACAGCTACGGGCACCCCCGGTCCACGCACTCCAAGGTCACTGCCGCGCCCCTGCTGGGTGACGGCTGGTTGAACTTCTTGACGTACGGCACGCTCGATGCGGCCATCGGCTCCGTGGAGCACCAGTTGTACCCGCTGCCTGCGGTCAACGTCGCTCCCTACGCCGGACCGCGGTCTTTGTGGAACGCCGGGATGAACGGCCACTATCCGGCGCTGCGCAAGAGCGATCCGGCGGCCGCGAAAATCTGGTTCGAGTTCTTCGAGAAAACGCGCTTTTGGGAGCTGGAACCCTACTTCGACGGCGACGGCGGCCGCGCCGTGGCCCTGGACCGCGTGTCCCCCGACGATCGGGATGGCGTCGAATACATCTTCATGGTGGAGCGAGCCGGTCCCGTGGAAATCGGCGTCGACCGCCGCGGCTACGATACCCGCTGGATCAACATCGATACCGGTGAAATCACCCTGCTCAAGGACTTCAAAGGGGAGCGATTTACCGGCGAGCCCCCCGCCAAAGGCAACTTCGTCCTCCACCTGTCGCGGGAAGGCCACAAACAAAGCATGGGACGGTCCTACCGCTTCGAATCCCGAACCATTCTCCAACAGGAAGTCGAGACCTCGCCCAAGCTGACGCCCTTCGATATCGCCGCTCCGGGCGATGCCATGCCCGCCTTTCTTCCCGCGCCTTTCGCCGTGAAGATGCGGCGCGAAACGCGAGCTACACGCCAGATGCTGTTCCTGTGGCAGGGTGAGGTCGCCGTGGACGGACAAGGGTATCGCGTGCTGGCAACCGGACGCGAGGGCCAGTTCCAGGCGCCACGCGAGCTCATCAAGCGCATGCCCGCCGTTCTCAGCCTTCGCCTCTACGGCATGAACGCTTACGGTAAGGTCTACATGGTTGATCGCGTCGTGAGGCTCACGCCTTGACCGGCCGCATCCTTGCTGTTGATACCACCTCGGAAAACGGAAGCATCGCACTGTGGGAAGGCGGCCGCTTGCGGGAGGAGCACGCGATTCACGCTCCAGGCGGTTTCGGCCACATTCTCCTCTCCGAAATTGCCGCCTTGCTGAAGCGGCACGCGCTGTGGCTGCCGCACATCGATTGTTGGGCGATCGCGGCGGGACCCGGCTCCTTCACCGGAATCCGTGTCGGCATCGCCGCCGTGAAGGGATTCGCGGAAGCGGCTTCGCGGCCCGTGGTCCCGGTTTCGAACCTGCAAGCCATCGCATACTTCGGTGAGGGCGATCTCCGCGCCTCCCTTTTCGACGCCCGCCGCGGGGAGATCTACTGCGGTTGGTACGACGCGAACCTTCGCCCCGTCCGCCCCGAAGGCGTCATGACCGTCGAGGCATGGCGCGCCATGCTCCCCGCCGGAGCGGTGGTCGTTACTCCCTCGCCGGAGCTCGCTTCCGGCCTTCCTCGCGTGATGCAGTCGCCCCTGTCGCTGGCGGGCGCCGTTGCCGCCATCGCTTGGCCGCGTTTTCTGGCTGGCGAAACGCTCCACCCTGCCCTCATCGATGCCAATTACGTTCGGAAGTCGGATGCCGAACTGCACTGGCGCGAGTGATCAGAAACGCACACGCTCCATCCTCGGGACATGTTACTGTAAAGGGAAGCAGGTAGCTCCTGGAGCCCGTCCAAAGGGGAGCAAGGAGCGTGTGCGTCCTTACATGCACATCAGTAGTACCTTTGGATTCAAAGAGATAAAGTTGGCTGACCGAGGGTTTTGATGCGAACTGTTGATCTGATCCACCGCAAACGGGACGGCGAAGAGCTCTCCGCCGCGGAAATCGCTTTCCTGGTGGAAGGCTACACCCGCGGGGAGATCCCCGAGTATCAAATGTCGGCCTTCCTGATGGCCACGTTCTTCGCCGGCATGAGCGATCGTGAAGTCAGCGCCCTTACCGAATCCATGATCCGGTCCGGCGAAAGCGTCGATCTCTCTGAAATTCCCGGTGTGAAGGTGGACAAGCACTCCACCGGCGGCGTGGGCGACAAGACCAGCCTGATCTCAGCTCCGCTGGCGGCCGCGGCCGGTGTGGTGGTTCCCATGATGTCCGGCCGCGCGCTGGGTCACACCGGCGGCACGCTCGATAAGCTCGAGTCGATCCCGGGTTTCCGCACGGATCTTACCGTTGACGAAATGAAGACCCAATTGGCCAAGACCAATCTGGCGTTCATCGGGCAATCCCCGGAAGTCGCCCCTGCCGACGGGCGCATGTACTCTCTCCGCGATTCCACGGCTACGGTCGAATCCATCCCGCTCATCGCTTCTTCCATCATGTCGAAGAAGATCGCCGAGGGCGTGGATGCCGTGGTTCTCGATGTAAAGGTCGGTTCCGGCGCGTTCATGAAGAAGCAGGTGGAAGCCAGGCGCCTGGCCCAGATGATGGTCGGCATCGGGCGCCGCGTCGACAAACGCGTTCAGGCCCTGATCACCGACATGAACCAGCCCCTCGGGTATGCCATCGGCAACGCCCTGGAAGTCATGGAAGTCTCGCAGACCCTGCAGAATGCCGGTCCGTCGGACTTGACGCGCTTGTCGCTGGAACTCGCCGCGCGCATGATCTTCCTGGGCCGCATCACCAAGACGCTCGATGAAGCTCGCGAGGTGGCGCAACAGAAGCTGCTCGACGGTTCCGGCTACCGCAAGCTGAAGGAAGTGATCGCCGCGCAGGGCGGCAATCCGCAGGTGCTCGATCGGTTCGATATGCTCCCCAATGCCACCGGCGCGAGGGAAATCGCTTCTCCCCGCGGCGGCTACATCAGCGCCATCGAAGCCGAGTCCATCGGTAACGCCTCGCAGATGATCGGCGCGGGCCGCGACATCAAGGAAGACGCCATCGACCCCGCCGTCGGCGTGATTCTGGAAGTAAAGGTCGGCCAGAAGATCGAAGCCGGCTCCGTTCTTTGCCGCCTGTACTACACCAATGAGGAGCGGTTGGAAGAAGCCGCCGACATGGTGGAGGACGCATTCCGCATCTCCCAATCGGCGCCCGAGGAGCGCGAGTTGATTCTCGAAGTCGTGGGCTGATAGACTCACCCACTTCATGGAGCGATTCACCGGCCTGCTTGGTCTTCTCGCGATTCTGGCTGCTGCCTGGATCTTCTCCACCAATCGAAAGGCCATCCAGCCGCGCGTGCTCGCCTGGGGACTGGGACTCCAGTTCGCCTTCGCGTTCCTCGTTCTGAAAACCGATTTCGGCCTGGTCTTTCACGCCGCCAGCGGCGCCGTCAACGCGATCTTCCAGTTCGCCGCCGAGGGCGCGAAATTCGTCTTCGGCGACCGTCTCGGTGCGCGCAGCGACGAGTTTGGCGTCATCTTCGCCTTCCAGGTGATGCCCATCGTCATCTTCATCGCATCCCTGTTTTCCATCCTCTACTACCTGGGCGTGATGCAGTGGTTTGTTCGCCTGATGGCGGTGGCGATGCTGCGCGTTTTCGGAACTTCCGGCGCCGAGTCGACGAACGTCGCGGCCAGCATCTTCATGGGCCAGACAGAAGCGCCGCTCACGATCCGCCCGTTTCTCCCCACCCTGACGCAAAGCGAACTCTTTACCGTCATGGTCAGCGGCATGGCTCACGTTTCCGGAGCCGTCATGGGCGCTTACGTCATGCTCGCCGGTGTCGAGATCCGCCACCTGCTCACCGCCGTGATCATGACTGCGCCCGCAACCATCCTGCTCGCCAAAATGTTCGTCCCGGAGACCGGGGAGCCCGCCACCAAGGGCAACGTCAAGATCGAGGTGGAGAAGCCCGGCGTCAATCTGGTGGATGCCGCCGCCCGCGGTGCAGCCGACGGCACCATCCTCGTAATCAACATAATTGGCATGATAATCGCGTTTTTGGCCCTGATAGCGATGGTTAACGGCCTTTTTGGGTGGGTTCATTCGCTCGCGGCCTGGTTTCCCGCATCCCTGCAAGTGCTTCTGGGCTGGGTATTTGCGCCGGTGGCCTGGCTGCTCGGCGTCCCCTGGAAGGATTCCCAGAGCATCGGAAATCTCCTGGGTACTCGACTGATTCTAAACGAGTTCGTGGCGTTCATTGACTTGGGCAAGATTCGCGGCGTTCTAGACCCCAAAAGTTTCACCATTGCCACTTATGCGCTGTGCGGATTCGCCAATTTGAGCAGTATCGCCATCCAAATCGGCGGCATTGGCGCGCTCGCGCCCAGCCGGAAATCGGACTTGGCGCGGCTCGGCTTCCGTAGCGTAGCGGCTGGCACGCTGGCCAACTTCATGTCCGCCTGTATCGCCGGAATTCTTCTGTAGATGCGGGCGGTTGTCAACCTTTTCGCCGAACTTTCGTTTGAGGAAGTGGAGCGAAATACGAATGACACGGCCCCGTCTGCTGGTTCCCGCGATTGCGATCTTGGCCCTGGCGGCCACCGCGGCGAAGGACCCATTTCAAGTTCCACTGCCGGCTGAAGTTAAGATCGC
The DNA here is from genome assembly GCA_019748195.1 of Bryobacteraceae bacterium. Taxonomy (GTDB): domain Bacteria; phylum Acidobacteriota; class Terriglobia; order Bryobacterales; family Bryobacteraceae; genus JAIEPW01. The sequence continues at coordinate 77,319 of JAIEPW010000022.1, forward strand.
TCACGGACTCGAACGTTTGACTTTCGGAGCGCGTCCCGGCGATGTCGAGGCGGTCCGGAAGCTGGGCTGGAAGCGCTGGCTGGACCAGCAGCTTCACCCGGAAAAGATCCAGGAGAGCGCCGCGCTGGAGGCGAAGCTGAAACCGCTTGACGCCATCGCCATGCCGCAGGCGGAACTGATCAGCAGGTATCCGCCGCCGCAGATGATCCGCGCCGTGGCGGAAGGCCGCGCGCCCATGCCGCGCGATCCGCAAACGAAGGCCATGATGGAACGGCTGGTGGAGCGTTACAAGACACGTCAGGCGGGCGCGGAAGCGGAACCTCCCATGGAGGCGCGAGAGCCGCGGATACCCTTGACCGATGTGGTCTCTAAAGAGGAACTGCGGGTGCTGCGTAACGGCAGCGACGACGAAAAGAAGGCCTTGCTGGCGTCCTTAGACGAGTCCCGTTTCGAAAAACTCGCCGAGGCCGCGCCGCGCGGAATGCGGGCGCAACTGCTCGCGCACGCCGCTCCCGAACAGCGCCGCCGGCTGATGGCTGTCAACGCTCCTCAGCAGGTGATTGGCGCGCAACTGACCGAAGCCAAGCTATACCGCGCCATTTACAGCGAACGTCAGCTTCTGGAAGTGATGTCGGACTTCTGGTACAACCACTTCAACGTCTTTCTGGACAAGGGCGCGGATCGCTTCCTGGTTCCCGCTTATGAGCGGGACGCGATTCGCCCCCATGCGCTGGGCAAGTTCCGCGACCTGCTGCAGGCGACTGCCCAGCATCCGGCGATGCTCTTCTATCTGGACAACTGGCAAAGCGTCTCGGCCGATTTCGGCAAGCGGGCCGAACGCATGATGGCGCGGCGCGGGCAGTTGAACGCCAACGGCAAGGTTCCCAAGGCGCCGGTCCGCGGCTTGAACGAGAACTACGCGCGGGAGCTGATGGAGCTGCATACGCTCGGCGTCGACGGCGGCTACACCCAGAAGGACGTAACCGAAGTCGCCCGCTGCTTTACGGGTTGGACCATTCGCGATCCTCGCACCGACGGCACGTTCTTCTACGATGACCGGCGTCACGACAAGGGTGAGAAGGTGGTGCTCGGCGTTACGATCCCCGCCGGCGGGGGCAAGGAAGATGCGGAGAAGGTGTTGGACATCCTGGCGCGGCATCCCTCCACCGCAAAGTTCGTGGCGCGCAAGCTTGCACAGCGATTTGTGGCAGACCAACCTCCGCCGGCTTTGGTGGAGCGGATGGCGAAAACGTTCCGCGAATCGGACGGCGATATCCCCGCGGTGCTGAAAGCGATGATTGATTCGCCGGAATTCTTCTCGCAGGGAGCACACCGGGCCAAGATCAAGACGCCGCTGGAGATGATCGCGAGCGCGGTCCGCTCCACGGGCGCGGAGGTCAGCTTTGCTGCTCCGCTGGGACAGCAGTTGGCGCAATTAGGTCAGCCGCTGTACCGCAAGCAAGAGCCGACCGGCTATTCGTCGCTGGCGGCGGATTGGGTGAACTCAGCGGCGCTGCTGTCGCGGATGAATTTCGCGCTGGCGCTTGCTCAGAACCGCATTCCAGGGGTGAAGGTGGATCCGTCGCGCTTCGGAAGCGAAGCCGATCCCAAGGCGATCGGGCGCCTGCTGACGGGGCGCGACATCTCGGAGCAAACGCAAGCGGCGATTCAGGCGAAGATGGCCGAGCAAAAGGACGTCACGCCGGCCCTGGTCGCCGGGTTGGTGATGGGCTCGCCCGAATTTCAGCGGAGGTAAAAGCATCATGAATCGAAGACTGTTCCTGAAAAGCTCCGCAGTGGCGATGTTCGGCACTGGCCTTGCGCCGCGCTGGCTGGAGCGTGCTCTGTATGCGGCCGATGCGCCCAGCCCGCGCAAGAAGATCCTGGTGACAATCTTTCAGCGTGGCGCGATGGACGGCTTGAATGCGGTGATCCCGTTCGGCGAAAAGAAGTATCGCGAACTGCGGCCCTCGCTGGCCATCCCGCAGGGCGACATCCTGGACCTCGACGGTTTCTTCGGCCTGCATCCGTCGCTCGCTTCATTGGCGCCGCTGTACCGGAGCGGGGAACTGGCGATCGTGCAGGCGGCGGGCTCGCCCGACCCCACCAGGTCGCACTTCGACGCGCAGGATTATATGGAGAGCGGCACGCCGGGCCGGAAATCGACTCCAGACGGCTGGATGAACCGTTCGCTGGCGCCGTTGAAATCCGTTTCGCCGGTCCGGGCGGTGGCGTTGGGTACGGCGCTGCCGCGTTCGCTGCGCGGCCGCAACGAAGCGGTGGCCATCGCAAACCTGAACGACTTCCAGATCCGCGATGCCCGCGGCGCGGCGAGTTTCGAGGAGATGTACACCGTGACGCTCGACAAGGCGTTGAGCAACACCGGACGCGATACGTTCGATGCGGTGAAGCTGGTGGAGAAGATCCGGAATCAGAACACCGAACCGGCCAACGGCGCGGCGTATCCGAACGGCCGCTTCGGCGATTCCCTGCGCCAGATCGCGCGGCTGATCAAGGCGAACGCGGGTTTAGAAGTGGCGTTTACCGATATGGGCGGCTGGGACACGCATGTGAACCAGGGGCCGCAGTTGCAGAACCTGCTGCGGCAACTCGCGCAGGGCCTCACCGCATTCCGGCAGGACCTCGGGGATCGCATGGCCGATGTGGCGGTAGTGACGATGAGCGAGTTCGGGCGGACGGCTCGCGAGAATGGCAACCGCGGCACCGATCACGGCCACGCCAACGTCATGTTCGCGATGGGTGGTTCCGTAAACGGCGGCAAGGTCTACGGGGACTGGCCGGGAATGGAGCCGGAGCAGTTGAACGAAGGCCGCGATCTCGCGGTGACCACGGATTTCCGCGACGTGCTGGGCGAGTTTGTGGTGAAGCAGCTCGGCAACGAGAAGATCGCGGACGTGTTTCCGGGGCACGCGGCGAAGTTCCGCGGCATTCTAAAGGGGTAGCGAGGCTCGCGTTCCTCCCACTACATTGCTTCCTCGCATCGGTACATCGGTGCCTGCATCGGTGCCTGGTGGTGCCAGGCACCGATGTGGGAGGTTGGACGCGCTATCCAGCTTTCCTGCAGTAGCTTAGGCTGTGGAAAAAAGATCCGCGAAAAGTGACCCCAGTTGCTTCTGGGCCACTTTTCGATCCGCGCGTTTGGGCCGTGGAAACGCGACTCCGAAACGCTCCTCCAACTCCGCCACGAAGCGCGCGGAGCCGAGCGGGATGCCGTGGCGGGTGGCCTTGCGGATCGCGGCGAGCTCGCGGCGCGGCTGCTTCGCGCCCAGCGCGAGCCTCCAGTAGTCCAAATCAAAGCGGCTCTCAAATGTTTGCGTGTCCAGCCACGGCGGCGCCTTCTTCAATCCCAAATGCACCGCCGCCGTGGACCAGCGATACTCCTCGGCGCGCGCGGTGATGCGCGCCCGAACCGGGTTCAGCTCCACGTAGCGAAGCGCGCAGGCGAAGTGTTTTTCATCCAAAACACAGGCAAAATAGCGGTCTTTCCACAAATGCCCGCTTCGCCGCAGGCGGCTGTTGAGGAACTTCGCGTACTCGCCGGCGAGGCGCTCCATCATGTTCGAGAGAGCGTCTTCCTCGTCGGGAATCACGATGAGGTGGCTGTGGTTGGACATCAGGCACCAGGCGATGACGCGCACGTTGTGCTCCTCGGAATGGCGCGCGAGGAGGTTCAGGTAATGGAGACGATCGGCGTCGGTGAAGAAGGTGCGTTGTCCAAAGTTGCCGCGCTGGGTGACGTGGAGGGCGAGGCCGGGAGGTGCGAATCGGGGTCGGCGAGGCATGTTGAAACAGTAGTGATGGGAGTGGGGATAAGTTCTCGCGGAAAGTGGGGGGAGGCGCGGGTGGGGCGGTTTTTGGAGGGCCGGAAAATGGCTGCAAGGGGCTGAGGGGGCGAGGCTTAGCCTCGAAATCGCCGGCGGATCGGCGCCAGGTGGTGCCTGGCACCGATGGGAGGGGAATGTGAGGCGCCGATGTAGCAAAGCGCAAAGCGAATACGATCAAACGGCCCCGACAGCTACCAGGCTGGATGTGGTTCGGAAGTACATCTTGCCCGTGCCGATTGCCGGTGTCGCGAAACATGGTCCATCGAGCGAGTTCGCGGCGAGGAGGTTGAACTCCGGCCCCGCCTGTACGACGTAAACGGTACCGTCCTCAGAAGGACAGAAGATCTTGCCGTCGCCCGCGGTCAACGAGGCATAGATCGACGCCCCCGGTGCGAGCCGTTCCTCGTAGATCTTCTCGCCGGTTCGTGAATTGAAACAACGGAGCACGCCGTTAGTGCCGCCCAGATAGATGTGCCCGCGATAGACAACCGGCGTCGATATGTAGGAGCCGCCCTGTTCCGTGCTCCATGCGATGAATTTTCCGGATGCGTTTGGCGCAGGTGAAATGTCTCCCGAGGCTTCGGGCCGGACGGCGAAGACCGGCGATTTTCCGCCGTGTGCATTTGTAATGAAGATAAGTCCCTCGGCTTCAAATGGCGTCGGGATCGGATTGTCTCCTCCGCCCTTCAGGCGCCAGAGCTCACGGCCGGTCTCGAGATCGTAGCTAAGAATCCAGGGCCAGCCGTTCACGACGACCTGAGTGCGCGTCGGCGACGCATGAATGAAGGGGGTGCCCCAACTTCGCTCGCACAGACCCTTGCGCGACACGCGCCAGAGTTCCTTTCCATCCGAGAGGCGGAACGCGGCGATGTAGGGCTGATCCGGCGCGTCACACAGCAACACGATGGTGTTGCCGTGCAGCGCGGGCGAACTGCCGTAACCCCATCCGATGTCATACTTCGAAACGTTGATCCGGCCGAGATCCCGCGTCCATTGCAACCGGCCAGTCATGTCATAGCAATGCAGGCCCTCGGATCCGAAGAAGGCCACAAGAACGCTTCCGTTGGTTGAGACCGTGGTGTTCGCTTGTGTCGCCTTCACGTGCCGGGTGGCCCTGGGTACGCCTTTCCACGCAGTGCGCCGCCACCGCTCCTTGCCCGTCTCGCCATCGAAGCAAAGCACCAGCCATTCATGAGGTACGGCCTCTTCGGCTGGGGTCGGTTCTCCGGTTGCTCCCAGTTTGACAGTCTGTTTGGTTCCATAGGCCACGGCAGTGGTGACGAAGATGTTTCGGCCCCAAAGAACAGGACTGGAATGGCCGAGCCCCGGAATCGCTGTTCTCCAACGGACACCACGCAGCTCGCCTTTGGCGGGATCGGCATTCCAGGTGACCGGCAAGGCGCGTTGATCCGAAACAGCTTCGGCGGACCCGCCCCGGAAGGCCGGCCAATTCTGGCCCCGTGCCATATGCGGGCAAAGTCCTCCGGTGACTGCTTGAAGGAAGAGACGCCGCGGCAACCGCATGGTGCGCATGGGGGGAATATATCACGCACAATTCAAGGGCTGATCGTCAGGGTTCGGCCTGGCGCCGGCCGAGGAAGGTGAAGGGAGGCCAAACAGCCGCAAGGGAGTCGACAAACCCCGCGTAGAAGGCGGTGCGCCGAACGCGCCAGACCGTGGGCGAGAGCATCATCCGGGGCCTGAATGAGGCGATCGCGGGACCGGAGAAAACACGAATGTCCGGTGACAATGGTCCATATCCCCGAGATTGATGTAAGACAGCTTCGGGCGAAGATGGGGCTGAGCCATTCGGAGTTCGCTACTTAAGGTCAGATCGGCGCCTGGTGGCGCCAGGCACCGATGTGGGGGGTTGGAATGAGCTAACCTGCTTTTGTGCAGTAGCTTAGGCTGTGGAAAAAAGATCCTCCAAAAGTGACCCCAGTTGCTTCTGGGCCATTTTTCGATCCGCGCGTTTGAGCCGTGGAAACACGACGCCGAAACGCTCTTCGAGCTCCGCCACGAAGTGCGCCGGCGGATCGGCGCCAGGTGGCGCCTGGCACCGATGTGAGGGCAGTCCTAGAACGTTCCTTCGGGTGCGCGGTTTTGCCCGGTGAGACGGAAAAACTCTGAGCGAAACCCTGCACCCTCAAGAATCTCCTGCGCTTCGGCGACGGTCCACTTCCGCCAATCCGGGTCGGCATGACGTCCATACCATCCGTGAGCAAGAGCAGCCGTCTGTGCCAGCGAAACCACCTCACCCAAAGGCAGCCGATGCCGCACGGTCCAGTCGTGCACATCCTGCGGCATGCGGAAAGGCAGCAGGAGTGCGCAGTGAGCATGAACATTGTTCCACGCCTCGGATGGCCGAATGGCGAAGTGAACACAACATTGGTTCGCATCAGTTGGATACCCGTCTCGCACGGCAATCACGACCGGCTCGGCTTCACCGCCGAGGCGGCTGTGAATGCGCACGGCGCCGGTGGCGAGCGTTGCTATACCAAAAGCGCACCAAAGGCAGGGCGCCCACCAGCCGCGTCCGCCGGCTTCCACCCACGTGGCGGTGGGCGTCAAGGAAAACGGATGAATGATCCAAGGCGCGGCCCGATCCGGGTGAAGCACGATCCCGTGAACCGCTTCCAGTTCCCTGAAGGCGCTCTCCAGGCCGGCTTCGCTTAGGTGTAGGGACTGCTGAAGATCCGCATGGGAAGGGCACCGGCCGGTATCTAGAAGAGACCTAATGATCTGATAGTGCAGTTGTGAGCTTGCGGCGATTGTATTCACTCTTCTCACGATTGTTTTCTATTTCGGCCGCCGCCGGGCGAGCGGGGTTGGAGGCGCCCTGGCGCCGATGCGAAGACTCTACTCGCTTCGCAGCGCCTCCGACGGGGCGATGCGCAACGCCCAGCGAGCCGGCAATAGGGACGCCGCCACCGCCGCGCCCAGAATCAGGCCCGCGCCCGCGGCATAGCTTGCCGGATCCGCCGGGCTGGTCCGGAACAGCATCGACTCCAGCAAGCGGGCGCATCCCGCGGCCGCCGGCACGCCCGCCAGCAACCCGAACAGGACCGGCTGCAGCGACTGGCGCAACAGCGTGCCCGAGATGTGGGCCGGCCCGGCTCCCAAGGCCATGCGAATCCCGATCTCGCGGGTGCGCCGCGCGAGCGCATATGCGAGCAGACCGTAAATCCCAAAAGCCGCGAGCAGTGTCGCCGTCAAGGCGAAAGCGCCCAGCAGCGTCGCCGAAAAGCGAGAATCGGCGGTAGCCGAGGAAATCCTCTCCGTCATGGTCTTGATATTGTGCAGCGGCAGCGAGGGGTCCACCCGGCGAACTGCTTCGCGCAGGGCCGGGACCAGCGCCCGCGGATCCCCCGCCGCTCGCACGTGAAGAAAGAGAGCGGCGCGAAGGGTCTGCAGGTGCGGAACATACACGTCGGAGCCGGCCTGCTGCCGTTGGCTGCGATACAAAACGTCGCCCACGACGCCGACGACCTCCGCGCCCGCGTGGAAGCCTCCCTGTCCGATTCCCAGGCGCTTGCCCACGGGATCTTCGCCGGGAAACAGTTGGCGCGCCGCGGTCTCGCTGAGAATCATTACCCTGGGCCGGCCGCTGGTGTCCGCATCGGTGAACATGCGGCCGGCGATCAGCGGGATTTCGAGAGCGCGGAAGTAGGAGGCCGAGATGAAGTGGGTTGCCACGCGAGGCTCGCCGCCTCGCGGCGGGTTTTCGCGATCGAAGTAGTAAGCAATCGTCTGGCTGCAGCCACCGGCCAGGGGGTGACAACTGCCGAGGCCCGCGGCCAGCACGCCGGGTAGCGCCGCCGCGCCGCGTTCGACGCGCTGGAATGCTGCCGCGGTCACCTCGGGCTGGATCGAACCGAATGGGTAGGAGACCCGCGCGGTCAGCACGTTGCGGGTCTGCGCTCCCAGCCGGGTGTCGATGAGGGCGGACAAGCTGCGGGTAGTGAGGGTTGCGGCCACCAGCAGCACGACCGCCAAGGCGACCTGCCCGGCGATCAGCATCTGGCGAAGGCGCAACGCGGGAGATTGCCCGCCCCGGACAACGTTCCTGGTACCGTGCAGCGCAGGAGCGAAGCCGCAGAGGAAGACCGTGATCGCGGCGATGGCGATGGTGAATCCGAGAACGCGGCCGTCCAGCGCCAGATTCTGGAAGGCAAGCGCCGTGAGCCCGGACACGGGGCGTCCCAGCCACGCGCCGCTGGTGGGGTCAACGAGACGGATCAGGCGAACCCCGGCCGCGGCGAGGGCGATGCCGAGCATCGCGCCGCCGCCCGCGAGCAGGGCGCTTTCGACAAAGAGCTGGCGGGCAAGCCGGGCTCGAGTGGCGCCGAGGGAACGGCGGGTGGCGAATTCGGCCTGCCGCGATGCCGCGCGAGCCAGCAGCAACCCAGCCACGTTGCCGCAGGCGATCAGCAGAACCAGGGAAACCGCGCCAAACAAAATCAGGACGGTGCGGCGGAAGAACGGATCCGCGCGGCGTTCTTCCAGGGGTTTCGCGGATGCGCCCCATCCGCTGACCCCCAGCGGGTCCGGATACGCATCGGCGATCCGCTTACCGATTGCCGCCACCTCGGCCTCAGCCTCGCTCGAGGAGACCCCGGTACGGAGGCGGCCGATCATCAGGGGGTTGTGGGAATGGGGCTGGTGGAACTCGCGATGATCGAGAGGGGCGAGTGGGAGCCAGAGTTCGGCCGCGGCGGAAAGCCCGTTGAATCGCGGCGGCATCACGCCGATTACGGTAACCGGCAGGTTGTCGATTTCCAGGCGACGCCCGATGACAGCGGGATCCCCGGCGAACAGACGCTGCCACAAGGCATGAGAGAGAACCGTGCGGACGGGTTGGCCGGGCGCGTCCTCCCGATCCGTGAAGGTCCGGCCCAGGGCGGGAGCGATTCCCAAGAGAGGGAAATAGGAGGCCTGCACCGCTTCGGCCGGGATCTTGGCGGCCGGCGTTCCCATCATTACCAGGGTGACTTCCGCCGCCCGGTGCAGCGCGATGGCCGAAAACGAGGTTTGCGAAGCCGTCAGCAGGCGGGCCTTCGGATAGGACCAGTTTGGAAGGAAGTTGGAGGGCAGCGAGGCCCGTTGCGGAGTCACCAGGGAGAGCTGCATCAATTCACCAGGGTGGGGGAACGGCAGGGGGCGGAGCAGAGTGGCGTCGACGACGCTGAAAATGGCGGTTGCGGCTCCGATGCCGAGGGCGAGGGTCAGGATCGCCAACAACGTGAATCCGGGTTGGCGCCGCAGGGCGCGCAAGGAGTAGCGGAGGTCGAGGTTCACGCAATAGTGGACGCCCGACCGGCGGTATAGTTGGCCGCGAGGAGTGGTTTAGAACGGCACGTCGTCGTCGGTGACCCCTCCGCCCATGCCCTCATCCATGGCTGGGGAGGCAGGGGAGGCCTGGCGGGGGCGATTCGCGGACCGGGGCTGGGAAACGAACCCGCCCTCTTCGCCTCCGCCTGAGTCACCGCGGCCGCCCAACAAAATGACGTCGTCGGCAACTACTTCAGTCATATAGACTTTCTTGCCGTCCTTGTCCTCGTAATCGCGGGTTTGGAGGCGGCCTTCGACGTACACCTGCTTGCCCTTGGTGAGATAGTTAGCCAGGTTCTCGGATCGCCAGAGGACCACGTTGGCCCAGTCGGTCTGTTCCTTCCACTCGCCGGTCTGCTGGTCCTTCCAGCGGCGGTTGGTGGCGACGGAGAAGCGGGTCATCGCGACCTGGGAAGGCGTGAACTTGGTTTCGGCGTCGCGCCCCAGGTGGCCGATGAGGATAACTTTATTGACGCTGCGGCTGGCCATGATTCAAGCAATGTAGCACAGCGGCACGCAGCGGAGGGACGAAATGGACAAACGGAGTATTGCACTCGGCGGCGAAAGGCGCATAATATCGGATACCCGCTCCGCCGATGGTTTGCCAAGGACCGGCGGAAGCTGCTTTGGATCCGGAAAGGTGGTTCAGGCGAGATCGCCTGGGCTGGATGGAACAGGCATGGAAGTAGACCGAGTGCTTCCGGTTGCACACCTCTCGCTGGTGGTGCGCATGGCGCTGGCGGTCATAACCTGCGCCGGGGCCTTGAACGCGCAGTACGTTCTGGGCGGATCGAGCACCGCGACGCGTCTGGTTGGAAGCGACACGGCGGTGTTTGAAGCGGGAGAGACCCGCAAGGACCTGGACTGCGAAGTTCTCCCCCTGAAAACGGTACTGGGCTTCGATCTCCGCTTCCATACCGGCTACGCGGTGAGCGTCCCGATGCGGGAACTGGCCGGCCACGAGAATCTGCTCAACATTCTGTTCCGGGTGACCGCGCAAAACCGCCCGGGGGAGCCGATGTACTTCGCACAGCGCCTGCGGGTTCCGAAAATCGAGGAAGACGCCAAGGGCGAAGCGATGATCGAAGGCGGATTCGACCTGGGCGAGGGCAAGTATAAGGTGGAATGGTTGATGCGCGACCGCGCCGAACGCGTCTGCTCCCATTTTTGGGAAGTGGAAGCGGAGCTGCCGCCGCGCGACAAGCAGCTCGCGTTGGACCTGGGGGCGGGTGAAATCCGGGCGATGCAGCCGGAGCAGTTCACCGATGAGCCCCCGGTAGTCCGTTTGCGGGAGCAGCGGCCGCTGGTGGTGAAGCTGCTGGTGAACTTCGCGCCGCAGAACCCGCGATCGGTGATGTTGCGGCCGCAGGACACCTCGGCGCTGGTGCAGATTCTACGGGCCTTGTCGCGCGAGCCGCGGATCGAGAAGTTCTCGCTGGTGGCGTTCAACATTCAGGAGCGCCGGGTGATTTACCGGCAGGAATCCGCCGACCGGATCGACTTCCCGGCGCTGGGCAAGGCAGTGCAATCGATCCAGCCGGGGACGGTGGACCTGAAGCGGCTGAGCAACAAGCACGGGGACACGGAATTCCTGAGCGAATTGATCCGCAAGGAGATGTCGGGCGCGGAGCATCCGGACGCCATCGTGTTCGCCGGGCCGAAGGTATGGCTGGATGAGGACGTACCCGAAGAATCGCTGAAGGAATGCGAAATCGAGTCGCCGGTGTTCTATATGAACTACAACCTGTATCCCCAGGCGATGCCCTGGCGGGACTCGATCAGCCGTACGATCCGGTACTTCAAGGGCACCGAGTACACCATCAGCAGGCCCCGGGACCTTTGGTTTTCGGTGAACGAGATGGTCTCCCGCATAGTAAAATCAAAGAGTGGGAAGTTGGCGGCGATCCCCGCCGTGAACTCTCAGTGACTCCTTCGCTTCGGGAGACGACATGCAGGGTTTGAACTTCTATTGCCAGGCGGCGGTGTGTACGGCGCTGCTGACCTCGCTGGCTCCGGGTCTCTGCGCGCAGGATTCCACCTACGCCAAGAAGCTGGCTCCCTATGTGGCCTCGCCGCAGCGTGTTGTGGATCGCATGCTGGAGATGGCGAATCTGAAGCCGGGCGAGACGGTCTACGACCTGGGTTGCGGCGACGGCCGGATCCTGATCACGGCGGTGCAGCGATACAAGGCAAAAGCGGTGGGAGTGGAGATCGCGGACAAGCTGGTGGCCGAAGCGAACCGAAATCTGGCTCGCGCGGCGGTAGGCGACATGGCCCGAATCCTGCACGGCGATCTGATGGAAGTGGATTTGTCGCCGGCGGATGTGGTCACCATCTACCTGATGACCCAGGCCAACGAGAAGCTGCGGCCGAAGCTGGAGAAGAGCCTGAAGCCGGGGGCTCGCGTCGTTTCACTGGATTACTCCGTCCCGGGCTGGAAACCGTTGAAGGTCGACAAGTCCGAAGAAAGCCGCGGGCATCTGATCTACCTTTACGAAATTCCCGCGAACCGGAAGTAGCAACTGATGCGCCGGTGGGCGACGCTTTTGCTGGTGGCGTTCGCGGCGGAAGGCCAGACCGCGCCGCGATTGACCCTGACCGAGCGGTTGCGTCCCAAGAACCTGGAGGCGGTACGGCAGCAGCGGATCCGCTGGATTGAGACGCGCGTGGACGGAGTTCCGCGCGGCATTTATCGCGACTTCCGGACGCTGATCGGCATGGACCGTGAAGCGGAGCCGGAGATCGCGCGGCGGGCGCTGGAAGCGGGTTTCGACGTGCTTCTGCTGGCTTCACCCGATCAGTTGCGGCGTCCCGTCGAAGGCGACGTCACGCTGCTTCCCGGCTCGATTCAAGGGCAGTCCTTGCGGTTTGCGTACCGCAATCGAGACGTCCGTCTGGCGCTGCCCGGGCAGGAAATCGGAAGCACGGCATCCGGGGTGGCGATCCACCGCTCAGACACGGACGTGGGTCTGCGGGCCGCCCGTTTTCCCAACCATCCCATTGAAGCGATCGGCGCGACGGTGGATCGCGTGGATGCGGCCGTGGAAGCGTGGGCTGCGACGGCGGCCGCGCGGGCGCTGGCGGCGGTGGCGGTTACGGATATCCGGCCGAAGGCGACGGTCCAGTCCCTGCGCGCCACGTCGACACACATTCTGGCGCGCAGCGACCGGCCGCTGGATGTTCTCGATTCGCTGCGTCTGGGGCGAACCTATGTGGCGCACGAGTGGCTCAGCGAAACGGGCAACTTCTGGTTTCGCGCGTTCAACGGGCTGGGGATCTACGAAATCGGCGATCTGATGCCGCTCGCCTCCGGCAGCCAGTTGCGGGTGACACTACCGGTGAGCGGCAGGGTTAAGTTCTTTCGCGACAACAAGGAGATCGCCCAGGCAGTAGGCAAGGAGCTGACGCAGCCGGTCACCGCGGCGGGGGCCTACCGGATCGAGGTGACGTTGCCGGCGGGCGGCGAGGATCGGCCATGGATTTACACGAGTCACATTTATGCGGGCGCGGCGCCGGCGGGCCTGATTGCCGAGGTCCCGGCGGCGGTACCGGACGATATCGGCTTCCAGGGAGATGTGGCGTACGGGAAGGAAGATCGCGAGAAGCTGGATCTGTACACGCCTCGCGCGACCAGCAATTTCCCGCTGCTGGTATTCTTCCACGGGGGCAACTGGAAGGGCGGCGATAAGAGCCGGGTGCGGGCGCTGGGGATTGCGCTGGCGCGGCTGGGCATTGGCGTGGCGGCGCCGAATTATCCGCTGGACGCACCCGAGGCGCAGTTGAATGCGGCGCGGGCGGCGATCGCCTGGGCGCGGGAGTTTGGAGTAAAGGCGGGCGCGGATTCGGAACGGATCTTCCTGGGCGGCCATTCGGCGGGGGCGCAACTGGCGGCGCTGGCCGCGCTGGAGGGGCTGACCAAGCAGGAGATCCGGGGCGTGGTGCTGGCGAGCGGCATTTACGACGTGCGCGGGATCGAGTTCTTCGGGAGCACGGAGATGCAATGGTCACGCTTCTCGCCGATTTTTCGCGACGCGAAGGATGCGTCGCGATTCCTGATTTTGTTCGCGCAGCATGACCTGGAGGGTTTCGCGTTGCAGGGCCAGGCGTTTTACGAGAAGCTGCGGCGGGCATTTACGCCGGTGGATCTGGAATTATTGCCGGGCGAGACGCATGTGGGAGTGATTCTGAACGCGTCGGGCGAGAATGCGGCGCTGGTAAGGGCGATCCAGCGGTTTGTACGCAAGCACGATTAGAGTTGGTGTAGGATGGCAGACAACATGAAGCGCCGAGATTTGTTCAAAGTAACCGCGGCGGCCGCGGCCGCGCCCGGGGCGGCGCTGGGGCAGCAGCCGGCCACGGTGACCGCGGCTCCGGCGACGGCGGCCGCAGCCTGGAAGCCGGCGTTGCTGGACGCGCACGAGAACAGTACCGTGATCGCGCTGTGCGAGCTGATCATCCCGGCCACCGACACTCCGGGAGCAAAAGAAGCCAACGTGAATCGCTACGTCGATCTGTTCCTGAAGGACGGCGATGCGGAACGCCGGCAGGCGTTCTTCGACGGGTTGCACTGGACCGACGCGCAAGCGATGAGGAAGCACGGCAAGCCGTTCGCGCGCTGCACGCCGGATCAGCAGACGGCGATGCTTACGGAGATGTCGGCGACGCCGGGTCCGGGGCAGGACTTTTTCCGGCTGGCGAAGGCGATGATCGTGGATATCTATTACAAGACCCCCGCCGGATTTCGCGAGCTGAACAAGGGTGGGCGGGCGCCCCAGTCTTTCGGCTGCACGCATAACGGCAAACACCCCGGATGAGCGGCGGCCTGCGGCGCGAGCTCGGGCTGCGGGACGTGATTCTGTTCAGCATGGCGTGCGTCATCGGCACGCGATGGCTGGGCGCGGCTGCCCATTCGGGGGCCGAGACGGTTCCCCTGTGGATCGGCGCGGCGGCACTGTTCCTGGTGCCGTATGCCTTGGCGATCGGCACGTTATCGGAACGCGATCCACGGGCGGGCGGCTTCTATCACTGGATCAAGGCCGACTTCGGAGAGTGGCCGGCGTTCCTCTGCTTCTGGCTGTACTGGACCGGAATCGCCTGCTGGTTTCCCAACGCGGCAATGTCATACATGAGCACCATCCTGTACACACTGGGTGGCGATTCTCGCGCCATGGCGAACTCGCAGGGGGTTGTAGTGGGTCTTTCGCTGGCGGTGATCTGGCTGGCGTTGTTGACCAACGTGGTGGGCATGAAGGTAGGGAAGTGGACCGAGAATCTGGGCGCGATGGCGGTGTACGCGTTGTGGGCGGTGCTGGTTATGGCGGCGTACGTGGCATGGCGGTCGCGCGGGGTGGCCGCGCCGCTGGATTTTCGCGTCACGCCGGACCTGGGAACCATCGCATTGTGGTCACAGATCGCGTTTGCGTTGTCCGGGCTGGAGTTGACATCGCTGATGGGCGGGGAGATCAAGGATCCCAAGCGAACGATTCCGATCGCGGGCGGGGTGGCGGCGGGCGCGGCGGCCCTGTTCTACGCGGCGGGCACGCTGGCGATGCTGGTGCTGCTGCGGCCGGCGGACGTGAACGAGATCAACGGGGTTGGCCAGGCCGCGGCGGAGGCAGGCACGATCTTCGGCGCGCCGTGGATGCCGCCGGCGATCGCGCTGATGGTTCTGATGAACGCAGCCGGGCAATTCGGAGGGCTCGCGTCGGGAACCGCGCGGCTGCCGTTCGCCGTGGGAGCGGACAAGCGGCTGCCGGCGGCGTTCGCGCGCATTCATCCCAGGTGGGGCACGCCGCACGTTTCGATGTTATTTTTCGGGACGGTCTGCTCCTTCTTTCTGCTGGCGATGCAACTTGGCGACACCATGCGCACGGCGTATCAGGAGCTGGTTTCGATGATGGTGCTGACCACGTTCGTGCCCACGGGAGCGATCTTCCTGTGTGCGTGGAAAGCGGGGCGGCGCTGGAGCGCGGCTTGCGGGGCGGGGGTAACGGCGCTGGCAATGCTCCTGTCCCTGGCTCCACCGGAAGGCGCATCGCCGCTGGTATACGAAGCGAAGATACTGGGTGGAACCGGCATCATTGTACTGACAGGTAGACTGCTTTATAGGCGTTCTTCCGCCCCGCGATGAACTACCCGGAATCGGTTCAATTTCTCTATTCTCTCGGCAATGAGTTGAAGACGGTGAAGCTCGGCCTGCAACGCATTCAGGCGGTGCTGGACGCGCTGGGCAACCCGGAACGGCGGATGCGAATCGTGCATGTCGCCGGGACAAACGGCAAGGGTTCCACGTGCGCGATGATCGAAGCCGCGATGCGCGCCGCGGGCAGGCGCACCGGGCTGTTCACTTCGCCGCACCTGGTGGAGCCCGCGGAGCGGATTCAGATCGGCGGGGCGCCGGTAAGCCGCGCCGATTTCAGCCGCGCGTTCGACGCGGTTCACGCCGCCGTGGATGCGTTGATCGAGCGCGGCGCCATCGACGGGCACACCAGCTACTTCGAGACGATCACCGCGATGGGGTTCTGGCTCTTTCGCGAGGCGGCGATCGAGTGGCTGGTGCTCGAAGTGGGCTTGGGTGGACGATTGGACGCGACCAACTGCGTGACGCCGGAGCTATGCGTGATCACGCCGGTGGACTTCGATCACGAACAGTACCTGGGCGGAACGCTGGAGAGCATCGCCTTCGAGAAAGCCGGGATTTTGAAAGCAGGCGTGCCGGCGGTGATCGCGCCGCAACACGCCGAGGCGATGGCCGTGATCGAGGCTCGAGCGCGGGAGCTGGGTGTGGAACCGTGGCGCGCGGCGGAGTGGACGGTGCGGGACCTGGAGATGAACGCGCGAGGCTGCCGGTACCGGGCGGAGAACGCGGAGGGTGCGCTGGAAGTCCGCTGTCCGCTCGCGGGCGAGCACCAGGTGCAGAACTCGCTCACCGCGGCTCTGGCGCTTTCGCGCCTGGGGGTGGATCTCGCAGGCATGTCGGACGCAGTCTGGCCGGGCCGGCTGGAGCGCGTGTCGGAGCAGCCGGAGGTGATTCTGGATGGGGCGCACAACCCGGCGGGGGCTCGCGCGCTGGCTGCGTACATCAAGAGGTTCTACGGCGGGCGGCGGGTGCGGATGATCTACGGGACCATGCGTGACAAGGCGATTGAGGAGATCGCCGAGGTGCTGCTTCCTCTGGCGCAGGATCTGGTCCTGACCGCGCCCGATTCTCCGCGCGCCCTGCGTCCCGCGGTGATTCGCGACTTTCTGGACAGGCCTGGAGCGCGCATCGCGGAAAACGTCGCGCAGGCGATCGAGATGATGCAGCCGGCGCAGGAGAACGATGTCCTGTTTATCACCGGGTCGCTGTTTCTGGTGGGCGAAGCGCGGGCGCTGCTCGTAAAATGATCGGAATGCGCAAGCTTGTATCGCTGCTGGTGCGCGACCCGCTGGTCGTGATTCTGACGGCGGCCTACGGCACGGCGGGCATTCTGGTCTCGCTGGTGGATCGCGACGGGCGGAAGCAGACCAAAGTGGCGCGGCGCTGGGCGCGCAACCTGCTGCGGGTGGCGGGCGCGGCGGTTCGAGTCGAGGGCATCGAGCGGATCGACCCGCAGGCGAACTATGTGTTCGCATCCAATCACGCCAGCTACATGGATACTCCGCTGATTGTCGGCTATGTTCCGGCGGAGTTCCGGTTTCTGGCGAAGAAGAGCCTGTTCAAGCTGCCGTTCATCGGCAATCACCTCACGCTGGCCGGCCACATACCGGTGGAACGCGAGGATCCGCGCGCGGCAGTGAAGACGATGTCGCTGGCGGCGGAGACGATTCGCGGGCGCAACGTGTCGCTGATCGTGTTCCCGGAGGGCGGGCGGTCCATGGACGGGAGCTTGAAGACGTTCAAAGAGGGGGCGGCGCTGATCGCGATCAAGGCGGGAGTGCCGGTGGTTCCGCTGGCGCTGCAGGGGACCCATCATTTGTTGCCGATGCACGGGCGGATCGTGAATCCGGGTCCGGTGAAGCTGATGGTTGGTGAGCCGATCCCGACTGTGGGCTTGACGCTGAAGGATCGCGACAAGCTGACGGACCGGACGCGGCAGGCGATCGCGGCGATGCTGGGCGAGATATAGCTTGCCGCGGCTACCAGATCACCCGAACCGGATACTGGGCCAGGGTTTCATCCGGCGAGAGGATGGCCATGTCGTGCAGGATCGCCTGCGAGATCAGCAGGCGATCGAACGGATCGGAGTGGAGCTGGATCAATTGAGCCGCGTGTAGTACCTCGCGCTCGTCCACCGGCAGAGGTTCGATGCCGCTCTCTTCCCGCAGCCGGGGAATGTAATACATCGGCGATTTGGGCAGGGGCAGCTTTCCGCGCGAGTACTTGATGCCGATCTCCCAGGCGGAAGCGGCGCTCAGGTAGCGGGAGTTGGAGGCGTCGAGGAACGCCGTCCGGGCAGCCTCACTCAGCTTGTCCGGATCCGCCACTGCCCACAAGAAGACGCAGGTATCCAGCAGAAGCTTCATTCGCCCTGAAACGCTTTCAGTAGGTCCTCCGGAAGGGGCTCGAAGAACGAGTCGGGGAGTTGGAACTCGCCTTTGGCGACACCCAGCTTCGGCGGCCTGGACGAGGGCTGGCTAACGGCGCGCAGTTCCGCGACGGGGTGGTTGTGGTTGCAGATCATGACGGACTCCCCGGGTTTGAGCTCGGCCAGGTAGCGAGACAAATATGTCTTGACTTCATTGATGTTCGCCTGCTTAGCCATCTTGGTTGCTACACCCGTGAGTCTATTGTGACTTTATTGGGGATCGATGTCAAGACTTACTAGTGAGTCAAGGTGTTGACCTTCTCACCCCAGATCCACCGGCTGAACCAATCGTAGTTGTGCTCCATGGCGGCCTTTTGCTCCTTGGGCTTATCGACGCCATGACCGAATCCTTTGTAAACAATCAACTTAACTGGCACGTTACGGTCCTGGAGCCCGCGGTAGAGCTCGTACGCGTTGGGAATGGGAACGCGTTTGTCGAACTCGCCGTGCTGAATCAAAGTGGGCGTCTTCGCGTTATTGATGTAGGACATCGGCGAGGTCTTGCGATAGATCTCGGGGTCCTCCCAGGGGGTGGCTTTGAGGTACTGGCGGGTGAATGGATCGATGTCGGTATTGACGTAGTATGTTCGCCAATCGGAGATCCCGGCGCCGACCGATATGGCCTTGAATCTGGTTGAGAATGTAGTCAGAAACGCGGATATGTAACCGCCTTGGCTCCAGCCCATCGCTCCCACACGTTCGGGGTCGATGTAGCCCTTGGCGATCAGGAAATCGACGCCGCTTACGACGTCATCGTGGTCGCCGAGTCCCAGGTTGCGGACGTTCAGCGAGCGGAACTTCTCGCCGTATCCGGCCGAGCCGCGGTAGTTCGGCCTCAGAATCACGGCGCCTTTCGCCGCGAAACGCTCGATCGGGTAGGTGCGATCGGGGTTAACGGCTGGCAGATCGATGCCGGCGGGACCGCCGTGGATGATTACCAGCAGGGGGTATTTTTTCGACGGATCGAAGTCATGGGGCTTGATCAGGATACCTTCAATGAGCGCCCCGTCCTTCGATTTCCACTCCACCACGTCGCGCGTGGCAAGCTGGAACGGTTTCAACTGCTCGGCGAATGAGGTAATGGGACGGGCGGCGAAGCCGGCCAGCGTGGAAGTGCAGATCTCAGCCATGCGATTCGGGAAGGAACAGGTGAACGCCGCCTTCGCGAAATCCCGGGTAAAGCTCGCCGAGCCGAAGAGACCCTCCGCGGGTGCGCTGAGCTTTTGGAAGTCGCCGGTGGCGGGGTTCAGCCGGAACAGGTGCTGTGTGGTTTTCTGAAAGCCGCTGAAGTAGATCCCCTCGGGACCCCAGTCGATCAGGCTGGCGTTCTCGTCGAACTTACCCGAGACCACTCGCACCGGGCCGCCATCCGCGGGGGCGATTCCGATCCGGCGGTTGGTGAAGAAGTAGTAGGGATCTCCATTGGCGGTCTGGAAAGCGATTTGCGCGCCGTCGGGGGACCAGACGGGGCTGGTGTCGGGGCCGTCGACCGAAACCACTTTCCGAAGGCCCTTGTCGGACAGCCGGACGATGTAAATGTCCGATGTCCCGGAGCTCGCGATGTCGGGGTCGCGGGCAGCGCTGAAAGCGATGCGCTGGGAGTCGGGGGACCAGGCGAGCTCGCCCACGCTGAATTCTGCTCCCCCGGTGAGAGGTGTGGGCTTCGCCTTGGCGGGCGGCGTGGCTACCTCCACGGTCCAGATGTGGTTCATGTTGTGGTCGCCCCTGAAGACCTCGAAGGCGCCGAACTTTTCCTCGCGCTCCTTGCGGGCCTTGGAGGGCGGCCCGGAGGAGACGAAGGCGATTTTCTTTCCGTCCGGCGACCATTGGAACGCGCCGGCGTTTCCGTCGAAGTCGGTGAGCGGAGTGGCTTCGCCGCCGGTGGGCGAAATCAGGTAAATCTGCGTCTTGCCGTCGCGCGAACTGGAGAATGCGAGCTTTTTCGAATCGGGGGACCACTGCGGGCTCGAGCTCGACTTCTTGGCGTGGGTAAGCTGGTATCTTTCGCCGGTGGTGGAATCGTAAATCCAGATCTGTGTCCGGAAGGCGTTCTCCTCCCAGTCGGCTTCAGTGACGGTATAGGCGATCAGGCGGCCGTCAGGGGAAATCCGAGGGGATCCGCCGGTCTTCATGCTGAGCGACTGGTCGGCGGTGGGCGTCTGCGCCCACAGAGCCGCGGACAGGAGAAACATTACGATCCGGTGCATGCAACTATTATGGAATCGATGTCCACCCTTGTCAGCCGCCTGATCCAGAACCGGCACGCCGAGGAAGACGCGCCCTATAGCGACGCGGAACGCGCGGTGATCAGCCTGGCGGGTTATGAAGAGGCACGGCGGGAGATCTGCCAGTGGGACGGCTACGAGCCGACGCCGCTGCGGGAACTGAAGGTGGACTCGGCCAAGGTCTTCTTCAAGGACGAAGGGGAACGGTTCGGGCTGGGCAGTTTCAAGGCGCTGGGCGGGGCCTACGCGCTGGCGAAGCTGGTTGCGAAGCTTGGGCCGGGGATCACCGTGTGCTGCGCAACGGACGGCAATCACGGCCGCAGCGTGGCATGGGGCGCGCGGATGTTCGGCTGCCGCTGCGTGATTTTCCTGCACGAGCGGGTGAGCCAGGGCCGGGAAGCCGCCATCAAGGCCTTCGGCGCGGAAATCATCCGCACGCCGGGCACGTACGACGAGTCGGTGCGGTCCGCGGATGCGAGCGCGAAGGCGAACGGCTGGTTCGTGGTTTCCGACACGTCCTATCCCGGCTACTGCGACATTCCGGTGGATGTGATGCACGGTTACACGGTGATGGCGGGGGAGGTTCTGAAGCAGATCGGCGAACCGCCCACGCACGTCTTTCTGCAGGGCGGCGTGGGTGGGATGGCGGCGGCGGTGGTGGGACACTTCGTGGAATCAGGGCTTCGGCCGGTGTTCGTAATCGTCGAGCCGGAGAAAGCGAACTGCCTGCAGGCGAGCGCCGATGCCGGAGAACCGCGCACGGTGGGCGGCGATCATGACACGGTGATGGCTTGCCTGGCGTGCGGCGAGGTTTCGCTGGCTGCATGGCCGATTCTGCGGAATCGCGTGCGGTTCTTCCAGTCGATTCCGGACAGGCCGGCGATGGAGGCGATGCGCATCCTGGCGAGGCAGGGAATCGTGGCGGGGGAGTCGGGGGTAGCGGGGCTGGCGGGGCTGATGTCGCTTTCGGGGGAGAACCGGGCGCGGGTTGGGCTGACGTCGGGGTCGCGGGTGCTGGTGATCGGGACGGAGGGGGCGACGGATCCGGAGATTTACCGGCGGATCGTGGGCGAGTTAAGCTCACCAGTTCGCGAACAGGACCTCTCGTAGCTTCTTAACCGGTCCTTCCATCTGCCCACGTCAGCCACATCTTCCATAAGACTTTCAGTGAATATCTTGCGAAGTGTTGCGGTCAAAACGAATAGCCCAGCTTCCTCCATGAGCTCCGCGTAGTCGTACGGGCCACTATTGATGCGATCGCCGTCTGTGCTCAGAAGGTCATGTCTTTGCCGATAGGGACGGGCGGGAATTTCCTGCCCGTGGGCGACTATACTCCGAAAAGCGTAGAGATGGCGCAGGACATCAGAGACTTTTGTCTCGGGCTGACAACCGAGGATCGAATCGCGCGGAAATACCCACGAGTCGAGGCCAAGGAACCCGCCCAGACGGAGATTGAACCTCTTGGCACCCCCAGCCATCAGAAGCACATCGAGCCCCATCACAAACATGAGTGCGCCCAGGTTCTTGTTACCGACTTGCATGCCGTGTTCAAGTAGTTGGATGGGGTTCACCACGCGAATGATTGACTTTGCGAATGCCGTTTTGACGCCCTCGTAAATCACGTCAAATCGATCAAGGCCCTGGTCCTCCAACCGCGCGACTCGCCCAACAAGTGTGCTGCAGAGATTCTTGCCGATGTTCGTCCCGGTGTTATCCCAGCCTTCAGAAGTCCGTACGAACTTCAGGAAGATCTGCTTGGCTCCAGTTGGACAGATGACTTGAAGGGCCATGGCCGCTTGGTAGATTCTCCTAAAATGATCGTCGTCAGCGTTGCCCTCGACGTGATCGGATTCCACCGCTACGCAGAGCCAGAGCTCGGTAAGCGCTAAAGCCTCTTGATCTTCCTCGGAAACCCAACGCTTAGCATTCGCGAAGTCCCAGGAAATTGGGCTGAGCGCTCGAATCGAGATCCCGTTGTTGAATTCGCGTGGCCCCGAAACTGATGTGTTCTTTAGCGGAGTCGCGAAAAGTACCTCGGACATAACAACCAGCCTATCGAAAAAGCCTGGATAGATTCCGGGAGCACTGAATCAGTAACGTAAGGTATGGGGAAAGGAGGAACATGCTAAAGCACCAGCAGGTAGCCGGGTTTGCCGACGTTCATCGCGCGGGTTTGGCCGATTCGCTCCACCACGCCTTCGGCTTCATGGATGTGGCCGCAAAAGACATGCTCTGGCTGATATTGCTCAATGAATTGGCGGATTGACTGCGATCCGCCGTGCAGTCCCTCGCGGATGCGATCGAGACCCGTGCCGCGCGGGGGTGCGTGGCAGATCAACACCAGCGGCTTCAGGCTCGCGAACGGCTGCAGGCGGCGGGCGAGTTCCTCTTCCGAGTATTCACCGGGGGTGTTAAACGGGGTGGGACTGGAGTAGCCGAGCCCGGCGATGTGATGGCCGGCTAATTCCAGGGTTTGGCCGTGGAAATCGTGAAGCCCGAAGTCGCGGCAGAAGGTCGCGATGTTTTCCTCCGATTCGTGATTTCCCGGCAGGACGTACATCCGGTCCGCGCGGCGGGCCAGAATGGGGCCGACGCGTTCGAAGCCGTGCGCGAAGGAAACGACGTCGCCGGCGCAGAAATAGTAGTCGGCTTCGGTCTCCACCAATTTCTCCAGCGCGCGGACGTCGCTGTGGATGTCGGAGAAGATGAGCAGCTTCATGACTTCAGCTTAGCGATCACGGCATCGGTGAATTCGCGAGTACCGGAAGTGCCGCCGACATCGCGAGTCAGGTGTTTGCCTTCGGCGTAGACGGCGCGGATGGCGCCTTCGAAACGATCCGCCGCCTCGGTCTCGCCCAGGTGGCGAAGCATCATACCGGCGGAGAGCATCAGCGCTGTGGGATTCGCGACGCCCTTCCCCGCGATGTCTGGCGCGGAGCCGTGCACAGCCTCGAAAACCGCATGATCGGTGCCCATGTTGGCGCCCGACGCAAGCCCCAGGCCGCCGACCAGCCCGGAGGCAAGATCCGAAATGATGTCGCCGTAGAGATTGGGCAGAAGCAGCAGGTCAAACGTTTCAGGACGGATGACGAGCTGCAGGCAGGCGTTATCCACGATCAGCTCCTCGTAGCGGACCTCCGGGTAATCGGCCGCGACTTCGCGGCAGCAGCGAAGAAACAGGCCGTCGGCCTGCTTGAGGATGTTGGCCTTGTGAATGGCGGTGACTTTCTTGCGCCGGTGGGCGCGCGCGTACTCGAAGGTGTAGCGGGCGATGCGCGTGGAGGCGGTCCGCGTGATCACTTTCAGGCTGGTGACGACATCCTTGACGATTTCGTGTTCCAGGCCGGAATAGAGGTCCTCGGTGTTCTCGCGGAAGATCACCATGTCGATCTTCACATCGCTGAAGCGTGTTTTCACGCCGGGCATGGAGCAGATGGGGCGGACGTTGGCGAACAGGTCCAGGCGCTTGCGCAGCGCGACGTTGACGCTGGGGAATCCGCCGCCGACGGGAGTGGTTACGGGACCTTTCAACCCGACGCGAGTCCGGTTGAGGGACTCAATCAAGGACGGAGGCAGCACGGTGCCGCTCTTCTGGATCACGTCCGCATTCAAGGTGCCGGAATCCCATTCGAAGGAAACGCCAGTTGCTTCCAAAGCGCGAATGGTGGCGTCAGCCACTTCGGGTCCGATGCCGTCGCCGGGGATCACGGTTACTGGATAAGCCACAGAACTATTGTAGGGAAGCGAAGGATGGGGGAGGATGGAACGAGTGATGAAGATCGGAATCCTGGGCGCCGCGTTCGACGCGCACTCTTCTTACCTGAGGGGTCCCGCGCAGGGTCCCTCCGAGATCCGCAGGGCGTTTCACTCGCCTTCGGCGAACTACTGGTCGGAGTCCGGAATGGACCTGGGACAGGACGGCCTGTTCGCGGACTCGGGGGATGTCGCGGAGTACGAGGCGATTCGCCCCGCTGTTACACGCATTCTGGAATGCGGCGACAAGCCGCTGGTGCTGGGGGGCGATCACTCCATCACGTATCCGGTGTTGCAGGCCGTGGCCGCCAAGCACCGCAACCTGACGATCTTGCATATCGACGCGCACGCCGACTTGTATGACGAGTTCGAAGGCAGCCGGCTTTCGCATGCCTGTCCGTTCGCGCGGATCCTGGAAGAGGGTCTCGCCGCGCGGCTGGTGCAGATGGGAATCCGAACATTGAGCCGTCACCAGCGGGAGCAGGCAGAGCGATTTGGAGTGGAGGTTCATGAAATGCGGGACGGCGTTCCGCGCATCGATGTGAGCGGCCCGACCTATCTTTCGCTGGATTTGGACGCGCTGGACCCCGCGTTCGCTCCCGGGGTTTCGCATCATGAGCCGGGCGGATTCTCGACGCGCCAGGTGATCGAGTTGATCCAGCAGGGCGGCGGGGAATGGATCGGAGCGGACATCGTGGAGCTGAACCCGGCGCGGGACGTGAACGGGGTCACGGCGATGACGGCGGCAAAACTATTCAAGGAAATCGCCGCGAAGCTGCTAGCTTGAGGGCGCCCAGGCCCGCAGGACGGTGATGCCGCCGCGAAGCTCGATTTCGGGTCCCGCCCCGAGAACGATGCGAGCTTCGCCGGCGCGCCACGGCTCGCCGTCCAACTGGCCCGCGCCTTCAATAGCGATCAGAAGCTCGTCCGGCTTCGGAGCGATGCGCGCGGAACCCTCCACGCGGAGGCGATCGACGCGGAAGTGTCCGCACTCGGCCAGCGTTTGGCCGCGCGGAAGCTGCACGCCAGGGTGGCAGCCGCAATCGGCGGCCTCCACCGCTTTGTCCAGGTGCAGTTCGCGGGGCCGCCCGTAGTCGTAGAGGCGGTAAGTGATGTCGGAGCGTTGCTGGATTTCGCACAGCACCAGGCCCGCGCCGATGGCGTGAACCGTGCCGGCGGGCACGAAAACCGTATCGCCGGGCTTCACGGAAATCCAATTGAGCAGGCTTTCGATCTCGCCGCTCACGGCGGCGGCCTTGAGTGTCTCCGGGCTGATGGGGCGGCGGAAGCCGACGGCGACACAGGCATCGGGCCCGGCGCGCAGCACGTGCCACATCTCCGTCTTGCCGCGGCTGTTTTCGCGCGCGGCGCGAGCGTCATCGGGATGAACCTGGACGGAGAGCTTGTCCGTAGTGAAGAGAAACTTCACCAGCAGCGGAAACCGGGGTCCGGCGTCCAGCCAGACCTCGCCGATCTTGCCGCCGGGAGCGGGAAACCACGGCGCGAGATCGGCGGAACCCCAGATTTTCTCGTGATACACCGGGGTGAGAACAGACAAGCGAGAGGGCATTCGATAGAGGGGCCGTCTTTCTGATTCTACCGCTACAAGCGAAAAGAAGCCTCATTTTCGCTTTGCCGCGAGCACGTCCAGAGTGCCGCCGGCAAGGCGGACCGCCAGCGGTTCGCCCGGCTTCACCATCCGCGGCGACTTCACCAGTTCGCCCGAAGTCTTTTGCACGATCGCGTAGCCGCGCTCCAGGACGCGGAGCGGGCTGAGCTGGGTCAGGTGCGCCTCCAGGGGTGCAAAGGCCGACTTCGATGCCGTCAGCCGGGACTGGACACAGCGGGCGAGCGCCGCGCCGGCGGCGTCGAGCCGCCGATGCGCCTGCTGGAACTTCACCCGGACATCGCAGGAGAGGAGGCGGTTCTGCAGTCCGGCGAGGGCGCGCCGCCGCCCCTCGATCTCCTCCCGGGAGCGGACGCGCAGCCGGTACTCGGCGTCGTCCACGCGCTGCAGGGATCGCCCAATGCGGCGGTGCATCAGCGTGGATGCCTTCTCGATTCCCTGCTGGTGCAGGCGGCGCAAGCGATACGCCAGCGTCAGGCGAGCCCCCTGCAAGAGCTTGCGCTCGCAGCCGCCGATGCGGTCTTCCAGCGATTCGCGGGTGGGCACGACGAGCTCGGCGGCGGCCGAGGGAGTGGGTGCGCGAAGGTCGGCCACGAAGTCGGCGATGGTGAAGTCGGTCTCGTGTCCGACGGCGGAAATCACCGGCACCGGGCAGCCGGCGATGGCGCGCGCCACCGACTCGTCGTTGAAGCTCCAGAGATCTTCCAGCGATCCGCCGCCGCGGGCCACGATTACCGCCTGGGCCCAGGCGGATTTCGAAAAGTGCTGGATTCCACGAACGATCTGCTCCACCGAGCCCTCGCCCTGCACCAGCGCGGGGTACAGGCGAATGTGAATCCCGGGAAAGCGGCGAAGCAGGATGTTCAGCATGTCCTGGATCACCGCGCCCTGGGGCGAGGTTACGATGCCGATCCGCGCGGGGAGCGGGGGTAACGGCCGCTTGCGCGCGGCGTCAAACAGGCCTTCTTCGGCCAGCTTCTTCTTCAATTGCTCGAAGGCAAGCTGCAGCGCTCCGAATCCCCGCGGCTCCAGGACCTCCACGATGAGCTGATACTGCCCACGCTGGTCGTAAACATCGACGCGCCCGCGGGCGAGCACGGCCACGCCGTCCCGCGGCTTAAACTTCAGGAAACGCGCGGTTCCGCGATACACCACGCAGTCGATTTTCGCCTCCTGGTCCTTCAGGCTGAAGTAGAAGTGCCCGCTGGAGGCCTGCTTCGCGCCGGAGATCTCGCCGGAGACCCAGATGTCCTGGTAGGCGTCGTTCAGCAGCGCCCGGATCTCCGCCGTGAGTTCGCCGACAGTGTACGTGCGGCGTTGGGGAAGCCAGTCTAGGGGGAGTTGCTGCACTAGTTGGATTATCGCGGATCGGGACCGGCCGGCGTTCCGCCTTCAGGCGGTTTCGCCGGGACCCTCCAGGCGCAGCGCGGCCTCCGCCATGCGCGCGCATTCCGCCCAGTCCGGGCATTGGCAGGCGGAGACGCGGTGAACCAGATCGCGCATCGCCTCCAGTTGTGCGATGCGACCGTCCAGTTCCGCCTCCTTCAGCGCCGCGAACCGCTGCCAGCGCTTGGAGGGAGGGGCTTTGGCAGTGAAGCCGTTCAACAATAGGGCGGTTTCCTCCAGGGTAAATCCGCAGCCCTGCGCCAGTCGGACCAGAAACACACGTTGCTCCGCTCCCTTGGGGTAGCGGCGCTGTCCGCCGATCCGGAGGGCCTGGGGCAGGACGCCCACGCGCTCCCAGAAGCGGATCGTGGAGGCGGGGACACCGGTTCGTTGGGAAAGGCCGCCGATGGTCATTTTTTTCCTTGACTTGAAGTCAAGTTTAAGTCTTAGGCTAGGGCCATGACAATCCTTATGACTTTGCTTGGATTTCTGGCGTGGGGCGGGGAGGTTCCCGTGGCGTGCAATTTGAAGGCGATTTCCGAGGCGGACCGGCCGCGGCATGCCGACCTGGGAAAACGGCTTCGCGAATCGGTAGTAAGCAAGCGGAGCGTGCGTGGCGGGTACGAAATGGAACTGGACGGGAGCCGGATCGGGATCGCGGAAACGGCGGAGTGGATAGCCATGGAGAGGCTGTGCTGCCCGTTCCTGCGATTTCAGCTCGCCACGGGAATCGCCGGCGCGCGGTGGACTCTGCAGGTGGTTGGTCCCAGATCCGCCAAGCCGATTCTCGACGCCGCGTTCCGAGCCCAGTAGGCGGTTATCCACTGGATAAATTCTTTCGATTTCCGTCCGCGCGGGGCGAAACCTTACAATCGAATCACTTCAGACATCCCAAAGTCACCGGACGGGCGGGGGTTCACCGACTCCCGCCCGGCCCTATCAGGAATCTCAATCGCGGCTATACAGATTTTCGATTAGGGGCCCGGGCTTGCGGCTTCTAGAATGAAGCATCAGGCATTGGGAGACACGTCCCCGGGTCTACCGGTCCGCCGGACGCAACGATTGAGTGACGTAAGGAGACAAATGACACCGAAAGAAGTGTTGGAGTTCGCCAAGAAGCACGATGCCCGGCAGGTGGACCTGAGATTCACGGATCTGCCCGGCCTGTGGCATCACATTTCCTATCCCATCAGCCAGTTGGAAGAAGACTCGTTCGAGAACGGCTACGGCATTGACGGATCGAGCATCCGCGGCTGGGCGGCGATCAACGAAAGCGACATGCTGCTGATTCCGGACGCGAGCACGGCGTTCCTGGACCCGTTCGCCGAGATCCGCACGCTGGTGATGACCGGCAACGTGCTGGATCCGATCACACGGCAACATTACGAGCGGGATCCGCGCTGGATCGCGAAAAAAGCGGAGATGTACCTGAAGAACAGCGGCCTGGCGGACACGGCGTTTTTCGGCGCGGAAGCGGAGTTCTTCATCTTCGACAACGTGCGTTTCGATCAGAACGCGCATTCCGGCTTCTACTTCATTGACGCGGAAGAAGGCCGCTGGAACACGGGACGCGAGGAGAATAACCTCGGGTATCGCCCGCGTTACAAGGAAGGCTACTTCCCGGTTCCGCCGACCGATCATTACCAGGATCTGCGCAGCGAGATGGTGCAGACGATGATTGGCTGCGGGCTGCACGTGGAATGTCACCACCACGAGGTGGCGACCGGCGGGCAGTGCGAGATCGATCAGCGCTTCGACACGATGGTGAAGTCGGCCGACAACATGATGTTGTACAAGTACATCGTGCGCAACGTCGCGTACCAGTACGGCAAATCGGTGACGTTCATGCCGAAGCCCCTGTTCGGCGATAACGGGAGCGGGATGCACGTGCATCAGTCACTGTGGAAAGACGGCAAGCCTTTGTTCGCGGGCGACCTGTACGCGGGCTTGTCGCAGATGGCGTTGTGGTATATCGGCGGCCTGCTGAAGCACGCCCGGGCGCTGTCGGCGATCATTGCGCCGACAACGAACTCGTATAAGCGGCTGGTGCCAGGCTATGAGGCGCCGGTGAACCTGGCGTACTCGCGGCGCAACCGTTCGGCCGCGGTGCGAATTCCGATGTACTCGGCGTCGCCGAAGGCGAAGCGCATCGAGTTCCGGCCGCCGGATCCGTCGGCGAATCCGTACCTGGCGTTCGCGGCGCAGATGATGGCGGGGTTGGACGGCGTGCTGAACAAGATCGATCCCGGCGAGTCACTGGACAAGGATATCTACGATCTGTCGCCGGAGGAGATGAAGAGCGTGCCTTCGATGCCGGCATCGCTCGACGAGGCGCTGAACTGCCTGGAGGAGGATCACGGTTTCCTGCTGAAGGGCGACGTGTTCACCGAGGAGCTGATCGAGACGTTTATCGGCTACAAGCGGAAGGCGGAGGCGGATGCGGTGCGCCTGCGGCCGCATCCGTACGAGTTCGCGCTGTACTACGACATTTAAGCGAGGGAGCAGGTGTCGCGGGCGGGGACTGCGGTCCCCGCCCTTCTTTGTTCTTGGGGATCTTTGGAGTTCGGGGACTTCGACGTAAGATCTTTGAATTCGTGGGAGATCCAGTGGGCTGGCGGCAGATCGCGGCCTGGTGGCGGCAGGCACCGATTTGGACGGGAAGTAGTGAAGACGGGTTCGATTCGCTGCGGAAACGGAGTGGGCAAAGATCTCGCCGCGGAAACGGCGAAGGAGCGTTCTCGGCCCCTGGAGGCTTGCGAACAAACCGGCGCTTCAGTTCGGGCTGCTCAATGCTTTCTTTCGGCTCGCCCGGAATTCCTAGATTGACCGGCGGCCAATAGCTCAACTTACCGAGCCGCCGTTACGGACCCGTACGCCCGGTATTGTCGACAGGGTAAGCGGGCGATCACCTACCTATGTTGATTGCGGCGCGAACCGCCAATGGTACAGTTGCCATAATGCCGTTACACCCGCTGCGCTGGGTGGCGATTTTCGTCTTCATTCTCGCCTCCACCCTGAACTACCTGGATCGACAGTTGCTTGCGGCGCTGGCGCCGGTTCTCAAGCAGGAGTTTTCACTCACCAATCAGGACTATGGGTTGATCCTGACCTCGTTCTCGATCATCTACGCGATCTCGGCTCCCTTCGCCGGGTTGTTCCTGGACCGGGTGGGCCTGAACATCGGGACCACGGTGGCGGTGGCGGTCTGGTCTCTGGCCAGCGCCGGTCACGCGCTGGTGGCGGGTTTCCGCGGGCTGCTGGGGTTCCGGGCGCTGCTGGGGGTGGCCGAGGCCGCGGGGATTCCATCCACTGGCAAGGTAACCAGCATGTACCTGGCCCCCAACGAACTGGCGATGGGAACGGCGTTCAGCCAGTTGGGCATCAGCCTGGGAAGCATGGCGGCGCCCATCCTGGTGGCGTTTCTGGCGCCGCGCTACGGGTGGCAATCGCCGTTCCTGGTCAGCGGCGTTCTGGGGTTTCTGTGGATTCCGCTGTGGCTGATGACGTCGCGCCTGATTCCGGCCAGGCCCAGCGATGTCCACGCGTCGAAGAGCGTTCCGCTGGCGGACATGATCCGTGACACGCGCCTGTGGGGATTGATGGTCGGCAACGTGTTCTACATGGTTCTGTATTCCCTGTGGACGAACTGGACCACCCTGTACTTCGTGTCGGCGCGCGGGCTGACGCAGGAACAGGCAAATCAACAGTTCGCGTGGATTCCGCCGGTATTCGCGACGCTGGGGGCGTTCGCCGGGGGCAGCCTGGCGATGCGCATGATCCGCGGCGGTTCCGGCGTAATTCAGGCCCGGCTGCGCATTCTGCTGCTGGCTTCGATTTGCGCGGCAGTCGCGGCGGCGGTGCCGTTCGTGCCGTCGAGCCTGCTGGCGGCGGCCTGCATCTCCGCCAGTTATTTCTTCATCAGCCTGGGCAGCACCAACCTGTATTCAATGCCCATCGACATCTTCGGCTCGGCTCGCGCGGGATTCGGCGTAGCCGCTCTGACGATGGCCTACGGCCTGATGCAGGCGTTCTTTTCGCCGGTGATCGGCAGGTTGGTGGACACCGTGGGATTCACGGCGGTGTGCACGGGCGCCGCCGCCATGCCTATTCTGGCCTGGTTTATCTTGAAACTCACGGTCAAGTGAAGGCGCTGCTGAAGAAAATCTGGGTGCGGCTGAGCGGCAAGGAGCCGGAGGCGGTGATCGTATCGGTGCTCTCCGGCGGCAAGGCGGCGGACATGGCGGCGGAAGTCCGCGGCCTGACGCCCGGCCGCCGGCACTTCGAAGCCCAGCCGGAGGCCGGCTCCGCCTGGCATCTCTATCGCAAATGGCGGCGTGAGTTCGGGCGATACCGCATCGCGCTGATGCCGGTCTTGTTCGACGGGGATCGGCGGTATCGGCCGATGCGCCTGGCGGCGTTCCTGCTGGCGCCTCTCGGAATCCTGGCCTTCAACGCGCGCGGCGAACGGCATCACCTGAAGCTATCGCAACCCATCGCGTCGTTTTTGTTCTGGCGAGGTGTGCCGCTGGATAGGATTTGGCTGCGTCCCTGGTGGTTGTGGCCTTGGCGGCGGGACCGTACGGAACGTTCGGAGCGGTACCGGGTTTTCGAAGGGCGGCGCACCGCGGTGGAGCGCCGGAGGATCGCGGTGCTTACGCCCTACTTCCCGTACCCCCTGGCGCACGGGGGCGCGGTCCGGATTTATCACCTGCTACGGGAGATGGCGCCGGAGTTCGATCTCTGGCTGCTGTCGTTTTCCGAGGAGAACGAAAGCGAGTCTGACCTGGCGGTGATGAGGGAGCTTTGCGCGCAACTGATCCTGGTGGCCAAGCCGCGATATCGCGAGCCACGCTGGTCGACGCTGCAGCCGCCCGAAGCTAGGGAATTCGACTCGCCCATCATGCATCGGCTTCTGGAGCGCGTCCGGCGCGAGAACTCGATCGAGGCGGCGCAGGTGGAATACACATACCTTGCGCCATATGGCGGCGATGTCCTGGTGGAGCATGACGTCACGTTCGACCTGTTCGAGCAGGTGGCGCGCAAGGAGCGGACGCTCGCCGCGCGCTGGGACGCATGGCGCTGGAAGCGGTTTGAGACGGACGCGGTGCGGCGATTCCCGCGCGTTGCCGTGATGTCGGAGAAAGATCGCCAGTTGCTAGATATCGAACACGCGCGCGTGATTCCGAATGGCGTGGATCTGTCGCGCTTCCAGCCCGCCCCGGAGCCCGTGGGCGAGCGGCTGCTGTTCATCGGCAGCTTCCGGCACTTCCCGAACATCGTCGCTTTCCGCTTCTTCGTGGAGCAGGTATGGCCGCTGCTGCGGGAGCGCTGTCCGCGACTGGAAGTCTCCGTGGTGGCGGGTCCCGATCCGGCGTTGTACTGGCGGGAGTTCGCGGGAGGCGATCTTCCCCGCGATCCGCGAATCGATCTGGCGGGTTTCGTGCGAGACGTGAAACCCTTGTACGAGACCTGCAACCTGGTCTTGGTTCCGACGCTGGTGTCGGCGGGAACCAACCTGAAGGTGCTGGAAGCGCTGGCAATGGAGCGCGCGGTGATTTCCACATCGTCGGGATGCGCGGGGCTGCGGCTGGAGCACGGAGTCACGGTGTGGATCGCGGACGAGCCGGGGGATATGGCGGATGCGATCGCACGCCTGATGGCCGATGCCGCGCGGCGGCGGGAGATCGCCGCGGCGGGACGCCGCCACGCCGAGCTTCATTTCGACTGGACGCGTATCGGCGAAACGCAGCGCGCGCTGGTCCGCGAGCTGCTGCCCGATCCGGTCCGGTTCCGACCCGCCACGGCGACGGACCTTCCAGCGATTCAACAGATCCAGGCGTCCGCGCCCAAGGCATCACAGTGGGAGCCCGAGGATTACTTGGGTCATGATTGCGAAGTCGCGTCGTGGCACGGAACAGTGGCAGGGTTCCTCGTTTCACGACGGATCGCGGAACGCGAATACGAGATTCTGAACGTCGCTGTGGATCCGCGATTCCGGCGGCGCGGGTTGGCCCAACGCCTGATTCGAAATCATCAAAACAAGTTCCCTGGAATTTGTTTTCTTGAGGTGCGCCAAAGCAACCAAGCGGCCCGCAACTTATACTTAACACTCGGCTTCGAGGAAGCAGGAGTCCGCCCCGGGTACTACGATCACCCGCCCGAGGCGGCTATTGTCATGCGCCGGCTTTCATGATATTTTCATGATGCAGACCGGCCCTCGGTGACCGGCTGTGGAATGGTAAATGACCACCATCACCCACCGAGCCAACCAGGAAACCAACCTACTCGACTCGGCGTGGCGATCTCACAAAAAGGAGAACCCTTGATGGAGAAGAACACGCAAGATGAATTGAAAGCGCATCTGATAGCGACCAGCGAGGAATTCCGCAGTCTGGCAGAGCAACATGCTCAGTACGATCACCTGCTGCAGGACCTCGAAGCGAAGACCCACCTTTCGGAACAGGAGCAATTAGAAGAAACGCGACTGAAGAAGCTGAAGCTCCACCTGAAGGATCAGATGAACGACATTTTACATCGCCACCGCACGCAAGTGGCGTAAGTTGTCAGATGCGCTGTAACTAACACGCAGGATCGAAAGCGAACAGGGACCCGGCCGGAGCAAGCGGCCGGGTTTTCTGCTGTGTACCGAGCAGGTTCGACAGCTCGGGGGGAAGTCCCCTTGACAACCTGATGGAGGTGAAGTCCTAGCGAAGCGCAAGGGCATTCCCGTGACCGGGGACTGCGAAAGAGATGCGAGCCGATGTGCAAGAACCGGATCAGAGGCATACGGTGACGCGTTTGGTGTCGCCACGGAAGGCGGGCGAACGCCTACCTACGTTGATTGCGGGTGTAGTTGGCGGCGTCCCAGCCTCCCGGCGGTCTACGATGGAATCGGAATGAAAAGCTATCGTGAAGAACTCTGGTTTGAGATCCCCTCCCGCCGCGGTTTCGTCAACATCACACCGGAAGTGGATCGCTGCCTGCGCGCGAGCGGTGTTCGCGAAGGTCTGGTGCTGGTGAACGCGATGCACATCACCGCATCCGTCTTCATCAACGATGACGAGAGCGGGCTGCACCACGACTTCGAAAAGTGGCTGGAGGGGCTAGCGCCGCACGAACCCGTCGCCGGCTATCATCACAACCGGACCGGCGAGGATAACGCGGATGCGCATTTGAAGCGGCAGGTGATGGGACGCGAAGTGGTGGTGGCCATCACCAACGGCAAGCTCGATTTCGGACCCTGGGAGCAGATCTTCTACGGCGAGTTCGACGGCCGGCGCCGCAAACGGGTGCTGGTGAAGATCATCGGAGAGTAGGGGCATGATCGCGAGCGCCGCATTCCTGGTGGCGATGGCCGCGGCGCAGCCCGCGGAGATCCTGCGGGAGCTGAACCAGTTGCGCGCGGATCCGCCGCGTTATGCGAGCAAGCTGGAGCAGCGACGCAAGCACTTCCGCGGCCTCACGCTGGACCTGCCGGGCAAGGTCCCGCTGCGAACCCAGGAGGGACCAAGGGCGGTGGAGGAAGCGATCCGTGTGCTGCGGAAAACGCGGCCGCTGCCGGAACTGGCCGGCTCCGATGCGTTGCGGGATGCGGCCCGGCGTCACGCCGCGGACCTGGGCAAGGCGGGCTCGCTGTCGCACCAGGGCAGCGACGGGAGCACGCCCGCGCAGCGCATCCGCTGGCAGTTGCCGGGCGCCGGCATCGCCGGAGAAGTGATCAGCTTCGGGCCGGACGAGGCGGATCAGATCGTGATGGATCTGCTGGTGGACGACGGAATCCGGGACCGCGGCCACCGCAAGCTCCTGCTGGATCCGCGATTCCGCATTGCCGGAGCAGCGTGCGCGGCGCATGCCCGCTATCGTACGGTTTGCGTGATCGATCTGACCGCGCTTACAGAATAATGCCGCCGTCCAAGGGAATCACCGCGCCGTTCACATACGCTCCGGCGCGCGAGGCGAGGAAGATGGCGAGCCCGGCCATGTCGCTGGGCGATCCGATGCGTCCCAGCGGGCAGCTCTTTTCGATTTCCGCGCGCATATTGGAGAGCATCCATTCGGTCATCTTCGATTCGAACGGCCCCGGTGCGATCGCGTTGACGGTGATGTTCTTGCGCCCCAGCTCCTTGGCCAGGTGCGCGGTCAACTGGTGCACCGCCGCCTTGCTGGCGGAGTAGGCGTAGTTCGGCATGCCGGGGACGCGGAGGCCGTTAATGGAGCCGATGTTGATCACGCGGGCCGGGGCCGCCGCCGAGGCGGCGTTCTCCAGCAGCTTCAGCATCTCGGCCGTGAGATAGAAAATTCCCTTGACGTTGGTGTCCATCACCTTGTCCCACCCGCTCTCGGGATATTCGGTCATGGGCGCGCCCCAGGAGGCCCCGGCGTTGTTCACCAGAACGTCGAGTTTCGATTCCAGGGCGGCGATGCGGGCGGCAAGCTGCTTCGCTCCGTCCGCCGTGGATACGTCCGCCGGAATCGCGATGCAGGGTCCGATCTTGGACAATTCCTGCGCGGCTTCCTCGCAAGCCTGCACCTTCCGGGCGGAGATATAAACCTTGGCGCCGGATTCCAGAAATCCGCGCGCGATCATCTCGCCGATGCCGCGGGACCCGCCGGTGACCAGCGCGGTCTTTCCCTTCAGCGAAAAAAGACTTGAAACGTCAATGGCGTCCAATGCAGTTCTCCTTGGTTTGAAGGTGCGAGTGTAACACGCCCGGCCAGGAGAACTGGCGCGCTGTCAAGCTTTCCTGCGGCGGACCAACTTGGTGCGCTGGCGCTTGGGGAGCGGGAACGTGAAGCAATCCTCCACGATCCCCGCCTGCTCGCGCTGGTGCCGTTTCAGGGAACCCGCGGCGGGTGAGGCGGCGCTGAAGCGGCCCACGTAACTCAGGCGGCGCTTGTTGCGGTCCAGGATGCGGCGGATGGGGCCCTTCACCGACATCCAGGCGCCCATGTTCTTGGGTTCCTCCTGGACCCATAGCACTTCGGCGTCCTCGGGATACCGCGCCAGGATCTCGGCGAGCATGGTCTCACGGAACGGATAGAGCTGTTCCGCGCGGACGATGGCCACGTTGTCCGCCTTCTTTTGCTCACGGCCGCCGAGCAGATCGTAGAAGATCTTGCCGGAGCACAGCAGAACGCGATTCACGCGGGAGCGATCGGTGAGGAACGGATCGTCGAGGATTTCGTGGAAACGCCCGCCCGCCAGATCGTCGAGCGTGGACACGGCCTTGGGGTGCCGCAGGATGGACTTCGGCGTGAAGAGGATCAGCGGCTTGCGCATGCCCCGGTTGTCGGCGCCGCCGCGCATCTGGCGGCGAAGAATATGGAAGTACTGCGCCGGTGTCGTGCAGTTGGCAACCTGCATGTTGCCTTCGGCCGAAAGCTGCAGGAAGCGCTCGATTCGCGCGCTGGAATGCTCCGGACCCTGGCCCTCGTAGCCGTGGGGAAGCAGCAGCACCAGACCGCTGGGCTGGCCCCACTTCGACTCCGCGGCCGCCAGGAACTGGTCGATGATGATCTGCGCCCCGTTGGCGAAATCGCCGAATTGACCTTCCCACAGCACCAGCGACAAGGGATCGGCCACGGAGTACCCGAACTCGAAGCCCATCACCGCGAACTCGCTCAGCGCGGAGTCATAGACCTCAAACGAACCCTGATTGGGGGCGAGATTCGCCAGCGGCCGGTACTCGCGCCCGGTTTCGATATCCACATAGTTGGCGTGACGCTGGGAAAAGGTGCCGCGTCCGGAATCCTGACCGCTGAGGCGCACCGGCGTGCCTTCCAGCGCCAGCGTGCCGAAAGCCAAAGCTTCCCCCGTGGCCCAATCCAGGGTGGCTCCGGGCTGCAGCGCCTCGCGGCGCTTCTCGATGAACGGCTTCAACTTGGGATGCAGGTGGAAATCCGGGGGGAACGTCGTGATGCCCTGCAGCACGCGCTGCAGGACGCCGCGATCCACCGCGGTGCTGGCGCTGGAGGAAGACTCGATCTGGGAGTCCGCGAGGGCGCTCAACTCCTGAATCTCGTACTGCTGCTTCAACTGCTGGGCGCGGTCATAAACTTCGTTCAACCGCTGGCGGATGCCGCGCCGCATCTCCTCGACCTCCCCGGAGGTCACCACGTTTTCGGCAAGCAGGCGATCGGCATACAACGCCGCCACCGGCTTGTGGGCGGCGATCTTCGCATACATCTGCGGCTGCGTGTAGCTGGGGTCGTCGGTTTCATTGTGGCCGTGCTTGCGATAGCACACCATGTCGATGACCACGTCCTTCCGGAAGGCCTGGCGGTAATCGAAGGCGAGTTGGGCCACGCGAATGCACGCTTCCGGGTCGTCGCCGTTGACATGGAACACGGGCGCCTGGATCATCAGCGCGACATCGGAGCTGTAGGTGGTGGAGCGAACTTCGTAGGGATTCGCGGTGAAGCCAAGCTGGTTGTTGATGATGATATGGAGCGTGCCGCCGGTCTCATAGCCGGGGATCTGCGAAAGGTTCAGCGTCTCCATCACCACGCCCTGCCCGGCGAACGCGGAGTCGCCGTGGATCAGGATGGGGATCACGCGTTCGCGTTTCGTATCGCCCATGCGATCCTGCCGCGGGCGGGTAAGTCCTTCCACCACGGGATTCACAGCTTCGAGATGCGAAGGATTGAACGCGACCGACACGCCCACTTCCTTGCCCTGGGTGGAGCGGAACCGTCCCTGCGCGCCGAGGTGATACTTGACATCGCCGGAGCCGCCGATCGAATCGGGGTCGATATCGCCGTCGAATTCGCCGAACAACTGCTCCATGCTCTTGCCGACCACGTTGGCCAGCACGGTCAGGCGTCCGCGATGCGCCATGCCCATCACGGATTCCTGGACGCCGGTGTTCGCCGCGCGCTCCAGGATTTCGTCCAGCATCGCCAGGACAGCTTCGCCGCCCTCGGCGGAGAAGCGCTTGTGCCCCATGAATCGAGTGTGCAGGAAGACTTCGAAGCCTTCGGCGTCCACCAGCTTGTTGAGAATGCGCTTGCGCGTCGCGACATCCAAAGCCCAGCGATTTTCCGCGGCTTCCATGCGGGTTCGCAGCCACTCGCGCTCCGCGGCGTCCTCAATGTGCATGTATTGCACGCCGATGGTGGAGCAATAGGTGCGCTCCAGCCGGGCGATGAGCTCGCGCAGGGAGACGGCGCTTCCGTCCACGAGGAACGTACGATCCAGGTCCCAAACCGAAAGCCCGTGCGCGCCGGGATCGAGAGACGCGGGCGGCGGCGGAGCCGGATTCAGGGGATCGAGATGCGCGGCGAGATGGCCGCGAACCCGGTATTCGTTGATGAGCCGCTCCACGGCCGCGGCCTTCGCCGGGTCGGTTTCCACGCGCGGCATAGCGGCGGACTCGGCGCCCCACGATGCGGGCCGGACACCGATCCCCAGGTCGCGGAAGATGCTCTCGTAAAAGCCGTGTTCGCCTTCCAGAAGTTCCTGCAGCCGGCCCAGGAACATGCCGCTTTCGGCGCCCTGAATCACGCGATGGTCATAGGTGCAGGTGACCATCATCACCTTGCCGATTCCCATTTCCACCAGCTTGTTTTCGGTAACCCCGCGGAACTCGGGCGGATAGTCGATCGCGCCGGTGGCGATGATCGCTCCCTGACCCGGCATCAGCCGCGGAATGGAGCCGACGGTGCCGACCGTGCCCGGATTGGTGAGCGAAATCGTGGTGCCCTCAAAATCCGGCACCTGCAGCTTGTTGGATCGGGCGCGTTGCACCAGGTCGTCGTAAGCAGCCAGGAACTGGGCGAAGTCCATCGACTCCGCCGCTTTGATATTCGGCACTTTCAATGACCGTGTGCCATCCTTGCCGGCGACATCCACCGCCACGCCGAGGTTCACATGATTGCGAACCAGGCGGAACGCCTCGCCTTCGCTTTCCGCATAGGCATTGTTCACCACGGGCATCGACTCCAGCGCGCGGACGATGGCCCAGGCTACCAGGTGGGTAAACGAAGTCTTGCCCTGCGCGTTGCGGGCGCGCCATTCATTGATCCGGCGGCGGTTTTCCTCCAGCAGCTTCACCGGCAGCAGCCGTTGCGACGTGGCCGTCGGAATGGTCAGGCTGCTGGTCATGTTCTCGGCGATCCGCGCCGCGGGACCGCGCAACGGCGTCAGTTGATCGCCGGGAAGCGGATTCACCACGGGAGCGGGCGCCAGGGCAGGAGCGGGCGCGGGCGCGGCCAGCACCTTGTAAGCGGCGCCATTGGCGCCCTGGGCGGCCGGGGCCGGATGGCCGTTGCCTTCAAAAACCTGCTGCCAGCTCGGATCGACCGTGCCGCGATCATGCTGATACTGCTGGTAGAGCTCGTCTTCCAACCAGCTATTGACGTTGAGCTTCGATTCTTCAGACATTTGGAAAGTCTTGCGAGGGTCTGCTCCTATTCTAGCGCCTTGCTCCCAGTCAGGCGCGGTGCCGCTCTAGCGTGTTTCCCGCTGGAAATAGACCGCCGCGCCGAAGGAAGAATCCACTGCCTGAAGCAAAACTATCTCAGCTTGGAATAAGTGGATTCATCGAATCCCAGCAACAGTTCCGATCCGTGAATCAGGATCGGCCTGCGAATGAGATTGGGATTGCTGGACATCAACTCGAGCGCCTCGCCGCGGGATGGCGGATGGTTCTTCATGTCGCGTTCCCGGTAGAGCTCATTGCGGGTATTCAGGAATTCACGATAGTCGCGCTTGCCAATCAATCGATCGAGCTCGGCGGGAGTCAGGCCTTTGCTCAGGTCCACCTCCTCGAACCGCACGTCTTTATCGCGCAGGAAACTCCTGGCTTTGCGGCAGGTGGTTCAAGTGGGTTTCAGATACAGCTTCATGCGATCAGTATCGCGGAACGGAGGGGTCGATTTCCGCGCTCCAGCGGTCGATGCCGCCGGCCAGGCTCTGGCACTGCGCCACGCCCTGCTCCCGAAGCCAGTTCACCACCATCATGCTGCGCATCCCGTGGTGGCAAAACACGATCAGCGATCCTTCTTCCGCCTTCCCCTCCAGATTCTGCAGCTCCTGCGGCACCGAGCGCATCGGGATCAGCTCCGCGCCGGCGATCCGCGTGATGGCATGTTCATTCGGTTCGCGGACGTCCACCAGGAACAGCTTCTCCCCCGCATCCAGGCGTTGCTTCACCTCAGACGGCGTCGTTTCGAGCGGCAGCATCTCGATCATGATCGCACTTCAACGGGAGCCGCCGCCGAAAATCGACGCCGCCGAGGACATGCGGAACTCGGGATGGCGGACGCGGCCTTGGCGGTCGACAACGCCGCTGATCACGAATGCCGGCGACTCAGGCGGGGCGAAACGCAGATCCATTGCCTCCACGCGGACGGCGCCTTCCTCGTCCGGTAACGGAGTCAAGCGCCAGAACGGGAACTGCGCGAAATTCAGGTAGCGGCGGAAGTCCGCATCGCGGCGAGCCGCGTCGATGGCTGGGGTTGCCTCCGGCTTAAAGTGGAAATCGCCCAGTGTGGGATCGAAGGCCCCGAGCACATCCACGCGATGCAGCCCCACCCCCTGCGCAGTCTCGGTATAGCCGGTCCAGGTGAACGGCCAGAACGCGTTGGGAAACGCCGCGACGCGCACCGGCGCCTGGCCGTTGTAGATCCGCGAGCTCAGCATTTCGAGAGCCCGGTCGTGCGAAAGCCATCGCGCCGCGTCGTACAGCCCCACGAACAGCAGCGCCAG
This sequence comes from Bryobacteraceae bacterium, assembly GCA_019748195.1. Lineage (GTDB taxonomy): Bacteria > Acidobacteriota > Terriglobia > Bryobacterales > Bryobacteraceae > JAIEPW01. The sequence continues at coordinate 117,761 of JAIEPW010000022.1, forward strand.
AATCGCGGAGCCGCGCCCGCGCGTCTTCGGTGCGCCGATCTCGGCGCTCACCAGCCGGCTAAGCCAGGGCGCGGCCACCGCGAGACCGAGAGCGAGCAGGATCCAGGCGTCCACTACGTGGGTGATGTCGGCGCGCAGCCAGCGATCCGAAAACGGAAGCAGCAGCCGGATTGCGTATACGTTCGTCCAGTCCAGCGCAAGATGACTCGCAACCGCCAGCAGCGACAGCGCATAAAGCGGCAGCCAGCGGAATCCGCCCTTGGCGAACAGCTTCACCATCAGCAGGGGCGGCAGCGCCATCAGCGGCAGAAACGCGATTGCGTGCGTGTGCCCGCGATGGATATCGAGATATGTCAGGGTGCCGAAGGCGCCGGAGACTACGTCCAGGTCGGGAATGTTCGCCGCCAGCATCATGACCGGCGCGGCGTAAGGCGAAAAGCGATCGCCGCCCGCGCGGCTCATCATCAGCCCGATGAGCGTATGCGTGATGTTATCCATGCGGCAGGGCGCTACTCCGCCTGCAGGGCCGGAAGGCCTTCCCGAACTCGCCGCGTTTCGGCGCCCATGCGGCGGCGGAATTCGGGCGGAGTGAGAATGGTCAGGGCGTCCGGAACGATTTCGACGCGCGCCGGAACTCGACCCGCCGTCTCCCCGTCAATCTGCGCCAGTACGGACCAGGCGCCCGCGTCCACGATCTCCAGGTTCTCGGCCGACACGATGATGACGCCGTTCCGGTTCTTCAGCCGTCCCGTGATGACGCCGAACAGGTAAGGCAGATAGCGGAACGAATTCGAACCGCTGAACAGCACCACCTCGAAGCGCGGCTCCAGCAGCGATGCCCCGCGGGCGATCTCCAGATCGCCCCCGTAGTTGCGCACGCGGCTGACCAGCGCGAAGGAGCACCGATGCGCCTTTCCGTTCACGCGAACTTCGAATTCCTGAAAGCGCTTGCCCAACTGCGAGAAGCCCGCGATCCAGTACGCGACCTTGCCGAGCGCCGCCTTCACCCGGCTGGACACCGCCGCCACGATGTAGGCGTCCAGACCCGCGCCGGCCATCAGCAGGAAATGCCGGGAAGGGCCCGCTGACGCCGTGAAGCGTCCCACGGCGATGCGCTCCGGCACGCATTCGCGAAGGCGGCGGATGGTCTTGCGGATGCCCCGGCCGAATCCGAGCTCCATCGCCAGGACATTGGCCGTGCCCGCGGGAAGAATCGCCAGCGGCACGGCGGCGCCGATCATGCCGTTAGCCACTTCGTTGATCGTGCCGTCGCCGCCTGCCGCGAGGATCAGGTCCGCGCCATCGGCGATCGCCGCCGCCGCCAGGGCGCCCGCGGTGTTCGGACCCGTGGTCGCGCGAGCGGACGCGGGAATCCCCTCCGCGCGCAGCGACTCCAGGATTTTGTCCACCAGCCAATGGTGGCGGCCGCTGAGTTTGCCCGCAAATGGGTTGTAGATAAGGACTGCGTTCCGGTAACTTGCGATAATCCTAAGTATACCCTCCACCCCCTTACCCATGAGTTCCCGTGTCGAGAAGAAACTGGCTGCGTTGCGCGACGAAATCCGCCGTCATGAGCACCTGTACTATGTGCTGGACCGGCCCGAAATCACCGACGCCGAATATGACGCTCTGGTGCGCGAGCTGCAGGCGATCGAGCAGCAGCATCCGGAGCTGGTAACTCCGGATTCGCCCACGCAGCGCGTGGGCGGCAGGCCGCGCGAAGGCTTCGTGAAAGTGGCGCACAGCTCGCCCATGCTCAGCCTGGATAACGCGCTGAACGAAGCCGAGCTCCGGGAGTTCGATCGCCGCGTGCGCGATTTTCTGGGCTCCCAGGAATATGCCTACGCCGCGGAGCTGAAACTGGACGGCTTGTCCATGGCGGCGCATTTCGAGCACGGCGCCCTGGTTCGCGCCATCACCCGCGGCGACGGCATCACCGGCGAGGACGTCACCGAGAACGCGAAAACCATCCGCAGCCTCCCGCTATCGGCGGCGGCGAAGTTCCCCAAGTTCGAAGTGCGCGGGGAGGTGGTGATGAACCGGCGGTCATTCGAGCGTCTGAACGCGGACCAGGAGGCGCGCGGGCAGCAGCGTTACGCCAATCCACGCAATGCCGCCGCGGGCGCCCTGCGCAACCTGGATCCCAGGATCACGGCGTCCCGCAGGCTCGACTTCTTCGCCTACTTCCTGCTGGTGGACGGCCAGCCTGCGCTCGAAAGCCACTTCGAGTCGATGGACCTGCTGGCGGCCCTCGGATTCCATGTAAATCCGCATCGCCGGCGCTGCGCCGGGCTGGAGGATCTGATGGAGTTCTGCCGCGGCTGGGCCGACCGCCGCGGCACGCTGGCGTACGAAATCGACGGCGTGGTCGCCAAAGTCGATTCCGTCGCGCAGCAGAAGCGCCTGGGGTGGACCGCGAAAGCGCCGCGCTGGGCCATCGCCTTCAAGTTCCCCGCCCAACAGCAGGAAACCCTGGTGGAGCGGATCGAGGTGCAAGTGGGACGCACCGGCGCGCTCACCCCCGTCGCCCACCTGAAGCCGGTGCTGGTGGGCGGCGTCACCGTTGCCCGCGCGACGCTGCACAACGAGGACGAAATCGAGCGTCTCGGCGTGCAGGCGGGGGACACGGTGCTGATCGAGAGGTCCGGAGACGTGATCCCGAAGGTAGTCCGGGTGGTGAAGGAAGGCGCGAATCGCACACCGTTCCACATGCCCCGGCATTGCCCGGTCTGCGGCGGCGACGTGGTGCGCGAGGAGGGCGAATCGGCCACCCGCTGCATCAACACCAACTGTCCGGCCCGGTTGAAGGAATCGCTGCTGCACTTCGCCGCGCGCGGCGTCATGGACATCGACGGCATGGGCGAAAGCCTCGTCGATCAACTGGTGAACCAGGGCATGGTGCGGAACATCGCCGACCTGTATCAATTGGACGTCGCCCGGCTGATGACGCTCGACCGGATGGGCGAGAAGTCGGCGGCCAAGATCATCGCCAACATCGACCGCTCCCGGATGCGCCCGCTGCCTCGCGTGCTGAACGGATTGGGCATCCCCTTCGTAGGCGAACGCACCGCGCAGATCCTGGCGGAGACCTTCGGCGGCATGGACGCGATCCTGGCCGCGGACGAAGCGGCTCTGCAGACCGCCGAGGAGGTGGGGCCCAAGGTTTCGCATTCCATCCGCAGCTTCTTCCATGAAGAGCGGAATCGGAATCTGGTGGAGAGGCTGCGTCAGGCGGGACTTACCTTTACACATGAACAAAAGCCGCGCGAGGGCGGCGCGCTGCGGGCCCGCGTCTTCGTGCTCACCGGCACGCTCCCCAACCTGAGCCGGGAGGAAGCCAAGCAGCGAATCGAAGAAGCCGGGGGCAAGGTGACGGGCTCGGTCAGCCAGAAAACCAACTTCGTCGTCGCCGGCGAGGATGCCGGCTCGAAGCTCGACAAGGCGCGGGAGCTGGGAATTGAAGTGATTGACGAAGCCAAGCTGCTGGAGATGCTCGGGTGAAGCGCTTCTTCGACTGGCTGAAGACGCTGGGACCGCTGGGGCTGTTCGGCATCGCCCTGGTGGACGGCCTCGGCATCCCCAATCCCGGCGGAACAGACATCGCGCTGCTCGCTTTGTCCATCGCCCAACCCGAACGGCTGGTCCTGCTTACCTTCTGCGCCGTCGCGGGATCTCTGATCGGCAGCATGATCTTTTTCTGGGGGGCCCGCAAGGGCGGTGAGGCGTACCTGGAAAAGCGCGCCGCCGGACCGCGGGCAATGCGCTTTCGCCGCTGGTTTCTTCGCTATGGCCTGGTGACGGTCTTCATCCCGGCGGTGCTGCCCATTCCCTTCCTTCCTCTAAAAGTGTTTGTGCTGTCCGCCGGCGCCCTGCGAATCCGCCCTCTTGCCTTTTTCGGCGTGATGGCGGCGGCGCGAACGCTTCGCTACTCCGGGCTCGCGTTCCTCGGCTCGCAATTGGGTTCCGACGCCCCCGGCTGGTTGAACCAGCACAAGTGGCACCTTGCCGGATTCTCCGTGTTCCTGTTCTGGTTCCTGTACCTGATGGTCAAGTTCGCGGACCGGGAGCGCCGCATCCGCATCGTCGAACCGCGCTGACTCTCAGTTCGACAACGTGAATCGGACATCGATGGTCGTGATCACTTCCACCGGATGCCCATTCAACAAAGTAGGCTGATACAGCCACTGGCGCACGGCGTCCATCGCCGCCGCGCGCAACAGCGCATGGCCGTCGAGAATTTGCAGCTCTTGAATAGACCCGTCGCGCGCGATGGTCGCCGCCATCCGCACCGTGCCCTGAATTCTCGCCGCCTTGGCCAGCGCCGGATAGATGGGGATCACCCGGCGGATCAACTTCGCCTCCTGTACTCCGCTGGACACGCGAACCGGCGCGCTGCTTACAGGCGCAGGTTTGGGCACTGCCTCCGGCGGCGGCGCGATGGGCGTCATCCTCTCCCCCGCAAACCCGGACGGCAGCCCCGAGTTCGGAACTCCCGTGCGCGCATCGCCCGCCGGCGCCTCCGGTGCGGCTTCCAGGCGGCTGAGGTCGGGAATGCCCTTGGGAATCGCCGCCGGCTGCACGAACGGGCGGTACCCCGCGTCCACGGCCGTCCGGGCAACGCTGGGCTGCCGCGGGTTCGGGCTCGCCGCCACCGGTTCCGGCGCGGCTAGCCGAGGCAGCGGGATCGGGGGCGCATCGAAGAGGAAGTCCGGCAGATGTTCGGTATAGACCAGCGGCAGCAGCAGCGCGAGTCCCACCATGGCGGTCTGCGCCGTCACGGAAGCCACCATCGGCCAGGGCCTTGCGCGATCGGTTGGGGAGAGGATCGATTGCTCGAACATGGTGTCTCTCTAGACACCAGGCCGATTACAAAGTTCCCGAGGTTGCTTCCATGGCGGAGCTCGCGGGCCCGGATAGCATCGCCACGATCCGGCCCGCCACCTCCTTGCCCCGTTCCCCCACCTCGCCCGCCGGACCCACGCACGATGGGCACCCGGAGTCGCACGGACACGAGGCCAGCAGCCCGGCGGCGCCTTGCAGCAGGCGCGGCGTCAGGCGGAACAGCGGCGCGGACAAGCCGATGCCCCCGGGATAGTTGTCGAACAGGAAAAGGTTCGGCTCAAACGCCTGCAAGCCGTCGGCGATATCTTCGGTGATGGTGACGCCCAGGTCGCGCGGATCGCACATCAACAGCAGGCTCGCCACCGTCCGCAGCACGTTGCCCAGGCCCACCAGCCCGTTCTGCCGCTCCGCGGGCGACAGATCCCGCAGCATCCCCAGAAACGCCGCCGGAAACCGCATCCAGAAGGCGGTGGTGTGCATCTCCTGCTCCGGCATGGAGAGCTGTCCCGCGCCCACATTCTCGAGCGTGTAGAACTTGATCTTCTTGAACCCCACCACCTGCCAGTTCAGCCGTACATCCCCATGCGCGGACGCCGCGCCGCCGCCGAGAGGCGCGGATTCGAACTCCTCCAGTTCCTTTACCTGCGTGTAGTCGATCGCGTCGGTGAAGTAATCGCAGTCCACCTTCCGCACGTACGCCTTGCGGCCGTCGTAATCGAATCTCTCCACCTGATATTGGCGCGCTTCGTGTAGGTAGATCGCTTTTTCATGCAGTGTCGTCATCGCCGCGGTGAACGCCACCTCCCCGATCACCTTGTGATCGCCGGTGATGTCAATCACCACGAAATTGTCGCTGGAGACGGCGCGCAGGCCCACCGCGTCGGCGGGATAGGTGTCGCTGGTCCAGTGCCATGCGCCCGCGGAATGGTGCAGCGTGCCCTGGTCCGCCAGAAAACGGCACAACTCCCCAGTGTCGTGCGCCCCGAACTTCTCGCCCTCGCGGACCGGCAACTCAAACGCCGCGCAGCGGAGATGATTCAGCAGGATCTCCAGGTTGTCGGGATTGACGAACGCATGTTCCGGGGGGCGTTCAAAGAAGTATTCCGGATGCTCGATGATGTACTGATCGAGCGGCGCCGAAGAAGCCACCAGCACGGTGAGCGAGGTGGACTGCCTTCGGCCCGCGCGGCCCGCGCGCTGCCATGCCGAAGCGATCGTTCCCGGATATCCGGCCATCACCACCGCGTCCAGGGAGCCGATGTCGATGCCCAGCTCCAGCGCATTCGTCGCCACCACGGCGCGGATCTCGCCCGCCCGAAGCTTGCGCTCGATCTCGCGCCGCTCCTTCGGCAGGTACCCGCCGCGATAGCCGCGCACCGCTTCCGGACCGTGGGGCAGCCTTTCCGCCGCGTCCTTCAAATACGTCACCAGCACTTCCGTCGCCAGGCGGTTGTTGGCGAATACCAGCGTCTGCTGACCGTGTTCCAGGAACTCGATCGCGATCCGCCGCGCCTCGTGCAAGTAACTGCGCCGGATACCCAGTTGTGCGTTCACCACCGGCGGGTTGTAGAACACGAAGTACTTCTCGCCGGAGGGCGCGCCGTTACGGTCCACCAGGGCGAACTCTTCTCCCGTCAGTGTCTGCGCCAGCTCCCGCGGATTGGCGATGGTGGCCGAACAACAGATGAATTGCGGTTTCGACCCGTAAAACTCACAGACGCGCTTCAGCCGCCGCAGAACGTTCGCCAGGTGCGACCCGTACACGCCCCGGTAGTAATGCAGCTCGTCAATCACGATGTAGCGCAGGTTCTCGAAAGCCTTCGCCCACTTGGTGTGGTGCGGAAGAATGCCCGCGTGCATCATGTCGGGATTGGTGAACACCACATTGGCGCGCTCCCGGATCGCCCGCCGCGCGTCCTGCGGCGTGTCGCCGTCATAGGTCAACGCCCGCAGGTCCGATCCCATTTCGTTCACCTGCGCGTTGAACTCGTGCAATTGGTCCTCGGCCAAAGCCTTCGTCGGGAACAGATACATGGCGCGCGCGTGGCTGTCGCGAAGCAGGCAGTCCAACACCGGCAGGTTGTAGCAGAGGGTCTTGCCGCTGGCGGTGGGAGTCACCACCACGACGTTCCGGCCCGCTTGTAACTCCTGGTACGTTTCGCCCTGGTGCGAATACAGCCGGGAGATGCCGCGCCGTTCCAGACCCGCTCGCAGGCGATCCTCCACCGTATCCGGCATCGGCGCGAATTCGGCTTCCCGCGCGGCTTGATGGCGGATCGCGCGAACCGGCGATAGCGGGCGAGCGCGCCATTCCTCGAATCGCGCCAGCGCGCCCTCGATGCCGCTGCGCCGCGCCAGCATCCGCTCCTGGGCGGGTTCCGGGAATCCGAACGTCAGGTTCGTCTGTTCCATGCCTTCGCCGTTTCTTTGCTCTCTAGCTTACAACGGCGGCGAGCTTCGGATTTTGCCGGACTTTAATCTCTGCTAAACGGCGGCGCCATTGTGCGCCACTTTCACCGCGCGCACGAACTCGTAGCGCTCCAGGGTGACCGCGAAGTTGGATTCGCCGTCGCGCCGGACCACGGTTCCCATGCAGCGCAGCCGGACTTCGCCGGAGTCGGCGGTAGCAGGCAGAGTGATGAAGTATTCCACCGGTTCGCCTATCTCCACGGCCCTGCCGGAGCATACCAGCGCACCCGCGGAACTCAGGTTCAGCGTCTCGCCGTGAAACCCCGCAGGGGCGCTTCCGGCGCGTACGACCTCCACGGGGAGCCGCAATTCGAAACGCTGATTCTTGCGCTGTTCAATCACTGTCTCATAAGACTGTAAGCGGCAAAACCTCACGAGGTCAAGGGTTTCCGGCGCTTGAAACCCTGGATTCGTAATGGTACTCGCTCCTGTTCGGGGCTTTCGATCACACTTGTTGGTAGTGTTTGGAGCCTACTTAACAGTGTTATGCGACGGACTCCGTGCGCGATGGAATCCTGCTTCGTCTCCTGTTCGCCCAAACTGTTTTTCTGGACCGAACTACAAGCGCGCGTCCAGCGCCAAAGCCTGAATCGCTTTTTTCACCTCGGCTTCGGCCTCTTCCCGCCTCTTGCGCAGGACCTCGGACTCCTTCTGCAAGGACTGGAGCTTGGTCTCCTGTTCGTTCAATTGCTGGGTGTAGCGTTGCGTGAGCGCTTTTTCTTCCGGCGTGCCTTTCAGCGACTTCAGATTTTCTCGAAGCCGCTCCTGGTCCTTGAAAATGTCTTCCCGGCGCTCGTCCATCTCGTCCAGCCGATCGGACAGGTCGTTTGCCGCGGACTGCAACGCGAGAATCTTCCGAAACGCGGCCACGGCTTCGGCCGGAACGCTCTTCTGCCGCAGATACAGCTCGATGCGATCTTCGGTGATCTGGCTGATTTGAATGGTGGACTCAACCGGGCGCGTCTCCTCCACCACCAGCGAGGCAGTGTCCTTGGGTTTCACCTGCAGCCGCAAACGATGGTACCGGGCGGTGGTCTCCGCCGGCTCCAGCCCAGGCCGCAGACGGAATCCGCTCCGGATGGGGTGCTCCACCAGCACGCTCCTCGCCGTCGAGTCCTCATTGCGGAACGTGTACGTCTTTTTCTCGCGCAGTTCCATATGCTGCGTCATCACCCCGTCGGCAATCACCACCCGTGTGACACGATCATGCTCCGATCGCGTGTTGGCGTTTACGTTCAGCGCCAGATCCACCGCATAGGAAATCAGCCGCTTCTCATTGGGGCGAAGGGAGTCGATGAGACCTTCGCCGGCGAACGCCTCGTCTTCCAGAACGGAGAACGTTCCACTGTCGAGCGTAAGACCGCTCGAATTCGTCAACCACAGTGCGCGCATCGGCCGCGAGATCCCGCTCGATTCGTTCCAAACAGAAACCTTCTCCGCAATCACGCCGCTCTGCACAATCGGCACCAGGGCCGACTGGTTCTTGCGAATGGTGATGGGCTCCTTGAGCTTGTATTCGAAGAGATCGCCGAGTGACTGCGAGGCCGCGGCTGCCTGCGTGCGGAGCCGCGCGTCTTCAACGTCCAGCTTGAGGGGGGCGGGCGCGGGAGATGGCTTGGGGGGCGGCGGCAGAGAACGACGGCTCCCCCGCGCCCGGCCCGCCAAGCTCGCGTCTGCCTGAAGCCGGGGGGAAGCCGCGGTCACGTCAACCCGCTCCGCCGATTCGCCTACGTCGAGCCGGAAATCCTGCGCCACGCGGTCCGCTTCCGATGCGAGATTCAGACGGGCTCCCGTGCTGTGGAACCCGGTCATGGACGCGGTCACCCGCACGGGTCCCGGCGGCAACCCGCTGAGCTGGTACCTTCCGCTGCCGTCCGAAACCGCTTCGGCGATCACCTGACCCACCTCGTCCAGGGCCTTGACCGTCGCACCGGCGACCACCGCCCCACTTGGGTCGGTGATCACTCCCGCGATTTGCGGGGGTCCGGAATGGAGGGTCGCCTGGTAAGTTTGGGGCGTTACCGCCATCGCCTCCGGCAGGCCCACCACCGGACGCCGGGCGAAGTAAGGCTTCGACAGGTTCTGTAGGAAGGATTGCGGCGCGCCCGCCACCAGCGCGAGTTCCACCTTCTCCCAGTCCTCACCCACGGTGTTGTCCACGATCGCCCATCCCTGCAAGAGCGGGGGACGCTTGGAGCTGAGCACCAGGCGGTATGTACTCTTCCAAACCGGGACTTCGCTGATGTAACTCACGAACAGCGAACGGTCGCCGGAGCCCGATGTCGCGATCACCATCTGCCGCAAACCGGCATCGCGGTCCGAGGCCAGAATGTCCAGATAGCGATCCACCTGGCCGGTCAGACCCCGGTCCAGCAGTTTCACCGAAAACTGCGGGGTGAGTTCCGAAGTGCGGACCTCGCCCGTGTCCGTGATCAGCGTCAGGAAATCTACTTCCAGCGTGGCGCCGCCGGAGATCCTGGTTTTCCGCTCGATACTCAGCAGCCGCCCCGTAATGACGAACGTCCCGCTGCGGACCTCCATGCGCGCGCCCCGCAGCGCGCCAAGGAAGTTGCTGAGATTCGTGCCGTCGCCCACGGGCAGGCGCAGATCGCCCAGTTGCCGCTCCCGCGGAGCCGACGATCCGTACGTGATTCCCGTGATCCTGCCGTTCCCCAGATCGAGCACGGTCAGCGATTTCAGTACGTCGTCCAACTGGCCGGACGTGAAGCGAACCGTCACCTGCTGGTCGTCCTTCACCTGGCCGACGTGCTCAAAGTACCCGACGCCGTTCTTGTACAGATAGACGCGCTTGACCGGAAGCTTGGGCGCTTCCTGCGCGAAAAGCGGCGAGAGAAGCGCGCAAACGCACGCCGCCCCGAAACTACGCAACCCGGTTCGAGACATGAGAAGCCCCTGTGGCGGAATCATCCACCGGCAGGGGCTTGGACGTCAAGTTATTTTACAAAGTTTCAACGGTTATTACTGGCAAGCGATCCGCTTCATCGGATAATCGATTGCCTTTTCTTTGCCTTTTTCCACGCCTTCGATACGCCCCAGGAGGCCGTCCGCCGTCTTGCGGTACACCACCCGTTGCGGATAGTCGTGTTCCGGGTTCGAGAACACGGCTTCTTCTCCCGTAGCCTGGATCAACGTAAACGGCGTGGTGGTCGGATTCGTCCGCAACCGGATGTTCATCACCGTCTTGCCTTCCTTGTCGGCGCTGATCACGTGCGTTTCGAAGAAAACCGTCTTCCCGTTCACCACGGTTCGAGCCGCCCCCAGCATCGAACCGGCCACCGGCTTCATCCACATCTCCTCAAACTGCTGCCTCCCGTTGGAGCCGGACCAGCACCCGGCCATGAAACCGAGCTTCTCCATCTCGGACGCCGCCAGCGGCAGGGCGCAAAGCAAGATCACGAACTTTTTCATAATGGTGATTCTATTCGCGCGGCAGGTTCGCGGTCTTGGAAAAATCCGACATCGCGGGCGGCGCACCCGCGAACTCCCGGAAGTCTCGGATCAGGTGGGACTGGTCGAAGTAACCGCAGGCCTGCGCCACGTCCGCCCAGGTCGCCCCCGGTCGCGAGCCTTCCTGGAGCGCGGCCCGGAATCGCAAAATGCGCGCGAGCGTCTTCGGGCTGAGGCCCACACGCTCGTCGAAAGCCCGTTCCAACTGGCGCGCGCTCACACCGGCGGATCGCGCCAGAGCGTCTACCTCCACTGCTCCCCGCCGGGCCGTCATGTCCCGTAACACGTCGTCGACCCAATGGGTAGCGTGGTCCGGCAGAGCAGCCTCAATCAGCCCCACCCGCTCCCGGTCCCCGCACGCATTGGCGATCCGCTCCCGCAGCGCAGCCCCTAGAATCAGGTCGCAATCCTGCAGGCACCCCGCGGCTTCCCTTTGCTTGAACCTCAGCAGCGGGAAGGCGCCGCCCGGGCGGAAGCGGACTCCAAAAACGCCCGCGCGCCCCGCCGGACTCACCGTGACCGGACTTCGCATCTGGCCGATCAGCAGCCCCCGCTGCTGCATCGCCCCGTTGTGCAAGAACGGATCCCCGTAATGGAAGATCAGTTCCATGCAGCCGTCCGGGAGGAACGTCTGCGGTCCCCCGGTTCCCTCCAGCACCCAGTAACACTCCACCTGGGAGGCGAAGCGAGGCGACGGCGAAAGGACCCGGAACTCCACTGCGACCAAAGGATACCAGCTTCCAGGCACTGCTTGAAGGCGCCAATTGGGGACGAACTACGGAATCTCGGTGCTGACGATCCGCGATTCCGTCTGGAATTTGCGATAGTTACGATACGCGACGTCCACCTGCGCGCGGAACGTCTTCAGCAGGGCAAGCCTCGCGTCGCCCTTCACTTGTACCGTAAGCGGCAACCACACTTCCCCGTTCACGCGAGTCTGCTCCAGCGTGATCCGCGATCCCTTGCCGACGCGAACGAAGAACAATCCGAAGGACAGCGTGTCGATGGTTTCCGCTTCCACCCGGGCAAGCTGATAGTCAACCTGATCCACCCACAGGCGCCCGCGCATCTTCGGAAGCAGCTTGGCGCGATCATTTATGGGTTTGTATCCGGCGCGCGGCGCGGCGTCGATCATCCACATTTTGCGCCCGTAACGCGTTTCCTCGCCCAGCAGCCGGAAATCGAACGCGTTGGTGATCTCGCGAAACGCGGCGATATCTTCCTTACGGCTGTCCCGCTCCGCGCTGTCTTCCGCCTTGCGCTTGCGCTTGGCCAGTTCGCGATCCATCTTCGCCTGCTCTTCGGCCTGCTGCCGGACTGTGAGCGGCTTGCCGTCCTTGGCGATCAGCTTCCGGTACGGCCTCCCGTAATAGATGCCGACATCGAAGACCTCAGACTCGGTCTTGCGCACCTTGCCGGACTTGTCCAGCTCCCGCACTTGCGTGGTTTCTTCGTAGTTATAGTCGCGGGCGCGCTCAAAATACGGGCGTTCCTGCGATACGGATCGCCGGATGATCTCGCGGGCATCCTCCGCCGCCAGCGGGACGCCGGCAAGCACGGCGGCAATGCGAAGTAATCTCGTTAATTTCACAGCCGTTCCAATGATGACGAGACGCGCGCCCCGCTGCAGAAATTTCAGCCGATGCGCGGTTCCGCGACGGCCGTACCGGGCGTAACGCCTTTGTAAGCGAAGTTCAGCAGCGGCGGGGCGACAATCGTGGTGGCCAGCGCCATGAACACCACCACGCCGTAAACGGATTGCTCGATCACGCCCAGGCTGGCGCCGATTTGCGCCACCACCAGCCCCACCTCCCCACGCGGCACCATCCCCACGCCAATCCGGAAGGCGTCGGCGTGGCCCAGCCTCCAGGCGCCCAGGCCGCAGCCGATCAGTTTGGACAGCACGGCTACCACCAGCACCAGCAGCGACAGGATCAGCGTATCGGCGGACCGGAAGACCTGAAGATCGAGCGACAGCCCGATTCCCACCAGGAAAAACGGAGTGAGCAGCTCCGAAATGCCCGCCGCGAAGTCATGAACCCGGTGGCTGGTGCTCTCCGAGAGCGCCATCCCCGCCAGGAACGCGCCGATGATCGCGGCCACCCCCGCATACTGCGCCAGCAACGCCAGCGCGAACAACAGCACCATGGCCACGGTGAACTGTCCCTCGCCCACCAGCCGCGATTCCATGCTGGGCACCAGGCGCACCATCGCCCGCGACCCCCATTTGGCGACAATCACCGTGAAGCCGATGGCGATCCCCGCCGTCAACCCGATCTCCAGAAAGTTCACCGACCCTTTCGCCATGCTGGACACAAGCGCCAGGACAATCAGTCCCAGAACGTCATCAATTACCGCCGCCGCCAGGATGATCCGGCTGGCGACGTGGTCCAGCAGGCCCTTGTCCGCCAGCACCTGCGCCGTGATCCCGATACTGGTGGCCACCATCGCGGTACCCGCGAAGAAGTTCTCGATCATGGGAAAGCCCCAGAAGAAAAAGATCAGCCAGCCGGCGGCAAACGGCGCTACCACCCCCAGGATGGCCACCACCGTGGCCACGCGACCCACCTTCAGCAATTCGGAGGAGCGGACCTCCAGACCCACCTGAAAGAGCAGGAACAATACGCCAAGATCGGCGAGGAAGACCAGAGTGTCGCTACGCGGCACCCACCCGAGGGCGCTGGGGCCCAGGACGATTCCGGCGATGATGCCGCCGACGATGGGCGGCATCCCGAGCCGGTGCGCCACTTCCCCCAGCAGCTTCGCCGATCCAAACACGATCAGCATCATCATTGGAATGTTCTCGCCGCCCGGAGCGGTGGCGAGCAGAAAAGCTGGAATCAGCGTCAGTGGTGCGAGTAGCATCAGGCGGTAGCGCGATTCACAAGAACGCCTTCCACCGGAACCCGGATCGTGAATCGGGCGCCTGGCCGGTCCGTGCGATTCGCGGCGGTGACCTCGCCGTCGTGATCCTTCACAATCGTATCCACAATGTGCAAACCCAAACCTCGCGAAGCGTGCGTGGAAAAGCGCGGCCGGAAGATCTCCGGCAGGATCTCCTCGGCAATTCCACTGCCATGATCGGCGACTTCCAGCGCGATCCATCCGGGGATGCGCCAGGCGCGGACCTCGATCACCCCGCCGTTGGGCATCGCGTTCGCGGCGTTCAGGAACAGATTGATCAGCACGCGCTCCCAGGCCCAGGGTTGACCCTGAATCCGCAACCCGCTATCCACATTGGTGACGAATTCCAGCCGGCAGCCCTGCACCGTTTGCGCGAAATCGCGAGCAAATTGTATGGCATTGTCCACGACCGCGGCCAGGTCGATGCTTACGCGGTCCTTGGAATTGAAGCTCTGGACGATGCCGCGGCCGCGCTCCACGGTGTGAAACAGGGTGCCCGACAGTTGCTCCCATTTCGGATCGGAACTCAGAAGCTCGGCTGCCTCCAGCAGCGTCTGGAAGACGTTGTTCAGGTCGTGGACGAGACATTCCGCGGAGAGATCCGGCTGCCGGTCTGGTTCGCTGGTCATCACTGGGTAATCAGCCGCAGGGTATCAAAAAACTCCGGGAACGATACCGATGCGGCTTCCGCTCCTTCCACGATCGTCTCTCCGCGTGCGGCTAGGCCGGCCACCGCGAACGCCATCGCGATCCGGTGATCGCCGAAGGAGTCCACGGCCGCGCCTTGGAACTGCTGCCGGCCGGGAATCTCCAGTCCGTCCTCCCGCTCCTCGGCCCGCACACCCATGCGCCGGAGATTCTCCACGATGGCGCGGATGCGATCGGTTTCCTTCACCCGCAATTCCTGCGCATCGCGCACCCGCAATCCATTCTCGCTTATGGCGCCGAGTATGGATAGCGCCGGGATTTCGTCGATCAACGCGGCCGTTACCGCGCCCTTGATCTCGCCGCCGCGAACCGGCCCGCCGCGAATCTGCAGATCCCCCAGCAACTCCCCTCCGCTTTCGCCGATCTGCAGGATCTTGAAACGCGCGCCCATGGCGGTCAGAAAATCCAACAGCAGGGAGCGGGTGGGATTCATGCCGACGCCGGCGATGGTCAGGCGCGAATCCGGGAACAGCAGCGCGGCCACCAGGAAGAACGCGGCGGAGGAGATGTCGCCGGGCACCCGCAGTTCGCCGCCCTTGAGGACGGCGGGTCCCGTGACGGCAACGAGTCCCGGCGCCACTCGGATCTCGGCTCCGAATTCGCGCAGCGCCAGTTCGGTGTGATCGCGCGTGCGCACTGCTTCGCGGAAAACGGTCTCGCCGCGGGCGTACAAGCCCGCCAGCAGGACGCATGTTTTCACCTGCGCGCTGGCTACGGGCGGCGTGTAATCCAAGGGCCGCAGTTCGCCGCCGCGAATGACCAGCGGCGTGAAATTGTCTTCACGCGCCTCCACGGACGCCCCCATTTGCCGCAGCGGCGCCATGATCCGCTTCATCGGCCGCCGCGACAGCGATTCGTCGCCGGTCAGCCGAGATTTGAACGGTTGTCCCGCCAGGATGCCGCTCATCATGCGGATGGTGGAGCCGGAGTTGCCGCAGTCCAGGTCGCGCGAGGGAGGCTTGAATCCGCGGAGCCCCACGCCTTCGATGGTGATGTCGCGGTCCTCGCGGAGCAGCTTCACGCCCAGCGCCTCGAGGACGGCGAGAGTGGAGTGGCAATCGGCGCCGCTCGAGTAGTTTCGAATCTTGGTTTGCCCTTCGGCGATCGCGGCCAGCATCGCGTAGCGATGGGAAATGGACTTGTCGCCCGGCACCATCAACGCGCCGCTGATGCCGCGCGCGGGTCGAATGACTTGCTGCATGGACTTTTCAGTGTAGCGTGAGGCGCGGGGGAATCAGTCCGCTTCCAGGCGGGCGCACTCTTCGCAAAACGCGTTGCCCGATTGCGCGGCCGCCCGCAGCGCCTGAGCCTGGTTCACCGCGTCCAGTTCCGGTCCGGATAGGGGCTGCCGCTGCGCGTCCTGGACGCACTCCTCGCAGAACGGAATGCCCGCCGCCGCGGCCGCACGCAGCGTGTGAGCCTGCAATGCGGCATCCAGGCCGGGGGAAAATACGGGCACTTCCTGCGGCAGCACCGCAACCTGGCGCCGGGCCCGTTCGCACTCCTCGCAGAACGGAGCGCCCAGTCGCGACGCCCGCCGCAGAGCCGCCACCTGCCCCAAGGGATCGTGAACATCGCTGAAGGTGTCTTCCGGCGATTCCGGCGACGGCGCCTCGCCCGGAGCGGGAGATGCGGGAGCGCGGCGCGGCGCAACCGGAGCGTCCCAGCTATATCCGAGCGGTTCCACCTCTACTTCGTGCAGCACAACCAGCAGATCGCCGCGCGCCAGCGCATGCAAAGCCTGGCTCCACACGCCGCTATCGGAGAGCAGGTCCACATGCAACCCGGGACGATGGCGGCGAAACAGCCCTCGGAGCTGCGGATAGAAAAGCGATTGCTGGCGCGCGCCGAGCAGAAACCGGCGAGCCTTCTCCGGCTCCAAAATCCAGCCGCTCTGCGGCTTCTCACTCCACCAGCACAACAGCGCCCGCACTTCCTTGGCCTTCTGGCCCGCGGAAGGCGAGGGAATTCTGCTGTAGGGGCGGACCGGGATCAACATGCCAGGTCCTAATCTATATGCCGCTTCCGAACCGGGTCAACCCGGCAGCGTGCGACGGGAAGGCGTGAACGAATCGATCACTTCAAACAGCTTGCCCGCGTCGATCGGCTTATCGACAAACGCGTCCATCCCGGCTTGCAGGCATCGCTCCCGATCGCCCTTCATGGTGTGGGCGGTCAGCGCCACGATGGGGATGTGGCCGCCGTGCAGGCGTTCATGGCCGCGGATGTGCCCGGTGGCCTCCAGTCCATCCATCTCCGGCATCTGCACATCCATCAGAATCAGGTCGAAGGGCTGCGTGCTCAGAACATCCAGCGCTTCGCGCCCGGTGTTCGCCACGGTCACCGAATGCCCTCGCTTTTCCAGCAGCCGCACGGCCAGGCGCTGATTCACGGGATTGTCTTCGGCCAGCAGGATCCTCATGCCGGAAGCCGGCGGTTCGGCCCCCATCATCGACGCCATCATGTTGCGCAGGGACGACGTCTCGATCGCGCCCGTGACCGCGGGCCAGCCGAAACGCGCCGTGAAATGGAAGGTGCTGCCGCGGCCGGGTTCGCTCTCCACCCAGATGCGTCCGCCCATCATTTCCACCAGCCGCGTGCAAATGGCCAGACCCAGGCCGGTGCCGCCGAATTTGCGGGTTGTGGATCCGTCCGCCTGACGGAACGCCTCAAAGATGACTCGTTGCTTCTCCGAGGGGATTCCCACTCCGGTATCGCTAACCGAGAACTGATACTCCACGCCCTGTTCCTCGATGGCGAGAGTCTGCACACTCACCCGCACCGTGCCGCGCTCCGTGAACTTGATGGCGTTTCCCAGCAGATTCACCAGCACCTGGCGCAGGCGTCCGGGATCGCCCAGAATGCGGTCGGGCACATCCGGGTCCAGCAGGGCGCGCACGGCCAGCCCTTTCTCTGAGGCATTCACCGCCAGCAGACGCGTGGTCTGGTCGATCACCTCGCGCAGGCTGAAGCTGATCGGATCGAGTTCCAGGCGGCCGGATTCGATCTTGGAGAAGTCCAGAATGTCATTCAGAATCTGGAGCAGGAAATCGGCCGAGAGTTTCGCCAGTTGCAGGTTGTCCCGCTGTTCGTCGGATAGATCCGTCGCCAGCACCAGATTGGTCATGCCCATGATCCCGTTCATGGGCGTGCGAATCTCATGGCTCATGTTGGCCAGGAATTCGCTCTTCATGCGGCTAGCCTGCTGCGCTTCCTGCAGCAAGCGCTCGATCTCGCGCTTCTGATCCTGAACGATGTGCTTTTCGCTCTCCACGCGGGCCTTTTCGCGCATCAGCTCGGCGGTCCGGCGGCCGACAGCGCTTTCCAGGCGGGTACGATCGGTTTCCAGCCGGCGCATGCGGCGTAGCCAGATCAGGCGGCTCAAGCCCAGCAGTCCCAAGCCGGCCAGCAGACGGAACCACCATCGCTGCCACCATGCCTGCTCGATCTCGAAACGAAATCGCGCGGGCTCCGCGCTCCACACGCCCTGCGCGCTGCGAGCCTCGACTTCCAGCGTGTATCGTCCCGGCGGCAGGCCGGCGTAGTTGACTTCGCGCCGCGAGGTCTCGGTCCACTTCGGCTCCAATCCGGCCAGGCGATAGCGGAACTGTACGGCGTTCTCCTCCAGGAACGTGAGCGCGGCGAAGCGGGCCGCGAACGCGTTCTCGCGATACTCCACCGTGGGCGCGGCGGGCGCGCCGTACTCGCGAGTGCCCAGCGTGATGTTGGTGAACACGACCGGCGGAGGAACGCCGGGCGAGGGCGTCAGACGCGGGCGAAAATGCGACAAGCCCCGCCTGGTGCCAATCCAGACGCTGCCATCGGCCTCCGCCAGAAATCCGCGCGGCGAGCAATCGTCCCATACCAGGCCGCTCGACCTCGAATAGTGCCTCCAGCGGTCGCGATCGAACACATCCACGCCGCGATCCGTGCCCGCCCAAATCCACCCGCGCTGGTCCCGTCCCAGGAACACGATGCGGTCGCTCATCAGGCCGTTGTGGACGTTGGTGTGATCCGCTTCCACCCGATCGCCCTCGATACGTAGTCGGGTCACCCCTAGCGCGTCGCGATAAGCGACCCAGATGCCGCCTTCGGCGTCGGACACGACGTCCGCAACCGCCGCCGCTCGCAAACCCTCGGCGACGCCGAACAGCCGGAATCGCCCGCGCTCCCAGCGCAGCAGCCCTGCCGGTCCCGCTGCCCAAACCACGCCTGGTTTCTCCACGTAGAGGCGGAAGAAGGAGTGCTTCCCTGCTTCCGGAACGGGCGCGAACTGATCTCCGCTGCCGCGATACAAGCCCCGCCGGGTCGCTACCCATATCCCGCCGGTGAGGTCGGCCGCGACGTCCGACGCGGGCTCCGGTGGGAGCCCGTTCGGGGCTCCGAACCAGCGGATTTCGCCACCGGCTTCGATCCGCGCGACTCCGGCGTCGCCACCCACCCACAAATCGCCTCGCGTCCCCGAAGCAGCCGTTTCCACCCGATACGGGAAATCCCGCCGCCGCCATCGCACCTTGCCGCCCGCTTCTTCCCCGCGGAACAACCGGAGCCTCTGGCTGACCCACAGCCGCCCGGATCCGTCGCGCACGATCGCACCGACGGGCTGGCGTCCCAGCCCGTCTTCGGGACTCCAGGTTCGCCATTCCGTGTGACCCACCCAGCGCGCCAGGCCGAGCCCCAAGGTCCCGATCCACACCGACCCTTCGCGATCCTGAAACAGCGTGGAGACTCCATTGGCGGGCAGCCCCGCTTGTTCGTCGATTCGAGTCCACTGTTCGCCGGATTTCTGAACGATGCCGGAGTCGCTCGAGATCAGCAGGCTTCCGTCCGGTCCCAGGGCCAGCGACGGATCTCCCGCGGCTTCCGCCGGGGGGACGCCGGCGATCCGGACGAACCGCTTTGCGCCTTTCGCCAGCGAGTACAGCGAGTGGGCGCTGCGCACCCACAGGGTGTCGTCGAGATCGGTGGCGATCGCTTGCCACCGCTCCCGCGGCAATCCCCACTCGGGACCGAGAACGAGCGTTTGATCCGCGGTCTTGCGGCACAAACTGACACCGCATCCGAACCATACGCCGCCCACCGCGTCGACGGCAACCGCCCACGCGTCCGCTCCGGTCGCGCCTTGCGGCCGCGGCAGCAATTGGAACACCGTGGTCCCGTTCCGCCGTTTTCCCGCCGCCAGGCCCCGCTCGGTGGCAACATAAACGGTGCCCGACTGATCCGAGGCGATGCCGTGACGCCCGCGCACCTCGCTAGCCCCACCTAAGGGCGTGGTCTCGAAGCGATCTCCATTCAACCGGGCGAGTCCGGCGGGCGTCCCGGCCCACAACGTCCCGTCGGCGGATTCGTGCAGCGCTTGCACCTGGGATCCGGCCAGCCCCTGATCCCTGCCGTAGGGAACAAACCGGCTGCCGTCATAACGATACAAGCCATTTTCCGTCCCCACCCAGAGGAAGCCTGCACGATCCTGCAGGATGGAGTGGACCGACAGATTCCCCAGACCTTCCTGCTCTCCGTACAGCCGGAAATTGTAGCGCTGGGCGAGCAAGGCCGGCGTCATGGCCGCAAACAACAATATCGCCGTAAAGCGGAAAGCCGGATTGAGCCCGCGCTGAGACACTGTCCTCTACTCAGAATTCGGAGGAGATATTCCCTTTCAATAGGGTGGCTATCCCGCGAGCCAACCGTTTGCCGCTATCCTGAACCGAGACAACCCTGATCCAAGGGTAAAGGAGTGGCCTTGACCCAGATCCGAACCGCCGTTATCGGTGCAGGAGCATTTGGACGCAATCATTTGCGCGTGGTGCGTGAGTCGCCCCTCGCGACCCTCGCCGGTGTGCTCGATTCCAATCCCGAGCGGGCAGCCGCCGCGGCCGCACAGTTCGAATGTCCGGCATTTAAGAACCTCCTGGAACTGGCGGAGCGGGCCGATGCGGCGATCGTCGCGACTCCAACCACCAGCCACGCGGAGATCGGTTGCCGGCTGATGGAGTTGGGATTGGATGTTCTGATCGAGAAGCCGATCGCGGCCGACCTCGGGTCCGCGGCGCAATTAGTGGAAACCGCCGGAAAATACGAGCGAATCCTGGCCGTGGGGCACCTGGAACGCTTCAATCCCGCCGTTCAGGCGCTCGAAAAGGCGCTGAGCACACCCTTGTTCTTCGAGGTCCACCGTTTGAGCGAATTCAGCCCCCGCAGCCTGGATGTGGACGTGGTGCTGGACCTGATGATCCACGACCTGGAGATCGTGATCGCCATGGCCGGGAAGATGCCGGAGGAAGTGCGCGCCGCCGGGATCTCCATTCTGTCGCCGAAGGTGGACCTGGCGAACGTCCGGCTGGCGTTCCCCGGCGGGGCGATCGCCAATCTCACGGCCAGCCGGGTTTCCACCGAACGGGTGCGTAAGCTTCGTATCTTTCAGCCGGGACAGTACTTATCCATCGACTACGCGCGCCAGGACGGAGTTGTTTTCTCCGTTTCTTCCACCGATGGCGCCACCCGTCAGATCGGTTTTGCGCCCCTCAGCGTCCAAAAGGACGAGCCACTCCGTCTGGAACTGGAAGATTTTTTCCTGGCCGTACGGGATCGCCGTCCCCCCAGGGTGGATGGAATTGGCGCATCGCGCGCCCTGCAGGTAGCATCCGAAATACTTGATAAGATTGAAGAACACTCCCGGATCGTGGCCCGGACTCTGGCGCGAGGCTAAGTTCGGAACCGTCCGCAACGGGCTAAGGAGCGGGAACGTCCCTACAGCGGCACTCATGGCAGCAAGTCTCGCCGATCTCGAACGCGTACCGGAATTGCGGCTGGAGCGCGCCCTCGATTGGCATGACACGGACTTCGCTCCCAATCCGAAGCGCGCCGCCGCCGGTTCGGCGGTAATTCACGGCATTTTGGGGCTGTTTTTCGCCTGGATTGCGAGCTTTCCGGAGCCGCCGCGCCGCAACCCCGCGGCCGAGGTGGATGTGCGGCAGGCCGTGAAACTGGTGGCTCCGCAGCTCCGCGATCTGACACAAACCGCTCCCAACAAAGGCGAAATCAGCAAGGAAGTGGATCTGGCGAGCCTGCGCGCGAAAAGCGCCCCAGCGGCGAGATCGGCCCCGATGCGGGCCGCGGCGCCGCCTCCGTCCTTGATCCCGCGGCGTTTGCCTCCGGAGGCGCCGGCCATCGAAGCGCCTCCGCAGGTGGCCCAGAATCCGCTCGGGCTGGGCACCACTCCGCGGGCGCCCGAAGTGCCCATCGCCGCGCTGCCGCAAATTCAGACCGAAGAGCGAAAGCCGAAGCTGGCCTTCGAGACACCAGGCTCGCCTGGCGGAATGCGAAACCAGGGTGGCGCCAATCCCAAGTTGCTTCCGCCCAAGCCGGACATCACCGAAGCCGCTCGCGCCCCGGCGCGGCCGGCAACATCGGCCGGCATCGCCGTGGGCGACCTGGAGGACCTGGGCACTCCCGGCTCCCTGCGCAGCTCGCCTTCCGCCACCAAGCCCGCCACCGGCAGAGTGGAATTGATGAGCGATCCCCTGGGCGTGGATTTCAAGCCATACCTTACGCGCGTTCTGACCATGGTCCGGATGAACTGGCTGGCGGTGATTCCGGAGAGCGCCCGTCTCGGGCGTCAGGGGCGGGTGGTGATTCAATTCATCATCTCGCGCGACGGCCGTGTCCCCAAACTGGTAATTGCCACCCCCTCCGGGACAGAAGCACTGGATCGCGCGGCGGTAACCGGCGTCAGCGCGTCCGTGCCGTTTCCGCCGCTTCCGGCCGAATTCAAGGGAGACCAGGTGCGGTTGCAGTTCTCATTCGCGTACAATCCTCCTGCGCGCTGAACCTCCATGCTTCGAGAAGAAACACCCCAGGCCGCCCGGCGGCGCTTCCAGAGCGCATTGGGAGTTTACGCCGTGCTGGCGATCCTGGCCACTGTATCTTTGCAGGGAAGTATCCGATTGGTGGTTTGGATCTTGTTGGCGGGCCTCGGCGTAAAAACCTGGATCGCCCACGTGCAACAAGGACGAAAGGACTAAGGCGAATCGCTTTTGGTCAGGGATTTCTCCACGTCCGATAGGGGAATTCTCCAAATGTACGACTAGGCCAGGAACCTTTACCCTCACTCTGTAGCCTCGGTGCGCTTCCGCCGAGGTGCGGCAATTCCAGTTTGGGATTGAGAGTTTCAAAACGGTACGGGTTTTATGTCTTGCACGTGCCAGTACGGGATTCGACCTTCGCCAGCACCGCGGTGGCGCGGTGGCGGGCCTCGTACGCAGGCATCCGCCGCGCTCTCATCCAGCAGGGAATTGCTTTCCCCTCAACAGCATAGATATGTCTCCGATCGCCTGTACCCGGCGCCTCCCAGGAAAATCCTGATGAGTGGCTCAGCGTTTGCACCGATAGAGGCGACGCCCAGCTACATGGTGCAACCGGGGAACGGGCGATTTCAGAAGGGTTTGGAGAGAACGACATGAGAGCCAAAGCTGCCGCCGCCAAGACTGTCACCATCACCGAGATGCCTGCGCCGGTGCCGAGCCGGAGGCTGCCGGCCGCCGCCAAGCCGGAAGTACCGAAGGCGGTGCGCGACCAGGTGGTGCTGGAACACTTGCCGCTGGTGAAGGCGATCGCCGTGCGCGTTCACGAGAATCTGCCGGTCCATGTCGATCTCGACGATCTGGTTCACGCCGGAATCCTGGGGCTGTTCGACGCCGCGGGCAAGTTCAATCCGGAAAAGCAGGTGGTTTTCTCCAGCTACGCCAAGCACCGCATCAAAGGGGCGATCCTGGACAGCCTGCGGCAACTGGATTGGGCATCGCGTGACCTGCGCCGGCGGCACAAGCAGGTGGAGGCCGCCAAGCGGGACCTGGCCGCCACCCTGCAGCGCAACCCGACCGAAGCCGAAGTGGCGGAGAAGCTGGGCATCGATGTCGATCGCTGGCGGCAGATGATGCTGGACCTGCGCAACGCCGGCCTGATCTCGGCTTCGGCGCGGAGCAACGATCATGAGGACCTGCCGGCCCCGGACTTCCCGTCGAATCCCGAGACGCAGCCGGATTCCATCTGCTCCCGCGAGCAGTTGAAAAGCGTGCTGGGAGTGGCGATGAAGACCCTGCCGGAGCGGTACCAGAAAGTGGTTCTGCTGTATTACACCAACGAGATGACGATGAAGGAGATCGGCGGCGTGCTGGGCATCAATGAAAGCCGGGTCTCGCAGATTCACAAGTCGGCGCTGGAAAAGATGGCGGTGGTGCTGCAGGCCAACGGGATTCACAACAGCCACGCGTTCTAGAACGAGGCTCCATTTGCGGAGCCCCGGTGATCCTGAAACAATCGATGGGTGGAATCCCACCCCCTTTACGCCACCTCGGGACACGTCCGCCTGACCCAGGAACAGCTTTACGCCACCCTGGCCGGGTTGATGCTGAGCCTGTTGCTGGCGGCCATCGACCAGACCATCGTCGGCACGGCGATGCCTCGCATCATTACCCAGTTGAACGGCTTTGACCGTTACCCCTGGGTAACTACCGCGTACCTGCTGACCTCCACCATCGCGGTTCCCGTGTTCGCCAAGCTCAGCGACCTGTATGGCCGCAAGATGTTTTTCCTGGGCGGGTGCCTGTTGTTCACGCTGGCCAGCGTTCTTTGCGGCGCAGCCGGACAGATCCCGATCCCGGGCGTGGATGGAATGAATCAGCTCATCGTCTTCCGCGGGATTCAGGGCATCGGCGCGGGCATGATCGTGGGCCTGCTGTTCGCCATCATCGGCGACATCTTCTCGCCCATTGAACGCGGCAAGTATCAGGGCTTTTTCGCGGCCGTGTGGGGCATGGCATCCATCTTCGGACCAACGCTGGGCGGATGGATCACCGACTCGTTTTCCTGGCGCTGGACCTTCTACGTCAACTTGCCGGTGGGAATCGTCGCCGTCGCCGCGATCTGGTGGGCGTTCCCGGATTTCCATCCGCAAGGTATCAACCGCGTGATCGACTGGGCGGGCGTGATCACGCTCACCGCCGGACTGGTACCCCTGCTGCTGGCCTTGACCTGGGTGGCGGAACATGGCTGGAGCGCGCCGCGTGTTTACGGCCTGCTGATCGGGGCCGCGGCGATGCTATCCGCGTTTGTGTGGGTGGAATCACGGGCCATCGAGCCGCTGCTGCCCCTGGATCTGTTTCGCAACCCGATCATCGCCCTTTCCTCGATCGCGATGTTCGTCCTGGGCATGGGCATGTTCGGCGTGATCGTTTACGTTCCGTTGTTCATGCAGGGAGTGATGGACGTCAGCGCGACGCGCTCCGGAACGCTGCTGACGCCGATGATGATGGCAGCGGTGGCGGGGTCGATCTTCGCCGGGCAGTACACCACGCGGGTGGGGCGCTACAAGCCGCTGGGAATCGGAGGGGCGGTGCTCGTTCTGATCGGCATGGCCCTGCTGGCCCTTATGAACACGCAAACCACCAATTTCGAAGTGGTGCGCAACATGGTGATCGTCGGCGTGGGGCTGGGCGTGATGCAGCCGATTTACACGCTGGCGGTGCAGAACGCGGCGCCGCGGGCGCAAATGGGCGCGGCGACGGCATCCACGCAGTTCTTCCGCTCCATCGGCTCCACGGTCGGCGTGGCGGTGTTCGGCTCCGTGATGCTGTCCCTATACCGGCAGGGGTTTGCCGCGGCAGCGCCCAGGAACCTGCCGGCGATTGCGTTGAAGCCTTTCGATAATCCGCTGCTGCTGGTTCAGATCCGGCCGCAATTGGAGGAGGCGTTCGCTCAGTATCCGGGCGGGGCCGCGGTGCTGGCCAAGCTGGTGGACAACATGCATCAGGCGCTGGTGCACTCGCTGCAGGTGATCTTCTGGGTGGGCACGGCGGTGATGGTGGTGACGGTGGTCCTGAACCTGGCGATGAAGGAACTGCCGTTGCGCGGTTCCGAGGCGGCGCCCTCGACACCGGAGTTCGTGGAGTAGATCGCTACTGGCGGGGATTGCGCGGACCGGGTCCCGGCCCGGTGGGAGGGGTGGTCGGACCGAGCGGGTTATTCGGTGCGGTTGGGTTGTTCCCCTGCTGGGCGCCCCGCAGGTCGAACACAAACTCCCACTCGTCGTACTTCGATTTCTCGCGATACACCTTAATCCCGGTGCCTTCGTACTTGCTGGCGACGCCGGCGATCCCGCCTTGACCCATCTCATTGGGCCGGTTGAAGCTGCCGCCCTGAACCGGCTGGCGAGGCGTCGTGAGCAGGTTTCCGATGGCGTTCACCGCCTGGTTCTGGCCAGGCGTCGCGGGACCTGAGCCTCCCACCCCGATCTGCGGCCGGAAGATGGGATTCGCGTTGGGGTTCTGGAACCCCGGCTGGTTGAACGGCTGGACGCCCGGTTGGGGGAAGGGCTGCTGCCCTCCCGGCTGGAATCCAGGCTGTTGCCCCGGCTGGAACGGTTGTCCCGGCTGATTAAACGGCGGTTGGCCGGGTTGGTTGAACGGCGGCTGTCCCGGCTGATTGAAGGGCTGGCCTCCGGGTTGGGGAAAAGGCTGCCCTCCCGGTTGGTTAAACGGCGGCTGTCCCGGTTGGTTAAACGGCGGCTGTCCCGGTTGATTGAATGGCGGCTGTCCCGGTTGATTAAACGGCGGCTGTCCCGGCTGGAACGGCGGATTCGGATTCACCGGAAACTGAGGTTGGCCAGGTTGTCCCGGTTGCCCCGGAATCGGGGGGACGTAGCCGGGCTGACCCGGCGGGATCTGTCCGGGTTGGCCTGGAAATTGTGGCTGAAAGCCTTGCGGCTGCGGCTGGAAACTGGGATCGCCGGGCGCGGCCTGGCCTCCGGGGACGAAGTTCGGATTTCCGCCGGTTTGCCCGAAGCTCCCGGCTCCCGGAAGCGAACGGTCACTGGGTCGGAGCATAGCCGCCTGGTTCACCTGCGGTCCCGATCCATCGCCGGCGTTGGACCCAGCGCCGGAGCCGGCCGACAACCCCCCACCCTGCAACGGATCCTTGAGCGGCGTCACCTTGGAATTGGTCAACATCCCGGCGCCGTTAATGTTCAACAGCTTCCAATCGTCCTTGCCGGTCATCGGATCCTTATAGCGGCGGCGCAAGGAGCGATAGTTCTGGAAATCCTCGAGTTCCTTGAGGTCCTGAGGAAAGCGGCGGAATTTCACGAAGAAGACCTGGACCGCGCGCCGGTACTGCTCACCGCGCTCGATCAGAAGTTCTTCCTTGTCGCGCTGCCGCTCGAACGCCACCCGCGGCATCTGCGCATAGAGCATGAGCGCGATGCCTGCCGCGACAAGCAGCACCATCAGCAAGGCGTATCCGCGCTGCTGTTCCCGGCGCTTCATCCGCTGGTCGATTCCTGCTCCAGACGCAGCGTCTGCTGGTTCTGGTGCTCGGTATCCTCCACTACTACTGAGTTTACGCCGATCCGCACGATCTTATAGCGTTTCTTGAGCACATCGCCTTCCGAGCCCATCAGGATTTCGTCGCCATCCAAGAAAAACGCCTTCTTCACGCCCGGGCGAGGCGTCTGGAAGCCGTAAAACTTCAACGTGATGGGCGGAGGCGGGGGTTTCGGAGGCTCCACCCTGGCGGGTTCGGGCTCGGGTTTCCTGGGTCCGTATTCGAGCGGCGCCGGCTTGATCGGCTTCACCGGTGGAATATTGGCCGGCTTCGCCGGAGCGACGGCGCTGAAATCGAACAGGCTGCGCGAGCCGCCGATGACCGAAGCCTCGCGGACTTTAGCCAGCGCCTGCAATTTCAGCGTGGGCTCGACGGTGGTCAGATCCAGGCCCTCGGGCACCTTCAGGGTGGGCTTGAACTCGGCCAGGGTTCGCATGTTTGAGCTCTGGCGCGGCTTGGGCTTCGCGGGAGCGGGAGCGCGCCCGGCGGGCTGCGCCGCCGGGGCGGCAGCCGCGCCGGGAGATCCGGCGGGCGCCTGCGCCGCTCCCGCCGGCGTGTCCTCCCGGGAACTCCACCAGTAGGCCGCCGCCGCGACCACCAGCAGCGCTACCAGGATCACGACCTTTTTCGGCTCCGCTCCCAGGGTCATCGCGGATCTCCCACCGGCAGCAACGCGGCCGAATCGTCCCGAACGAAAGTATCCAGCTTCATCCGAACGTCCAGGACCTGCGAGTTCTGCTGCGGAGCCGCCTGCAGGGTCTCGATGATCATGAAGCGTTCGCTCTTGTCCAGAAATCGCACGAACGTCATCAGATCCGCGTAGGTGCCTTCGAAATTGGCGGTGATGGTCATCATGCTGAGGCGGTCCGAGCCTTCCACGGGCTCGAGTTGGAAGGCGGCTTCCTTGGGCTTGATGCGCGCCTGCCTGGCGGTGGTGTTCAGTTCGGCGAGGATCGCGGAATAGGCTACGCGCTGGCCAAGGAAGTATTGTTCGAGAAACTGGTCCCCTTCCTCGCGGCCCTTTTCGATGCGCTGGACCAGGGCTCGCGTCCGGTTCACCTGCGCCCGTCTGGTTTTGAGCTGCGATTCCAGGCTGATCAACTGCTGTTCCAGTTGATCCGCGGAGCCGCCGGGCGGGAACAGGATCAGGATCGCCATGCCGACGTTGGCCAAAAGCAGGACGCCGAGTACGGCGCGGACGACCGTCTTCGTGTCCGCGTGAAACGGCAGCTTAGAGCTTCTGGGCATACGTCACACTCACTCGATAGCGATATAGCGGCTCATTGTCGGTTGGCGGCAGGGACGCATGAACGGACGTCGGTCCGAACAGGGAAGAGCCTTCCAGCCGTTTCAGGAACTCCAGCACCGCCTCCGGCTGCTGCGCGCCCACGATCATGTCCAGCAGGACTTCATTGCGCGCGTTGATCTGCGGCAGGCGAACCTGGATTAACCGGACATTGGAGGGCATCACCTTTTCCAGGTCCCCGAAGATCCCCGTCCAACTGATGCCTTTCCGTTCGAGCAGGGTGTTCAGCATCAGGGCGCGTTGCATCACCTCCGCGTTGCGAGGCTCGCGCAGCGTGGCATCGAGCCTGGCTTGCTCGACGGTCACCGCGGCTACGTCGCGCGACAGCCGGTCGACGGCGGTGCGCGTTTCGGCCAGGCGGACCCGCTCACTCCAGACCAGATAGCCGAGCATCGCCAGCATTCCGGCCAGCAGGACGCCGACCGCGATGGAGGCGGCCAGAATGGGCCGGTCCCGGCGGAAGGGTTCGCTGGCGAGATTGATGGGGATGCGGATGCTCATGCGCCGATCCCCTCCAGGTATCCCAGCAGCCCGGCGTTGGCTTCACCGGGCGCGCCGTAACGCGATGCAATGGACGTCACTTCCAGTCCGGCGACGGCGGGCCGCAGTCCCGCGGGGCCGAAGCCGCAGTGCACCAAGCGCTCCGCCGCTTGGCCCAGTTGATCCTCGACGTAGGAGAGCGTCGGGAAGAGCGCCGCCAGCACCTCGCCCTGCTCGTCCGGGCGCTCCAGAACCAGGCAGCGAATCAGCTTCAGCACACCCGCCCGCATCACGCCGATGGTCAGGGTCCGGCCGCACTTTTTCGCGATCACGGAAGTTTCCGGCTCGCGGTACAAATTCAGCATGGACAGCGCGGAAGTGGTGATGGAACCGGGATGGAACCCGGCGGCGCGGAACACGGCCTCATAGCGCGCCACGATTTCCAGCGAAACCACCGCGGCCACAACATCCACCCGCCCTTTTTCCGGGTTGGGCTGGACGAAATAGCTGACCATGGCCGAATCGATGTCGAAGGGCAAGGTTTTCTTCAGCCGGAAGCGGACCAGCGAAAGCTGTTCGTTTTCATCGCGCGGCAGGTTGTCGAAATCCAGGACGGTAACCCGCGCGGCGAAATCGGGCAGGATCAACGCGCACGGGTGATTTCGTCGGCCGTTCAAGGGCGCCAGCCTCTGCACGGCCCGGGTGAGCGCGTCGGCGTTCCGGACGTTGTCGGCGAGGGGGGAAATCTCCAGCACTCCGGCCGGCAGCGGCTCAAAACCCACCCGCGGAGCGCCTTCGATGTTGGCGACGGCTATGCCAAGCTCTGAGATTTCAAATAGATAGCTCGGAGGCGGGTCGTGAATAAGCTGCTGCAACTGGTCGATGACGGACATGGCGCGGTGGAGGCGGCACAATACCCCTCATAACCCTCAGACGCATTCCTGGCCCGCGGCGTGTAGGTCAAAGAACGGGGTGAAACCGCTGATGCGGGCTGGCGTGGGCTTGGTATCATGATTCTTTGCGCACGCTCCTGGCAATTTGCTTCCTGCTTCCCGGTCTGGTGCTGATCGGCGCTCCCGCGCCGCAGAAGCCGGCCGCGAAAAAGAGCGCATGGAAAACGCCGGTTAAGCCGTCCGCCAAAGCTCCCGCACGGACGGCGGGCAAACCGGTTTCGAAGAAGGCGAGAAATGCGCGGTACCGCGCGCCGCGGGTCTCCCGCCCGATCGGACCCATGCAGCCGAGCGCGGACCGGATCTCCGAGATCCAGAGCGCACTGGCGGCCAAGGGCTACTTCAACGGCCAGCCGAACGGCGTGTGGAACGCGGATTCGATCGAGGCGCTGAAGCGGTTTCAGCGCGACCAGAACCTCCGGGACGACGGCAAGATCAGCGCGCTTTCACTGATTGCGCTCGGGCTAGGTCCGGAACGCAGCACCGTGGCAGACAACAAACCTCAGAACTGAGAATCCAAATCATATGATCATCGGCGTCCCCAAGGAAGTGAAGGATCAGGAGAAGCGCGTCGGTCTGGTGCCCTCGGGCGCCAAGGCGCTGACGGAGGCCGGTCACAAAGTGATTGTGCAGACCTCGGCGGGGGTCGGCAGTTCGCTAAAGGACCAGGATTACGTGGATGCCGGTTGCGAGATCATGGCCACCGCGGAGGAGACCTGGAAGAAAGCCGATCTGGTGATCAAGGTGAAGGAGCCGCAGCCTTCCGAATATCCGAACCTGCGTGAGGATCTGTTGTTGTTCACGTACCTGCACCTGGCTCCGCTGCCGGAGCTGACGGCGGCGCTGGTAAAGTCGAAGACGACGGCGATCGCCTACGAGACGATCCGCGAGCATGACAATTCGCTGCCGCTGCTGACGCCGATGAGCGAAGTGGCCGGGCGGATGTCGGTGCAGGTGGGCGCGCAATACCTGGAAGCACCGAATGGCGGCCGCGGCATCATGCTGGGAGGCATTCCCGGCGTCGCGCCGGCCAACGTCGTGATCATCGGCGGCGGCGTGGTGGGTCACAACGCGGCCAAGATGGCGGTCGGTCTGGGGGCCCACGTGACGATCATCGATCGCAGCCTGGACCGCCTGCGCTATCTGGATGACATCTACGCGAGCCAGGTGGTGACGCTCGCGTCCAACATTTACACGGTCCGGGAGACGATCCGCGAAGCGGACCTGGTGATCGGCGCGGTGCTGATTCCGGGCGCCGCCGCGCCCAAGCTCATTCGCCGCGAGTGGCTGAAGGAGATGAAGAAC
The DNA here is from genome assembly GCA_019748195.1 of Bryobacteraceae bacterium. GTDB lineage: Bacteria > Acidobacteriota > Terriglobia > Bryobacterales > Bryobacteraceae > JAIEPW01. Next base: position 148,568 of record JAIEPW010000022.1, read on the forward strand.
GGCAGCGTGCTGGTGGACGTAGCGATCGACCAGGGCGGGTGTTTCGAGACCTCCCACGCGACCACGCACAGCGATCCGATTTACTTCGTTGACGGAGTGCTGCACTACTGCGTGTCGAACATGCCGGCGGCGGTGCCGCACACCTCGACGTTCGGATTGAACAACGCGACATTCCCGTACCTGATGCACATTGTCGGCAAGGGCTTCAAGAAGGCGTGCCTGGAGTCGAATGCGATCGCGGAGGGCGTGAATACGTATCGCGGTCACATCACGTATCCGGCGGTGGCGGAATCGCAGGGGCAGGAGTGGGCTCCGCTGGCGAAGCTGCTGTAGGCGCCTAGCCCGGCGTTTCCCGCCGCGCACGTTCCAAAAGGTCCGCGAGTTGTAAACGGCGGGTCCATTCTTCCAGGTAGGCTTGGTCCAGCCGGGGTCCTTCCAGGCGCAGAATACCCACGATGTCGCGCCACTGTTGGGAGGACACTTCACGGCCCGCGCGAAACCACCGCAGCTTGGCAATGATCATGTCTTCCGGACTGACAACGGGCACCGGCTGTTCGTCTAAAGCAGACACTTGAAGGTGGCGAACGCGTTGCAGTTCGGAGCGTCCATGTTCATCGTGAATGGGGAAGAAGTCGAACTTAAACGAGAATGCGCGGTGGATAACATTGAACGGTCTCGACAGGCGGAACGCCTGCAAAGCGGTTTCCTCGTCGAAGTAGTACCCATCACCGAGGGCATGCAGAAATTGAAGGAGGCTCTCCCGGTGGAATCCGGCAATCAGGTCGATGTCGTTGGTCTGCCTTGGCTCGCCATAGGTGGTACTGGCCCACGAGCCGCCAATCGCGTACTCTACTCCCGCGGCGTGCAGTGCGCCGCGGACGCCTTGAAACGCCTCCTGGAGTCCGGTCACCGGCCGTAGACCTTGTCCGCGAGTTCCTGGCCATAGCGGGCGCGGAGCACCTGGTAGTCAAACTCTTCACCTTGCGCTTCCGGATGGCGGCGACGCACGCCGGCGCGCAAGAGCTCGTCGGCCGCCGCGGTGAGCTCCATCGCCACCTGGACGCGCTCCGCGGGGGTCATCCGCCGCAGAATGTCAAAGTAGACGCGGCGAGCCTCCGGGGTGGTATCGGAGAGGGGCTCCATTCACCTGCGATTGTACTCTGCCCGGCTACCGCGATCGCCAGGATTGCACGACGCGGGTCCAGGCGAGCAGCAGCACCATGCCGATCAGGATCAGGGCGGTGGAGAGTCCGATCCACAGGCCGGCCGCGCCCCAGCCAGCGGGGAACGCGAGGGCGTAGCCCAGAGGGAGCCCGATCAGCCAGTAGCAGGTAATGTGCGTGAGCATCGCCGTGCGGGTGTCGCCGGCGCCGCGCAGCGCGCCGGTGGCTACGGCCTGGATGCCATCGAATAGCTGGAAGAACGCGGCGATCGCGAGCAAACCGGCGGCGATGCGGACGACGTTGACCTCCGGCGTGAACAGCCGGGCGATGGCGCCCGGGATCAGCCATAAGGACAGCGCGGCGAGAAACATGAACGACGCTCCCAATCCGATGGCCACCCAGCCGGCGCGCGCCGCCGCGCCGGGATCGAGCGATCCCAGTCCGTGGCCCACCCGCACCGCGGCCGCGGAGCTGATCCCGAGCGGCACCATGTAGGTAACGCTGGCGATATTCAGGGTGATCTGGTGGGCGGCGAGCTGCGCTGGGTCGAGCCGCGCGATCAGCGTCGTGACCACCGCGAACACGCCCACCTCGAACGTGATCTGGGTGGCTGCCGGGAATCCCAGGCGCGAAACCTCGCGCAGACGGCCGGGATGGAGAAGCAGCGAGAGCTCGCGAATGCGCACGTGGTGGCGGCGATCGTGGTGCAGGATCGTCAGACCGAGAAACACGGCCAGATAAACGCGCGATAGCGTGGTGGCCCAGCCCAGGCCCTCGGTGCCCAGCGCCGGCGCTCCGAATTTGCCGAACATCAGCACCCAGTTGAAGAACACGTTCACCAGGTTGGTGGTCACCAGCGCGATCATCACCGGGGCAACGATGTTCAGGCTTTGGAGGAAGCGCCGGAAGGCGGAGTAGAGCATCAGCGGCAGCGTCCCCCAGGCCATCGCCTTCAGATAAGGAACCGTTTCCTGGCGAACGGCTGGATTGACGCCGAAACTATCCATCAGGGGGACGATGAGCCACACCCCACCCATCAGCACCGGCGCCATCAGAATCGCGAGCCAGACGCCGGCGATCAACCAGTGCTGGCATTCCTTCAGGTCCTTGGCGCCGTAAGCTCGGGAGATCAGAGTGTCCAGGCCGAGGAGGAGGCCGATTCCGAACACGCTGAAGGTGTAGTAGATCCCCGCGCCGAGGCCGACCGCGCCGAGGGCCGTTGCGCTCAGGCGCCCCGCCATGAGGGTATCGACGACGCCCTCGGCCATCCAGCCGAGCTCCGCGAAGACAAGCGGAAGCGCCAGGCGGAGGGTGGAGGGCAGCTCTTTGCGCAGAGCTTGCCAGGAGAGGTTCACGCGTTACGAGTGTAGCAACCGCGTGTCAGGCGCGGCCCGGGCGAAGGGTTATGAAAGCGATCCCGATTGCGCCCGACCTTCGGGTGCGGTATTCTGATAGCTGGACTTTACTGGAAGGTTTCTAGTTTTCGATGGCGAACACTGTATCCTCGCTTAAGCGAATGCGCATCACCGAACGGCGGACGGAAATCAACCGCCAGCGCAAGACCCGTTTGCGGCATTCGATCCGCGCGTTCCGCCGCCTGGTGGCGGATAAGAAGCTGGAGGAAGCGCGCAAGCTGCTTCCGCAGACGTTCTCAATGGTGGATCGCGCCGCCAAGTGGGGCATTATCAAGAAGAATACGGCCGCCCGGTATAAGAGCCGGATGAGCCACCGGCTGGCGAAGATCGCCGCCTAAACCAAGTTTGTTCAACCCTTGGACCACGCCCGCTCGCAAGAGCGGGCGTTTTTGCTGGAGCCGAGGAGGGGAGAGGGAGTTTCTTGCCGCAATCTTCTCCGAAATGCCGGATAGGACCAAACGACCCGGCAAAAATCACGATTGAGACGCTCACGTTTCCAGGCGATCCGGGCTACCATGACACCGAAACCACCCGTAAAGGAGCTCGATCCCGAGGAACCCACGTTGCGTCGCAAGACATGGCCTGGACGCACATAGCCGAGGTGCCTCTGCCTGCAGTCTGCTACAACACCGCCGGTTGCCGTTGGAACCACTTAGTTCGCGTCGTCACTGGGGAGAGGGTACGCTGAGCTCGTCACCCACCGTCTTGCTGATCCGACTGCCGACGTTTGAAGCACACCTTCCCCGCCATGCAACAATAGCTCCGATGAAAACCGCTCTCCTCCGCGAAATCGGACAGCCCCTGGAACTGACCGAGATCGACACCCCCCAACCCGGACCCGGCGAGGTTCTCGTCCGCGTCGACGCCTGCGGCGTCTGCCATTCCGACCTCCACCTGGCCGACGGCGATTGGGACATGCTGAAGCCCATCACCAAGACTCCGCTGGTGTTGGGCCATGAAGTGGCCGGCGTGGTGGTGGATACCGGGGAGGGCGTTACCGGCATCGCCGCCGGGGATCGCGTCGGCGTGCCCTGGCTCCACTGGACCTGCGGCGAGTGCGAGTTCTGCCGCGAAGGACGCGAAGTCCTCTGCTCCAAACAGCTCATCACCGGCTGCACCGTGGACGGCGGATTTGCCGAGTTCATCCGCGCTAAGGCCAGCCACGCCGCCAAACTGCCCGCATCGCTGAAGACGGAGGAAGCGGCGCCGCTGCTGTGCGCCGGGCTGACCGTGTATCGCGCCCTGAAGCAATCCGGCCTGCAATCCGGACAGCGGTTGTGCGTCGTCGGCATCGGCGGATTGGGCCACCTCGCCGTGCAGGTGGGCAAGGCGATGGGCGCATCCGTCTACGGCGTCGATCTTGCCGAAGACAAGCTGAAGCTCGCCACGGAGTGCGGCGCCGACGGCGTGTTCAACGCCGCCGCCGGACCCGTGCACAAGGAAATCAAGAAGCTCGGCGGCATGCATGTCGTGCTGGTGGCTTCCGGATCCAAAGCCGCCTACGAATCGGCCCTGCGCTACCTGCGCAAGGGCGGTACCCTGGCCGTGGTGGGCATGGCGCCCGAGCCGGTGCCCATCTCTACCGTCGCCCTGGTGTCGCTGGAGGCTCGCATCGTCGCCAGTTCCGTGGGCACCCGCCAGGACCTGGCCGAACTGCTGGACCTGGTCGATCGCAACCCCTCCATCCGCTGCCGTATCGAGACGCGCCCGCTGTCCGCGGCGCCGGAGGTTCTCGATCAAATGCGAAGAGGCGAACTGGTCGGCCGGATTGTCCTGACACCCCACGGATAAAAGAGGCGAAGACCTGGCGAAAACTTTCCTTGAGAGTTATACTGGCTTCTTTACACCATATCCGTAGAAGCTGGAGGAAAACGCATGGAAGACAAGGAACGGCAACGGGCGTTGACTGCCGCCCTGGGGCAGATTGAGAAGCAGTTCGGCAAGGGCTCCATCCTCCGGCTGGGCGCCAAGGAAAGCGTCGTTCAGGTCCCCGCCATCTCGACCGGGTCCATATCCGTGGACTATGCTCTCGGCATCGGCGGCTTCCCGCGGGGGCGCATTTCGGAGATCTTCGGGCCGGAATCGTCGGGCAAAACGACCATCGCGCTCCAGGTGGTGGCGGAGGCGCAAAAAGCAGGGGGCGTCGCGGCGTTCATTGACGTGGAACATGCTCTCGACCCCACCTACGCCCGCAAGCTCGGCGTGGATGTGGATAATTTGCTGGTGTCGCAGCCCGATTACGGCGAGCAGGCGCTGGAGATCACCAACGCGCTGATCACTTCCGGGTCCATCGACGTGCTGGTGGTGGACTCCGTGGCCGCGCTGGTGCCCAAGGCCGAGCTCGACGGCGAGATGGGCGACAGCTTTGTCGGCGTGCACGCGCGGCTGATGTCGCAGGCCATGCGCAAGCTGACGGGTATCGTGTTCAAGTCCAACACCTGCCTGATCTTCATCAACCAGATCCGGGAGAAGATCGGGGTCATGTTCGGCAGTCCGGAGACGACCACCGGAGGCCGGGCGCTGAAGTTTTACTCCTCGGTTCGCGCCGATATCCGCCGCATCGCCGCCTTGAAGGAGGGCGAGGTGGTGATTGGAAACCGGACCAAGGTCAAGATCGTGAAGAACAAGGTGGCGCCGCCGTTCCGCGAGGCGGAGTTCGACATCCTGTACGGCGAGGGCATCTCCAAGGAAGGCGACCTGATCGACCTCGGCGTAGCCCACAACCTGGTGGAGAAATCCGGCTCCTGGTACAGCTACAAGGGCGAACGGATCGGCCAGGGTCGGGAGAATGCGCGCCAGTTCCTGAAGGAAAATCCGGAGATGAAGGCGACGATCGATGCCGATCTGCGCAAGGCCTTGGGCCTGGGGGCGGCGGCCCCGGAAGCGGCGGCGCCCATCATTGCGCAACCGGTGGCGGCGGGTCGAAGCCGCGGGTAAGTTCGCTATAGTAGTTAGCCGGTGGCCGAGCCCTCACAGCCGATACCCGTGCGTGTTTCCGCGATCCTGATTTCACGAAATCAGGAAAGCGCGGCCCGCCGCGCGATTCAGGCCCTGGAAGCCTCCCCTGCCCGCGCGCAACTGCAGATCCTGCTGGTGGACAGCGGATCGAGCGATGGCAGCGGCAGGCTGGACGAGGAGTTCCCGAACGTCACCGCCTTGCGGCTGCAAAAGAACTTCGGCGTCACCCGCGCCTGCAACATCGCCATGCGGACCGCGTCGGGCGAATTCATCCTGTTTCTGGACCCCGGCGTGGAACTCGCGCCGGACGCGGTCCCGCGCATGGTGGAAAGACTCGATGAGGACGCGGAAGCCACCGCCGTATGCCCGCTGATTCTCGATACCGCGGGCAACCTCGCGATTCGGACCCAGGGCCTGCCCTCGTTTGCCGAGCTCGCGGCGGAGTACAAGACCGGAATCACCCCGCCGGCGATGCCCGTGCAGGACGTCGCGTTTCTCACCGTGGAGGCGCCCGGCTGGCTTGCGCTGATGGTTCGCAGGCAGTTCCTCCAAGGGATGAACTGGTTGGATGCCCGGTTCGGGAGCTACGGAGCCGAGCTGGACCTGTTTGCGCAGATCAAGCGGGCCAACAAGAAGATCCGGCTGCTGCCCGCCGCCAAGGGCGTCCTCCATCGGGAGGAGAAGGAGGAAAACGCGCGCGACCGCGTCCTGCGGGCGGCCGATCGCGCCACCGGCATCCTCGCCTACGCCGGCAAGCACAACGGCGGATCGATCGGCCCGCGCATCTCGCTATCGCTGTGGGCGCTGGGCCGCGCGCTGGGCAGCCTGGCGAGGCCCAAGGAACTCGGCTTCGAGTTTCAGCGCTTCCTCGGCATCCTCACCGGGCAACGCATCGACGGCACGCAGGAGTAATCGCTACCAGATGATCTTCGCGGCAAGCTGGAGAATCCGCGGGTCGCCCGTCGCGTTTGCGAACAAGTAGTTCGAGGTCCGCGTGAAGGTTCCGGTCTGGGTGGCCGCGGCGAACGCGAAGTTATAGAATCCCGCGTTCTGGCCGGTGATGTTGGTGCGATTGGTGATGTTGAACGCCTCACCCATCAGCCGCAGCGTCACCCGCTCCTTCCACAGCGGGACATCCTTGCTGACGCGCATGTCGAACGTTCCGAAGGCGGGAAGCCGCAGGGTGTTGCGTCCCACGAACGGAGGCCGGTCGTTGCGGTTATTGCCGTCGAGGTTCACGTCCGTGCCCACGCGCTGCGAAAAGACCTGGCCGGAGCTTAGTTGCCAGATTCCGGAAAGCTGCCATCCGCTGAGGACTCCCCGCGCGAACGGATTCGCGAGGCTATTTGCGTAGTTGATGTCCCACGTTCCCGAAGCCACCAGGCGGTGAGGTATGTCGGAATCGCCCAGACCCCGCTCCAGTTGCGGATTCAACGTATCGAACGCAACCGCGGCGTCGTCGCCGGTCTCCGGCACCACGGCCACCGCGCCGATGCCGGTGTCGATCACCTTGGAGAACGTGTACGAAGCCAGGATCTGGAAGCGCTGCGCGTAGCGTTTGGTGAACTGCACGAAGCCGCCGTGATAGAAGGAATCGCCGGTGCTCTCCGCCAGGCTGATGCGGCCGAAATTGCGATTGGGGCGCAGCCCGTTGCGGCGGAAGAAAGTAGTGGTCCCGGTGGCGTTGCCGGCGGCATCCCGCACGGTGGCGTTCAGAATCAGGTTCGGGAACTGGTTGATGTCGCGAGTCCGCGGCAGCTTCAGCCCGCGCACGCCCAGGTAGCCGACCGTAACGGCGGTGTCTTTCGAAAGCTGGATGTCGAAGTTATAGCTCCACTGCCAGGTTTCGGGCTGCTCGTAATTCGGGTCCATGACGAATACATTGGGAGTAAGCGACTGCTGCGGCGGGCGCGTCAGCAGGTTGGGATACACCGGAAAGTCCGGCGACGCGGGAGTGAGGAAGAACTGGGTCACCGAAAGCCCGTTGTTGTTGTGCGAGGTGCCGGTGACGATGGTGGACGTCCGCCCGAAGAAGCGTCCCGCGCCGCCGCGCATCAGGATCCGGTCCGTGAGCCTCCAGGCGAAGCCCAGGCGCGGCGCCCAGTTGTCATTGTCGCGATTGATGCGGTCGTTGAACAGCCTCGCGGCCGTCAGACCCGCATCCGGGTTGCGCACATCCCCGGCGGCGTAGCGGAACAGGTCGTAGCGGATTCCATAGTTCAAGGTCAGGCGGTTGTTTACGCGCCAGGAATCCTGGATGAAGAAGGCGTACTCGTCGGCGTTGGGCCGGGTCAGCGGCCCGCCGGTATTCGGGCCGGCGAACGCCTGGATGAAGCTGCTGGGCTGCCGCCGCGCGAACGCTTCCAGGGACGTAAACGTATAGGTGCCGCCGAACTGCCCCGGGAAGAAATTCTCGATCCGCGCGAAGTTGAAGTCGCCGCCGAACTTGAAGGAGTGCCTTCCCACTACCCAGGAAAGACTGCTGAGGAACTGGTAGCTGTCGATATTGGTGTAGCGCGGGCTGAAGTTGTTCCGCCCGAACGCGATGTACTGCTGCCCCGACTGTTGCACCACCGTGCGCGGTCCCTCGGAGTTGGCCGTGCCGGGCGCGTCGTCCTTCAGGTAGTTGAACCGCACGTCCCAGATCTTGTTGGACCCGATGATCCGGTTGTAATTCAGTGTCGCGTTGTCGGTCTTGTTCTCGGAGTTGCCGGTGCCGTTTTCCGCGGTCTGGAACGTGTTCTCGTAGTTCTTGCCGGTGAAGCGGTGGAAGTTGTAGCGTCCGGAAAGAGTCTGGTTCGCGCCCAGGTTCCAATCGATTTTTACCAGCACGATGTTGTTGTCCTGGCGGCGATCGTACGGCGCGCCGAAGCGCTCCAGGTCGCGAACCGCCTGCTGCGACAGCGCGTCCGTCGGCACGCCGGGGAACGTCAGCACCACCGGATCGCTGTTGCGCTGGCCTTCATAGTTGAAGAAAAAGAACAGCTTGTTGCGGACAATCGGGCCGCCCAGGTTCACGCCGAACTGATCGAACTCGTAGCGCTGCCGCGGAATCCCCAGCGGGAAGCGCGCGGACTGGCTGAACTTGTTCTGCGACCGGTTGGCGGTCAGCTTGGTGGTGCGCCAGAACCAGAATGCGTTGCCGTGAAACTCGTTGCTGCCGCTCTTGGTGATCACGTTGATAACGCCGCCCGACGCCCGGCCGATCTCCGCCGAAAACCCGTTGTTGTTCACCTGGAATTCCTGCACGCTCTCCTGGCTGAAGCTGTACGGATTGCGCGTTCCAGCGCGCCCGGTGGACTGGCCGAAGAACAGGTTGTTGGAATCTCCGCCATCGATCAGCAGGGAGTTGAACGGCCCGCGCTGTCCGCCGAAGGAGAGATCGCCGCCCCGCGGGTCGCGAACCACGGCCGGGGTCAGCACAGCGAAATCCAGAAAGTTGCGATTGTTGATGGGCAGGCTGGCCACCGCCTTCTCGTTCACCGTGGTGCTGGTCTGGGACCGGGTAGTCTCGAGAATGGGAACATCGGCAGAAACGGTCACCTGCTCCGTGGCCGCACCGATCTCCAGCCGGACATCCAGGGTCAGCAGCGCGCCGACGGAAAGACGAATCTCCTGCTGCCGCGAGCTCTTGAATCCTTGCGCTTCAACCGTGAAGTCATACGTTCCGGCGGGCAGTCGGCTGACGCTGAACAAACCCGCATCCGTGGTTTCGACGCTGCGAACCAGGCCGGTGGCGCGATTGGCGGCTGTGACTTTCGCCGAGGGAACGGCGGCGCCGCTGGGATCCGTCACCGTGCCATTGATGGTGGCGGTCGCGATCTCGGACTGAGCTGTCAAAAAGGTGCTGGACAATACCAACAGGGAGACAAAGCGAAGCATAAGAAGTAGTATACGCGCCTGTAATGAACATCACGTTAAATGACGCGATGGGCCAGTGGGCCTTGCCGGCGACCGGCCTGCCCGGAAGGTACGCTACACTCTGACCCATGCCGGCACTGCAGGTGATCTCACGCACCGAACCGTTTGATGTTGTCGTGGTCGGCTCGGGCGCTACCGGTGGCTGGGCCGCGAAACGCCTCACGGAAGCCGGCCTGAAGGTCGCGCTGTTGGAGGCTGGTCCCAAGACCGCACCGCAGAGCTTCACCGAGCACCGGCAGGCATGGCAGTATCCCTACCTGGGAGGCAAGCTCGGCATCGCCAAGGACCGTCCCATCCAGAGCCTCTGCTACGCGTGCCGCGAGGGCAATCACGAATGGTTCGTCAACGATCGGGAGAACCCTTACACGCAGGATCGCCCCTTCCACTGGATCCGCCAGCGCGCGCTCGGCGGGCGCACCTTGAGTTGGGGCCGGCAAAGTTACCGCATGTCGGACCTGGACTTCAAGGCCGCCTCGCACGACGGCTACGGCGACGATTGGCCGATTTCCTACGCTGACCTCGCGCCCTATTACGACATAGTGGAACGCTACGTAGGCATCAGCGGCCAGAACGAAGGGTTGCCGCAACTCCCCGACGGACAGTTCCTGCCGCCGATGGAAATGACGTGCGGCGAGACGATCCTTCGCGACAAGGTGCGGGAACACTTCGGGCGCACGGTGACCATCGGGCGCGCCGCGGTGCTCACGCGCCGCCACAACGGCCGCGCGGCCTGCCACTATTGCGGTCCATGCGAGCAGGGTTGTTCGACCTTCTCGTACTTCTCCAGCCCCTGGACCACCATCGCCGACGCCCAGCGCACCGGACGCCTGACGCTGCTGACGGACGCGGTGGTGGCGCGGGTGAACACACGGGAAGGCAAGGCAACGGGCGTTACCTACCTCGATCGCCTGACGCGGGAAGTGCGCGAGGCGAACGGCCGGATCATCATGCTGTGCGCGTCGTCGCTCGAATCCACGCGCCTGCTGATGAATTCCGGCATCGGCGGAGAGAGCGGCACGCTCGGCCGCTACCTGATGGATCACATTTTCGAAGGCGGCGCCTCCGGCGTCATGCCCTCGCTGGAAACCAAGCCGTGGGCAGGACCTCCGCGCCGCCCCAACGGCATCTATATCCCACGCTTCCGCAACGTGAAGGAGAAGATGACCAACGGCTTCATCCGCGGCTACGGTTTCCAGGGCGGGTCATCTCCCGAATTCGCTTTCGGCGCGTCCGGGTTCGGCGCCGCGTATAAGGACGCGGTCCGCAACGGCTTCTTCGGAATCTCCATCGGGGTGTGGGGCGAATGTCTTCCCCGCTGGGAGAACTTCGTCGAAATCGACAAGGATCGCGTGGACGCCTGGGGCATTCCCGTCCTGAAGATCCGCATGCAGTGGGGCGACAACGAGCTCAAGCTGTGGCAGGACGCCCGCGAGCAGGCGGCGCTGATGCTGGAGGCGGCGGGCGCGGTGAACGTCCGCATGTACGGCAAGCCTTCGGTGCCGGGCTTTTGTATTCACGAAGTGGGCACCGCCCGAATGGGGGCGGACCGGAAGCGAAGCGTCCTGAACGCCCACAACCAGGTTTGGGATACGCCGAACGTATTCGTGACCGATGGAGCGTGTTATGTGTCGGTGGCCTGCCAGAACCCGACACTGACGATGATGGCGGTGACGGTGCGGGCGTGTGATTACATCGTGAAAGAGTATGCGAAAGCGTGACTATAGGGGGTTGGGTTTCCCCCGCAACTCCAGTGACGGCCGCGGCGTGTCGGCATCCACGATAAAGTCGAATACTTCCCCCGCCGCGCGCACCACCAGACGTCCCGGCCCCAGCGGCTTGCCGCCGCTTGGGTAAAACACCGCGCCATCGCTCGACTGCCCGGGATTCAGCTTCACCGGCACGAACGCGATGGCCGATGCCGCGGCCGCCGCCTTGATCCGTGTGGACTGGACCTCCGCCAGTGCATGCTGGCGCCGAAGCTGGTAGCCATTCGTCGACTGAAATCGCGGCAGCCCGTAAAGTCCTGCTTCGTAAGCAGATACGAGCTTGATCACGTCGTTGCGCCCGCCCCGGTCCAGCAGCTCGTTGATCACCCGGGTGGCCGCTACCGCCTCGATCGACGTGCCGTCGGGGCGCTCGAAGCGGAAATCCTCGGGCTTCACCGGCCAGGCGATCCCGCTGCCGTTGGCCACCGCCACCTGCAGCACCGCGTAGTTGCGGACCGTGGTGGGCAGTGGCGCAAACATCACCGTGAAGCCGCCCTTGCTCAACGTTTTGTACCGCAATCCGCCCGTTTCGAAATCGATCACTTGCGGCCACGCGCAAGTGTGGAAGAGCACCGAAACCAGGACGGCCGGGACGCGCAGGCTGCGGCGGAACTGCATATTTACATGATAAGCTTGTACGGCAGTCTACCGCGATAATTTCCTATGCAGAATGCCGGTGCCCGCTCCCGCAAACAAGATCTTTCCTCGAATGGTTTGAAGAACGTCAGCTCGATTCACTGGAACCTGGGCACCGCCCATCTGGTGGAGCATTCGCTGCTGCGCGGCGAGGGTCAGCTTGCCGCGGGCGGATCCATCGTGGTCCGCACCGGCCAGTTCACCGGCCGCTCGCCCAAGGACAAGTACATTGTCCGCGATTCCATCACGGAATCCACGGTGAACTGGGGCTCGGTCAACCAGCCCATGTCACCGGCGCAGTTCAGCGGCTTGTACGAACGGCTGATGAAGTTTTTCGAAGGCAAGGAAGTGTTCGTACAGGATTGTTTCGGCGGCGCCGACCCGGCCAACCAGCTTCCCATCCGGGTGATCACGCAACGCGCCTGGCACAGCCTGTTCGCGCGGCAGCTCTTCGTCCGCCGCGACCCCGAGTCCGCCGAAGAGCACCAGCCTGAGTTCACCCTCTACTTCGCGCCGGAGTTCCATGCCAGTCCGGAGACCGACGGCACGCGCTCCACTACCTGCATCGTCATCGATTTCACCAGGAAAGTGGTCGTAATCGCCGGTACCGAATATGCCGGCGAAATGAAGAAGTCGGTATTCACCATCTTGAATTTCCTGCTGCCCGGCAAGGGCATTTTCCCGATGCACTGCTCGGCCAATGTGGGAGAATTCGGGCATGTGGCGTTGTTCTTCGGCCTGTCCGGAACCGGCAAGACCACCCTTTCCGCCGACGCGTCCCGCCGCCTGATCGGCGATGACGAACACGGCTGGACGGACCGCGGCGTGTTCAACTTCGAGGGCGGCTGCTACGCCAAGTGCATCCGGCTGTCCCGCGAGAACGAGCCCCAGATCTGGAACGCGATCCGCTTCGGCACGGTGCTGGAAAACGTCGTGATGGATCTGGAGACCCGGCTGCTCGACTTCAACTCCGACGAGATCACCGAGAATACCCGCGCGGCGTATCGCGTGCAGTTCATCGACAACGCGGTAATTCCCGGCGTGGGCGGGCATCCTACTCACGTGTTGTTCCTGGCCGCGGACGCCTTCGGCGTGCTGCCGCCCATCTCCCGCCTGACGCCGGAGATGGCGATGTACCACTTCCTGTCGGGCTACACCGCTAAGCTGGCCGGCACGGAGCGGGGCCTCGGCAAGGAGCCTTCGGCCACCTTCTCCGCCTGCTTCGGCGAGCCTTTCCTGCCGCGGCGCCCCGAAGTCTACGCCAAGCAACTCGGCGAGAACCTGCAGAAGCACAACGTTACCTGCTACCTGGTGAACACCGGCTGGGTGGGCGGTGCTTTCGGAGTCGGCGAGCGCATGAAGCTTCCCTACACGCGCGCCATGGTCAACGCCGCGATCACCGGCAAGCTGGATCACGTGGAAGTCGCGCCGCACCCGGTGTTCAAGGTGCTGGTGCCGAAGTCGTGCCCCGGCGTTCCGGCGGAGATGCTGGACGCGCGCGGAATGTGGGCCGACAAGGATGCCTACGATCGCGCGGCCACCGATCTCGCCGCCCGGTTCCGCAAGAATTTCGAGAAGTTCGGCAAGGTGGCGGACGAGATTCTGGAAGCCGCGCCGGTGATCGCCTAAGCTGGCACTCGAGGCTCCGCTACAGGAACTAGGATTCCTCCGCTTGTCCATTCATCAGGTAGCCCGGACTACTCTCGCAACATTGATTTTGCTGCTAGGCTCCTGCAGCCGCTCGGGCGGCCTCCACTCGCGCTTCGCCCGCCCCACTCCCGTAATTCAACTCCCCGACGGCGTCATCGAACTCTCGAGCGAGCTCGCGCTGCCCCCCGGCGCCGCCAACATCACCATCCGCGGCGGAAAAGGAAGCGTTCTCAAACTCAGCGACAAATTCGGCGGGCGCGCCGCCATCGTGGCCGGGGACGCCACCAACCTCAGGCTCGAGAATTTCGAGATCGACGGCAATCGGGCGGCGCTCGCCAAGCCGGCGGAGATGCTTCCGGACGAGAACGCATACCGCCTCCACTACCGCCACAACGGCCTGCTGTTCGATCAGGTGCGCGGCCTGCGCATCAGTTCCGTGCGTTTCCGCGAGATCGCCTCCTTCGCCATCCTGGTCAGCCGCTCCACCGGCGTAGCGATCGATCAGGTAGCCGTCACTGACTCCGGCGGCAAGGACGCACGCGGGCGCAACAACACCACCGGCGGGGTGCTTATCGAGGAGGGAACCACTGACTTTACCGTCACCAATTCCCGCTTCGAGCGGATTCTCGGCAACGCGCTCTGGACACACTCCCTGTTTACCTCGCCCCGGCTGGAGGACGGCGTCTTCTCGAAGAACCGTTTCGACACCGTGGGCCGCGACGCCATCCAGATTGGCCACGCCACGCGCATCCAGGTGGATCACAACAGCGGCGTGCGCATCGGCTACCCCGCCGAAATCGTGGACATGGAGCATGACGGCACGCCCGTCGCCGTCGACACCGCCGGCAACGTCGATCGGAGCGTCTACGCCGAGAATCGCTTCGAGGAGATCAACGGCAAGTGTTTCGACCTCGACGGCTTCCATGACGGCCAGATCACCGGCAACATCTGTGTCAACCGCCGCCCCGCCGCGGAGTATCCGCACGGGCACTTCGCGCTGGTGATGAACAACAACAACCCCGACATGGAAAGCGAGAACATCCGCATTGTCGGGAACCTGTTTGACGGAGCTAAGTTCGGCGGCATCTACGTCATCGGACACGGGCACGAGATCGCGGGCAACATTTTGCGCAACCTGAACATCGCCCGATGCACCGAGCAGGCCGCCCGGTTCGGCTGCCTGTACGGCGACGATCCGGCGCTGCTGCGCAGCGGCATCTATCTGGGGAAGGGAGTGAAGCGTCTTCAGGAAACGCGCGACAACGTGATCCGCGACAACCGCATTTCCGGATGGAAAATGAAGTCGCGCTGCATCGCCTTTGCCCCCGGCGTGGCTAGGAAGGCAAATCAGGTGACGGCGAATCGCTGCGAGGATCAGTAAGCCGGGGCCGCGGCGTGTTGCCTTCCAGGTACGCCCCGATATCCCAGAACCACAGCACGAATCCGGCCGCCGCTCCGCTTTGCTTCATGCGGTACACAAGATTCCACGGCAGGATCCGCAGCGCGGGAACATATGGGGCGCGCCCGGACAACCTCTCCACCACGACGTAGGACCTTCCATGCCCCATCAGCGTGCGGATCAGGCTGGTGACTCGCAGGCGCTTCGGCTTCATGAAGTGCCGCAGCCGGAGCGAGGGTTGGTATGAGCACGCATAGCCCGCCCATCCCCCCACCCGCGATAGCAGCGTGTCTTCCCCGCTCATGTAGTTTCCGGAGTTGCGGCCCAACGATCCCGAAGCGGCGTTGCGCTCCACGAACTCCACGAAGCGGCACGCCACAACCCGCCGGCACGCCAGGCCCGCTCCGATCGGCTCCCACGGACCCCAGACGTCGGAATGCTGAGTGATCGATTCGGGTCCGTGATCGCGAATCCCCAGGTGCGGCAGCAGACTCTGCTTCCATCGCGGCGTGGGCTTCATCAGCACCGCCTCCGCGATCCCGCCAAATGCGCCGATGCCCGGATCTTCGCGGGCGATCCGCACCGCGTGCTCCAGGTAACCCGCTTCCAGGAAGTTGTCGTCATCCACGAAGACCAGCAACTCCGCGCCAGCTTCGCGGATACCCCGGCAGCGCGCCGCCACCAGCCCCGGCCTGTTCTCCCGTACCACACGCAGATTCAAGCCCTTTCGGGCGCGGACCAGTCCCTCTACCGGCGGCGTCGAGGCACTGTCGACAACGATGACCTCGAAGCTCGACGCGGCGAGCGTTTGCGAGGCCAGCGAATCGATTGCCCAGTCCAGCAGCTTCGGATCCGGGTTGTAGGTGCAGATAATCGCGCTAACCAGCGGCGATTCCGTGCCTGCCATGCTTACCGTAATTGAAGGAAGAAGCCGAACTCTACCTTGCCGAAAGTCCGGTTGAAGTTGTCGCCCGTGGGCCGGTACGCTTTGGCTTCCGCGCGAATCCCGAACCTCTGATTGATGTAGTAACGGAGACCGCCGCCATAGTTGACGGCGAAATTGGTGGAACTCGGCCGTTCCAGTTGCGTCGTGCGCGTTCCCGTGGCGTCGCTGAACGTGGCGTCCACCGTCCCACCAAAGGACCGCACCGCTCCCAGTCCGAACACCCCGTACGGAACCATGCGGCTCTCCCGGATCGGGATCCGGATGTGCACGCCTCCGTGATAATCGGCTAGCGGCAGCGAATAACGAAGCTCGAACGGCCGCCCCGTGCCCGGGAACGTCCCTTCCTCCACCCGCCCGATCCCCGGAAAGTAGCTGAACTCGGCGTACGGCAGCAGCCACTTGTTCAATGCGTACGTGACATTGCCGCCGCCCATCACGCGGTACCGGTCGATTCCGAAGCTGGCTCCCAGGAACCCACCGACTTCAAAGCTGTTGGAACGGACCACCGACGCGCTCTGCGCGAACACGGGCAGCGCGGACACCGCACACAACGCCCCCATCAGGAACACCTGTCGCTTGACTGACATATGGGTCTATTGTGTTGGAACGGAAGGGCCGATGTAAAGCGTTTTCGTTCGTCCTGGCGTGATTCCCTAGCGGATGTCCAGAATCTTCCGCGTTTCTTCGTTGTCGTCCATGGCGCACCGGAAGCCTACGATGTTGCCGGAGCCCCAGGCGCGGCGGAAAGAAATTCGCAGGTGCTTATTGGGGTCGGAGTCCCAACTCCCGCCCCGAACTACGCGATCCTTGCCGCTCTCCGGGCCCTTGGGATCCACTTTGGGCGCACCTGCGAAGTAGTTCTCGGCAAAGAAGTCCGATACGAACTCCCAAACGTTGCCCGACATGTCATACAAGCCAAAGGGGTTGGCGTCGAAGCTGCGGACCGGCGCGGTGTACTCGTAACGATCGTTGCCCTTCTTCCCGGTGAAATTCGCCTTTTCCCGGCTGTTCTCATTGTTTAACGGAACCACCTCGTTTGGAACGCCTCCCCGGGCGGCGTACTCCCACTCCGCCTCCGTCGGCAGCCTCCCGCCGATCCAGCCGCAGAACGCCGACGCGTCCTCCCAGGACATGCTGTTCATCGGGTGCGCGGTGTTGCGCCACTTGGTGTCCCACAGCGGTCCCCCGGGCATCTTGGTTTTGGTTGCCTCGCTGAACCGCTGATAGGCCTCCACGGTGACCTCCGTTCGACCCATCCAGAACGGCTTGCTGAGAGTCACTTCCCGCTGCGGCTTCTCGTGACCCTCGCAGCGGTTGTCGTTCGGCACGCAGCCCATCAGGAACTTGCCCGCCGGAAGCCAGACGTATTCCTGCCGGTCCCGCCGGTTCGATTTCAGCGTCCCCAACGTGGGACCCTCCGACTTGGTTACGATTACCGGCTTCTCCACCACCACGATCTCCGGCTTCACTTCCTCGGGCGCAAGGAAGTAAAACGTCTGGGTCAATTTTGGAAAGAACGACGGCGACTGCCGCTGCAGCGTCTGCTGCGCGATGGTCCGCTGCGCGTCGGCGAACACCCGGAGCGGGTCCGAGCCCTTCTTCTGAATCGCCTCCGCCAGGGCGCGCGTGAACAGGCCGGGCTTTTCCGTCTTCTCAATCACCTGGTTGGGCTGCGCGGACGACGCATACAACATGTCGTTGAAATCGCCCAGCTCCATCGATCCCAACCCCAGCCCCGACACGCCGGGGATCGCCACATCGATGCTGCGCGACGCCTCCACCACCAACATCTTCAGCGATGCCTTCTTCTCATCCAACGCCACCGGCAGATTCAGGAACGAGTAGGCGCGGGACGTAATGGGACGGCGATCCTGAGGATCGAAATCCACTGGCAGGATCAGGTTGTCGCCTTCCGCCTGCACCGCGTGACCGTTGAAATAAACCAGGCAGATGTCGCCCGGCCGGACGGTGTTCAGGAACGCGGGCAGCGTGGTCTGGGGGAACTCCGGCAGCCGGATGTCGCGCGCGGTGGTGACGGTGAATCCCGCTTTCACCAGCGCCGCCTCCAAAATCTTCATCTCCTCGGCGACCTGCGGGATCGCCGGCAGCGATCGATACGAAGAATTGCCGATCAACAGCGCGCGCCGGTTCGGTGGCTGCGTCTGGCCCGCCAGGGCCGCCGCCAGAAGAACGCCGAGCATCCACACGCGAAGATTCATTGCTCGTTATTTTACATGGACGTGAATCGAAACCGTAAGGTTGATAACCTTCCGCAACCCTTTGCCCTCTCGCCCGTAGTGAATACCATATGAAGACACTTGGACTTCTGCTTTCGCTTTCCCTGACGGCGCTCGCCGCCGATCCGTTCCTCGGAACCTGGAAGCTGAATACCGGCAAATCCTCCTGGAACCCCGGACCCGGCCCGCAGTCCCTGATTCTGAAGTGGGAGGCCGCCGGCCCGGCTACCGTGCGCATCACCGGAGATGGCGTCACCGCCGCCGGCAAATCCAACCACTACACCTACACCGCCATCTACGACGGCAAGGAGTACCCGCCCAAGGGTTCGTGGAACTGGGACAAGGTCACCAACAATCAGGTGGATGAATACACCCGCGAGGATGTCTACTTCAAGGACGGCCGCGAGATCGGACGCGAGCGCCGCACCGTCTCGAAAGACGGCAAAACCCTGACCTACGTCTCTAAGTTCGGGCCGGAAAGCAACACCATGGTCTTCGATCGCCAGCCGTAGTCCGCGGCACGGCGCGCTATTCTTGAAGTTTCATGTACATCAAGAAGCAGCGCCTGCTGGCGCCTGGGCCTACGCCGCTGTATCCCCCGGCTGTCCACGCGATGATGGGCTCCGACATCCATCACCGCACGGCCGGATTCCAGGCCGTCTACGACCGCGTTCTCACTGACCTGAAAGCGGTCTTCGGCACCACTCAGGACGTGCTGCCGCTGGTCACGTCCGGCACGGGCGCCATGGAAGCCGCCGTGACGAACTGCTTTTCGCCCGGCGATCGCGTCATCGTCGCCACCGCCGGCAAGTTCGGCGAACGCTGGGCGGAGATCGCCAAGGCGTATGCGCTTGCGATCACCCTGGTCGAGCGCCCCTACGGCGAGCCCCTTCCCGCCGAAGCTGTCGCCGAAGCGCTCCATGCCCATCCGGATGCCAAGGGCGTCCTGATGCAGGCGGCCGAAACGTCCACCGGCGTCGAACATCCGGTGCGGGAGATCGCCGCCGCCGTGCGCCCTACCCAAGCCATCCTGGTGATCGACGCGATCACCGGTTTGGGCACCATGAGGCTGGACATCGAGGGCTGGGGCTTGGATGTGATCATCGGCGGATCACAGAAATCGTTCATGATCCCGCCCGGACTCGCGTTCGTGTCCCTCAGCGGCAAGGCCTGGGACGCCTCCTCGCGAGCCCGCCTGCCGCGCTTCTATTTCGACTTCATCCGGGAGCGGAAAGCGGCGCATTCGGGCGAGCCGAGCTGGACGCCGGCCGTGTCCTTGATCCTGGCCTTGGGCGAAGCCCTCCGGTACATCCAGACGCTGGGCATGGGCCAATTGATTGAGAACGCCCGCCTGCTCGCCGCGGCCACCAGGGCGTCGATGCAGGCCCTGGGACTGGAGTTGTTCGCGAAGTCCAGCCCGTCGGCGGCCGTAACTTCCGTCCGCGCGCCGCGAGGCCTCGATTCCGGCGCAATCATCCAGGAGTTCCACAACCGCTTCGCCGCCACGATCACGAACGGCCAGGGCAGCATGAAGGGCCAGATCTTCCGTCTGGCGCACCTGGGCTACTACGACTTCCCGGAGCTGTTCGCGACCATCGCCGCGCTGGAGCTGATTCTGGCCGCGCGGGGCATCCCCGTGGACTTCGGTGGCGGAGTGGCCGCGGCGCAGGCCGTCTACGCGAGCGCCGCCGGCATCCGCACCGCCTGATGCTCAGGCCGCCGCCGTACGCGACGACTCCGCCTGCTTGGTGGGCAACTTCTGCGTCGCGAATCCGACGATCGCGCCCACCAGGCTCCCCGGCAGGATGATCTGCCAGAAGTAAACCTTGCCGGTGTTGGGATCGGGATTCGCGGCGATCGGATACGTGACCGCCGCGGCGATCAGCAGGCCGCACAGCACGCCCAGCGGCACCGACTTCAGCTTGCGCGCCAGCAGGCCGATCAGCAACCCCGCCACCAGCCCCTTGCCGGTGGACCCCATGATGATGAATGGCAGCTCATTGCGCACCTCCGGCGTGAACCAGGCCGTCAGGCCGTCGAAAATGCCCAGCACGCCGCCGAGCACAAGACCAAGAACCGGTTTGGACAAGGGAAAATCCTCCACGGGATTCTATTACAGATGAAGCGGGGTGTCTTTACCGGCGGAACCAGAAAAACAGGATGGTCCGCAGCACCAGGTACGTCGCGATCAGCACGATCCAGAGCTGGTGCTTGCGCGCCAGGCGCGCCGCCGCTTCGCCCAGGCTCTCGCGATGCGCCTGCACCCGAGTCCCGTCCAGAAACGCGGTAACGTCGCGCGCCAGATCCGCCGCGGATTCGTAGCGCGCCTCCGGCCGTTGCTGCGTCGCCCGCTCGATGATCGAACGCAGCGGGGGCCGCGGTTCCGGAACCAGTTCCCGCAGCAGCATCCCCAGCGAGTAGATGTCCGACGCCGCCGTCACTTCCGGCTCCGGTGCCTGGAAGCCCGGCGTGCCCGCGCGCGGCGCTCCGGCGTGCGCCTCGGCCGCTACGCCCCAATCGAGCACCAGCACCTCCCCGAAGCGCCCGATCATGATGTTTTCCGGCTTCAGATCGCGATGCACGATGCCGCGTGAATGGGCGAACGCGATGGCGTCGCAAACGCGCAGGAACACGCGGAGGGCTTCGGGCATCTCCAGCGGGACGCGATGCAGCGGCTCGCCCTCCACCAGCTTCATCACGTAATACGGCCGCCCGTCAGGCAGCGTTCCCGAATCGTGAACCGGGACAATGCCGGGGTGCTCCAGCCGGGCGACGATCCTCGATTCCGCGTGCGCGCCCGCGTCGATCACCTTCAACGCCACTCGCCGGTCCAGCGCCGCATCGTGAACCGCATACACCGCGCCCATCCCGCCGCGGCCGATGGGCTCTAACAGCGTGTACCGGCTGTCCGAGAGGTCGGGCGCGTCGAACGCGTCGCGCAGCCTGCGCAGCGCCGGGTCCGGCAGGAAGCTCATTCGAAACCCGCTCCCAGAATGGAGCGCGCCTCGGAACGGAACTCGGCGTCCGTCGCCGTCATCTCCCGCAAGCGGTCGAGCACCAGGCGCCGGAATTCCCGCCTCGCGAACGCCAGGTGATTGGTGACCGTGGTGGCCGGAATCCGGTGGCGTTCGCCGATCCGCGCGTAGCTGACGCCGTCTTCCGGGTCCAGGTCGTATTCGCGGAAGATCTCGAAGCAGATCGGCTTGCCCCGCGCCTCGCACAGGGATCGCAGATCTTCCACGGACAGCGTGAACACGCTGCGCACCCACTCCTTGTGGAACAAGGCGTCGAGGTCGGTGTTCGGCGCGGCCGGATGTTCCACCAGTTCGCCCTCGGCGGTCTGGAAGTCGAGCGAGAGCAGCGTCGCATCGCCCCCGCGCTTCTGGCGGGACGCCGCCTTGAACTCGTTCGCCGCGAATCCGTCCAGACACATCCGCAGAAAGGTCCGGAACGCGGCTTTTGCGGGGTCATAGGACCGGAAGAAGTCCTTCTCGATGGCGCGCGCGAAGAAGGCTTGCGTCAGGTCCGCCGCGTGATCCGGATCCAGCTTCCACTTCAGCCGGGAGTACTTGTACACCGGCTTCCAATAAGCCGACACCAGCGCTTCCCAGGCGCGCCGGCGTTCTTCGCCGTCGATGCTGGCGATGCGTGCCACGGTCGATCGCCGGGTTGTGGGGAAGCCGCTCATCCCGTCGATCTGCCCGCGGCCGCGCGCGCGGGGAGGGCCGCCAGCCAGTCCTCGATCTCGCGGTTGACCTCGGCCGGCTTCTCCCGCATCCCCAAATGACCGCAGCCTTCCAGCATCCGCACCCGTTCCGGACGCAGCCGCGCCAGCAGGTCTCTCGCGCCCTCCGGCGGCAGAATCGCGTTCGCCGCGCCCCAGAACGCGAGGAACGGCGGAAAGCGACCCGGGCGTTCCGCGCGATCGAGCGACGCAAAGGAATCGAAGCATGCCAGATTGCGGTATAGAGACCGCATCTGGCCCGGCCGGTTCCAGAGTTCATGGATGTGCTCGGCGAACTCCGGCTCGATCGCGGCGCCGGGTCCGAACTGCTGCGCGAGCGCCGCGCCGGTCTGCTCCCGCGTCATGCGTCCCTCGAAGCCATCCACGAAGCGTTCGCGGGCCTCCGGGTTGCCGTGAAAACCGCGATAGACGTCCTGGAGCGGCCCGGCGCAGAGCGTGGTCTCGGTGGCGATGTTGAAAACGATGAGCGCCCGCACTTTGTCCGGGTTTTGCAGCGTGTAGTTCACGGCCATCGCCCCGCCGATGCAATGTCCAATGAGGACTACGGGCGCCAGGTCCAGTTCGTTCACAATCAGCTCCACCTCTCGCGTGTACAGCGGCAGTGTGTAATCGATGTCCGGCTTGTCGGAGTTGCCATAGCCGAGATGATCGACAACGATCACGCGCTGGGTCCGGGCGAAGTGGCTCACCTGATGGTCCCAGATGCGATGGTCGTTGCCGCCGTTGTGGAGGAAGAGCAAGGGTTGGCCGGAGCCCTGTTCTTCAAACCAGATCTGGTGTCCGAGGAACTCGAGGTACGGCATGCCAGGATTGTATCGCCGCAAGTCAGCGAAGTGAAGTGCCGCCGATGCCGCCTTTGCCCGCGCCGCGTCGGTGCCAGGCGCCACCTGGCGCCGATTTCCGATTTCCCAAGCTCAGATGCTCCGGACCCCCATCTGCATCAGGTCATCCACCCGCATCGTCTCCTTCGCCACGAACGGCTCCCCGTACTTCACCCCGATCAGGTTCCCGTAAAACCGCGCGATCGCCGCGTGCCGCTCGCGGATCTCCTTCTCCTCCGGGAACAACTCCGACGCCTCACCCCCATACTGCGAGCGATAGCACAACAGCGCCTCCATCCGCCGCTCGAACTGCCGCGTGATGTCGGTGACAAACGACGGCTTCACGTTCGCGTACATCGACGAATACACAACCTTCATCGGACGATGCGGCTCTGTTTCCGGATCCATCTTCCGGATGCCCGCCAGAAAGCAGGCCTCATAGCCGATCTCCGCCGTCTTGTAGTGATCCGGATGCCGCCCTTCCCAGTAAGGCAGAATCACCACGCGCGGCCGCAGCCTCCGGATGTCGGCAACAATCGTCATCCGCACCGCGATGGTGTTGTCGATCCGCGCATCGGGGAACCGGCGGTTGCCGCGCCACGCCAGCGACATCTTCGCGGCCGCCTCGCCCGCCTCCTGCAGCCGCAGTTCCGGCGTCCCGCGCGTGCCCATCTCCCCCGCCGCCAGGTCCAGCACGCCGGTGCGATAGCCGAGCTCCGCCATGCGGATCAGTGTTCCCCCGCAGGTCTGTTCCACGTCGTCCGGATGCGCCGCGATCGCCAGCACGTCCAGCGGGCGAATCTCCGGCGGGTCCAGGCTGAGTTGCGAATTGACCGTTACCATTCCTGAATTGGATACCTTTCGCGAGCCCGCGGCAGCAGTTTCGTGATCAGCGCGCCGGCGGCGAAACCGCCGATGTGAGCAAACCAGGCCACGCCGCCCCGCGTTGCCTCATCCGCGACGCTCCCGATGCCTCCGGCCAGTTGCACCACCAGCCAGTAGACCAGCAGTACCGCCGCCGGCAGCTCCACAAAGCTGACAAAGATGAAAAAAACCAGCGTGACGATCGGCGTTCGCGGGAAGCGAATCAGATAACCGCCCATCACTCCGGAAATGGCGCCGCTCGCGCCGATCATCGGAACCGTCGAGTACGGATTCGCCAGCACCTGTCCCAGGGAAGCCGCCAGCCCGCACACCAGGTAATACAGCAGATAGCGCGCCGAGCCCATCGCGTCCTCCACGTTACGCCCGAACACCCACAGAAACCACATGTTGCCCAGAATGTGCCCGATGCCGCCGTGCAGGAACATCGACGTGATCAAAGTGGAGTAGCGAAGCTGATCCGGAATTACGCCGTACTGCAATACAAACGCATTCGCCGCGCGCACCGGCAGCACAAACTGATAGACAAACACCGCGATGTTGATGGCGATGAGCGCCGCCGTTACCACCGGCGTGGAGTAGACCGGGCGGATGGATTTCAGCGGGATCATGCGAGCTTGGCGGCTTCGAGGCCAGAATAGCAAACAGACGCCGGGCGGCCGCGCGCGCGTGGCCAGGTCCGAATGTGCGACCCTGCCATATGGCTACCTGCGCGCCGTATGACTGACCCTACACCGCCCACAGTCGTCATCGTCGGCCGTCCCAATGTCGGCAAATCCACGTTGTTTAACGCCATCATCGGCCAGCGCCGGTCCATCGTCGGCGACGAACCCGGCATCACGCGGGACCGCATCCACGGCAAAGCCGAGCACCGCCACCGCCCCTTCGAACTGATCGACACCGGCGGCATCATCCCCAATGACGAGGAGATGATCCCCGCCAACATCCTGAAGCAGGCCCGCTTCGCCCTCGATCAGGCCGCCCAGGTGATTTTCGTGCTCGACGGCCGCGCCGAGATCACCGGAACAGACCGCGAACTCGCCAAGATCCTGCGCAAGATCGGCAAGCCGGTTACCCTCGCCGTCAACAAGATCGACGTGCCCAAGCGGGAGGTGCTGGCGCACGAGTTCCACAGGCTCGGCTTCCCGGATGTGTTCCCGGTTTCCGCCGAGCATCGCCTCGGCATTGATGAACTGCTCAGCCATGTCACGTCGGACTTTCCAACGCAGGAAGCGCCTGAAGAAGCCGCGGAGCCGGCGGCCGCCCCCAAACGGCCCATCCGGATCGCCATCATCGGCCGACCCAACGTCGGAAAGTCCACCCTGCTGAACGCGCTGGTGGGCGAGGAGCGCTCCATCGTTTCTCCCATCGCAGGCACAACGCGGGACGCGGTTGATGAAACCGTGGAACACGGCGGGGCCCGGTTCACCTTCGTCGACACCGCTGGCATCCGCCGCAAGGGCAAGACCAGGCTGATGGCCGAGAAGCTCAGCGTCGTGATGGCGCGCAAGCACATCGAGTCCTCGCACGTGGTTCTGATGGTGTTGGACGCCACTGAAGGCGTTCTCGGCGCCGACGCCACCATCGCCGGATACGCTCACGAAGAAGGCCGCTGCGTCATTCTGGTCGTCAACAAATGGGACGCGGTGCGCGGAGCCAGCAAGAAAGCTTTCACGCAGCAGATCAAGGACGAGTTGAAGTTCCTGGATTACGCGCCCATCCTGTTTGTCTCCGCCAAACAGTCCCGCGGCACCGGCGAGATCTTCGGCAAGATCGCGGAAGTGTACGAATCCGCATCGAAGCGCGTCACCACCGGCGAATTGAACCGCTTCGTCGCCAGCCTGGAGTTCGACGTGGACATCAAGATCTACTACATCACCCAGGCATCGGTGCGGCCCCCGACGTTTGTCGTGTTCACCGACAAGTCCCGCAATATGCACTTCTCCACGGAGCGGTTTCTGATCAATCGACTACGGCGGCAGTTCGGATTCGCGGGCACGCCTGTGGTGATTCGCACCAAACGGCGCTGATCGGGCTCCCCCGGACGGGCCTTGACAAACAAGTTTCACAGCCGTTACACTGATGTGGCGGATGATGAATCTATTAATGGCCGCTGCGGCAGTCGCCGCCTCGCTCTCGCAGTCGACCCAACCGCTGATCAGCTCCAGCAAGGATCCGGTAAAGCCGGAGTTGCGGCAGGTGGACTGGAGCCGCGTAATGCGCGACTCCGGCGTGTTCCTCGGCGTCCAGCATGGGTTCCGGCTGGCCCAGCAGCCCTTCACGCGGCGCGAGCTGAAAGGGAAGTTCTGGCCTGACTACGCGGAATCCGTTCAAGGATTGAGGCGCTGGCGCGACGGCGATTCCGGGTTCATCAACTACTTCGGCCATCCGATGCAGGGCGGCGTGACCAACTTCATCGTCACTCAGAACGATCCGCGCGGCCGCATGCTCGAGTTCGAGCCGAAGAATCCGGAGTACTGGCGCAGCCGCCTGCGCGCCACCGCCTTCACCGCGGTCTACAGCACGCAGTTCGAGCTTGGCCCGGTCAGCGAAGCATCCATAGGTAATGTCGGCGGGCGCAACTTCCCGAATTCGCTCGGCTATGTCGACCTGGTGATCACGCCCGTCAGCGGCATGGTGTTCCAGGTGGCCGAAGACGTTGTCGACAAGTACTTCATCAAGTGGGTGGAATCGAAAACCACCATCCGGCCCATCGTGATCCTGACCCGCGGGTTCTTCAACCCCACACGCACCTTCGCCAACGCCATGCGATTCCGGTGGCCCTGGCATCGCGAGACACGCCCCAGCCCCACGGATCTAGTGCGCGCCCGCCGGGACGCCCGCCGGATGTACGATCCTGGATTCTGAGCCGCGCGATGGAAATTGAGCCCCTCCACCCCGGGATGTCCGGAATGTTCCCCCGCGATGCCGCAGTGGAGCGGATCGCCGCCGGGTTCACCTGGGCCGAAGGTCCGGTCTGGGACTACCGCAATAATCGCCTGCTTTTCTCCGACATCCCGGCGAACGCGATCTGGCAATGGACCGCCGAAGCCGGCGCGAGCCTGTTCCTGCGGCCCAGCGGCTACACCGGAAGCGAGCCCTTCCGCGGTCCCGAGCCCGGCTCCAACGGCCTGACCTTCGACCCGCGGGGCCGCCTGGTGATGTGCCAGCACGGCGACCGCCGCGTCGCGCGCCTCGCTCCTGACGGTACTTTCGAGACCCTCGTCGACAGTTACCGCGGCAAGCGCCTGAACAGCCCCAACGACCTGGTCTACCGGAGCAACGGCGATCTGTACTTCACCGACCCCGCCTACGGCCTGCCCGACACCTTCGACGATCCCGCGCGCGAGCTCGCCTTCTGCGGCGTCTATCGCCTGGACACGTCCGGTGAACCGCACGCCGTCTGTCTCGAGCTCAGCCGCCCCAACGGGCTCGCTTTTTCGCCGGACGAGCGGACACTGTACGTCGCCAACTCCGACCCGCAACTCGCCCTCTGGCGCGCTTACGATGTTCTGCCGGACGGCGGCCTTGCCAACCCGCGCGTCTTCCACGACGTTACTCCGCTGGCCGGCAAGCTCAAGGGACTGCCGGACGGGCTGAAAGTGGATCGCGCCGGGCGTATCCTCGCTACCGGCCCGGGCGGGATCTTCGTGTTCTCGCCGGAGGCCCGGCTTCTCGGCCGCATCCATCATCCGCGGGCCATCGCCAACGTCGCCCTCGGCCCCGGCTATGTCTACCTGACCGCGACCTCCGAGGTGTGGCGGGTTCCGTTCAACGGCTGATCCGGCCCGCCGGGCCGCGCTTCCGATCCCGCTGGTTCGTCATTCGTTGCGATGGAACAACGACGCCTCTAACTTATAAGGATGCTTCGTCCGCTCGCTTCCTGGGGTGCTCTCGCGCTCTGCCTGATCCCGGCCTTCGGCCAACAGACGGGAACCATTCGGGGCGCCGTCAAGCTGGAGCGCAACGGCGATCCGCTGCACCACGCCACTGTCTATCTCGTCGAGCCGCGCCGCACCGCGGAAAGCGGTGAGGATGGCGCCTACGAGTTTCGCGACCTGCCGCCCGGCAAGTACACCGTGGTCGCGCATCTGCATCCCTTCAGCGATGAGCGCAAGACCGTCGAGATCACCCCCGGCTCCACCGGGGTCGCCGATTTCGCCATGCGCATCGCCGCCATCCATGAAGAGGTGAACGTCACTTCCCGCGGCGTGGAGCAGTTGGGCCTCGAAAGCTTCCAGACCGTGCAGTCCATCGAGCAGTTGGATCTGCTGCCGCGCACCTCCACGGGCCTGGGCGAGACCCTGGAAGGACTGACGGGCGTGGCCAAGCGCAGCTTCGGCCCCGGTTCCTCCCGCCCGGTGATCCGCGGCTTCGACGGCGATCGCGTGTTGATCATGCAGGACGGCCTCCCCACCGGCACCCTTTCCTCCCAATCCGGCGATCACGGCGAACCCTTCGATTCCAGCGCCGTGGAGCGCATCGAGATCGTCCGCGGACCCGCCACACTGCTGTGGGGCACCAACGCCCTGGGCGGCGTCGTCAACGTGATCACCGGCCAGATCCCCGCGGACCTGGAGCCGCGCGACGATGTTCACGGGTTCCTCAGCACCAACGCCGGCTCCACCAACGGCCAGTTTGGCGGCTCCGGCGGCGTCGACTTCGGGCTCGGCCGCTGGATGTTCGCCGCCGCCGGGGGCGGGCTCCGCACCGGCGACTACGGGACGCCCATCGGCAACGTCTTCAACTCCGGCAGCCGCCTCCAGTACGGCAACGGATCCGTGGCCCGCTACGGCGAAAAGGCCTTCTTCAATTTCAACTTCGGAACGTGGGACGGCCGCTACGGCATTCCCTTTCCCGCCGAAGAGCGCTTCGAGGAACCTGGCGAGAAAATCGATTGGCGGCGCTACAACGGCCGCTTCACCGGCGGTCTCAAGAACATCAACAGCTACCTGGACCGCCTCACCGTGCAGATCAACTTCAGTGACTGGCTGCACCGCGAGCTGGAAGGGTCCAAGGTGGAAACCGAGTTCTTTAACAAGATCTTCTCCTACCGCGCGGTGGTGGACCAGAAGAAGCGCGGGCGCTGGTCCGGCAGCTTCGGCGTGTCCGGCCTGCGCCGCGACTACGAGACCGTCGGCGACGAAACGCTGGCCCCGCCCACCATCCAGAACAACTTCGCCGCCTTCGGACTGCAGGAGTTCGACTTTGAGCGTTTCAAGGTGCAGTTCGGTGGGCGCGTGGAGAACAACCGCTTCCGCCCCAACGGCAATTTCCGCGACCGCGGCTTCACCGGCTTCTCCGGTTCCGCCGGGATCAACACGCGGCTGTGGACGGGCGGATCGTTCGTGGCCACCTACTCTCACTCCTATCGCGCCCCCGCGATCGAGGAGCTTTACAACTTCGGCCCGCATCCCGGCAACCTCGCGTTCGAGATCGGCAATCAGAACCTGCGGCGCGAACGCGGCGACGGCATCGAACTCTCCTTGCGCCAGAACAACTCGCGCTTCCGCGGCGAATTCAACTTCTTCTACTACGGCTTGAAGGACTTCATCTACCTGGCCCCCACCGGCGAGGTGGAGGACGATTTGTTCGTGGCCGAGTATCTGCAGGGTAACGCCCGCTACTTCGGCGCGGAAGCCCGCGCCGATTTCCGGCTGCACCGCTCCCTGTGGCTGAACGCCGGCTTCGACATGGTTCGCGCCGAGCTTCGCGCCGATTCGACGCCCCTGCCCCGCATCCCGCCGCTGCGCGGGCGGCTTGGATTCGACTGGCGCTGGAAGGGTTTCGGCATCAACCCCTACTTCCAGTTCCAGGATCGCCAGGATCGCGTGTTCCTCACGGAGACGGAGACCCCCGGCGCCGCCGTGTTCCACCTGAACGCCTCCTACACCTGGGCCAGCAAGCACCTGCTGCACGCGTTTAACGTGCTTTGGTTCAACGCAACGGATCGCCTGTACTTCAACCACACGGCGTTCATCAAGAACTTCGCCCCGGAGATCGGCCGCGGCGCGCGCGTGTCGTACACGATGCGGTTCTTCTAGCAACCGTCATCCCCCCTGTCGGTGCCTGGTGGCGCCAGGCGAGCTTCGCCCGCCGGGCACCGCACAAATCCTGTCCCTTGTGCGTGTTAACCGGCTCCCCGGCCAGTCTTGAAAAGTACCCCCAGTCGAACTTGGGACGTTTTTCCAACGCAGCCCCGATCGCAGGAAAAGGGCAATTTGCGGGCTGTTGGTGTACCCATTCGCTCGAAACCCAGAACTCCCGGAGGGGTCGAACGGAAACGGGGGGCAGTTGGCCGGCCCGCACTTTCGCACGCTCTCAATCCTGCCGGTAAGCCCCTGATCAACATACAGTTATCCACAGGTCACGCCCGCAATCGGTGCCTGCAATCGGTGCCTGGTGGTGCCAGGCGCCGATCTGCTGAAGAACCGCTTGTCACGCGCGACCCGCATTTTTATTCGCACCCGATTCAACACGTTAGGCGACATCGCCCGCGCCCGACGCGCATCCGTATGCGATAAAGAGTCCGAAGCGCGACGGGCTGGCCAGCCTGCTTCTTAAGCCGGGATCGATCCCGCAACGAATCAGCGTGCCGCGGCCCCGGGTCCTTCCCACAAAGGACCCGGAGGAGCGAATTTGAAGAAAAAAACCAGCTCGCCCAGGCCGTGGTGTGTCCGGACGCTACTTCGACCTCAGCACCGCCGCGAGGTCCTCGTACAGATCCGTGGCGATGAAGTCGACACCCGCGCCGATCGCCGCGCGCCAGCGCTTCCGCGCCGCTTCCAGCGATCCAAAGTTGTAACCCTGCCCCATCCCGTTGTTCGATCCTTCCGGATGCCCGTTCAGCGTATAAAACCGGATCCACAGGCCGTTGCGATGCGCATGATCCACGAACTCTTTCAGCCGCTTCGCGTCCGCCCCCGTCCATTCTCCGGCCTTCGGTGGACCGCCTTCCTCGATTGCGCCCCACGGCAGGTTCCACCAGCGCCGGAAGTTGGTGGCGCGCTCCGTCATCAGCTCCCGCGGGCTCGCGCCCCAGACTTCCTTCTTCACCGTTCGCACCGAACCGAACACTATCAGCGGATCCCCGCGATCGAACTGATCGTCCTGCGCCAGCACCAGCACCGGCTTGAAGTTCATCGGCATCACGCGATCGCCGCGCGGCGCCGTGGTCAGCCACGGCTTGTATTCGTTTAGCGTCTCGAAAATTGCCTCGATGTGCCCCGGCTCGTTCGTCTTCAAATCCAGGTTCAGGACGATCACCGGCCAGCGCGAGCGGTCGCCCGACCGCAGTTCGCGCTCCACCACCGGACGGATCTTCTCGAAGAAATACTCGCGAAGCTGCGGTTCCTGACCCGTGAACGGCTCCCCGTGCGACACGATCGACTTCGGCAGGTCCCCGCCGGTGTACCAGACGAGATCCTGCTCGATGGCGATCGGGACCCCGCGGCGCAAGGCGCGGTCGATCCGATCCCAATAGCGTTCCTGATAGGGGTACGCATTGTGAGCATCCAGCAGCACGCGCGTTCCGGGAAGCTGCGCGCATGCGGGCAGGCAGAGGGCGGCCGCGATTCGAAAAAGGCGCATGAGTCTCTCATTGTAGGACGCGCGTCAGCGGCAATCGCCCGGCTGGCGCGCGCGCAGCGTCATCAGATCCGTGACGAAGAACTGCCCCGCGAACTGCGCGGCGAACCCGTCCGCGGCTTTCTCCCGGCGGAAGCCGCGCATCTCCACGTAAACGCTGCCCGAGGGCCCGGCGTGCTCGTGATAGCCGGACTCCAGCCGCACCAGCGTCTCCGCGCGAGCCCGCACCCATAAAACATCCTTCGAGCCGCAAGGCTGGAACGTGTTCTGGCGCGAATGGAAGACATAGAAGCCGCGAAACAACTCCGCCTGAGAGCTGACCACCGCTTCGGACCCCGCGATCACCCGGCGCATGCCCACGCCGTTTGCCGGCGTCGCGTACACGGCTTTGCGTCCCGACGGCTCGCGGCGCGTAAAGTAGATCTCATCGCCTTCGGGCGACCATTCCGCCGCCCCGCCGAACACCTCCGCGCCGGTCACCGGGCGGCGCGTCTTCGCCTTCAGATTCACCACGAACACGCCGCTCAGCAACTCCATCTCATCGGCGGGCGCACCCTTCGGCGTCTGGCGATAGTAGGCGCTCAGCAGCGCGACATCGGGATTGTGCGGGTGCACCCGGACACGGTCGCTCGACATCCACTGCAGCTCCGGCCCGTACACCTCCGCGATCGCGATGGACCGCGCCGGCCGGCCCTCCGGCGAAATCCACAGCAGGGTCTTATCGTCCATCGCCAGCACGGATCTGCCGTCCGGCGTCCAGCCGTGCAGCGTGGCGATGTTCCCCGTCCATAGCGGCGCCGCGTCCTTCGGCGAAGCCGGGTCCATCAGCCAGACTTGCCACTTGCGGTCCACCAGCTCCAGGTACGCAATGCGGGAACCGTCGGGCGAAAGCTTCGGCGATCGCGCCAGACCCACGCGCAGATCGACATTGCGGCGGTTCTCCGCGTCGTACCGGACGATGGCGCGATTCGTTCCCGGCTCGTCCCGCGCATAGACCAGCCATCGGGAATCCGGCGACAGGCAAGGCTCGTAGGTGCGGCGCGTCTCCACGATCCGCGTGGCGATCCCCGCGCGATACATCAACCGTCCCGACGCGTCCAGGTATGCCATCGCCGCCGGCAGAACGGGCGCGGCCAGCACGGCGATCCAGAAGATTCGCGCTATCATAGGCAGTCTCTCTTGATTGTAGGCAGGTGACTCAAATGAAAGTTCTCGTGCTCGGCGGAGCGGGCAGCGTCGGCAAGCTGATTCTGCGGGAAGCGCTGGAACGCGGTCACCAGGTAACCGCGCTGGTGCGGAACTCGGCGAAGCTCGCCGATGTCCGCCACGACAACCTCACCGTGATGCCCGGCGACGCGCTGGATCCACGCGTGCTTCAACGCATTTCCATCGGCTTTGACGCGGTCATCTACTCGCTGGGCGCGAAGCCCGGCAAGCCCACTACGCTGTTTTCCGATTCCACGCGCGTCCTGCTGGACGTGATGAAGCAGAACTCCATTCGCCGCCTGGTGGCGATCACCGGCATCGGAGCCGGGGACAGCAAGGGTCACGGCGGCTTCCTCTATGACAGGATCATCTACCCGTTCTTCACCAGGCCCCTCTACGAGGACAAGGACCGCATGGAAGAACTGATCCGCGCCAGCGATCTGGATTGGGTGATCGTTCGCCCCGCCTCTTTTTCCAATGGACCCGCGACCGGCAACATCCGCGCCGAAACCAGGCTGGACGGCGTCACCATCTCCAAGATCTCGCGCGCCGATGTCGCGAAGTTCGTGGTGGAGCAGCTCACCTCGGACCGCTTCCTGCGCCAGACCCCGCTGATCGGATACTAATCCACGAACTCGACCGCGCCGCCGGAGCGAATCCGCGAGTGCTTCTGGAACTCCGGGCGCTTTTGCGGAAAATCGGTGCGGTAATGCCCGCCGCGGCTCTCTTCCCGCGCCAGCGCGCATCGCGAGATCAGCAGCGCGACTTCGTGCATATTGCGGAGCTCGTATTGATGCCGCCCGGGCTGGTCGATCTTCTGCATCCGCGCCGCTTCCAGCGCGGCGATCGCCGTCCGCAGCGATTCCGCGGATCGCAGCAAACCGGCGTGATCCCATGCCAGGCGGCGCAGCGTTTCCTCCCGGATCGAAGGAAAGCACGCTTCGCCGGGCGCGGACGCGGCGCCCCCGCCGCGCTCCGCGGCCTCCCGCATCGCGCGCCCCGCGCGCCTGCCGAACACCACGCCTTCCAGCAGCGAATTGCTGGCCAGCCGGTTCGCGCCGTGCACGCCCGTGCAGGCCACTTCCCCCGCCGCGAACAGCCGCGGCAGGCTGGTGCGCCCGTTCAGATCCGTCCGTACGCCGCCCATCGCGTAATGCGCGGCCGGCAGCACGGGAATCAGGTCGCGCGCGATGTCCACGCCGAACCTGCCGCAGGTTTCGCTGATCCGGGGAAAATGGCCGTGCACGCGATCCGCGTCCAGGTGACGCAGATCCAGGAACACGTGCGGCGCCACGACGCCGCGCAACTCGCTCATGATCGCGCGCGACACCACGTCTCGCGGCGCCAGCTCCGCCATCGGGTGGTGCCGCTGCACGAACCGCTCCCCCGCCGCGTTGCGCAGGTACGCGCCCTCGCCGCGCAGCGCCTCCGACAGCAGGAATCGCGGCGCTCCCTCCACGTGCAGCGCCGTCGGATGAAACTGCACGAACTCGATGTCGCTGATCTCCGCGCCCGCCCGGTACGCGGTGGCCACCCCGTCGCCGGTGGCGACGTCCGGGTTGGTCGTGTCCAGATAAACCCGGCCCAACCCTCCGGTGGCCAGCAGCACGGCGCGCGCCCGGATATGCGCCTCGCCGCGGGAGCGTTCGTCGTAGGCTACCGCGCCCGCCGCTTCGCCATCCGCCAGCAGCAGGTCGGTAACCGCGGAGAAGCTGCGGAACTCGATGTTCGCGTAGGTGCGGGCCTGCTCCAGCAGGGCTCGCGCGATCTCCTGCCCCGTCGAATCGCCGCGCGCATGCAGTATGCGGCTGCGGCTGTGCGCGCCCTCCCGCCCGAACATCAGGCGGCCGCCTTCGCGATCGAAGGCCGCGCCCCACTCGATCAGCTCCTGAATCGCGTGCGTGCCTTCCTCCACCAGCACGCGCACCGCCGCCGGATCGCACAACCCGTCGCCCGCGTCCAGCGTGTCCTGCTCGTGAAGCTCCACTTCGTCGTCGTCATTCAACGCCGCGGCGATGCCGCCCTGCGCGTACTCGGACGAGCTTTCCTGCAAGCGGTCCTTGGCGACCACCATGACGGTTCCGGCCTCGGCCAGCTCGATCGCCGCCCGAAGTCCCGCGACACCCGCGCCCACCACCAGAAAATCAGGGGTCACAATGCCTCATGGTACAAGACCGCATGAGCAGGGGTCACAACGCCGCATGGTAAAAGACCGCATGAGCAGGGGTCACAACGCCGCATGGTAAAAGAAATGATATGCCCTCCTTCGCCGTGGACACCGCACGGCACCGCTACGAAGCCATTGTGGAGCATGGAATCCTCCGCCGCGCCGCGGATTTCCTGCCCGCCTCCCACGGCCGTATCTTCGTGATCACCACGCCGGATGTCTGGCATCTGCACGGCGCGAAGCTCGCCGGCGCCCTGGAAGGACGCGGCCACCAGGTCCTGTTCTTCCCCGGCGGCGAAGCCAACAAGCGCCTTCGCGAGGTGGAATCGTTCTGCGAAGACATGGCCCGCCGCGGCGGGGACCGCTCCAGCCTGGTGATCGCCTTCGGCGGCGGCATCGTCAACGATGTCGGCGGCTTCACCGCCGCCATTTTCATGCGCGGCATTCCCGTGCTGCAGATTCCCACCACGCTTCTGGCGCAGGTGGATGCCGCGGTGGGCGGCAAGACCGGCGTGAACCTGGACGCCGGGAAGAATCTCGCCGGCAGTTTCCACCAGCCGGTAGCCGTGCTGATCGACCCCACCGTGCTGGACACGCTCAGCGATCGCGAGTACCGCGCCGGGCTGGCCGAGGTGTTGAAATGCGGCGTGATTCGCGACCCCGCGCTCTTCGAAACGATGGCCGAATGCTTTGTCGACGTGCTGTCGCGGCAGCATCCGCACCTGACGGAACGCATCATCGCCGCCGCGGTGCGGATCAAGTGCGAGGTGGTCAGCGCCGACGAGCGCGAAGGCGGACTGCGGCGCATTCTGAACTTCGGGCACACCCTGGGGCACGCTCTGGAAGCCGAAACCGGCTACGTCCGGTTTCTGCACGGGGAAGCGGTGTGGTTCGGGATGCTGGCGGCGTCGCGCCTGGCGGTGTTCGCCGGATCTCTTTCCGAAGAGGTGTTCCAGCGCATTGCACTGGCAATCCGCCGCTATGGTCCCATCCCGTCGCTTGACGGCATCTCCGCGGAATCACTGGCCGCGCGAATCCTGCACGACAAGAAAACCATCCAGGGCAAGGTTCATTTCGTGCTGCCGGTGTGCATCGGCGAAACTACGGTGGCCGCCGGGTTGCCCGACGATCAGGTTCTGAGCGCCGCGCGATTCGCGCTTCGGGCGGACGCATGGCGGTAAAGGGCACCGTACCGGAGGGAATCACAGACGAGCAGCAGGCCGCGCGCTGGGTGCGAGGCATGTTCGGCGGCATCGCCGGGCGTTATGACCTGCTGAATCACCTGCTCTCCTTTAACATGGACAAGCGCTGGCGGGCCCGCGCCGTCCGCCGCGTCGCTCCGATCCTGGACCGCCCGGGCGCGCTCGTGCTCGACCTCTGCTGCGGAACGGGCGATGTCATGATCGCGCTGGAGCAGCGCCGCAACGCGCCCGTGCTAGGCAGCGATTTCTGCCATCCGATGCTCACCGAGGCGCGCCGGAAACTGGACGCCCGCCGCCTGCGATCGCCTCTCTTCGAAGCCGATGCGCTGCGGCTTCCTCTCCGCGACGCTTCGCTGGACCTGATCACCGTCGCCTTCGGATTCCGCAACTTCGCCAATTACCGGCAGGGGCTGGAGGAAATGCGCCGCGTGCTGAAGCCCGGCGGATGCCTGGCGATTCTCGAGTTCTCGCAGCCCACCAACCGCCCGTTCGCCGCGCTGTACAACCTGTTTTCGCGGCGGGTGCCCCCGTTCCTCGGCGGGCTCATCTCCGGCTCGCGCCAGGCATACGCATACCTGCCGGAATCGATCCGTAAGTTTCCCGGCGCGGAGGCGCTGGCCGCCGAAATGAAGGACGCCGGCTTCGCCCGCGTGGAGTTCGAGCGCATCACCGGAGGCAGCGTCGCGCTGCATCTCGGCTATAAGTGAGCTTCTTCCCGCGCGAATCGCGTCAGCCGCTCCACCGTCCCTGCGATGTCCTCGTCCGTGGTGTTCGGATGGATGGTGCACACGCGCAGCACCGTGCGCCCGTTCAGCACCGTCGTGATCACCAGCGCGAAGCCATCGGCCAGCATGCGGTCCGCCACGCGCACATGCAGCGCGTCATCGCCCGCGCGGTAGCGAAAACAAAGGATCGCCATTTGCGCCGGAAGCACGATCTCCCATTCCGGCAGCTCCCCCAGCTTCCGCTCAAACTCCTCGGCGATCGCGAATCCGCGGTCCACGGCCTAGCGGAATTCATTCAATCCGAATGTCTGCACCGACAGCCACAGCTTCAGCGCCCGGAAGCCGCGCGTCAACTGGATTCCGCGATCGCAGAAGTTCACTTCCTCCTCGTCGCGATGGATCAGTTTCAGATACTCCGCGCGCTGATCGAACGCCGCTCGCAACAAGGCGGCGTCGCGCACCAGCACGCAGCCGCACTCGATGGTCTGAAACAGCCATTTGTGCGGGTCCAGCGACAGGGAATCCGCCTCTCCGATGCCGTCCAGCAACGCCTTGCCGCGATCCGAGATCACCGCCGCCGCGCCGTAGGCGCCGTCCACGTGCATCCACAAACCGTGCTCCCGGCAGAACGCGGCGAGCTCGCGCAGCGGGTCGATCGCGCCGGTATTCGTCGTGCCCGCGTTGGCGATCAGGGCAAATGGCCGAAGCCCCGCCTCGCGATCCGCCAGCACCTGCCGCCACAGCGACTCCACGGCGATGCGGAAGTCGGCGCCGCTCGGGATCACCCGGATCTGGTCCGCGCCGAAGCCGAGAATTCGCAAGCCCTTCCCAACGGAGGAATGGGTCTGATCCGACAGGTACACCACGGCGCCCGCGATCCGGTCGCCGAGCTTGGCATGGCGCGCCACGGCGAGCGCGGTCAGGTTCGCCATGGATCCGCCCGACACAAACAGGCCGCCCGCCGTTTCCGGAAATCCGCACCAGCCGCGGATCCAGCCGACAACATTCAGCTCCAGCGCCGCCGGCGCCGACCCGCCCAGCCACGATCCGGAAAACGTGTTGAAACCCGCCGCCAGCGCGTCTCCCATCACGCTGGCGAAATTCGCCGGTCCCGGCACGAAGGCGAAGAACCGCGGATGCTGCAGGTACAACTGGTGGGAAAACACGTCGCGGGACAGCCGTTCGACCAATTCGCGGGGGTCCGAGCCCTCCAGCGGCGCGGGATCGCCGTGGATGCGCCGCAGCTCCGCCGGCGATCCCTTGTAACCCGCCGCCTTGTCCCGCAGCCCGGCCCAGTGATCCACCAGCAAATCCACGACACGGTACCCGAAAGCGCGCATTTGCTCGCGCGAAAGTTCCAGCAGGGGCATGATGGTGTCAGCGGGATGCCGCGCCGTCCAGCGCCGCTTCCAGCTCTTCCTTGTTGAGTGTAGTGCTGATGAACAGCTCCTGGCGGGCGCCCGCGCTCAACGCGATCGCTTTCCAGCCGTTCGTGGTCGGCACCGTCACCCGCACCCGGACCTCCCCTTTCGCGTCCCGCACCTTGCGGATCACGCCCGGAATCACCGAGCGGATGGCTTGCGGATTCTCTTCCAGCAGGCGCTGCAGCAGATCCCGCACGCCGTCGATGATGCTGTGCTCCACCTTAAGCTTGCCTTGCACCTTGCGCAGTTTCATGGCGCTTTACTTGAACCGCTTGCGGTACTGGAAGAACAGGCCGATGGCGCCCGTTTCCTCGCGCACCGCCAGCACGCTCCATTCGCGATTCAGGTCCCATTGCACGCGGATATTCTGTTCCTGGGTGCGCGTCAGGTTGGTGATGTAGGTGATGGTGATGTCCTTGGAGACCTGCTGCTCCACCGTCAGGCGGGCTTGCGGCAGTGTTTCCACGCCGGTCATTTGCGGATCGATCTTCACGCGGCTGACGCCGAAGAACCGCTCCAGCCGCCCGCTGACCTGCGACGCGAGCGCTTCGCTCAGCACCGAAACCGCGCCCAGTTGATTCGGCGCGCCGCCTCCCACCGGCGTCGCGATGCGATTCCCGGTGACGTTGGGATCGCGGCCCACGGCCAGCAGCGCGATGATCTCGCTGGTCTGCAGCGGCGGATCGGAGCGGTAGGTGACGTCCACCTTGCTGGGCGATCCGCGGAAGGAAATGTTCACCGTGATTCCGCGCGCCCGCGTCTCCAGGTCCATGTCGAACACCGGCTCGATCTTGGCCGGATTCAGGAACCGGATCTCGCCGCGGTTCACCGTGTATCGCGTACCGAACACCTG
Source organism: Bryobacteraceae bacterium (assembly GCA_019748195.1). GTDB lineage: Bacteria > Acidobacteriota > Terriglobia > Bryobacterales > Bryobacteraceae > JAIEPW01. The sequence goes on from JAIEPW010000022.1 coordinate 187,271, forward strand.
CACCTCGCCTTCGTTCACGGTGATCTCGCCCAGCAGGATCGGCCGCAGCGGCGTGCCGCGCAACTGCAGGTTCGCCTCCGCTTGCACGTCGCGCGTCAATGAGGTCTGCACCTGCAGGCCCGGATCGCTTTCGATGCGTACGTCCAGTTGCATGCCGCGAAGGTATTCGTTCGGCGCCGCGGGCGAAGGGGTGGGCCGCAGCGTCTGCGTGAACAGATCCGCCAGGTCGCTCCGCGGATTGAACGCCGCCCGCGCCACGGACACGCTGCCCGAAAGCAGGCTCCGCTGCGAAGTGCCCGCCAGGTTCAGGTCGGCGTTGAAGACGAAGCTGAAGTCCTCCGGATAGCGGACGCGCACCTGCCGGGCCTGCGCCTGCAGCCGGTAGGTAAGGACGCGGGCGGTGACGCCGACAAATCCGCTGAACTCGATCTTGCCCCCGCCGGTCTCGGCCGTCAGCCGTTCGATGGTGGCCCGTGACTGGTCGAAGTTGATCACCCCGAAAGCGTGATCCACGCCATTGGGGATGTCGGCGAGATACAGCGAGGCGTCGCGCAGTTCCAGCCTGCCGTTCACCAGCGGGCGCTCCAGGGATCCCCGCACCGTGGCCCGCACGTCGGCCTGGCCTTTCGCCAGCAGATCGGGGTTCAGAAGCTGCAGCACCGCCAGGTCGATGGTTCCGTTGGCGCGGATCTCCGTCGCATTGCGATTGGCGAAGCTCAGGAAGCCGCCCGCTTCCAGCCGCGTGTTCGGGCCTTCCAGCCGGGCGTCGGCGAAGCGGGCGCCGTCCCGTGTCAGGGTCACGACGATGGGCGCCGCGTTGGTCAGAATCAGATTCTGCGCGCCGGGTCCACCGGCCTTGATCTGCTCCGGACGCGGCGTCACCCGCAACTGGTCGATGGTCAGGGTCGCGCGCATCAGGTCCGGATCGAGCAGGGGTCCGGCGATTTCCATCGAACCCTGCACGTAGCCTTGGGGCGGCGGCTCCTGCTCCCGCCCGGCCGTCGCCAGTAACTGCGCCGCCGAGAAGGACAGGGGCGAAAAGCGAACCGACGCGCTGCCCGGCGCCCGGCCGGCCAGGCTCCATTCGCCGGAGCCTTCGATCCTGGAGTCTGCCACCGCGCCGTTCACCCGCACCGACATGCGCCGGTTCGTGGTGGCCGCCGACAGCGCCACGCGCCCCACGCGCGCCGCCCCATGGACGATTTGCTCCAACCCGGCATCGCCCGCCACGGAGGTCAACTCCACCTGGCCGTTGCCGAGCTCCGCGGCGATCCGCAGGTTCGCCGCCGCCACCGCGTCCCATTCCGAAATGCGCTCCTTCAGCGATCCCAGGGAGCTAAGCCGCAGGTTTTGCACGGTAACCGCCGCCTCCGCGCGGCCGCTCTGGAAGTCCTTCGGGGCATGCTGGTAGAAACCCGCGACGCGCGCTCGCCCCGCGCCCGCCGCCAGGTCCAGCGCCGTCAGATCCAGGCGATTGCCGGCGTAGCGCAGCGATCCCGCCGCGCGATCCACCTTCTCGCCCGCCACGGTGAGTCCGGCGGCGGCGAACGTGCCTTCCACCCGCGGGTTCGCGATGGTGCCCGACAGGGTGAAGCTGCCGGTTCCCGTTCCGCCCACCTCCAGGGTCGCGCCCGCCTGCTTCAGCAGCGGGCCCAAATCCGCGCCGCGGATGCGAATGGATCCGGTCTGCGGCGCATCGCGGAACTCGCCCGCGCCCGCCTCGGCGGACCAGTCGCCCTCCGCGGTGAAGTGCTGCCCGCGCACCACGGCGTTGCTGATCCGCGCGCGCGAACGGCCGGCCTCGAACGCCGCCGAGGCTTCCTCGAACGCGATCCCCGACGCTTCGAACTTCGACAATGTAGCGGCGCCGGTGATCCGCGGATTGTTCAGCGGTCCGGCGATAATCCCGTCGGCGGCGGCCGATCCGCCCTTCAGTTCCAGCGGCAGTTCGGCCCGCGCGCCGGAGAAGCGCACGATCCACGGCTGCAACTCCTCCAAGCTTTGCGTGCGCACCCGGAAGTGCAGCCGGGCGCCCAGCACGCCGTCGGCGTCCAGCCGCGTCATCGGTGTCGCCAGCGATGCCTGGCGAATGGAGATCTCATTCTCGCGCTGCCGGTAGCTCGCCTCCACCACGCCTTCCAGCGGAACCGAATCGCCCGCCGGCGTTACCGTCAGGCGTCCGCGCGCTTCCACGTCGCCCGGCGTCCCCCGGCGCGGCAGCGATCCGCTTACCGATACCGGACCCGCCAGCAGCGCGTTCCACGGCATGTCCGCCACCTTCACCAGACCGGTGACGCGATTCACGGCCAGCCCGCTCACGCGGCCGTCGGCGCGGTAGCGGCGCCATTCTTCCAGCTCGATGAGACCCTCGAATCGCCCGCCGGCCAGCGCCGCCGAGACGCCCGTCACCGTCAGCTTCTCCGGCGTCAGTTCCAGGTTGCCGCGCAAATCCACGCCGGCGATCGCGACCTCGGGACGCTCGATGGCGACGTTTCGCAAGTCCACGGGACCCGAAACACGATAGTGGAACCGCGGCGAGAAGCTCACCTCCACCCTGCCGTCCAGCGCCACCGTACCTTGCTTCCGCGCCGGAAGGTCGAACACCGGGACAAAGTCCGCGAGTTGCAACAGCGCTTTCGCCTTCAGATCCGCCTTCGGCGCTCGCAGGTCCGTCAGGTCGCCCGCGAGATCCAGCGTGGAGCCGCCGGCCGCCAATCGCACCTTGGGCAGCCGCACGCGATTGCCCTCGATTGCCACCGCCGCGTCCAGCGTGAAGCGCAGCGGGTCGAACCGCGGCGCCTTTACCTGCAGCGCGTCCGCCTTCACCGCTCCGGTATAGCGCGGGCCGGCGGCTTCATGCATTAGTTGCGCGGCCAGGTTCTCCGCCTGGAAGTTCAGGGGAACGCGGCGCTGGTCGATTTCCAGCCAACCGCCGCGCACATCCACCGAGTCGATCGCCAGCCGCAGAAACTCCTCCGCCCAGGTACGATCCGAGGTCCGCCGGACCTTGGGCGAAGGCAGATTCGATTTTCCGTCGGGGCCGAACACGACGCGGACTCGCGGCTCCTCCACCGTCAGCGCGCGGAGGTCCACTGAAGGACGCCAGATGGACAGCAGCCGCAGGTCGACAACAATACGGCTGGCTTGAAACAGCGGCGGATCCTGCGGGGGCTCCAAACCCCGCAGAACGAACCGGTCCACTTCCGCGCGCATCCGCGGCCACGAGAACCGGAAGGCGCCGAGTTCGGCGCGGCCGCCGGTGGCCCGTTCGGCCTCAAATACGATGCGCTCCCGCACCTTCTCGCGGAACCAGTCCGAACGCAGCACCAGCGCGCCGGAGATCGCGATGAGGGCCAGCAGGCCCAGCGACACCAGCGCCCAGAACCGGATCCGCTTCGCTTTCCATTTCATTCGAACACCTGCTTGCGATAGTGGATCTGCACCTGGGTCCGCACCTGGCCCAGCCAGCGGTCCAGCGCCTGATTGACGCGCTCCCCGGCGAGCAATTCCTCGATCTCGCCGCGCACCTGCTCCAGCGTCCCGGCGGCGCGGCCCTGCCGCGCGGCCTCTCGCGCGAGTGCCTGGTAACGCTCCTCCACCTCCGCGTTCGTGAACCGCACGCCCGGACGGAAGCGGTACTCGACAAAACGCAGAAACGCGGTCTGCCATTCCAGCCGCGTCAAGAGCTTCTTTTCCGTCAGCTCATAGCGGCTCAGGTCGCGGTCAAACTTCTCGCGGCCGCCGCGCTTGCGCAACTCGTATTCCACCAGCGCCGCCGCTTCGGTCGTTTCCGGCATCGGGAACCGGCTGAGCTGCATCTCGCGCAGCACCAGCGCCTGATTCACCAGGCGGTCAGCCGCCGCTTTCTTGCCCGGCGGAGTCAAATCCGGTGAAACGCCGGCCAGAAAGGCGTTGATGCGGATGTCGTCCAACAATTGCCCTTCGGTGATGACGAAATTCTCGATGCTGATGGCGATGCGATCCAGCAGCACCGGGTCGGCCGCGGCCGCCCAGGGCATCAGAAGCAACAGTGCGGTTGTTCGCGTCATATCAATAGGTCTGCCCCAGGGCGAAATGGAACTGCAGCCGGTTGATCCGCTGATTCACCAGGCGTCCCCGCCCGGTGATCAGATCCTCGAAACTGCCCTCATAGCCGAAGAAACGCGGCGAGTTCGGGCTATAACTCAAGTCGAAGCGGACCGGACCAATGGGCGTGCGATAGCGGATGCCCGCGCCGATCCCGTGCACGGTGTAATTGAAATCGCGATTGTCGCGCTGGCGGAAGCGCAGGCTGAACTTGCGAATGTCCTCGTATCCGTTGCCGGAGTCCCAGAAGAACACGCCACTCAGGTTGTTGCCCACCACCGGATAGCGAAGCTCCAAGGAGTTGAGCGCGATGAATTGCGAGCCGAGCTGGAACCCGGTGGTCAGGTCCCGCGGGCCGGCCTGGTTCTCCGGGAAGGCGCGGTGTGACGAAGCGCCGCCGGTGAAAAAGCGTTCCGGCAGCGGCAGGAACGGATCGCCCGAAAGGCGCTGGATCTGGCCCACCTGCGTGCTGCGCGCGAGCACCATGTCCCGGCGCAGCCGGTGGTAGGTGGTATTGCGGAACAGGCTGCGCAGGAACGCGGTCTGCGATCCCAGCCAGCCGGCGGCGTAGGAGAAGTCGAACGTGTTGTAGATGCCGCGGCGCGTGTTGGAGGGATCGTCCCTCCGGTCCTGCACGAAGGAGAATCCCAGCAGGCCGGTTCGCGTGGGCTGCGAAAAGATGGGGATCAGCTCGGGCGAAATGGCCAGGTCCGAGACTCGCACGCGGCGCCAGGTGGTGCGGTATTGCGTGGTGACGGCGCGCGTCCACCGCTGCCCGATCTGCGCCGACGCTTCAATCCGCTGCGCGGCGTAAGTCCGCACATCCAGGGAGCGGTCGTAAAGCGCGGACACGATCAGATCGATCTTGTCGTTGCCGCGGAACTGCGGCGCCAGGTAGCTGAGCACGCCGCGCTGTTGCACGTTCGACAGCCGCGTCAGCAGGCTGATCGTGTGACCCAGGCCCAGCACGTTCAGCCGGCTGATTCCGACGTTCACGCGCGGGCTGAATCCGGTGCGTCCGGCCGGATTCTCCAGGCTGGCCACACCGCCGCCGATGCGCCCAAGCTCGGCGCCGAAGCCGATGCTGAAGGAGTACTTCTTCGCCTCTTCGATATCGAACAGCACCACGCGGCGGTCTTCCTGACCCTCGCGGTTCTGCACCGCGGTTTGCACCTTCGCGAAAATGCCCAGGTCGTACAGCCGGCGCTGGGAGGCGCTCATCTCGGAAAACGACAGCGGTTCTCCGGCGCGCAGCGAAATGCGCTCGCTTACCAGTCCCGCGTCGGTGGCTTCCAGCCCCAGCACCTGCACCTCGCGAACGTACTGCCGGTCACCGGGACGGATGGTGAAGCTGAGCCTGACATCATGCTCGCCGCCGGGCTGGCGGTCCCAGTCGAACGCCGCTTCCGGATAGCCGCGATCGAAGAAGTAGTTCAGCACCATGTCGCGGTCCGCCTGCACGTTCCATTCGCTGAAGGGTTGGCCTTCGGTGGAGCGGAGCATGGGGCGGATCTCCGCCTCATCGGCCGGCGGCAGCCCCGCGATGTCCAGCTTCGACACCAGCCACTGCGGCCCTTCCGCGATGTCGATGAACAAGGCGAGCTGGCCCGGGCTTCCCTGCCAGGAGGTGTCGCGGCGCGCCTCCACCTTCACTTCCCGGAATCCGTTCGATCGGTACAGGTTCTCGATGGCGTTCAGGTCGCCATCCAGCAGCCGTTCGCTGAACCGGCCGTTCCGGAAGCGGAATCGCGTGGCGGGCAGGACCGCCATTCGCTCCCGGATCGTCTGGTCGTCGAAGTAGCGGTTCCCGTTGACTTCCAGGTGGGTCAGCTTGGACCGCTGGCCGCGGTCGATCACGTACTCGATCACCTGCTCGCCCGGATTCGGGGTCTCGATCTTATAGTCCGCGGTCGCGGCGAAATAGCCTTGGGTGCGAAAGTATTGAACTATGTTGCGCCGGCCTTCATTCAGCAGCGTCGGGTCGATACTCCTTTCCTGGTAGATGGGAAGCAGTTGCTTGAGGCGGCCCCGGCGGATGGAGGCGCCGCTGGTTTCCACCAGCACGCGCGGCCCCACGTCGATCCGCAGCGCTGGAACCATGCGATTGGCGTCCTCGTCGTAGTTCAGCTTGTCGAGCTGCACCTTGGCCAGCAGGCGATCGTCCCCCTGCAGTTCCTGACGCAGCGATTCGATCCCCTGTTGCAGCCGCTGCTGGGTGAAGTCGCGGAAACCGAACGCCTGGAAGCTCAAGGGGCCGATGCCGCGCAGCCACCCGGTATCGCGCAGCAGGGATGGGATGCCGCGATCGGTATTGCCGGTCACCGTCATGCCGCCGAACTTCGCCCGCTCGCCGGGATCGATATTGAAGTGAATATCCGCGCGAGCCGCCTCCGGCGTCTTGCGGATTTCGGAGGACACCGTGGCATCGTAGTAGCCGTTGGCGCGCAGGCTGGCCTTGATGTTCTCCACCGCGTCCGGAATGCCGGCCTCATCGAACCGCTCCCCCAGGCGGAGCTTGGCCGCGGCTTCCAGGCTGGCGGTGCTGGGGGGCTCCGGCACCGCTGTGACGCTCACCTGGCCGATAAAGTAGGCGATCCCGGTGCGCACGATCAGCCGGACGCCGTCCGGCGTCTCGTCGGCCAGGATCGCGGCGTCCTCGAACCGGCCCGTCGCGTAAAGGGCGGAAATGGAAGAGCGCACGGCGGCCTCGGTCGCCGGTTCACCCTGCTTCAGGGTCAGAATTTCGAGCATCCGTTCGCGCGGATAGGGTTGCTCCGGCGGTTCGAACTCGATTGCGCGGACAGGCCGGCCCTCCCAGGTGGCGCCCGCCGCGGGGCAGCTAAAGCTGGTAAGCAAGAGGAGGATCAGCGGCGCCGGCCGCACGCCGTATCTGGGGCCGCAAGCCGGGGGCCTGTTCCCGAGCCCGTTGGTCACGCGTCCTCATGATATCGCACCGGCGCTGTATGGCGAGTTGCTAGCATCGTTGCAGTGAGCTTCTCCGCTGCAGACCGTTACAGCAGGCAAATCCGTTTCCACGGAATTGGCGAGGAGGGCCAGGTTCGGATTTCCCGCGCCCGGGTTGCGATCGTGGGCTGTGGCGCGCTGGGCTCCATGCATGCCGCGGCTCTGGCTCGCGCCGGCGTCGGTTTGCTGCGGCTGATCGACCGCGACTACGTGGAAGCCAGCAACCTGCAGCGGCAGTGGCTGTTCGAGGAAGCCGACGCCGAGCAAGCGATCCCCAAGGCCGTGGCCGCCGCCCGCCGCCTCCGCGCCGCCAACTCCAGCATCGAGTGCCAGCCCGCGGTGGCCGACCTGACACCGGAAAACGCCGCCGAGCTGCTGAGCGGCATGGACCTGATTCTGGACGGCTCGGACAACTTCGAAGTCCGCTACCTGTTAAACGATTACAGCGTGGAGAACGGCGTCCCGTGGATCTACGGAGCGGCCGTGGGCAGCTACGGCCTGGCGATGCCGGTGATTCCGGGCCGGACGGCCTGTCTGGCCTGCATTTATCCCGACCCGCCGCAAGGAGCGCAGCCCACGTGCGAAACCGCAGGCGTCCTGAACGCGGTCACGGGGATGATCGGCGCGCTGCAGGCGGGGCTGGCGCTGCGCTGCCTGGTGACGGGCGAGGTGCCCGCGCGGATCACCACGGTGGATGTCTGGAGCGGCGAGATGCGGCAGGTGGATCTGCCGGCTCCGGATCCGGCATGCCGCGCCTGCGGCCGCCGCCAGTTGATCCATCTGCACGGGCGCAAGCGGGCCCCCGTGAGCCTGTGCGGCCGCAACGCGGTTCAAATTCACGAGCAGCATCGCCGGGTGGAGTTGCGAGAGCTGGGCGATCGCCTGGCGGCGGTGGCGCGGGTTCGCGTGAATGAGTTCGCGCTGCGCGCCGAACTGGATGGCTACGAGCTCACCGTGTTTCCCGACGGCCGGGCGATCATCAAGGGCACCACCGATATCGCCGTCGCGCGCGGAATTTACGCGCGCTACGTCGGTTAGCCTGCTAAAGCCTACAATGGAAGTTTCATGCCTATTTCCCGCGAACGCCAGGAAGAAATCGAGAGACACGAGTTCCAGATGGGATACGAGCGCGGCCGGCTTGCCGTCGCGCTGGACGCCCTGACCGACGCCCTGGTAATGGTGGGGCAGCACGGCGTGTATTGCCAGAGCGCCCGCCAGGCCGGAAAGCCCGCCATGGATATTCAGATCATCAGCCAGTGCCTGGGCGAGGCGAAAGAGCTCGTCGCCACCGTTCTGGACGAGCTCAAACGCAAGAAACAGGCGAATTGAGGCCTACTGCTTCTTCTGGGCGCGGGCGGTGGACGGCGGCGTGATGCCCTTGGTGCGCAGGTAGCCCACCATGTTGCCGTAATGCTCGTTCCACTG
>JAIEPW010000011.1 GCA_019748195.1 Bryobacteraceae bacterium
AGCAGGGTGCGATCCCGGCCATCGGCGCGCGCCGCGGCGCCGGCGCGGCGGAACCCGCGGGCGAGCCGCTGGGCTCGGCCGGCCCTCCGCTGGTCTTCACTCCTCCCCCCGTGGGAGCCCGCATCAACCAGCTCTTGAATACGCTGGACAGCTTCTCGGCTGCGCCTACCGAGGCACAGACTCAGGAGATGACGCTATTGAAGACGGATCTGGCGGAACTGAACAGCAAGGTGGACAAGCTCGCGCGGGAGGACGTGGCGAGGTTCAACAAGCTGGTTCAGGAGTCCGCGATGCCGGTGATTCCCACCGGGCAGTAGCGCTCAGCTTTCGATGCCCATCTGGCTGAGGCGGTAGCGAAGCGCATTCCGCGTCAGTCCGAGCATGCGGGCCGCGTGGCTTTTGTTGCCGTCGGCCCGCCGCAGCGCCTCGCGGATGATGGCCTGTTCCAGTTCGTCCAGCGTCATCCCGTCCGGCAGAAAAACCGGCCCGGAGGCGGCAGGGCGGCGAGAGGTGTCGAAGCGGATGCCCGCGGCTTCCAGCCGGTTCGCCGGGCACAGCACCATGCTTCGCTCCAGCACGTTCTGCAGTTCCCGGACGTTACCCGGCCAGTGATACTCCATCAAGCGATCGAGAGCCTGGGGACTGATTGCGCGCACCGGACTGCCGAGGTCTGGCGCGAGCTTGGCGATCAGATGGTCCACCAGGTAAGGGATGTCCTCCTTGCGCTCGCGCAACGGGGGAATGCTGAGCGGTACAACGTTCAGCCGGTAGTACAGGTCTTCGCGGAAGGTTCCCTGTTCCAGCGCGGCGCGCAGGTCCACGTTGGTGGCGGCGATCACGCGGACGTCGATGTGCCGCGTCCGGTTGGAGCCAAGCCGTTCGAACTCGCGCTCCTGCAGGACGCGCAGCAGCTTCACCTGGACGGAGGCGGGAACGTCGCCGATTTCGTCGAGAAAGACGGTGCCGCCGTCGGCGAACTCGAACTTGCCGGGCTTGCTTTGCGACGCCCCGGTGAAGGCGCCCTTCTCGTAACCGAACAGCTCGCTTTCCATCAGATTCTCCGGAATCGCGGTGCAGTTGATCTTGACAAACGGCTTGTTCGCGCGCGGCGAATGGTGATGAATCGCGCGGGCAATGAGGTCCTTCCCCACGCCGCTTTCCCCGGCCAGCAGCACCGTGGCGCGGGTCGGCGCGACGCGAGCCACCTGCGCGAAGATGTCCTGCATCGCCGCGCTGTGGCCTACGATGTTGGCGAAGCGGTAGCGGGCGCCCAGTTCCTCCCGCAGTTCCTCGTTCTCGCGTCGAAGGTCGCTGACTTCCAGCGCTTTTGATACCACCGCCGAGAGATGATCGAGGGAGAACGGTTTCAGCAGGAAATCGATCGCGCCTGCCTTCATGGCGTGGACCGCGTTCTCCACCGTGCCGAACGCCGTCATCACGATCACCGGCGCGCGCGAGTTCTGGGCGCGAAGGTGGTCGAGCAAGTCCAGCCCGTCCTTGCCCGGCAGCTTCAGATCGGTGAGCACCAGGTCGGCGTCGGGATGCCGCGCCGCCTCCTCGGCCGAGGCGGCGGAGATCGTCTCGAATCCCGACGACTCCAAATGCAGCGCGATCACCCGGCGGAGCTTCTCTTCGTCCTCCACGATGAGGATTCGTTGCGGCATGCGATCAGTTCCTGTTCTCTCGCGGCGGGCGGTGATCGATGGGAACAAGCACGCGAAATACGCTTCCCTGGCCGGGCGTGCTGTCCACGGCGATAGCGCCCCCGTGTTCGCCGACGATCTTGGACACGATCGCCAGCCCGAGCCCGGCGCCGCTGCTCTTGGTGGTGAAGAAGGGGTTGAAGATGCTTTCCCGATGCCTCGGATCGATGCCCGCGCCGCGATCGATCACGGAGACTTCCACCTGCTGTCCCGCCGGGCGTGTCTTCACCGTGATTGCTCCGCCCGCGGGGCTGGCCTCGGCAGCGTTCAGCAGAAGGTTGTACACCACGCGCTGCATCCACTCCGGATCCATGTCAGCGGGCAGCACCTCGGGAGAGTAGTTCTTGTATACGGTGATTTGGAACGGGGGCTGGCGGCGCTCCAGCTCGGCAATCGCCTGATCGGCGATGTCCTGGATCCGCGTCTTGATGAGCCGCAGCGGCAGCGGGCGGGCGAAATCCAGAAACCGGGTGATCAAGGAGTTTGCCCGGTTCACCTCGGCGTTGATGTAGCCGGCCATCTCGCGGGCAACCGCGTTGTCCCCGGCGACTTTTTTCTCCAGCATTTCCGCTGAGACGCGGATGGTACCCAGCGGGTTCCGCAGTTCGTGCGCCAGGCCCGCCGTGAGCTGGCCGAGCGCGGCCAGGCGTTCGGAGCGCTGCACGGCCGCTTGCGCCAGTTGCAGGTCGCGATCCGCGGTGGCCAGCTTCTCCGCGGCCGCCTGGTAGCGCTGCGCCGCCTGGCGGTTCTGCTGCGCCAGCCGCTGCGTCAGGAAACCGACCACGAACAGGAACAGCACCCGCATGGTGAGCTCCTGAATCTGGTCGACCGGAATGAACTGACGATCCCAATCGAGAAAGGCGAGGAACGAAAGATACGCGGCGCCCGCGCCGGCCGCGGTCCACGCCGCGCCCCACGGTCCAAAGCGGGTGGCCGCGGAGATGACGGGAACCAGCAGCAACAGGTAGTAACTCGAGGAGACTCCGCCCGTCAAGCCGATGAGCACGTAGGCCAGAAGAACCTTGCCCGCGGTGAACAGCGCCGATCCGCGCACGGAACCAAGCGCCGGCGCCCGCGCTTCGAGAACTTGCAGCGCGGCAAGAGCGATGAGCAGCGCCGCCACCGTGGGGCTTCGTTCCGGGCCGAACACCGCCAGCGTCGCGAATAAAGCTGCCCAGGCAATGTCGGCGGGACCGAATCCCATGCGGTTGCGGGTCTCGGGGGCTTCGTTCACCACTGCCATCTTAGCCGCCGAAGTGTGACACAATAAGGGTTCCGACCCCGCATGAACCCGAAATCCCCAGATTTTGCGCCCGAACTCGGCGATTTGTCGGCTGAGACTTCGTTCGGCGATATCCTCTCCGAATTCGAAGCAGCCCAGTCGCCCGGACCTTCCGGACCCATCCCGGCCACCGTCGTCTCGGTGTCGGCGGATGCGATCTTCCTGGACCTGGGCCGAAAGAGCGACGGCGTTTTGCCGCTCGAAGAGTTCCGGCGGATCGCGGGCGACGATCCGGTGAAAACCGGCGATATCCTCCATGTCAACATTGCCGGGAGGGACGAAGAGGGCAACTATCGGGTTTCCTTAATCAAGGCGGAGCGGCCCAAGGATTGGAGCGCTCTGGAAGCAGCTTTCCAGGAGAAGCGGACCATCGCCGGTATGGTAATGGAAGTGGTGAAGGGCGGGTTGCGGGTGGATGTCGGCGCCCGCGCCTTCATGCCCGCCTCCCGTTCGGGAACGCGCGATCTCGCGGAGATGGAAAAGCTGGTGGGGCAGGAGATCCAGTGCCGCATCACCAAGCTCGACACCGCCAAGGAAGACATCGTCGTCGATCGCCGCGTGGTTCTCGAGGAAGCCGTCGCGGAAGCCCGGCAGAAAGCGCTCGAGCAGTTGCGGGAGGGCGCCGTTGTCAGCGGCACGGTGCGCAACGTGACGGACTTCGGCGCATTCGTCGACCTGGGCGGATTCGACGGCCTGCTGCACGTCACCGACATGGCATGGCACCGCGTGGCGAAACCGTCCGATGCGGTCAAGGTGGGCGATTCGCTGCAGGTGAAGATCCTGAAAATCAACCGCGAGACCCGCAAGATCTCCGTCGGCTTGAAGCAGTTGCAGCCAGACCCCTGGACTGTGGCGGCGGAGAAGTTCAAGAACGGCGATCGTGTCCGCGGCACGGTGACCCGGTTGACCGATTTCGGCGCGTTCGTGGAGCTCGACCCCGGCGTGGAAGGACTCATCCACCTTTCCGAGATGTCGTGGACGAAGAAAGTGCGAAAACCGGCGGATGTGGTGCAGATCGGCGAAACCGTGGAAGTGCTGGTCTTGAACGTCAACCCGGGCGAAAAGCGCATCTCCCTGGGATTGAAGCAGGCTCTGGGCGATCCCTGGGAAACCGCCAAGACCAGGTTCCCCGTTGGGTCCGTGGTAGAGGCTCCAGTGACCAGTTTGGCCAAGTTCGGCGCGTTTGTGGACCTTAGCGAAGGCATTGAAGGCATGATCCACATCGGCGACATCAGCCGCGAGAAGCGCCTGAACCACCCCAACGAGGTGTTACAGGTCGGGCAGACGGTGAAGGCTCAGGTGCTGGAATTCGACAAGGAAAAGCGCCGCATCCGCTTAGGTATGAAGCAGTTGGAGCCGACATCCGCGGACGAGTTCATCGCCGAGCACAAGGTGGGTGAGATCGTCACCGGGCGAGTGGTGGACGTGGCCGGCGATCGCCTCAAGGTCGAATTAGGCGAAGGCGTGTATGCCAATTGCAAGCTGAAGGCTGCTCCGGAGGCGTCCGCAACCCGGCAGACTCCGGTCTCCGCCGATCTCGGCGCCTTGACCGCCATGCTTTCGGCGAAGTGGAAAAGCGGCGGGAACGTGGGTGGGGGCGGAGGCACGGAAGCGGTGCGAGCCGGCCAGATCCGCAATTTCAAGCTGACCAATCTGGACGCGGCGCAAAAGCGGATCGAGATCGAACCAGCCTGAGGGCGGGCGGGCGGCGGTAAGCCCCCGGGCCCTGCGAATCGCCCCGCTTCCGAGGCGCTTCGCCCCACCACGCAAAATCCGGAAATCTTGTCATCCAAGACGTTTTCCCCGCGAAAGCGTCTATGATTACGTTGAAAGGGAAGGGTGGAGCCGCACAGGCCGTGGCCTTAAATCCGGCCTCTCGATCGGATGAATCGGCGCTGATCCGTGCCGCGCAGAGCGGTGACGCGGCGGCGTTCGAGCAACTTGTCCGTCTGTACGACCAGAATGTTCTGCGGCTGGCCCTGAACCTGTTGCGAAACCCGGATGACGCCCAGGATGTGTATCAGGAAGCGTTTCTTCGGGTCCACCGCAACCTCCACTCCTTCCGTTTCGACTGCAGTTTCCATACGTGGCTGTATCGGATTGTGACAAATCTCTGCCTGGATCACCTGCGGAAACGCAAGGTGAGGAAAGAAGAGCCGACGGTGCTATCGACGCCCGACGGTCCGCTTGATCGGATGGACACGGTGCAGGAGGAGCGGGTGGATGGCGACCCCCAGAGGCACCTGTTCAGCCGGCAGTTGCGCGTCCGGGTGCGCGAGATTCTGGAGCAATTGACGCCGCGGGAGCGGATGGTTTTTGAGTTACGGCATTTCCAGGGGATGCGCCTTCGGGCTATCGGGGAAACTTTGGGAACGACCGAAGAGGCGGCGAAGAACTGCCTGTTCCGGGCCACGCAAAAGATGCGGGCTGCTTTGGGAGATTTTCTATGAACTGCGGATCTGTCGAAAAGAACCTGGCTCTGTTTCTGTACGGCGAGCTGAGCTTCGACGAAGAAGAGGCGGTGCACGTCCACCTGGACGAATGCGAGGCTTGCCGCAAGGCGTTGGCGGCCGAGAAGGCGTTGCACGCCACCGTGGATCGCCAGGAATTGGAGCCGTCACCCGCCTTGCTGCGGCAGTGCCGGGAGAACCTGCGGGTCCGCCTGGCCGAGGATTTGGCCCTGGCCGGCATGCGCGAGGAGCCGCGCCGGTCCGCGTCGTTGTTCGGTTTGTTTGAGGGTTTGGCGGCGGTGTTCGCGTTCCCGGTGGCGCGTTGGGCGGTGCCGCTGGGCGGCTTGGCGCTGCTGGCCGTCGGTTTTGTGAGCGCGCGCCTGACTGCGCCTGTGATGTCGCCTCAGGTGGCCCGCCTGGCGTCGGAACCGATGAGCGCCCGCGTGCGCTATGTCGAACCGGACAACCAGGGGCGGGTGCAAATCGTGGTGGACGAAACCCGGCAGCGGGTCTTGAGCGGCAGTATCGACGATGCGCAGATCCGCCGATTGCTGCTCGCCGCCGCCAAGGATCCCGCCGACGGCTTGCGGGTGGAAACGGTGGGCATTCTGAACCAGCGGTCGGCCGAGGCCGATTTCCGGAACGCGCTGGTGCATGCGCTGCAGCATGATTCGAATGACGGCGTCCGCCTGAAGGCCCTTTCCGGATTGAAGATGTATGCGCATGAGCCCGATGTGCGAACGGTGCTGGCGGAAGTTCTTCTGCGTGACGCCAATCCGGGAATCCGGGGCCAGGCGATCGATCTGCTGACGCAGCCCCGCGCGGCGGGTGCGGCGTCCGATCCCAAGCTCGCCGGAGTCCTGCAGGATATCCTGCGTCAGGCAAACGACGGGTATGTGCGGCTCCGCTGCGAGCGGGCGCTGGAAGAGATGAAGGCGTCGCGCGAGACGTATTAGATCGTTTGAGGAGACCGTGTTGGTGAAGTTGTATTACCTGCTTTCCCTGGCGGCGGCCGCGGCGCCCATGGCGTTGTGGTCCCAGGGTTCAACGCCGCTCAAGAAGGAAGGCTCTTACTGGGTGCGGCGGACGGTGAACTCGGCAAGCTGCAAGCCGAACGGCCGGCTGCAGGTGAACACGCGTGGATCGGTGACCGTGCGCGGTACCGATAAGACGATGATCACCTACACGCTGACCCAGAAGGCGCGCGCCCGCTCCGCCGAGGATGCGGCCAAGGCCCTGGGGGACGTGTACTACACCGCCCGCTCAAAGGGTGACCTGACCACGCTGGTGGTGATGAGCGAGGAACGCCCCGGGCTGAGTTCGCACCTGGAGATCGCGGTGCCGCGCACCCTGGAAGAGGCGATCATTGAAACGCAATCGGGCGACGTGGACGCCGCCGACCTGAATGGGATGGTCCGCGCCACCACCGCGTTCGGACGAATTCTGCTGGACCGGCTCTCCGCGGCCGCGATTGCCCGCACGGGCGGCGGTGAGATCCGCGTGGGGCGCGTCGCCGGCAACCTGCGCGCATGGTCTTCCGGCGGATCGGTAAGCATCGAAAGCGCGGGCGGCGAAACGTGGGTGGAAACCGCCGGCGGCGAGATCCTGATCCGCGAAGTGGGCGGGCCTGTGTTCGCCGCCACGGAAGGCGGCAATATCAACGTTTGGAAAGCGATGAAGGCGGTGCAGGCCCGTTCCGCCTCGGGGCTCATCGAAGTGATCGAGGCCGGCGGGCTGGTGACGGCGGAGACCAAGGCCGGCTCCATTCAGGTGGGATCGTCCAAGGGCGTGCGCTGCCAGTCGGCCGAAGGAACCATCCGCGTGAAGGCGGTTTCGGGTCCCCTGCGGTGCGCAACGGCGGCGGGCAGCATCCTGGCGGAGTTCGCCGGCGGTGTTCGCCCCGAGGAATCGTTCCTGACTGCCGGGCGCGGTGACATTACGGTTTTGATTCCGTCCAACTTTGGGGTTTCGGTGAAAGCCCGGAACGATTCTCCGGAACTGGTGGGACGGATCGTGTCGGACTTTCCGCAGGTCCGGGTGAAGACGCTGGGGTTTGAGCCCACCCGGCCCGCGGTGGCGGAAGGCGCCATTAATGGAGGCGGTCCCCTGCTGCGCATCAACGCGGCGGGCGGCACCATTTTTCTGCGCCGCCAGAAATGATTTTGTGAAAGGCTGGATGATGGGATGAGACGCAGTTTCCTCTTCTTGTGGCTGGGTTGGACCGCGGCGGCGGGGGTCGCCGTGGCGCAAACGCCCGCCCCCGCTCCCGGCGCGAGGACGAAGGTGATTCCCGCCGGTGTGCTGGCGGGCAGCTACCTGGGCGTGGGAATCGCGGAAATCGATTCCGAGCGCGCCAAGATTCTGAAGCTAAAGGACGAAAGCGGCGTGGAGATCACACGGGTGGACCCGGAGAGTCCGGCCGACCGAGCCGGCTTGAAAGCCGGCGACGCGGTGCTGGAGTTCACCGGGCAGAAGGTGATCGGCATCGAGCAATTCTCCAGGCTGGTTCGCGAGACGCCTCCGGGGCGCGAGATCAAGCTGCTGGTGAGCCGCGACGGCGCCCTGCAGACGATCGTCGCCAAGGTGGCCGCTCGCAAGGTGCGCACCTGGGGCGGTGAGCCGGTAACGGTGATCGCACCGGGCATGGAGTTCCCGCAGTTGCGCATCCCGGATATGCCGAAGTCCTACATGTCCTGGCGCAGCGCCGTGCTGGGCGTGGAAGCCGAAGCGCTCGACGGGCAACTGGCCGAGTTCTTCGGTGTGAAGCAGGGAGTTCTGGTCCGAACCGTAACCAAGGGCTCAGTCGCCGAGCGAGTGGGCATGCGGGCGGGCGACGTGATCGTGAAAGTGGACGACAGCCGGGTGGTGACGCCCGGAGACATCAGTGGAACCATCCGCTCCCTGGGATCGAAACGGACTTTCCCCGTGGTGATTGTACGGGACAAGCGCGAGATGACGGTGACCGTCACCCTGGATTCGGACGGCGGCAAGCCGGTCAAGATGTAGCCGGTTTTCGCTCCAGGGCCTGCATCTTCAACAATAAGTCAACCTCCGCCCGCGGCACTCCCAGCAGGGCGGCAATGTGGGAAGCCGACTCGCCCCTCTTCGCCAGGCGCAAGGCTTCGGCGCGGCGGGTGCGGTTCATGCCGCCGCGGATTTCCACGGGTGCGACGGCGTCCGGCTGAGGATCGCGCGCCGTCCGGTGCAGCGCCTCGATGCTTCGCCGCAGTTCACCTACCTCCTTTTCCAGCCGCGCGTACGCATCCTCCGTACGCCGGGCGCGGTCGCGGCCCGCGGCCGCGACAAGCATCCGAAACAGAACGGTGGCCGCAACCCCCGCCACGGCGATCAACGCAAGAACCCCAGCGATCATCCGGCGCATTTCCTCCTGTTCATGGGGCACACGGTAGGAGCTCGCATGGCCGCTGTTAGTCGAGCACCCGCAGCCGGTCCTGCCGGCTGACCACTTCCTGAATGCGGACCCCGAAATTGCCCTCCACCACGACCACCTCACCGCGAGCGACCACGCAGTTGTTCACGATGATCTCCACCGGCTCCGAGACGGATCGGTTCAGCTCCACGATGGAGCCGGTGGTGAGCTTCAGTACTTCCTTAAGGGGCACTTGTGCCCGCCCGAAGGAGACCCGCACCGGAAGTTCGACATCCAGGAGCAGATCGAATGTACGGGAGCTGTCCGTTTTCTCGAGCTCCGTTTTCGCTGGCGCGGCGGCGGGCAACGGAGCCGGCTCCGGCCTCGATCTTAAGCTGTCGACAAGTTCCGGCGAGAAGCCGAAGAGCAGCAGCGTGGCGGGCTCGCCCTCCCGCGGATGGATCGCGACATGTTTCCAATGGACACCCGCGGTGTGCGCGGCCGCCGCCTGCGGCGGGCTGGGCGAAAGCTCCCGTCCGACGCGGGCGGACGCGGCCCGCGCCAATCCGCCCACGGCTTGGCTGACGGCTTCGAGAAACGTGGAGCGGACCTCGGCCGGATCGATCTGTTCTACTCCGGCCGCCTTAAGGATCGCGGCGCCGATCGATTCCGAACTCTGTTCGGAGGCGGCATAGAGGATCTCGGCGCCCGCCAAGCCCGCGAGCTTCTGCCGCCAGACAAAATCGTTGCCGGCGGAGGCGGCATCGCCGGCGATCTCGATGGCCGGCCGCTGCCCCGTCATCATTTCGAAGACGAGCGCAAGCTGCTGGGCGAGTTCGTCCAACAACCAGCGGAGCGTATCTGCCTGCGTATCCGCCACGTGCGACTGCCTAGGCGCCTCCTTTGCGCAGCGGCCAGCGTTTCTCCAGGTAAGCCCGCAGCCGCAGAATCGCCTGGCTCTTCAATTGCGAGATGCGCGATTCGTGCAGGTGCACGATTTTCGAGATCTCCCGCAGGGTGAGCTCCTCGTGGTAATAGAGGCTGAGCACGGTCTTTTCGATGGGCGGCATCTTGTCAATTGCCGAGGCGAGCAGCCGCTCGAGTTCGGAGCGCTCGGCGAGGCTGGAAGGCCAGCTTTCCTCGGCGTCCGATACGTAGCGCAGCAGGTCACGCCCGTCTTCGTCCGGCGAAGCGGTCTCCAGACTGCCGAGGTTGACGCCGCGCACCTCCACCAACCACTCGTGGTACTCGTCGATGGTCAGCGAGAGCTCGCGGGCGATTTCATCCTCAGCCGGCATGCGGTGGAGCTTCTGCTCGAGCACGCTGATGGCGGCTTCGATTTGTTTGCATCGCTTACGCTGCTGCCGAGGGGCCCAGTCGAGGCCCCGAAGGCTGTCGAGAATGGCGCCGCGGATTTTGTATTCCGCATAAGTCTTGAGCTTGACGTTGTGCGCCGGATCGAAGCGGTCGATCGCGGAGATCAGCCCCACAACGCCCGTCGAGATCAGGTCTTCCAGACTTACGCTCTCCGGCAGCCGTTCATGAATGCGGCGGGCGATCAGCCGCACCTGGGGAAGATGTTCCAGGATCAGCCGCTCCCGCTCCTCGGCGGCGCCTTGTACCGTTTCATAGCTTCGAGTGGCGGAAATAAGCTCCTCCTTCACCACTGGCCCGCGGCGGCCGAAGCCACGTCCCGATGGCCGAGCCGGCTCAGCAGTGCCTCGGCGGACGCAAGCTCCAGATCTTCCGGCATGCGCTGTCCGGTCCCAAGGAAAGAGATGGGCATTCGGCACTGGAGCGCGAGCGACAACGCAGCGGCCGCGCCTCCTGTCTCGTCAATGCGCGTGAACGCCAGCCGGGACGGGCGAAAGCGGGCAAAGCGCCGGACGGTTTGCTCCAACAGGGCGGGGCGGACGGCGGCATCCAATACCAGATGCACCTCGATATCCAGCCGGGACGCAAGCCAGCCGGCCAGGTCCTCGGAGTCCTCGGCCTCCCGGCCCGAAAACCCCGGCGTGTCGATGAGAACCAAGCCCTTCGCGCGATGATCGAGAAGGGCGTGCTCCAGTCCGGCCGGCGTCTCCACGACCTCCACGCCCACCCCGAGCACGGAGCCGGCCACTCGCAATTGCTCTGCCGCCGCGAGCCTTTGCACGTCGATGGAGAGCAGATGCGTTCGGCGCCGCGCCAACAGGCCGTATCGCGCGGCAATCTTGGTGAGCAAGGCGGTCTTGCCCGAACCGGGCGGACCGACCACCGCCACGGCTCGCGGCGCCTGGTCTGACCGGAAGCCGCTATCGAAAGTCAGATTCGATGCGAGCCAAAGCTCGATCGACTGCCAGAGCCACTCGGCGGAGACGGCAGCCTGGGACGCGGCTTCGAGCACGCCGCACTGCTCGATCAGCTCCGCTGCGGTTGCCGGCGGGAATCCACAGTCGAGGAGTTGGTGAAAGGCCGCCTCTGCGGGCGGCGGCCAGGGTTTCCGTAGCGCCAGCCTCTCGACGCGTTGCGATAGCCGGGCGAGCTCCTGGCGGAGCGCTCGCGCGTCCGCATCGATTACCGGTCTTGCTTCCACCCCTGTTGCCGCATCCTGCCCGCGGGTCGCAGGTTCGGCGGCGGACGGCGCCATGCCGAAAACGACCTCGTACTTCCCCAGGTAACGTGCTTCCGGTTTGGCTGGCCTCGCGTCGAGAATCATGGCATCTCCACCCAACTGCTGCCGCGCAAGCGCGACCGCGGCCTCCACGCTGCTGGCGAAGTACGATTTCAAGCGCAGCGATCCGCCGCCTGGTGGCGGGCTCTCCGGCCTGACTTCAGCGGGCGGTTGCGCCGGCTTGCGAGCCGGACCGAACAGTGTTTGCGCGTCCCACCCCGTCACGATGCGTGCGAACCGGCTCAACCTCCCGCGGAACCCGTCGCGCCGGGCGCGGGACAGGGAATCGGCATCGCTTCCAGCGGCGCGCCCGCTCACTGGATCACCCCCAGCGAGGTGACGCGAACACCCGGCGGAATCTCACTATGCGAAAGCACGGAGACCGACGGGAATTGGTTTTCCGTGATCTGCCTTAGAAACGAGCGTGCACCCGCGCTGGCGAGCAGAACGGCCGAGCTGTCCGGGCCGGCGAGGCTGCGGGCGATGCGATCGCCGATCTCGCGGATTTTGTGGGGCGGCAGTTGCAGGCTGGCGCCATGCTCCGTGTACTCCACGGCGGTTTCAATAAGTTGCTCCAGCCCGCCGTCGACAAGATAAGCGGGCAGGTCGCCGGCGGCGGTGAGATGCGGCTTCACCAGCACCCTTCGGAGTGATTGGCGTACAAATTCGGTAAGAAGGACGGGATTGCGCGTTATTGCTGCGGCTTCGCCCAGCGCCTCCACGATGCTGGCGCCGTCTTTCACCGGTACACGTTCCCGCAACAGATTCTGAAGCACCCTCTGCACGACAGCAAGGGGAAGCAATTTGGGAACCAAGTCCTCCACGGCACGAGGGTTTTCCTCCGCCACGCGGTCCAACAGCTTCTTCGCCTCCTGGCGATTCATCAATTCGTGGGCGTTCCGGCGGATCACTTCCGCCAGATGGGTTCCGAAAACGCTCAGCCCGTCCACCACGGTGTAGCCGGCGGCTCGGGCCTGCTCGGCGGCTTCGAGGGGCACCCACTGCGCCGGGATTCCGAAGGCCGGCTCCCGCGTGGGAACCCCGGCGATGGGCGCCGCCGGTCGCGCCGGTTGGATCGCCAACTCATGATTCTGCAGGAGTTCAAAGCGCGCTACCTCCACGCCCCGCAGGTGCACGGTGTACTCGCCCGAGCGCAACGACACGTTGTCCGTCACGCGCACCGCGGGCACGATGAAGCCGAGCTCCGCGGCAAGTTGACGCCGGATTCCGGCGATCCGGCGCAGCAAAGCCGAGTTCTGCCCGCCTTCCACGTAGCGCACCAGCCCCATCCCCACTTCGACGGAGAGAGGGTCCACTCTGAGAAGCGATTCTACGGGGGGCCCCTCGCGAGCGCTTGGCGACGAACTGGCCGCCTGCGCCAATTCGATGCCTCCGGCAATTTCCCGTCGCAGTTTCCAGCCCAACGCGCCCACGCCGCCGCTGAGCACCAGGAAGGGAACGGCCGGTAAGCCCGGAAACGTGGCCAGCGCCGCAAGCACTCCGCTCGCCAGCAGCAGTGGTTGCGGCTGGCTGAAGATCTGCAGCCGGACGTCCTGGCTAAGGCGGGCGTCCGAACTGGCGCGGGTTACGATCAGACCTCCCGAAATGGAAATCATCAGTGCCGGAATGACCGTGACCAGACCGTCCCCGATGGTGAGCACTGTGTACGTCTCCAGCGCCTTCCGCAGCTCCATGCCGTGCTGCAGCACTCCGATCAGAAATCCGGCGAGGATGTTGATCGCGGTAATCAGGATGCTGGCCACGGCGTCCCGCTGCGTGAAGCGCGAGGCGCCGTCCATCGCGCCGTAGAACTCGGCTTCCGCGGCGAGTTCCTTGCGCCGCCTCCGTGCTTCGGATTCGTCGATCAAACCGGCATTCAGATCGGAGTCGATCGACATCTGTTTGCCGGGCATCGCGTCCAGCGTGAACCGCGCGGTGACCTCCGAGATGCGAACCGCGCCATGGTTGATCACGACGTATTGAATGGCGATCAGCACCAGGAAGATGACCACGCCAATGATGTAGTTGCCCCCGACCACGAAGTTGCCGAAGGCCTCGATCACTTCGCCCGCCGCGCTGGTCCCGCCGCTGCCGTGAATCAGAATCAGCCGGGATGACGAGATATTGAGGGCAAGACGAAACAGCGTCATCAGCAGGAGCGCTGTCGGAAAGACACTGAACTCCACCGGCCGGGTGATGTAAAGGGAAACCAGAAGGACCACCACGCTGACGGTGATGTTCGCGCTGATCAGGATGTCCAGAAGCAGCGGGGGGATGGGAGCGATCATGGCGATCACGATCCCCAGCACCGCCAGCGGCACCGCGGCTTCAGATATCGACCCCGGCGAGGCGCTGAGAGCCCCTTCGGGCGCCACCATCTTCCCTTTGCGTTCGGTCGCGGATGGAGTCATTCGAAGTGTGGCGCCGGCTGGACGAGCCGCCCTTGCCGGGATCGCAAAAGCAACTTACCTGCCATTCACGCTCGCGGCCCCCGGCCATGCAGCAGCCGGTAAATGTAGGCCAGAATCTCGGCGACGGCGCGGTATAAATGCGGCGGAATCTCCTGACCGACCTTTACGCCGAAGTACATCGCTTGCGCGAGCGGCGGGTTCTCGACGATCGGCACCTGATGCTCCAGCGCCTTCCGCCGGATGCGGGCGGCAAGCCAGTTCTTTCCCTTGGCCACGACGCGCGGAGCGGTTCCGGCTTCCACTTCGTAGCGCAGCGCAACCGCATAATGCGTTGGATTTACAACCACCACGGTCGCCGAGGGAACGTCGCTCATCATCCGGCGGCGCCGCGCGTCCCGCTGCAGGCGGCGGATGCGGGCTTTGGCCTGCGGATTGCCCTCCTGCTGTTTCAACTCCTCCCGGATCTCCTGCTTGCTCATCCGCAACTGGCGGAAGTACTTGTGACGACGGCGGACCAGGTCCAACACCCCCAGCACGAGAAACACCGCGGCGAAACGCTGGAGCAGCGTCTTCAGGATTTCTCCGAGCAGCGCGCACGATTCTCCCAGTCCCGCGCGCCGGAGGCGGGCGAGGTTCCCGATCTCGTCCAGCGCCAGCACCCAAACCGTGTAGAGGAACAGGGGCAGCAGTACCGCTGCTTTGAGGAACGCCGCGACGTTATTCGCGAAGAGACTCCGCAGGCGTGGCCCCGGATTCAACCGCTTCAGATCCGGCGACAGCCGCGCGAGCGCCAGTCCCCCTCCGCTGACTCCCATCTGCACGGCGATCGCCGTGACCGCCAGCAGGGCTCCGCCCATGGCCAGCGGTTGACCCACTTGCGCCGCCAGGACGCGAATTAGCTCGGCGGCTGTCTCCGGGCCGATTTCGGCTGACAGGAATGCGTTTCTCAGCCCCGCCCGGACCCACGCCGCCAGGTAGCGTGTCGATTCGGGAGCGAAGCTGATCGCGAGCGCGGCAAAAGCAGCGAACTGCGCGGCCGAAACCAACTCGTCGCTGACCGGGAAGTTGCCTTCCCGTCGAGCCTGCTCCAGGCGCCTCGGAGTCGCCTTCTCCGTGCGTTCCGACTGCGACATGGTCTTAGGGCGGCATCAGCCGGAGCAGCACCGGCCGCAGCGCCTGCCGGCCGTCGGCCCAAAGGCGCCACTCGGAGTTGGCAAGCAACGCCATCATCGCCAGCGTCACCAGAATCTTCACCGGAAACGCGAGTGTCAGCAACTGCAACTGTTGCTGCAATCGCCCCAGCAGGGCGAGCGAGATGTCCAGAATGAAGAGGATCGCCGTAAGGGGAAGAGCCATGGCCAGGCCCGCCGAAAACATCCGGCTGCCGAGCGCCGCTACGTCGGCGAAACTCCCCAGCAAGGGTCGGGGCGGATTGGTGAACGACGCGCCGAGCGCCGCGAGGAGGTCGCGGTCCAGGCCCGCGGCGAAAAAGAACAGCCACGAGGAGAGGTACGCGGCGACCAGCAGGACGCCCGAATCCGCCTGGCTGCCCGGATCCACGGTCGAGGCAAACGAGAATCCCGCCTGCAGGCCAGCGATCTGCGCGGCGACCTGAAACGACTCCAGGAACAACGCGGTCACCAGGCCAAGCACCAGCCCGGTGGCGATCTGAACCGCCGTCGCCGCCGCCATGCTCCAGAGGAGATCGGAATACGGCGGCGCACTTGGCCAGACCGGGTAAAGAGTGATCGTGATGGCCAGAGCGAGCGCGGCTCGCACCGTGACGTCGGCCGCGCGGAAACCCGGCAAGGGAACCAGCGCGACCCATCCAGCGACCCGTGCGAACGCCAGCAGAAATCGAAATATGGATTCCTGCAGAATGAGGTCACCGGGCATAACGTCCTAAGTCCGAGAACAGACCGGCCGTGTAGCCGATCCAATGCTGCATCATCCAGGGAAGCGCCAGCAGCAGCGCGGCCAGGAACGCTCCCAGGCGCGGCAGCGCACTGAAGCCGGAGTCCTGGATCGAGGTCAGAATCTGAACCAGGCTTACCAGCGCCCCGGCGAGGAAGCCTACGCCCAACAGGGGAAGCGCAAGCCAGAGCGTCTCGAGAAATGCTCCGCGAAACAGATCGGCGACCGTCATGTAGGTCATCCCCGTGAACCTCCCACGCGCGAATGCGAGTTCATGCGGTAAAGCTCCGCACCAGGGAACCCACCACCAGGTTCCAACCGTCCGCGAGCACAAACAGCAGTATCTTGAAGGGCGCCGCGATCATCACCGGCGGAAGTTGCACCATCCCCACCGCGAGCGTCACCGATGCGGCCACCAGGTCGATGATCAGGAAGGGGAGGAACAGAACCGCCCCGATCTGGAATCCGGCGCGTAACTCGCCCAGAATGTATGCCGGCACCAGCACGTCGAAACCGAGAGCGGACGCGTTGTTGGGCCGAGGCAGCCGCGAGATCTCCACGAGCATCGCCAGGTCCTTTTCGCGCGCGTGACGGAGCAGGTGGTTCTTGAGCAGCGGCGCGGCGCGTTCCCAGGCTTGGCCCGGCGTGGACTCGCCCCTTTGCAGCGGGTCCCAACTAACGGCCTGAATCTCTCCTAGCAGAGGCTGCAGCACCAGCAACGTCAGGAAAAGCGCCAGTCCGACCAGAACCTGGTTCGACGGCGTGGTTTGGGTTCCCAAGGCCTGCCGCAGGAAGTGGAGTACGATGATCAGGCGCAGAAACGGCGTAACCGACATCAACACGGCGGGCAGCAGCGTCAGTGCCGTAAGCAGTACAAGGACTTGAATCGGGCTGCTCAGTTGACCCCCCGAGCCTCCGCCGAAACTGACACCCAGAAACGTGTCCGCCACGGCCGGGGGCGCGGCGGCAATTAGAAAGATGCCCAACAGCCTCACGCGGTGATCTCCTCCCGTCGCGATTCCTTACACACCTCCCGCCCGGGTAAGCGAGTGACCCGAACTACGCGTACGCCGGTGGCGTGCGCCGCCAGGATGAGCAGTTCCCCGCCCGCCCGTACGGCATGCAAGGAGTGCTGGGGCGTCAAGGCCAGCGAACCGACGGCTTCCATCACCCGGTTTCCTTTCGCGCGAGAGAATGGCGTCCACCCCTTGTTGCTCGACCACCTTCCGTAAAGCCACAGCCCCAGGACGGCTGCCACCAGAACAACTCCGGCCATTGTGCGGATGGCATCCATCACCGTCCCCGCCTTCCCGCTGCCTTGCGTTTAATCATCGTCGTTGAAATCCGTTATGCGCACGCCCACGATCTCTTCCAACACCACGATTTCGCCTGACCCCACCAGCGCACCTCCCACCAGCAGGCTGATGTTTTCTCCGGCCGAACGCGACAACTTGATTACCGTGCCGGGTTTGAGTTCCAGAATTCGCCGCACGGTCATCACCCGGCGGTCGAGCTCGGCTTCGATGGTGAGCGGCACGTCTCCGATATGCGCGATAGACTCCAGGGCGGTCATAGAACCGTGCTATCGCTTCAAATTGATGGTCTCCTGGCTGACCTCGTCCACCGTGGTCACCACACGGGCATTCGCCTGATAGCCCCGCTGATAAACGATCAGGTTCGTGAATTCGCGAGCAATATCCACCGTGGAACTCTCGACAGCGCCGCCGATCACGGTACCCCGGCCGCCTGTGTTCGGCAGACCGACGGCCGGAAGAGCCGTCCTCGCGCTGAGCTGGAAGGTGTTGTTGCCGGAAGCGATCAGAGATTCCGGATTGCGGATCGTGACCATCGCCACCTGGCCGGCGACGATCTGCTGGCCGTTGGAATATTGCGCCAGAATCTGGCCGCCATTCGCCAGTCCCACGCGAATCAGATTTGCCGACGGCGATCCGTCCTGCGAGAGCGCCGACACCGAGGATTGCTGCGCATACTGGGTGACCCGCGGAGTCTGCCCGTTCAGCAGCCTCCAGGTGATCTGCATGTCAGCCGCCCCGCTCCGAAGTCCGGTAACGTTGAGGACAGGGGGCGCGTCCGCCGCGGTGGGAGAAGTCATCTGGCCGTTGCCGTCAAAGGTGAGCGTGCCCGTCACCGGTGTAAACGGAGCGCTCAGGCTGCTGTCGGGAAATGCAGCCGAATACTCCCATTCGTTCGGGTTCGTTCCCTTGGTGAACGTAAACCGGACCACATGCGACATTCCGAGCGCGTCGAAGACCTCGATTGAGGTAGAGTACTGATCCGGCGGCGGTCCGGCCGACGCCGCGGCATTAAGGTTCAGGTCGAGCGACACCTCGCGTGTCGCTACAGGCGCTTTCAGGGTCCCCACGGGAACAACCACATCCGAGACCGGCTGGTTCGTATCCACTCGTCCGTTTGTGCTCGGCCAACCCTGGACACGCTCCCCGGTCGCCAGCGTCAGATTGCCTCCGATATCCACCTGCAGATTCCCGCCTCGCGTGTACAGGACTCGATTCTCGGCGGTCTTCACCACGAAGAATCCGTCCCCTTGTATCGCGGCATCCAACGGGCCCGCGCTGGTCTGGATGGCTCCCTGGGAAAACTGCCGGAGAGTCAGCGGGCGGCCGACGCCGAAGCCGACCTGCGTTTCTCCCAGGCCGGCCCCGAGCGATTGAGTCACCAAATCGAAAAACGAAACCGCGCTCCTCTTGAAGCCTGGTGTGTTCAGATTGGCAAGGTTGTTACCCACAACGTCGATGGCGGTGGTGTGGGCGCCGAGGGCCGACAACGCGGTTGAGAACGATGTAAACATAAAGGTCTCCTGGTTTTATCTCTACGTGCGTGGTGGGGCTCCATCCTGAGTGGTGGTCGCGCCGGTTTTCTCCAGAGCTTTGCGGATTGCGGCCAGATCTTCGCGCATGGCCAGCGACTGCTCCAGACCGGTGAACTGCGCCAATTGCGAAATGAACTGGATACCGTCCGCCGGATCCAGCGGATTCTGGTTCCGCAACTGCGCCACCAGCAACTGCAGAAAGACTTCCTTGTTTGCCAGGGGATCTTTCGGCACAGTACCGGCTGCCGGTTTCGTGTCGTTTTGCGAGGCCGAGGATCGGTCTGTAGCGCTACGTTCCAAGGGAAATGTCGTCACATCAGTCCTTTCTCCCGGAGACCGGAAATGTGGGCCGGTTCGAAACCGGAATCCGACAGGCGCCGCTCCGAACCCGCAATTCCCATCGGCCGCCGGTTCCTCCGATTCCTTCGCTCGCGAGCGTCGGCGTCCGGACTGGTTCCAGGAGGGTCTCTTCGCGCCGCGGGGTCACGTGTGTCGCTCGCCCGGAGCTCTGTGAGATCTGGCTCTCGGAGTTGCGCCTCTGCCGCGTACGGTGTCACCTCGAACCCCGCGCTCTCAAGACTCCCCACCAACTCCGGGAGGTGAACCTCCAGGTGACTTCGCAGCTCGGGGTCCGCCGCGCGGACGGTGACATCCACCGTGCCGTTCCGGTCAATTAGCTCTACCGAGACCCCGCCCGCCTGGGGCCACCGCAAACCGAATTCCGCCCTGGCCTTAGGCTTTGCATCCTCAATCGCCGGGGCCTCGACAGGATCTGCAACCGGGGGCGCCGTTTCCTTAGTTGTAGTCTCGCGGTCTGTGGGCAAGTTGCGGGATTCCGCCGGCGCGAAGACGGGCGCGGAGACCTTTTCTTGGAAGCTGTATTGTGTCTCGAGCACTCGGTCCGCGGCGGCGTCTTCGCGTCCCGGTACCGACTCCGGAGGGGCGGATGGTCCTGCAAGTCTTATGGAGTGAGGCGTGGCCGGGCTCCGGTCTGGCGCAACCGACCGCGCGCTCAAGATCAACCGAAAGGACTCTAGCTCGGGCTCCCGCTCGTCGGCAATGTCTCTTGCCAAGACCGGTTGCGGGCCGCTGTCCACGGAACGATTGATCCTCTGCGCTTCGCCCGTGTTCCTTTGCCCCTCGCGGACAAACCCAAGCTCCGGTTCTGGCGGTTGGCGCCGGGGGCTTATGCCCCGAGTGAGGGCCGCGGAGAGGAAGATCGGCTCACGGGCCGAGCCGTGAAGAACCGGCTGTTTCGTCCTGTCCTCCGCAAAGCCCGCTGAGCCGGGGGGCTCCGGGCTCTTGAGCGGCACCGGTAATTCCAGCGGATACGCTGGCAGGATGGCGGGAAACGGAGCTTCCACTTGCGTCTCGCGCTTCGCCTCGCGTGGGTCTTCGCTGAGCTGGAGTGTTGGCTGGCGCTCCTGGTTCCAGGGGGGCCTCTCCTCGGCTGCCATTGGCATTTCCTCCCGCGCACGCGGCTCAAGCCCTGTGTCGTCCCGGTCCACGAGATGCTCTGGAGGACGATCAAAATGGAACACCGATGCCGGTCCGGCACCTGGCTCCCCCAAAAACGGAGCCGGACGCGATCGCAGATCCGGTGTAGCCGGGAGGGGCGGCGGAACTGGCGCCTCTTCCATTCCGGCCGGCTCGGACGCCCGGCCCGGGACGGATGGTGTCGCGCGCAGGCGCGGGTCTAACGGTGGCGGTGGGACGAGCTGATTGGTTGGCGGCGGCTCGTTCCAAATCGCCGGACGTTGGGCGGCCGTAGAGTGTGCGGCCGGAACGTATGGTGCCGGGACTTCGACGGGGCTGGCGTCCCCGGCGAACGGCACCGGGAAGACTTGCACGAAGCGAGCGACCGGTAAGGTGTGGATGCTTTGCGGCCCAACCGGTGCGCCCGGAGCGAAGTCCGTCAGTTCGGACCCGATAGACCGGCTGTAGCCTCCTTGAGACTCTGACTGCTCCTCGGATGGCTGCGCGTGGTGAGCAAGACCTTCTAGAGCGGTGCAAAGGGCGTCCGGCCAAAGACAGGCAGTGGGAGTCAGTTGCGTTGGGGGTAACGGAGCGACCGGAAGTGCGATCGCGGCGCCGGCATAGATATCAATCCGGAGTGTCTCGCCGCCGAATTGCAAGGACCGCAGGGCGTCGGCGAGTTCGAGTGTCACGAGCGGAAACATTGCAGTTCATGGGCCATCGCTCAAGATGTCCATCCCGCTGATCCACAGGCCGATTCGCGCGCGCTCTCTCTTCGCCATCGGCGCATCCGCCAACTTCCTGGCAGGCCTTGTGACAAGTTCGTGGCGCGTCACAGCCGCTCACTACCTCTTTCCCAGAACTTCTAAATGGGTCTTCGCCCTCCACGCTCTGGCCCGGCGCGTGCAGAGACCCAAGACAGATGGACGCGCTTCTGATCGCTGCCGCAAGCGGGCTCCGCTCCCGAATGGAATCTTTGGATCTGCTCGCCAACAACCTGGCCAACGCCGGAACCCCTGGCTTCAAGCCGGACCGCGAGGCTTACACCCTCTATGCCAGTGATGCGGCTTCGCTCGGGAACCCGGCCGGGGGCTGGATGGACTGGACGAAATCGCCCTTGATCGAGTCCAGTTGGACCGATCACAGCCAGGGCGCCCTGATCCCGACCAGCAATCCGCTGGACCTCGCGCTCGAAGGGCCAGGATGGCTCGCGGTCCAGCACGCCAACGGGGTTCGCTACACGCGAAGCGGCAATCTGCGCCTTTCCGCGGAGGGCAACCTGGTGACCGCCGACGGCTTTCCGGTACGGAACAAGGAAGACGGCGGGCCGATCCGGCTGAGGCCAGGCGCCGCTGTTGAGGTCGATGCGTCGGGCCGCATCCGCCAACGGGGAGAATCGGCGGGCCAGCTCGAACTCGTCGAAGCCAACGGAGAACAAATGGGCAAGGAAGGACACACGTACTTTCGCTTCCTGCCGCCGGGCTCGCCCCGGCCCGCCGCGGAGGCCCGCGTGCGTCAAGGCTATCTGGAGGGTTCCAACGCCAACCCGTCGGAGTCGGCAACCCGCCTGATCAGCATTCTGCGGCAGTTCGAGATGCTGGAACGCGCGGTGGCGCTGGGTCAGGAGATGAACCGCCGGGCGGCCGAGGAGGTGGCTCGCGTCAGTTGACGCGGGCCGATGGGGAAGACACTATGATTCGAGCTTTGTACAGCGCAGCAAGCGGCCTGAACGCGCAGCAATTGAACATCGATACGATCGCCCACAACCTGGCGAACGCCAACACCACCGGATACAAGGCGCGGCGGACGCAGTTTCAGGATCTGCTCTATCAGAATCTGATGCAGCCCGGGGCTGCGGCGGGGTCGCAGACGGTCGTCCCCAGCGGATTGCAATTGGGCCTGGGAACGCGCCCGTCGTCAAATGCCATCGTCTTTTCCCAGGGCAATTTCCAAATTACCGAAAACCCATTGGATGTCGTCATCCAGGGCCGGGGATTCTTTCAGATCCGCAGGCCCACGGGTGAAACCGCCTATACCCGGTCGGGCGCGTTTCACCGCGACCGGGACGGCAACATCGTGACCGGCCAGGGGGATCCGATCGAGCCGCAGATCACGATCCCGGCGGAGGCCACCTCCGTGACCATTGCGCCCGACGGAACCGTAAGCTATGTCCAGCCGGGACAAACCGCGGCTCAGATCGCGGGTCAGATCCAGCTTGCAAACTTCGCGAACCCGGCGGGTTTGAACGCGGTGGGCAACGGGCTGTTTCTGCCGACCGACGCGAGCGGTGACCCCGTAATCGGAATCCCCGGGGGGCAGGAAGGCCTAGGGAGCCTGCAACAGGGCTACGTGGAAGCTTCTAACGTGAGCGTTGTGGAGGAGTTCATCAGCATGATCGTCTCGCAGCGCGCCTATGAGGCAAACACAAAGGTAGCGCGAGCAGCCGACGAGATGTATCAGCAGATCAACAACGTAACGCGATGATTGCCCTGATTGTGCTGCTCAGCCTGAACGAATGCGCCACGGCGCGAGGCGCGTGGCTCCGCGCCGGCGAGGTTTCGGCCGTGGCGCCGGAATTCGGCGCGCTGCCGCGCGACACCAAGTTGTTTCGCGCGCCGGATCCAGGAGTTGACCGTCGAATCCCTGTTGCGGAGCTCCAAGCCATCGGGCGCCGGCATGGAATTGCCGTGGTCCGGGACGGCGACCTCTGCGTGACACGGGCCACCCGGATCTTTTCCGGATCGGACTTCAACGACGCCCTGGATCAGGCTCTTCCCCAGGACAGCTTCCCGTTTCGCGTCCTGGAACATAGCCGAGGCCCGCTTCCCGAAGGCAATCTCCTGTTCCGCGCTCCGCAGCTACGCGTACTCGACGCAACAGAGGGAAAGGCGCATTGGCGCGGCGCCCTGGTCGATGATGGGGGCCGTTCCTTCCCGGTTTGGGCGGCGCTGCAGTTCACCGCCCGTGAGGAATACCCCATAGCGCGCCGCGACCTCCGCCACGGTCACGTGCTACGCGGGGACGATATCGAGTGGAAGTCGCGGGCATTGCTGCCGGGACGCTCCGCGCCGGGCGGCGGGTGGGAAGGGAAGGCGCTCCGGCGCGGTATTCGGGCGGGCGATGAGATACCGCACGCAGCGCTGCGGCCGCCACCAGCCGTCTCTGCCGGCGAACCCGTTTCGGTCGAGGTCGCGCACGGAGCCGCTCGTCTTGTGCTGGAGGCCAGCGCCGAAACGGGAGGCCGACCCGGCGACGCGGTGATCGTCCGCAATCCCTCGAGCGGGAAGAAGTTCCGGGCTAATATCGTGGGACGTTCCCGCGTCGAAGTGCGGCTCACGGCGGGGCAACCATGAGGTGCGCCGTAGTTGTCCTGATCGCTTGCGCGCACGCCTGGCCGCAGGCCGCCGACCGCTACGTGGCGGAGGCGCAAGGCCGCGCCATGGGCGCGACGGCGCCCGGTGCTTCGCCCGGCTCCTTGTTTCAACCCGGCGCCCGCCTCGCCGACCTGGCGCGTGATCTTCGCGCCAGTCAGATCGACGACATCGTAACGGTGGTGGTGCTCGACCGCGCCACCGCGGTCACCCGCGGCGCGACGACCACGCAAAGGCAATCCTCAGCCAATGCAACCATTCCCGCGATCGCGGGGACTTACGGCGGCACGCTAGGCAGCCGCCTCACGAATCTCCTGAATCTCTCTGGCGAGCAGCAGTTACAGGGTCAGGGCCTGACCAGCCGGGAAACCAACCTTGCAACCACCCTCACCACGCGGGTCGCCGCTGTCCTGCCCAACGGCAATCTCTTAATTGAAGGAGTAAAAGACATCCAGGTGAACTCGGAGCGGCAACAGATCAGTATTCGCGGGGTGATCCGCACGGCCGATCTGAACCCCGGCAACGCAATTCGTTCGGACCGCATCGCCAATCTGGAGATCAAAGTCAACGGGAAAGGAGTGGTGGGAGACGCGATCCGGCGTCCGAACCTGCTATATCGCATTCTCCTCGGCATTCTGCCCTTCTAACTCATGACGCACGGCAAGTTATTCCTCCTCGCGATCTCTTTCGCCCTCGGCGCGCGGGGCGATGTTCGCCTGAAAGAGCTGGCCGCCCTCGAAGGCGTGCGCGATAATCAGTTGATCGGCTACGGGCTGGTAGTCGGCTTGAACGGCACCGGCGACAAGCGACAGACCTTCTTCTCAGCGCAATCTCTCACGAACCTGCTCGAGCGCATGGGAGTCACTGTTCCTCCCCAGGCGATCCTGGTGCGCAACATGGCCGCGGTGATGGTGACCGCCAACCTCCCCGCGTACGCACAGCCGGGCCGGCGGATCGATGTCACGGTGGGCGCCATCGGAGATGCGCAAAACCTGCAGGGCGGGCTTCTGGTTCTGACGCCGTTGCGGGCCGCGGACGGCCAGATCTATGCAGTCGCGCAGGGCCCAGTAGTCACCGGGGGATTCGCGGTGAACGCTGGAGCGGGAAACGCCCAGGCCGTCAACCACCCGACCACAGGCCGGGTTCCGGAAGGCGCCATCGTGGAGCGGGCGCCGCCCTCGATCCCCCCGGCGGCCCGCATCCGCCTGCAACTCCGGCAAGCCGACTTCACCACCGCCGCGCGGATCGCCGAGGCAGTCAATCAGCGTTTCGCGCCCAACGCGCCGCCGATCGCGGTCGCGGAAAACTCCGCCGCCGTCGTAGTGGACGCTCCCCCCGGCTACGCGAATCGACCCGTCGAGTTCATCGCCGACCTGGAAACCCTGCGGGTCAAGGCCGACCGCGCCCTGAAGGTGATCGTGAATGAGCGCACCGGGACGGTGGTGATGGGCAAGGACATTCGCATTGCACCGGCCGCAATCATGCACGGCGCCCTTTCGGTCGAAATCCAGACTCAGTTCCAGGTCTCCCAGCCCAATCCATTGGCTGAGGGCCGCACGACAGTCACACCGGACGTGAGCGTCCGCTCGCGCGAGGAGAAGGCCCGGAACATATTGCTCAAGGACGGAACCACCGTGGAGGAGTTGGTGCGAGCCCTGCAAGCGATCGGTTCCACGCCACGCGACATCATCGCCATCCTGCAGGCGTTGCGCACGGCAGGGGCGCTCGAAGCGGAAATCGAGGTAATCTGATGCATCTCGGCAACATTAGCTGGAGCCCCGCGGAACCCGCGGCGTCCGTCCCGCCGGCGCGGATCCGTGACACCGCCCAACAATTCGAAGCGCTACTGATCGAGCAGATGCTGCGATCCGCTCGCGAATCGGGAGCAACCGAATCGGACAACGCGATGCTCCAGGTGGCGGAGCAGCATTTCGCGCGGGTGATCGCCGCCAACGGGGGGCTCGGCATCGCGGACCTGCTGGAACGCGCACTTGACTCACCCACTCCGGCGGAAGAACGGATTACTATCGTTTCAGCCCAGGAGGCAATCCGGTGAAGGTCGATTCATTCATTCCATCGGGCAGCGGTCCGGAACCGGCCCGCCGGGCTGCGGAAATGGCCGGCGCTGGACGCGCCCAGGAAACCGCCCGTCATTCCGCGGCCGGCGCGGCGGACTCCATCGAGCTGTCGCCTTTCGCGAAGGCTGCTTTCGAACGGGAAGAACTGGTGGAGAGGCTCCGCCTGGAGGTCTCCACCGGAGCCTACGCCGCCGATCCCATGGCGATTGCCCGAAGGCTTCTCGACGACTCCCTCACCGCTGACAAGTAACCCGTCCGGCGCATATACTGATCCTCTACCGAAGCAAAGAGGATCCCATGCGGCTACCCATCTGCTCATTCTTACTTACGGCGCTGCTCACGGCCCAGACCGCCGACCTCGCCCAGCTTAAGTCCCAGGCCGTTTCTGAAGTCGATTCGATGCGCAAGCTGACTCAGGAAATGGTCGACTCCATTTTCAGCTTCGGCGAGCTCGGCTTTCAGGAATTCGAGACGTCGGCCTACGTCACCGCCATTCTCGAAAAAAACGGATTCCGGGTGGAGCGCGGAGTCGCCGGGATGCCGACCGCGTGGGTCGCCTCCTGGGGCTCGGGCAAACCGGTCATCGGATTCATGACCGACATCGACGGAATCCCGCGCGCCTCTCAAAAGCCGGGCGTCGCCTACCATGATCCGCTGGTGGAAGGCGCCCCCGGTCATGGAGAAGGCCACAATTCCGGGCAGGCCGTAAACGTCACCGCGGCGCTCGCGCTAAAGAAGCTGATGGAGAGACACCGGATTTCCGGCACGCTTCGACTCTACCCCGGCGTGGCGGAAGAACTCGTCGGCGCGAAGGCGTTCTTCGTTCGCGCGGGCATGTTCAAGGACGTGGACATCGTTCTCGGCTGCCACGTATCGAGCGATCTGTCCACCGCATACGGCCACACCGGCAACAACGGGCTGGTTTCGGTGATGTACACCTTCAAGGGCGCGGCCGCGCACGCGGCCGGAGGACCGTGGCGGGGCAAGAGCGCCCTGGACGCCGTGGAGCTGATGAACATGGCCTGGAACATGAAGCGCGAGCATTTGCGAACCGAGCAGCGCTCCCACTACGTGATCACCAACGGCGGCGACCAGCCGAACGTGGTCCCCAGCGAAGCCCAGGTCTGGTATTACTTCCGGGAACTCGACTATCCGCACATTCGGGAGATGCACGAGTTCGGGAACACGTTCGCCAAGGCTGCCGCGTCCATGACCGGCACCAGCTACACCGCGCGCGTGGTGGGATCCGCTTGGCCGAATCACTTCAACAAAGTCATCGCGGAAACCCAACAGAAGAACATCGACGCGGTGGGCATGCCGCAGTGGGACGAAGCCGACCAGACCCTGGCGAAGGCGCTGCAGCGCGAAATCGGGCAGAAGGCGGAAGGGTTGAAGACAAAAGTGGAGCCGCTGAAGCCGCCGGCGCCCGCCCGCGGCGGGGGTTCCGACGACATCGGCGACATCTCCTGGGTGGTGCCCACAACGTACCTCCGATTCCCGGCGAACATCCCCAACCTTCCGGGACACAGTTGGGAGAACGCCATCGCCATGGCCACCCCTATCGCGCACAAAGGTTCCACGGCGGGCGCCAAGGTGCAGGCAATGACCGCCCTCGATTTCCTCCTGAAACCGGAGTTGATCCAGCAGGCCTGGGATTACCTCAAGAACATCCAGACCAAGGACACGCAATATCAGCCGCTCATCGGGCCTGACGATGTCCCCGCCATCGAGTTGAACAAGGAAAAGATGGAGAAGTTCCGGCCGCTGATGAAGAAGTATTACTACGATCCTTCGAAGTATCCGACGTACCTGGATCAGTTGGGTATCAAGTATCCGACCACTCGGTAACCAATGCGACTCACATACCTCCTCCTGCTTACCGGCGCTCTCCTCGCCCAGCCGCCTCAACTGGACTCGCTCAAGAAGGAGGCCGTCGCGGAGGTAAACTCCCGCCAGAAACTGATTCAGGAGATGGTGGATTCCATATTCAGCTTCGGCGAACTCGGTTTTCAGGAGGTGGAAACCTCCCGGTACGTCACCGCGATCCTGGAGAAAAACAGCTTCCGGGTGCAACGCGGGGTCGCGGGAATTCCCACCGCCTGGGTGGCGGAGTGGGGCTCCGGCAAGCCGGTCATCGGCTTCATCACCGACCTCGACGGCATCCCCAAGGCTTCGCAGAAGCCCGGCGTCGCCTACCACGCGCCGTTGATCGAGGGCGCGCCCGGGCATGGCGAAGGACACAACTCCGGGCAGGCGGTAAACGTCGCGGCGGCATTGGCGCTGCAGAAGCTGATGGTCAGGTACAAGATCCCCGGCACGCTCCGGCTTTACCCCGGCGTCGCGGAGGAACAACTCGCCACCAAGGCGTACATGGTGCGCGCGGGCCTGTTTCGCGATCTCGACGTCATGTTGGGTGCGCACGTGGGCAGCGGCTCCAGCACCAGTTGGGGAGCCGGCGAATGGTCCGCCGGTCTGGTCTCGGTCCAGTACACCTTCCACGGAGCGGCGGCCCACGCGGCCGGCGCGCCATGGAGGGGTAGGAGCGCGCTGGACGCGGTCGAGTTAATGAACGCGGCGTGGAACATGAAGAAAGAGCACCTTCGCCCCGAACACCGCATGCACTATGTCATCACCAACGGCGGCGATCAGCCGAACGTCGTGCCCTCGGAAGCCAGCGTCTGGTATTACTTTCGCGAGCTGGATTATCCACGCATCAAGGAACTGCACGAATATGCCCGTACCTTCGCCAAGGCCGCCGCTTCCATGACCGGCGCCACCTACACGGAGCGCGTCGTGGGAGTTGCCTGGCCCACGCATTTCAACAAAGTCGTGGCGGAAGTCCAGCAGCGCAACATCGAAACCGCCGGCATGCCGCAATGGTCGGAAGCGGATCAGGCGCTGGCGAAGGCGCTGCAGCGCGAGCTCGGCCAGAAGGAAACCGGCCTTGAAACCAAAGTCCAGCCGCTGCGCGGCCCCAATCCCGGCTCCGGCGGCTCGGACGATATCGGCGACATCGCCTGGGTGGTGCCCACCGTCTACTACCTGTATCCCGCGAACATCCCCAACCTTCCGGGCCACAGTTGGGCGGACGCGGTCGCCATGGCGACGCCGATCGCTCATAAGGGCTCCACCACCGGCGCGCAGGTACAGGCGATGACCGCGCTCGACTTCCTCCTTCGGCCCGAACTGATCCGGCAGGCTTGGGATTACTTCCGCGACGTCCAGACCAAGGACATCCAATACCAGCCGTTGATCGCCGCCGAGGATCAGCCCGCCATCGAAATGAACCGCGACAAGATGGAGCGGTTCCGGCCGGAGATGAAGAAGCTTTATTACGATCCAGCGCGCTTCAAAACTTACCTGGAGCAGCTCGGCATCCGCTACCCGACTCTCCGTTGAACAGCCGATGTGTCAAACTGGCACGGATATGACGCGCCGGACTTTGCTCACCCTGCCGCTCGCGGCGGCCGCGAATTCACAGGATACGCTTGCGCAGGCTCGCGCGATACACGCCACCAGCCTGGGCGTCGATTCGCATCTCGATACAGCGCAGCGCGTCCTCATGGAGAATCTGGACCTCTCCAAGCGCCATGCCGACGGACATGTCGATATCCCCCGGCTGAAGGAAGGCGGGGTTCGCGCGCCCTTCTTCGCTCTGTGGGTTCCGGTGTACTACAAGGGCTCGGAGGCGGTTCGCCGTACTCTGCAGTTGCATGACGCGATGCTCAAGGTCTTCGCCGCGCATCCCGGCCAGATCGCGCTGGCGCGGAACGCCTCTGAGATTGAGTCGCTCGCCAAGGCGGGCCGCATCGCGGCGGTGCTCACGCTCGAAGGCGGACACCAGATCGCCGACGATCTGGCGGTGCTGCGCACCTACCAGCACTTGGGAATTCGCTCCATGACGCTCACGCACTTCCGCAACAACAATTGGGCGGATGCGTCCACCGACAAACCCGTTCACAACGGGCTGACCGCGTTCGGCAAGGATGTCGTGCGGGAGATGAATCGCATCGGCATGATCGTCGACATCTCTCACGTCTCCGACAAGACTTTTTTCGACACGCTTGCGGTCACCAGCAAGCCGGTGATCGCGTCACACTCCTCCTGCCGCGCGCTCTCGCCCGTCCCCCGCAATATGTCCGACGAAATGATCGGCGCCCTGAGCCGCAACGGCGGCGTTATCTCGATCAACTTCGGCGAAGGCTTCATCCATCCCAAGGATGCCGAAGCCCTCATGCGCGCCGTTCAAAGCGTGGGCTATAGCGAACCGGCGCTTTCCGGCGCCGCTCTCGACGAGTACGCGAAGAAGAGCCATTCCACCCTGCTCAAACCGGCAGCGGTGCAAGCCGCCATCTCCGATGTCGCCAATCACATCGACCACGCGGTGAAGATCGCCGGCGTCGACCACGTCGGCATCGGCAGCGATTACGACGGCATCTCCGGTCCCCCCAACGGGCTTCCCGACATCGGCAAGATGCCGCTTCTGACCGCCGAACTGCTCCGGCGCGGCCACAAGGAGGATGCCATCCGCAAGATCCTGGGCGGCAATCTCATGCGTGTCATCCGCGAGACCTGTGGCTAGGGTCAGTGGCGCGCGGTCCGCTTCACCACGGCCACGCCCAGAAAGATGATCGCCATCGCGACCGTCTCCCGCATCCCAAACGGCTCGCGGTAAATCAGCCAGCCCAGAAAGACGGCGACTAGCGGATTGATGTAGTTGTAAATCGAGACCACCGGTACCGGCAGCCGGTCCAGCGCGTAGATATAGGCGCTGTAGCCGACAATCGAACCGAACGTGATCAGGTAGATCAGAGCGCCCACGCCGCGCCCGCTCCACTCAACCGGATGCTGCGGAATCGCCGCCGTCAGCAGCGTGAAGAGCAGGCCTGTCGCCAGTTGCTGCACCGCCCCGCTCACCACCGGATGCGACTTCGAGGTCAGTCGCCGTTGCAGGATCGAGCCGACGGACCATCCCGCGCAACCGAACTGCAGCAGCCCGAAACCGGCCAGCATCGCCGAACCCTCCGCGCCGCCGCGCATCGCATCCGGGCCCAGCAGAAACGCAACGCCCGACAGCCCGATCAGCATCCCCGCCATCGTCGGCCCATGCAGCCGGTCCCCTCCGGGGATCAGCGCCTCAATTCCCACCATCCAGAACGGCGAGGTCGTCAGGAACAGAGCGGCCATCCCGCTGGGAATCCATTGTTCGGCGAAAGCCAGGCATCCGTTCCCGATTCCCAGCGTGATCACCCCGAACAGCGCCGTCCGCCACAGCTCTCTTCCCCGCGGGATGTGCATCTTCATCGCCGCGGCCGCAATCAGCAGCACCCCGCCGCTGATCACATACCGGATGGCCACCAGCGTCAACGGCGGAAACGACTCCAGGGCCATGCGGATGCCCAGGTACGTCGTGCCCCAGAAGAAACACACCGCAATCAGGGACGCCCATGCCGCTGCCCTCTCTTTTTCGGTCAATTCTCCAGCGTAGCTCAAGCCGCGGCTTCCACCCGCGGTCTACAATGAAAAGCTTGATTGTCACGCTCACGGTGAATCCCGCCATCGAACGCACGGTCACGGTGGACCGCCTGGTGTTCGAGGATCGCGGCTACATCCTTTCCCAGGCCGAGCAGCCCGGCGGCCGCGGACTCAGCGCCGCCCGCGTCATCCACAGCTTCGGGGGCAAGGTGACCGCCGTGGTCACCTCCGGGGGCGGCGTCGGCGAGCAGATCGAGGACATGCTCACCGGGCTCGGCTTCAAGAGCCGGGTCGTCAAAATCCGCAATCAGAATCGGACCAACTTCACCATCTCCGACCGGCAGGGACTCACCGTGAAGCTGAACGAACTCGGTCCCCCCATCGAGCGCGAGGAACTGGAGGCGCTCCGCCGGGTAATCGCCGAGGTGCTCGAGAAGTCAGCCTGGTTGATGATCTGCGGCAGCCTGCCCCCCGGCGTCGACCCCTACTTCTATGCCCGCCTGATCGAGATGTGCCACTCCGCCGGCGTGCAAACGCTGGTCGATACCGACGGCGATCCGCTGCTGCATGCTCTCGAAGCAAAGCCCACCGCGATTGCGCCCAACCAGCACGAAGCCGAGCGCCTGCTCAGCCGCGCCCTGATTACACGCAGCCAGACGATGGAGGCGCTGCAACGGCTTCACGGCATGGGGCCGAATACGGTCCTGCTTTCCCTGGGCAGCCGGGGCGCGATCGCCACCAACGGCGA
This sequence comes from Bryobacteraceae bacterium, assembly GCA_019748195.1. Classification (GTDB taxonomy): domain Bacteria; phylum Acidobacteriota; class Terriglobia; order Bryobacterales; family Bryobacteraceae; genus JAIEPW01. The sequence continues at coordinate 31,780 of JAIEPW010000011.1, forward strand.
AGAACAGATCGAGGCGGTCCCGCCCCGCGTCGAGGCCCTATGCCCCATCGGCGCCGGCGACGCGCTTTCCGCCGCTTATGTCTGGGCACGCCGAAAGGGGAAGAATTTCTCCGATGCTCTTCGCTGGGGCGTCGCCGCCGGCACCGCCTCCGCCGCGCTGCCCGGCATCACCTTCGCCGATCTCGCGCAAACCAAGGCCGTGTACAAAGGCGTTCAGGTCCGGCCGCTCCGCTGAAAAGTCCGCCCTGCTACCATGGTCGAATCATGAAATTGCTAGCCGTCCTTGCCGCGGGTGCCTGCCTGCTCTCCGCCGAGCCGCTCACTAAAGCCGAACGCGACGCCGCCGTCGCCCAACTGCAACGCACCGCCAAGTTATTCAAAAACTCGGTGAAGGGTCTGACGCCGGAACAGTGGAAGTTCAAGCAGGCCGCCGACCGCTGGTCCGCCGCCGAAGTCGCGGAACACATCACCTTAAGCGAGGACACCATCTTCGGCGCCTCCCAAAACGCGCTGAAAACACCGGCGAAGCCCCACGCCGCCGACGCCGCCCAGAAGGATGCCATGATCCTGAAAGCCGTTCCGGAGCGCAATCAGAAGGTGCAGGCGCCGGAGGTTCTGCGTCCTACCAACAAGTGGCCCGACCCGAAAGCCATGTTGAAAGAGTTTGATACCCGCCGCAAACGCAATATCAACTACATCAGGACCACGCAGGACGACCTGCGAGCCCACTTCGTCCCGCACCCGGTTCTCGGGCCCATGGACGGATACCAGTGGATCCTGCTGCTGTCGGCGCATTCCGAACGGCACACCAACCAGATCCTCGAAGTGAAGGCCGATTCCAAGTTCCCCAAGAAGTAATCATGGCCACGCTGACCGCCGAAGAACGCGACTTCCTTGCCGCCCAACTCCGGCAGTCCTCCAGCCAGTTCCTGGAGGCGATCGCCGGTCTTCCGCCGGAGCAATGGTCTTTCCGCCCCTCGGAGGACGTCTGGTCCGTTCAGGAAATCGCGGACCATGTCGTGGTAGTGGAACAGCGCATCTTCAAAATGATCCAGAAAATCTTGCGCGATCCGGCGCAGCCCGAAAAGGCCGCCGGGGTCGCGGGCAAGGAACGAAAACTGATGCGCGCGGTCCTCGACCGCTCCACCCGCGTGAAAGTTCCGGAACCGATGGAGCCCACCGGTCAGGCGGAAACCCCCGAACAGATCGCCGCTTTGTTCCAGCAGGTCCGAGCGAAAACGCTGGACTACGTGCGCGACACCGCGGACCCCCTCCATCATCACTTCGCGCCCCACTTTGTTTTGAAGGATCTGGACGGCGCACAGTGGCTGCTGATGATCGCCTTGCATACATCGCGGCACGTCCAGCAGATCGACGAAGTGAAGGCCCATGCCGCGTACCCTGGACAGGCGAGTCAGGCAGCGTCCTGACGCGGTCCCCGTATCTCCCAGTACCAGCCGGTACACCCTGTTCTCGAATCGATGCGGCGATCCGCGCGTTTTCCGCTATCCTGGTATGCGACCACAAGCAGGACGCGAGTGAGGGACAGGCATGGCGAAGGTAATGCAGATCTATCTGGTTCACGCGGAGGGGGACGACGCCGTCCGCGAAAAACTAACCACCCAGGCGAGAACCGCGAAACTGGCCGTTGAGTTCACCTATCTGCCCACCAAGCAGCCTTGGCTTCCCCACTGGAAAGCCAGTTGCCGCGGCAAGATTCTGCAGAGCAGCGGCGCGATCGTGCTGCTCACCAAGCGCGCTCAGGACCCGGCCGCCATCAAAACCGAGCTCGAGTTGCTTTCGGAGATCGACAGCCCCGTGATGGGCGTCTTCATGGAGGGTCGGGGGATCGTCCCGGAGCAGTTGCGGGATGTCCCGGTTATTGAATGGAACTGGCCGGAAGTCGCCAAGTTCATCCAGTCCCTCGGGCGTGGCATGACAGCCAACGCGTAAGTTGTTGAATCAAAAAGACTAAGTTCAAGTAATAGTACGTTCAAGACGATCGGGTCCATCGCCTTGGCGCGTCCCCATGCCAAAATGAAGGCGCAAAGGTTCGCCTTGGACCACCAGTACATTGAAGCGAACTCGATCGCCGAACGCTACCTGCGTCGCGAACTGTCCATGGAGCAGCGCGCCGCCTTCGAGCAGCACTTCGTGGACTGCGAAGAGTGCCGCGATCGGCTGGCCCTCGCTGAGATGTTTCTCGCCTCGGAACCGGCGCCTCCGGAGCCCGAACCCCACCCCATCACGTCTCCCGCCCCCGTCCCTGTTTCCGTCTCCAGACACGACGGGCCGCACCTGCCGCCGGTGGCGGTTTGGCTAGGTCAACTTCAATTGTGGCAATTACTTACAGGAATCGGCGCGGCGGCGATGCTGGTTTTGAGCATCCCCTCCCTCCTGTTCCTCCGGGATCAGCGGCATTCCGCTCCGGTCTACCGGCTGCAGCCAGCCGGCGAAACGGCGATCTCTTCCGGCGCGGCCGCGGTTTTGCTGATCCACATTCCCGGAAGCGGCCCCTTTGGCGAGTACCGGGCCGCGCTTCGCTGCGAAGACGGCGGGACCCGCTGGCTGCTCCGCGACCTCCGGCCCGCCTCCGGTGGAGTGCTGGCCCTGGCGATTCAACCAGATACGCTTCGCGCCGGACGCTGTGTTCTGGACCTGTCCGGCGTCGCCGCGGGCGGCGGGGAAACCCGTGTGGCGACGTTCCAGTTGCGGGTCAAACCTCGATAGCGCCCCTACAAGCCCCCGATTCGCCCGTCCGCTACCTGCTTGGTTGTCCACCCCGCGCGGGGATCGTACAATAGAGGTTCATCCTGCCATGGCTTACGTAATCGCGGAACCCTGCATTGGAACCAAGGATACGGCTTGCGTCGACGCTTGTCCGGTCGACTGCATCCATCCGAAGAAGGACGAGGGTGGGTTTGACGGCGTGGATATGCTCTACATTGACCCCGTGGAGTGCATCGACTGCGGTGCTTGCGTTCCGGTTTGCCCGGTTTCGGCGATTTTCGCTCTCGACGATCTGCCGGAGAAATGGGCGGACTTCGCCAAGAAGAACGCCGATTACTTCGGCCGCGCCACCGTCTGATCTGCATTCCCGCCACGATGATCGGAGGGTCCCTTCTGGGGCAACGGCTCCTCGGACGGTTCCCCCGCTTGAGGACCTCCGGCCTTCAAAATCGTTGTGGAAATGCTCCTGCTGATCTTCTCCTGCGATTCCGCCAGGCTTAACCTCACGTCCGCGTTGAAACGATCCCGGTTCTCCCGGTTCAGGAAGTGGACCGCCGCCAAGGCAAACGCGCTGGCCGCCAGCTCCAGCATCTCGAGGGAGTGCTGGACCGGGCCGCCGGGAATCCAGCCCGCCGTTCGCAACATGGTCACGGCCTGGCAGAACGGCAACAGGCCGATGCTGAAGGCCAGGAATCGAATGCGGCGGTTGGACGCCCTGCGAATCAACAGGAGCGCGCAAACCCCGGTAATGGCGTAGGCCGTTAATGCAGCTAAGGACGCAGCGGACACGTGTTCTTTCCCTCCTCCGTCGAGCTGTCCGTGGGCGGTTCCATAAGCCCTCCCAGAAGCGCGTGCCGAACCGAGAGTTCGGTTCGGCCTCGAATTCTCTTCTTCTCGAAAGCATGTTTGAGGTGAGCCTTCACCGTTCGAACCGCGATTCCGAGCTCGTGAGCGATCTCGCCGTTGCTGTAGCCCTCTTGCACCCGCACCAGGACCTGCAACTCGCGGTCGGTCAAGGTTGTGCCCAGTTCCATTCCCAACAACGGGGAGACGGAATGAGCACAATCGTGCACCCAGAGATCGCCATTCGCCACCGCGCGGATGCACCCCAGGACGCGATCCCGGCTGTCGGATCGATGCAGAATCCCCCTCACCCCCGCGTTGAGGAACCGGAGCACCTCCACCCCGATCCAGGACCCGCCCCACACCGCCGCGGCGCGAATCTGTAAGCGGTGGGCGCCCAGCCAGTCGAGTACCTCCTTGACACCAAACGCCTTGTCGATGAGATATACGTCCGGCTCATCGGCTGAGGCAGGCGGGCGCGGAAGGTGGTTCGAGGCTCCGATCCACTCCAGGTCCCCGGTGCCTTCGATCCACTGCTCCACGCCGGCGGCGACCGCCGGGCTGGTGTCTAACAGCGTAACGGTGATCTTTTTTGTCTGCACGGTTAAATCCCGCATTCCAGGTCGAGCGAATCTCCCACGGCATTGCCTTGCTCATCGAACACATCGATAATCTTCGCTCCCACGAAGTAACCTCCGGCCGTTCCCGCGCGGCAATGCCGAGCCTCGGCGAAGATCACCAGCGCTCCCGACGCCACGGCGATTTGAGATCCGGGCAGAATGGCTTCGCGGACATGGAGTCCTACGCCGGTTCGAGAAATGTCCCACAGTTCGGCGGAACACCATTGCGTCACCCGCGGATGGACCGTCTTCACTTTGACGCCGGTGGAGATGGAATAACGGGTTTCGTTGCGCCTCTCCGATTCTGGCGCGGCGGTGAACTTCCGCGGGTCCGTCACCGAGAGGAGAACCTTGAGTTCCGCGGCCGCGGCGTCGGAAATCGTGCTGGCGCCGCCGGATCGGAACAACACCCGATCCTTGACATCCACCAGGCTGTGCCGCACATCCACCCCCACCTCGAAGCGGTCTTGCATCGGGATGCAATAACAGACTTCCCCCAGCAACATCGCCTCCGAGGTCGAAACCTCCAAACAGCTCCCCGGCACGATCACCTTCCCGGTTTGCACACGCATCCCGTGGGCGGAGACATTCAGAAGAATGCCTTGCAGCACCTCTGGATTGGACCCGAGCACTTTGATCGTGACTGGCTCAAGAATCCCGAAGCGCTCTTCCCGCCTGCGATCGGCCTTGGGTTCCACCCCGCCGAATCCGAGCATCCGAAGCATGGAAAATACACCGGCCATACTGCGACCTCCTGCCGCGGAGACGACGATCACCTGACCGCCGGAATCCCCCGGTACTGGAATGAACCTGGCATACCACTCCAGGCTATCCATACCTACACTATCGACGACTAATTAGCAGGCCATTACGGAAATTAAGGTGATTTACGGGGCTTTCAGGCCAACTTCCCGCGTGCAGTTTTGCACACTGGCCTTGATTCCCCCGAGCCACCGTGGCGCGGCTCGCCCGCAACGCGACGGGAAAGGCCTTGTTATTCCTACGCTTACGAGAGAAGTCTGCTACGCCGGCACCGTAAAATAAAAGGTCGAGCCTCGGCCCGGCTCGGATTCCACCCAGATCCGGCCCCCCAGCCGCTCCGTGATCTTCTGGCAGAGAGCCAGGCCGATCCCCGCGCCTTCGTACTCGGAACCGTGCAGCCTCTGAAATAGCCGGAAAACGTTTTTCTGCTGTTCGGGCGCAATTCCGATCCCGTTATCGTGAACCGAGAAAATCCATTCCCCGTTCTGACTCCGCGCCGCCACGGAGATGCGCGGCCGTCCCTGCGCGTATTTGATCGCATTGCTGATCAGATTCTGAAAAATCTGCACCAGCGCGAATTCCTGCGCCGGCACGGTCGGGAGGTCCGAGCTCTGGATGTCGGCGGCGTTCGCGCGAATAATGCCCTCCAGATTGCGGATCGCGATTGCCAGCGCCGTATTCGCATCCACAGGCCCCAGACGCGCGGTGTCGAATGCGGCCGCCTGCCAGTAATCGCGCAGCCCGTCGATCTGCCGGTGCAGGCGAAGGACCCCGTCCACGATGGTCCCCAGGAACTGGTCCGCGGTGGAATCCAGCTTGCCGCGGTATCGCTGGCTCAGCAAATCGGCGTAGGCGGAGACCATGCGCAGCGGTTCGCGCAGATCGTGGCTGGCCGCGTAGCTGAATTGCCGCAGATCATCCACGGCCCGTTCCAGCCCATGCTGGTAGCGTTTCTGCTCGTGGACGTCGGTGGCCGTCACCAGCCACTTGCCCGCGTTGCGTTCTTCATCGAACCATGCGTTCGCGATCAGCAGGTGCCAGCGGTAAACTTGATCCGCTCGCGCCAGGCGGCACTCCGTCTCAAAATTCTCGCCGGACAAGGTGGACTGCCTCCACGCCAGGAACGTTGCCTCGCGCTCCTCCGGATGAACGAACTCCAGCCAGTTCGGCCGGGCGTCGGCGGCTGCGCCCGCGTAGTCACGGAACCGCCTGTTGTAGCTTTCCGACCGTCCCGCCTCATCGCAGGTCCACACCATGTGCGGCAGGAACTCCGTCAGATGCCGGTAGCGGCGCTCGCTGCGGTGCACCGCTTCTTCCGCCCGGCGGTGCGCGGTCATATCGGAGACGATGCACACCACGCCCGCGATGTCTTGATGCTCGCCGGGTATGGGATTCACTCCCAGCCGCAGGAAAAGGCCCAACGTTTCCACCTCGGAAAGCGTGGCCTTCCCGGTTTCGAGCGCCTGCCGCACGGGCGCGCGGCAAAACTCCGGGATGTCTCCTTCGCGAAGCCCTCCGCGCGCCGCCAGCCGCTGGAACGATGGATTGCTGTGCTGCACCCTCCAGTCCGCGTCCACGATCACAATTGCATCGCCGATGGCCTCGAAGGTCGCTCCCCACTTGGCGGCCAGTTCCCGCGCGGCGGCCTCGGCGCGCTTCATGCGCAGCAAGGCGCGCACGGTGGCGATCAACTCCTCCGGCTCAGTCCGCTCCACCAGGTAGGCGTCCGCGCCGGATTCGAGACCCTTCACCTTATCCCGGACCTCCACGAAGCTCGCCGAAAGGTGCAAAATCGGTATGGTGCTGGTCGCCGGGTCCTGCCGGATCCGCGCGCAGACCTCGAAACCGTTGATATCGGGCAGGTTGACGTCGAGAATGATCAGGTCCGGCCGGTTGCGGGCCAGTTCCAGCGCCTCGGAGCCGGTGCCGCCCTCGATCACCGCGAAACCCTCGCGCCGCAGGAACCGCGAAATCGCGTAGCGCTTGGCTTCGTCGTCGTCGATGCAAAGGATGCGGGCTGACTCCTCGCTATTCATGGTCTCTCTCCCGATCGCCCGGACTCGCCTGCCAATGAGGCGATGCTGTCCGTCAATTCCTCGCGCGAGCCTCCCTTACGGAGGATCAGCGCGGCGTGCCGCCCCAGTTGGCTTTCCTGCTCGCTCGACAGGACACCGGAGGTATAGATCACCACTGGAATCTCGCGGGTGCGGTGGTCCCGCTTCAATTGCTCCATTGCCGCCATGCCGTCGATCCCCGGCATCACCAGGTCCAGAACAATCACGTCCGGCCGCTCCGCGCAGGCCCGTTCGATGCCTACCCTTGCATCCGGCGCCTCCAACACCTGAAACCGGGTGCCCTGCAGCGCGTGATTCACAAGATAGCGCGATGCTTCGTCGTCGTCGATCACCAGCACCTTGCGATCCCGCGGGCGCGCGGCGGGCGCCGCGACTTCCACCTCCGCCGCGCCCGAGCCGAGGCGCGCCGGAACCTCCACGCGGAACGTGGAACCCTCGCCCGGCGCGCTCCGTACCGTGATCCCGCCGCCCAGCAGCGCGGCCAGCCGCCGCGAAAGCGGCAAGCCCAGCCCAGTGCCCTTGCTCCGTTTCTGAATCGCGGACTCCACCTGGCTGAACTCCTCGAAAATGCGCTCCTGCTCGTCGACTGGTATGCCGATGCCGGAATCCTGAACGTAGAACGCGACCCGGGCGCCGCCGCCCACCGGCTCCGCCCACAGCCGGACCTCGCCCCGCTCGGTGAATTTCAGCGCGTTCGACAACAGGTTGCGCAGGATCTGGCCCAACCGCTGTTCGTCGGTGAACATCTCCGGCAACTCCTCGCTATCGTCGATCCGGAGCAGCACGCGCCCGCCCGGAACCACCGCCCGGAACATGCCCCGCATCGTGGCGAACAGGTCCGCCACCCGGAATGCCGAGGGGCGCAGGACGGTCTTGCCCGCCTCCACCTTGGCCAGGTCGAGCAGATCGTTAACCAGTTCCAGCAACTCCTGCTGCGACTTCTGGATCAACCGCACCTGCTTCACTTGTTCCTCGGTAAGCGGCCCCGCGTCCTCTTCCAGCAACAGGCGGCACAGGCTCTGGGAGGAAATCAGCGGCGTCCGGAACTCATGGCTCATGTACGAAAGGAACCGGCTCTTCACCTCGTCGGCGCGTTTCAGCCGCTCGGCGCGGTCGTCCAACTCGGCGTACAACGCCACCACCCCGCGATTTGTGGCCGTTAGTTCGCGGTTCAGCCAGGACAACTCCTCCTGCCGGCGCTTGAGTTCGGACAACGTTTGCAGCAGTTCCCGATTCTGCTGCTCCACTTCGGTCAGCGGGCTCGGCGGCGCGTGACGGGCGAGCTTCGCCGCGATGTCCGGCACGTCCGGAGACGCCGCGCCCCGCGGCAGCATCTTCGCCATCCGGACCGTGGTTCCCTCGCCCGGCCGCGAATCCACCTGAAACGCATCCATCAGGCGCTTCGCCCCGATGATGCCGAGGCCCATCCCGGTTGACGACTGGTACGTTCCCGACAGCACCGCTTTCAGGTTGGCGATCCCCGGCCCCCGGTCGGAAACCACCACCCATAACGCCGGCTCGCGCTGTTCCGGCTCCACCGAAAACGACACCAACCCGCCGCCCGCATACAAAAACGCGTTCCGCGCCAGTTCGGAAACCGCGGTGGCGATGCGCGTCTGCTCCACCGGTTCGAACCGCAGCAGCCCGGCCAGCTCCCGCGCCCGCTGCCGCGCCGCCACCACATCGCTTTCGCGCTGGAGGGCAACCGTCAGCAGGGTTTGCGTTCCGGTCATAACTTTACCGTGAGTACCGTGCTGTCGTCCCGTTTCCGGCGAAAATCGCGGTAAATTCGGGCGGCGGAGACCAGCGGATCGGAGGTCCGCAGATCGGCGTGCGGCACCGCCCATTGCGAGATAATGCCGTCGCTGGTCATTACCAGTACCGCCCCCTCCCCCGCCGGATACCCAAATTCCTGAAGCCGCGGCGCCCCGTACCCCGCCGTTCCGTTGTGCGAGACCAGGTGCCGCACCCCGGTTGCCTGGTGCAAAGAGGCGGAAATATTCCCGATTCCGGAATAGCGCACGTTCCCCGCCGCGTGCTCCGCCACGGCCACCGATGCGCCCCGCGTGCTTCGAAGACCTCCGTGAATCGTTTCGATCATCTGCACCGGGGAGGAAGCCGGTTGGTTCAAAAACAGATCCACGGCCGCCGCCGCCGCCTCCCTCGCCGTGGGACCATGACCCAGACCGTCGCAAACGATCGCCCATACCGACCCGTCCTGGCGCTTAGCCGCCCACCCGTCGCCGCAGACACTCTCCCCCGCGACCGGCACGGAAATCCCGCCCCACGCGCTTTCCGCCCGATTCGCGGGCTTTCCGTTCCGGTAAACCCGGGTCAACGCGATCGTGCCCTGGTCCGGCCTGGTGAAGAAGGATGAATCGTCGGTCATGCGGCGGATGGCCCCCAGCCCCGTACCCGGCGTGCCCGCCGTGGAGAAGCCGTCCCGCGCGCATTCCTCGAAACTGTTCATCCCCGGACCGTTATCCAGCGCCAGGATTTCGACTGCCGCCACGTCGCGAGGCCGGCTGATCAACATGTCGCCGCCGCGCGCGTGACTCAGTATATTGCGGGCGAGTTCCGTGACCACGACGCTTAATCTTCCAATCTCCGTCTCGCTCATCGCCAGTTCCTGGGCTGCCGCGGCCGCGCACCGGCGTGCCTCGGCGATGTCCGTTCCCGAAGCCAACGGAACACAAATCGTCTCGCCCGGTCCCATTACTTCCAGCGGGCCACGCGCACCCGCGTTCCTTCCCCCGGTTTGGACTGAATTTCAAATTCGTTGCACAACCGCTTCGCCCCGCCCAATCCCAGGCCGAGCCCCGAGCCGCTGGTAAATCCGTCCTGCATCGCCTGGTTCAGGTCCGCGATCCCCGGCCCGCGATCCTCGAAGATCAACTGCAGGCCTAATCTCCCATGATCCGCCAGCTCGTCAATTCTCACCGTCCCGCCTCCGCCGTACTCGAGAGTATTCCTGGCCAGTTCGCTCGCCGCGGTGACGATTTTGGTCTGATCCACCAGGCTGAAGGAAAGCCGCACCGCCGCGTCCCGGACCATGTGCCTCACGCGGACGATATCCTCCGAAGTTACGATGCCCGCTATTTCAGACCGGAGTGTCGCCATCCGGCTCTTCCCAGGGCTGACGGACCGCGGCTCTCAGGAGCTGCATCCCCCTTTCCACATCCAAAGCTGTCCGGACTCCGTTCAGCGACAATCCAAGTTCCACCAGCGTGATCGCCACCGCCGGACGCATTCCCACCACAACGGTGGTGGCGTCCAGGACGCGCGACATCGCGGCGGTATTCGCCAGCATTCTGCCGATAAACGAATCCACCACCTCCAAAGCTGAAATATCCATCAGCACGCCGCGCGCGCCGGTGGCTGCAATACGGTCCGTCAGATCCTGCTGCAGCGCCAGCGCGAGCTTGTCGTGCATGTCCACCTGGATGGACACCAGCAGAAACTCCCCCAGCTTCAATATCGGAATCCGTTCCAAGGTGTCCCCTATCCGGCCGCAGGCGGGTTTTTTTGAACGCGGACAACGGCCAGGTTTTGGCGTTGCAGGGCGATGGCGAAGGCATCCGCCAGGGTGGCCTTTGTGATGACGGCCGTCAGTTCCACGCCCAGGTGCACGATGGTCTGGGCGATCTGCGGCCGGATCCCGCTGATGATGCAGTCCGCCCCCATCAGGCGCGCCGCCGCCACCGTCTTCAGCAGATGCTGCGCCACCAGCGTGTCCACCGTCGGCACGCCGGTGATGTCGATGATCGCGATGGAAGCGCCCGTCGACACGATCTGGTGCAGCAGGCTTTCCATCACCACCTGCGTCCGCGCGCTGTCCAGCGTCCCGATCAGCGGCAGCGCCAGCACCCCTTCCCAGAGCCGCACCACCGGTGTCGAAAGCTCCAGCATCTCCTGCTGCTGCTTACGGATCAGCTCCTCGCGGCCCTTCTGGTGGACTTCCGTGACGAACAACCCCAAACGGTCCAGGATCTCGGTGGCATTCCAGATTTCCGAGGCCAATTCCTCGGGTTTGCTGCTCAAGCTCCGCCGGATCGCTTCGAATACGGGCTGCTTCAGGCTGAAGATCAACATCGCGGTTTCCAGCGGACCGAAGCCGCGGGTGGCGCGGGTGATGGCGATCTGCTCCAAAGTCTGCCGCAAATCGGCCCAGCCGGAGGAGGACAAGTCGAGTTCTCTGGTCGCGGCCAGCGCCTTCCCGAAGCCGTGAAGGAAGGAGCGGGAGGTCTCCACGTCGTCTTTCACCGATACCTGGTCCCGCCGTCCCGCTAACGCAACTTGTTGTAATTCCAACCACTTGTCCAGAATCGCTGCTTCCTCTTTGCGCAGCAATTCCGACAGAAAGCGATATTTGTCCGCCATGCTCTCGGGCCTCCAGGAACTGAACCAACGGTGGTCTGGCCTACGAGTTTATAACTCTAAAATGGGAAGGTGAAGAGGCGGGCGCGAAATTATTGTACGATTTCGCACTGTAAGTCCGATCCCGGAGCACAGCCCAGGCCGGTGGCGATCACGCGCGCGGCCTCTAGAGTCGTTTCACTCCCAGGATTGTACGCCCGGCGTCAGAAGCCGATGTACTGAACTTCTTCCTCGAGCTCGAAGCCGAAGCGGTCCGCCACGCGGGCCTTCAACTCCGCGATCAACGCGGCCAGGTCGTCCGAACGGCCGCCGCCATCGTTATAGATCAGATTGGCGTGGTAGGCCGCCACCTGAATGTTGCCGCGGCGCATGCCCTTGGCGTTCACCTGCTCCAGGAACCACGCGGAAGGAGCCTTACCCTCGCGAATCACCTTCCGCGGAATCTGGCTCGCGACATCCGCGGGCAGGTCCCGCACGATCAGGTTTTTGAAGATGCTGCCGGCGCACATCATCGCCGGCGGGTACTTGGCGTCCCGCACGGCGCGGATCTCGTCCGCCGCCCGGCGCAATGCCCCTGCGTCGCCGCGCGGCAGCTCGAGCCCGGCGGAAAAAATGATCCAGTCCTTTCGCTCCTTGAACACGCTCTCCCGGTAGGCGAAGCGGCAGCCCGCGTTGTCCAGCGTCCGGATCGCGGCTCCATCGCAGAAGCGGACCTCCCGCACGAATTCGTGGATCGAATGGCCGTAGGCGCCCGCGTTGCCGTACAGGGCGCCGCCCGTCCATCCCGGGATACCGGTCATGGTGTGCAGCCCTTCGAGTCCCCCCGCGATGGTCGCATCCACCAGGTCCTGCAACACGACGCCCGCCTGAACGTGCACACAGCCGCCTTCAATCCCGAGCCGGGCGCCGTCATAGCGCAGAACGGCTCCGCGAAATCCGGCGTCGCTGACGATCAGGTTGGACCCGCCGCCGATGACCACGCAGGGGACGCTTCGCCCGCGAATCGCCGCCCACGCGGCCTGAAAAGCGGCCTCGTCTCCGGTCTCCACGAAGAGGTCTGCTGCGCCGCCGATGCCGAAGCGGGTATATTGGCTCAACGGAGCGTTCTCCCGGACGCGAATGCCGGAGATCGCTCGCAGTTCGGACAGCATTCTTCACCAGTATAGAGGAGCCGCAGTGGCAGACACGGCGTTCGCGGGGTTTCCACCCGCCGGGATGAAGTTCCTTCGCGACCTGGCGAAGAACAACGATCGCGATTGGTTCCAGCCGCGCAAGGAGATCTACGAATCCAGCGTCCGGCAGCCCATGCTGCGCCTGGTGGAGGCGATCAACGCGCGCCTGGCGAAAACGGCGCCCGAGTATATTTCCGATCCGGCGAAAGCCGTGTTCCGCGTCTATCGCGATACCCGCTTCAGCGTCGACAAGACGCCCTACAAGACTCACATCGCCGCGTCGTTCTGGCGCCGGGGAATGGAGAAGAACCAGAGCGCCGGCTTCTACATCCACGTGCAGCCGAAAGAAGTGTACGTGGCCGGAGGCGTTTACTTTCTGATGCCGGAGGACTTGCTGACCGTGCGCATGCACCTGGCCGTGAATCACGCCGAGTTCCGCAAGCTGGCCTCGTCGAAAAAGCTGAAAAGCCTGCTGGGGGACCTGGAGGGCGACTCCCTGACCCGCGTTCCCAAGGGCTTCGATCCGGAGCAACCCGCGGCGGACCTCATCCGGCGCAAACAGTGGTATTTTTCCGCCAAGCTGGACCCCGCGCTGGCCGCGTCGCCGTTGCTGGTGAAGGAGTTCGCCGATCGCATCGCGGCGGTGACGCCGGTGTGCGAATACTTCAACCACGCCTTACTGAAGCGGGCGATTTCCAGACCCAAGGATCCGCTTTCCGGATCGCAGGCCGCGCGCCCCCGCTGACGCGCGCCAGGCTATTTCACGCGGTCGCGCAGCCGGTCCACCAGCTCCTTCGATTCCTTCAGGCCCATGCCGGTGGCCTGCCGGACCTCCTTGATCGCTTCGATCACCTGCTTCTTCTTGATGAGCTGGGCGATCTGCGCCAGCTTATCTTCCGAGATGCCCGGCAGCACCGCGCGCACCTGGTCGGATTCCCGCTCCGCCGCCGCCGACGCCACCGCCGTTGCCGACGCCGAGGGTGTATGCGTGGGAGCGTTCACGTGAGCGGACTCGAAATCGACGCTGTCGCCGGATGGACGTCCCAGGCTGAGCACGATCAGGATCGCGGCGACGCCCATCAGAATGTAAGGCAGCAGCTCGAGTCCCGTTCCGGCAAGTTGACCCTGCACGGTGAGCGCGCCGAAACCGGCGACCAGCAGGATGATGCCCAGGATACGCATGTGCCAAATGATACGCGATTCAGCTTGCCTTGCGCTGAGCGTCGAGTTCCGTCTTCCAGCTCTCCAGCATCGGGACGGTGTGAATCGTTCCCGCGCGCTCCACGCCCGCCGCGCGCAGTTGTTTCAGGTGATCCAGCGTCCGCACGCCTCCCGACGCCTTGATCTTGACCCGCCCCTCCAGCAGGCGTTTCATCAATGCAATGTCCTCCATCGAGTACGGGGCCGGTCCGAAGGGAGTCGAGGTTCGGGCGTAATCCACCTGGGCTCGCTTGGCGATGCGGCAGGCGATCGTCTTTAAGTCCTGCGTCAGGTATCCGTTTTCAAACGCCACCTTCAGGATCGCGCCGCCTTCATGGCAGGCCGCCGAAAGCTGCGTCAGTTCCATTTCGACGTACTGGAACTGGCGCGAGATCATTTTCCCGATGTTCAGCACCGTATCGATTTCGCGCGCGCCCCGGCGAATCAGGTCGCGCGCCGCATAAAGTTTGGCGGGGGTGGTGTCGTCCCCGTGCGGATAGCCGACGTGGCTGGCCACCGGGATTCCCGATCCTTCCATCCAGCGAACGGCCAGGTCCACGTCCGACGGCCGGACGCAAACCGCGGCGATGCGATACTGCCGGGCGATTTCGCAACTGATGCGAATGTGTTCCTCGCTCAGCTCCGGGCGCACCGCCGAGTGCTCGATCATGCCCGCCAGATCTTCATATCGAAGTTCCGGCTTCGGCGCCCCGGCGGAATCCATCTCTCTACCTCTTTCTCGGCGAGCGCGACGCGGTGGGCGGCGCGATCCCCAGCGCCTTCAACTGGTCCTTGGCCTTCGCCGCCTGCTCCGACGCCGGGTACTTCTTGATCAGTTCCCGGAACTCGTCGGCGGCCGCGGTGCGCTTGCCCGTCTGCAGCAGCATGCGCGCTTTCATGTACTGCGCATCCGCGGACTTGTTGTTCTCCTGATACTTCTCCAGCACCTGATCGTAGGCCGCCATCGCCGCGTCGGGATCGTTGTTGCGCCGGTGGATCTCGCCGATGTAGAACTGCGCGTTCGGCGCCAGTTCCGTGCTCGAAAAGTACTTCACGTAATCCTGAAACTCCATCAGCGCCAGTTCCAGCTTGCCGGAGTTCATGTCCGCCAGCGCATTCTTATACAGAGTCTCCGCCGACATCCCGGCTGGAGGGACGTTGCCCGCCGGCGCCGTCGATCCCTCCGCCCCGGGAGGCTTGGGTGGATTGTTGAGCGTCCGCACGGTCGTATCCAGGTCCACGATCTTCTGGTCCAGCTTCGCCAGCCGCGAGTTCGTTTCGGCGATGGCCTCCCGCATCCCGCGCACCTCTTCGCCCACCTGATCCATTTTCGTGCTGACGCCCACCACGCCCGAGGCCACCGTCTTCGACTGCTCCCGGAAGCTGTTGCCCAGGCTGCTCTGCAGCGCGGTAACGCCTTCATTGGATTTGTTCGCGGTCTCCAGCGCCTGCTGCACCAGCTTCGTCAACTGCCCCAGCTTGTCATCCAGGTTCTTCTCGAGCTGCTTCATCTGCTCCTGCAGCAACGCCATGTCGCGCTGCAGATCGACGATCTCCTTCCTCTGGGCGAAGGCGGGCGCCGACACAAGCATCAGGAAAACCGTCAATAAGCCGAAAACACGCATCACCAACTCCTTCCACAAAACGCGCGGGCGCCCGCGAACCCGCACCACGGTCCGCCGGGCGCCCGTCTAGGCCGGTTAACGGACCGGTTCGATGTGAGCCCGGCGGTTCTTCTGCCAGCAGCTCTCATTTGCCTCGGTACACGTGGGACGTTCCTTGCCGTAGCTGATGGTACGCAGCTTATCGGCGGCAACGCCCAACTGGGTCAACAACTCCTTGGCCGCCGTCGCCCGGCGATCGCCCAACCCCAGGTTGTACTCCGCCGAGCCGCGCTCGTCGCAGTGGCCTTCCACCGTGAAGCTCGCGCCGGCGTCCAACCCGAACACCCGCTTGATGACGTCCGCGTTCTTCGTCAGCGTCTCCCGCGCATCCGGACGGATATCGCTCTTGTCGTAATCGAAATAGGCGTCGCCCGCGTTTTCGGTCTGCCACAGTTGACCCCAGGTCATGCTCGGCGCCTTCGGCGGCTCCGCCGGACGCGGCACCACCGGCTCACCCACGGTCAGCGTCACCGCGCGCGAGGTCTCCCCGCCCGGACCCTTCGCCGTCAGCGTGTACGTTGTGGTCTGGTTCGGCGATACCGAACGGTTGCCCTGCGCATTCACCGCCCCGATCCCGCTGATGTTTACGTCCGTTGCGTCCGAAGTGGACCATCGCAGAGTCGCCGACTGCCCGCGGTCCACGCGCGACGGCTCCACCGTGAAGCTGCCGATCTGCGGCGCGCGCGGCGTCATCTTCGGCGGCTCCGTTACCGGCGTCGGGGGCGCAGCCGGAGCCGGCACCTTCTTCTTGCAACCTACCGCAAACAGGCTCAATCCGAGCGCAACCGCCACCATGCTCGTCCGCCCGATCTGACTTCGCTGTTGCTTCATTTCGATCTCCTGCCTCCCTAGCGATCTCTCTCTATTGAATTGCCTTCGCCCACACGGGCTTTTCATTGTTGCCCTGCGACGTCAACTGCTTCTGCTGTGTACCATCGGCCAGCATCGTGAAAATCGACGTACGCCCACCGCGCCGCGAGGAATAGGCCAGATGGACTCCATCCGGAGCCCAAACCGGATTCTCGTTGCGGCCCTGCCCGCTGGTGAGCTGTACAAGCTGCCGTGTCGCTACGTTCATCACAAAAATGTTGAAGTTCCCCGGCTCAAAGCCGCGCGTCCAGGCGAACGCGATGAACTTACCGTCGGGGTGCCAGGCCGGATTCACCGCGTCGCCTTCGCCGGTGGTCAGCATCCCGATGTCGGTCCCTTCGATATTCATTCTATATACTTGCGGGGGGCCGGAGCGACCCGAGACGAACACCACATCCTGCCCGGTCTTCGGATTCACCTTCGGCTCCACCTCAACGGCCCGCACCTGCGTCAGCCGCCTCAGGTTGCCGCCGTTCACATCCGCCATGTAAATGTTGGCGTAACCGTCGCCCGCCGCCGTGGAGGAAAAAATCACATGCTTGGAGTCCGGCGTGAATGATGCGTTCGCGTTCATCGATGCGCGCTGGTTGTAGAATGTCAACCGCCGGCCGGATTCCGCCGACAGAACCACGATTTCCGGCTGTCCCCGCGCGAACGTCGTGCAGGCCACCAGCCGCCCGTCCGGCGACACCGACGGCATCGTGGTGATCGACCGGAAGTTCGTCAACTGCTTCTGGTTCGATCCGTCGTAGTCCATGGACCAGATTTCCTTATTGCCCGTCCGGTCGCTTACGAAATGAATCCGCGAGCCCGCCAGGCTCACCGCGCCGAACTGCGTCAGGATGTCCGCCGCGAAGTCGCGCGCCACCTTCCTCGCTCCGTCGTCATCCAGCGATCCCGTGTACACCTTGCCCACCACCTGCGCGCTCGCGATGTCCGGCTGCCCCACGTTGTACAGCCACCCGAACAACACCAGCCGCCCGTCCTGCACCGCCGTGTACCCGAACGCCAGGTAATTCGCGTTCACCGGCGGATTGAACCAGTCGGTGAGCCACGGACCCACCCTCCGCGGCTGCTCGCCCCGACGCGCCGGAGCTTCCGGCGCCTTGAAGTCCGACGGCTGTTGCGGGACTTCCAGGGGATACAGGCTCTTGGCCACCATCTGCAATCGCCCCGATTGCTCCAGTTCGCTGAACAGCGTGGCGTTGAACGCGGGCATGAAGCGCCCGGCGTCCCCCGCGCCCTTGAAGTCCGGCGCCGCGATCGCGGGAATCCGCGTCCCTCCGGTGATCACGCTCAGAATGTCGCTTTGCTGGGCCAGCAGCAGAGCCGCCCCGGCCGCCAGAAACCCAACCGCGATGAAGAACAGAATCTTTTTGGTCATCTCTTCAACTCAAACCACAGTTCCACCCGGGCCGTGTCGCGCTCGAATCCCGCCGGCAGGGGCGGAAAAGGAGCCGCGTCGAATACCGCGCGCTGCGCCGAATAGTCCAGCGCGCTGATCCCGCTCGTCTGCAGCACCTTCACGTTCCGGACGCTGCCGTTGCGCAACAGATCAAATACCACAATTGCGATGGGCGCCGTTTTTGTCCGCGGATCCACGTCGCCCGTGTTCCACTTCTCCGCCACCCGTTGCCGCAGCAGCGCTTCATAGCCGCCGAACCGCGTTCCCAGCGAGCTCGCCGGGCCTGTCCCCACGCCGCCCGCGCCCGGCGCCTGCGAAAAAATCTGCGAAACCGCCGCCTGGCCCTGCGTCGAATACATCTGGTTGGGT
This sequence comes from Bryobacteraceae bacterium, assembly GCA_019748195.1. Taxonomy (GTDB): domain Bacteria; phylum Acidobacteriota; class Terriglobia; order Bryobacterales; family Bryobacteraceae; genus JAIEPW01. The sequence goes on from JAIEPW010000011.1 coordinate 49,867, forward strand.
CGGTCCGCGTCCGGATTGCGGTACTTCTGCGCCTGCACGGCTTTCTTTTCCTGCTCGCGCGGCTTCTTCGCGTCCTTGCTCTTCAGCGCGATCGCATCCGGCTCCGGCCTGGCCCGCTCCACCTTCTCCTCCTTGGGAGGAGTGGGCAGGTTGCTCTTGGTGTCCCGCGCCACCGGATTCTGCAATCCCGTGCGCTGCTGCAGCGGAATGCTGCTCACCACGTTCACCGTCATCGCGCCCGCGCCCGGATTCTCCACGCCGAACTTGGGCCCCGACGCGGCTAGCCAGCTCGACAGGCCCATGAACACGCCGAGCCCCACGTGCGCGCCGATCGACAGGACGAACGGGCCCCTCAGGCTCTCCCGTTCATCCAGAATGTCCACCGGCCGCGCCATCAGCGTTTCCGTCCGTTCTCCAACGGCTGCGTTACCACGTTTACGCCATACCCGGCCTTGTGCAACCGGGCCATCACCTGCACCGGCGTCTCCCAGATCGCGGACTTGTCCGCCCGCAGGTAAACGCTCTTGGCCTTCGGAAAGCGCTCCTTCAAGGTCCGGTCCAGGGCGTTGATGTTCACCGTCTTCTCGTTCAGGTACAGCTCGCCGGCGGGCGACACCGTGATCACCGGCAGAATCTCCACCGTGTCCTTCACCATGTCCACCTTGGGGACATCCACTTCGATTCCAAACTCCATCACGTGCGCCGTCAGCATGAAGATGATCAGCAGCACCATCACCACGTCCACCAGCGGAATGATGTTGATTTCCGACAGCGTCCCCGCCGTCCGCGACCTGCGCCCGCCGCCATGCCCGTTACCGCCGAGTTGGATGGCCATATGTCTTGGGATGCCCTACAGCTCGTAGTTCCTTTCGGTCATGTTCAGGAACTCCAGCGAGAAATCGTCCATCCGCGCCCCGAACTCGCGAATCTGCTGCCCGAAAAGGTTATAGAACACTGCCGCCGGAATCGCCGCGAACAGCCCCAGCGCCGTCGCCACCAGCGCGTGCGCGATACCCGGCGCCACCGTGCGCATGCTCGTCGAGCCCGCGAGCCCGATCGCCTGGAACGCGTCAATGATGCCCCACACCGTTCCAAACAGCCCGATAAACGGACTCACCGTAGCCGTCGTGGCCAGCCAGTTCATGTTGCGCTCCAGCTTCGCCAGCTCCTCGCTGATTCCCAGCAGCAGCGTCCGCTCAATCGCCGTCTTGTTCGTCAGCCGCCCGCGCGTGGTCACCTGCCGGCTCACTTCGCTGTAGCCGAAATCGAAAACCAGGCTCAGAGGCGATTCCTTGTACTGACCCGCCGCCTGCGCCACCGCGTCCAGCGCCGGCGCCTTGCGAAACGCACGCAGGAAGTCGCGGCTATGCTGCCGCGCCCGCCGGAACGCTCCCCACTTCGAGAAGATGATCGCCCACGAGACCACCGAGAACACCGCCAGAAACGCCATCACCGCCAGCGGGATCGGTTCCGAGGTTGCCACCATTTCCCATACGTTGACTTCGGCGAGGACGCCCGAGGAGAGAAAATCCGTCAATCCGGCTCCTTACACACTCATTGTAACCAGCGTACGCGGCTGGAAGGGATCATCAAACAGAATGTCCTATTTCTGTTTTAAGGTCAATCGTTATAATCTGGTATCGCTCCATGCTGGTTGAGCTGACCGTCGCAAACTACGCCGTTGTCGAGCGCGCGAGAGTCCGCTTCCACGCCGGCCTGAACGTCCTCACCGGCGAAACCGGATCCGGCAAGTCCCTGCTCGTCGACGCCCTCGCTCTCTTGTTCGGCGGCCGCGCGTCCTCCGACATGCTCCGTTCCGGCTCCGATCGCGCCCGCGTCAGCGCCATCTTCGAAACCGGGGACTCCCCTCCCCTCCGCAAACTCCTCGACGGCGCCGGAATCGACTCCGAGGAAGGCGAGCTCCTCCTGGAACGCGAAATCCTCGCCAATGGCAAGTCGCGAGCCTTCGCCGGCAGCCGCCCCGTTACCGTCGCGCTCCTCCGCGATCTCGCCCCCCTGCTTGGCGATATCCACGGCCAGCACGACCAGCAACTCCTGTTCTCCCCCGCCGCGCAGCGCGAGATCCTGGATGCCTTCGCCCGGTGCGAAGCGCTGGTTGCCGAAATTGGCGGCCTTTTCGAGCGCTGGCAAGCCGTTTCCGCCGAGCTCGCCGGGCTCGACCGCGCCGAGCAGGAGCGCCTCCGCCTGGTCGACTTGTGGCAGTTCCAGCGCAAGGAAATCGAAGCCGTGAATCCGCGGCCCGGCGAGGAAGACGAGCTCGAAGCCGAGCGCCGCGTGCTGCGCAACGTCACCCGCCTCGAGGAAAGCGCCTCCGCCGCTTACAGCGCCCTCTACGACGCGCCCGACAGCGCCGCGTCGCAGTTGAAAACCGCCCTGAGAAAGCTGGAGGATCTGGCGCGCATCGATCCCGCGATCGAGGAAACGCTCGCCGCGATCCGCCCCGCCGCCATCTCCGTGTCCGAGGCCGCTCACTCCCTGCGCGACTACCTCGCCAGGCTGGAAGCCGATCCCGCCCGCCTGGAAACCGTCGAGAACCGGCTGGCCGCCATCGGCAAGCTGAAGCGCAAATACGGCTCCACGGTGGCCGGGATCCTCGATTTCCTCCACGAGGTCACGGACAACCTGAACGCCGTCGAGAACGCCGCCGGACACCGCGCCGCCCTCGAGGAACAGCGCAACCGGCTCGCCGAAGAGTATCGCGTTGCCTCAGGCAAGCTCTCCGCCAAGCGACGCGAGGGTGCCCGGCAGCTCGCCCGCAAGGTGGAAGCCGAGCTCGCGGCGCTGGCCATGGAGCGCAGCGTGTTCGTCGTCCACGTAGGTGATGCCCCCTGGTCCGAGCACGGCGTCGACTCCATCGCCTTCCTCGTCTCCGCCAATGTCGGCGAGGAACCCAGGCCGCTCGACAAAATCGTCTCCGGCGGCGAGCTTTCCCGCATCGCCCTGGCCTTGAAAACCGCCGCGCCGGTCCGAGCCCGCGCCCCCAGGACCCTGGTCTTCGACGAAGTGGACGCCGGCGTCGGCGGCGCCGCCGCTGAAGCCGTCGGCCGCCGCCTGAAGAAGCTCTCTGCCTCCCACCAGGTGCTGTGCGTGACCCATCTCGCGCCAATCGCCAGCTTCGCCGACCATCACTACGCGGTCGAAAAACGCGCGGTGAAAGGCCGCTCCGTCGCCGAAATCGAGGAGATCCAGGGCGCGGCACGCACCCGCGAGATCGGCCGCATGCTTTCCGGACAGACCCTGACTCCCGAGGCCCTCAAACACGCCGAACACCTCATCCGGCTCGGCCAATCGGCGTAGAATCGGTTCATGCTCCCGCTCCTCGTACTGCTGCTGGCCGACGGCAACTGGCCCATGTTCCGCGGCTCCGCCGCCAACGGCCTCGGCGACGCGCCCGCACCGGTGAGCTGGAATGCCGATCCCGACGCGGGCCCCCTCCGCAACATCCTCTGGAAAACACCCATCCCCGGCTTGAGCCACTCCAGCCCCGTCATCTGGGGCGACAAGCTCTTCGTCGCCACCGCCGTCTCCTCCGCCGGACCGGCTCCCCTCAAAGTCGGCCTGTACGGCGCCGGCAACTCCGCCGACGATAACGGCGAGCAGAGCTGGAAAGTCTTCTGCCTCGACAAACGCAGCGGCAAAATTCTCTGGGAAGCTACCGCGCGTAAGGCGACCCCGCGCGTGAAACGACACACCAAGGCCACCCACGCCAACACCACCGTCGCCACCGACGGTAAGCGCCTCATCGCCTTCTTCGGCTCCGAAGGCCTGTACTCCTACTCCCTCGACGGCAAGCTGCTATGGAGCAAGGACCTCGGCGAGATCGACATGGCGCCCTTCAACGATCAATCGCTCTCCTGGGGCTTCGCCAGTTCCCCGGTGTTGATCGACGACACCGTCGTGTTGCAGTGCGACGGCAAGAAGGATCCCTTCGTGGTCGCGATCTCCGCCCGCGACGGCTCGGAACTCTGGCGCACCTCCCGCTCCGCGCTGGTCAAGAACGGCTGGGCCACGCCCGCCGTCGTCCGGACTCCCGCCCGCACCCAGGTGGTGCTGAACTCCTATCCCCACATCGTTTCCTACGACTTCAAAACCGGCAAGGAGCTGTGGCGGCTGAAGTCCGAAGGCGATATCCCGGTGCCGACCCCTGTCTTCGCGCACGGTCTCATCTTCGTCACCAACGCCCACGGCGGCGCGGCGCCGCTGTACGCCATCCGTCCCGAGGCGCACGGCGACATCTCCCTGGCCCCCGGCGAACGCACCAACGCCGCCATCGTCTGGAGCGTCCCCCGCAACGGCGCGTACATGCAAACCCCGCTGGTGCTCGGCGACCTCCTCTATAGCTGCTCGGATCGCGGCGTGCTGAAGGTCTATGACGCCAAAACCGGCGCCCTGCAATACGAACAGCGCCTCGGCGCGGGAACCACCGGCTTCTCCTCTTCCCCGGTAGCCGCCGCCGATAAGCTCTACTTCGCCAGCGAGGAGGGCGAGGTGTACGTCTTGAAAGCGGGACGCCTGTTTGAGCAGCTTGCCATGAACCGGATGGGCGAAATCACCATGGCCAGCCCCGCGCTTTCCGGCGGCGTGCTCTTCTACCGCACCCGCGGTCACCTCGTTGCCGTCGCGGAAAAGCCTTAATCAACGGCGCTCGTCGGCCGGTACTCCTGCTCGGCGACCCCAATGGGAGCCACGAGTCACCGAATGGCAAACGTTGCGCTTCATCGCGTTCCCGTAACGCTCAGCCACCCCGAATTTGCGGCTCCACCCCGCCCGTGATACTCTGTAAGGACGATCTCGCGGGGACGTAGTTCAGCTGGTTAGAACGCCGGCCTGTCACGTCGGAGGTCGCGGGTTCGAGCCCCGTCGTCCCCGCCATTCGTTCCCGGTTCAGGGCGTCAGGCGAACCTCAATTTGATTGGTCACGGTGGTAACTCCCTTTACCTTCCGCGCGATCTTCTCCGCCTTTGCCTTCATGTTGTCCTTCCGGACCCGGCCCTTCAGCGTCACCTCGCCGTTTCTGACAATCACCTCGATCACCCCGCCGCCCACGTCGCGATCGTTGGCCATCTTGCGGCGAACCTCATCGTAGATCCGGTCGTCGACAGGATTTCCCTGCGCCAGCGCCAGCCCGGCCGCGAGAGTCAATACAGATAAGAAACGCATGGTCTGTTGTCCCCATTATCCGCCATCCCGCCCGAACCCGCGCGCTTATTCCAGCGCGAACGCCACCACGTAATCTCCCTGCTTGCTCCCCAGCTTTCCGTGCCCCCCGGCCGCGATCACCACATACTGCTTGCCCCCGGCCGAGTACGTCATCGGCGACGCCTGCCCCGATGCCGGCAGCTCATGGCTCCAGACCTCCGCTCCGCTATCGGAATCGAACGCCCGCAAACGGTTGTCCAGCGTCGCCGCGATAAACACCAGCCCCCCGCCCGTCACCAGCGGACCGCCCAACCCCGGCGATCCCGTCCGCACACCCTCCGCCAGCGACCCCAGCGGCGACTCCCACTTCTTCTTCCCCGTGTTCAGGTCCAGTGCCGAAATCGCACCCCACGGCGGCGGCGCGCAGATGCCTCCGTCCGGCGATCGCAGCGGCTCGCGATACATTCCGTACGGCGTGCCGCGCTGCGGTGCAAACTCCCCCTGCAGCCGGTTCTTCGCCGCCTCCGTCCGCTGCCGCGCGAAATCCTCCCGCGGAATCAGGCGCACCGAAAACGGTATCCGGTTGGTGTTGACGATCAGCAGCCCCCGCTCCGGATCGTGCCCCGGACCTCCCCACGCTACACCCCCCGCGTTTCCCGGAAACGACAGCGTGGCCTGCTCCGACGGCGGCGTATACATCCCCTCCCAGCGCAGGGATCGCACCAGATCCTGACAATGTTTCTTCCCCTCCGGCGTCGCCGCATGGATGTCCTCCGCGCGCAAGCTCTGCGGAGCCAGCAAATCCGCCGAGGAGAACGGCTGCGTCGGCCACGACTCTTCCCCCGCCACCGGACTTCGCGGCACAGGACGCTCCTCCACCGGAAGCAGCGGCTTCCCCGTCAGGCGGTCCAGCACGAACACCATCCCCGTCTTCGTGGCGATCGCCACGGCCGGCGTCTTCCCGCGCCACGTGAACAGCAGCGGCTGCGACGCCACATCGTAGTCCCACAAATCGTGGTGCACCACCTGGAATCCCCACACAAACTGCCCCGTCGACGCCTTCAACGCGACCACCGAGTTCGCCCAGCGATTGTCGCCCTTACGCTCCCCGCCGTAGAAATCCGGGCTCGCCGAGCCCGTGGGAACGAACACCAGATCCCGCTCGGCGTCCACCGAGATCTGGCTCCAGGCGTTCGCCGCCCCGGCATTCAGTTCCGGCGGCAGCGGATCCCAGCTCCACAACACCTTCCCGCTGCGCGCGTCGAATCCGCGCACTGTCCCGCGATCCATCTTCACGTTGCCGTTATCGCCGATGGAGGAACCAACAACGATCACATCTCCCGCGATCGCCGGCGGCGATGTCACCTGGTAATCGCCCGGAAACCGGACGCCCCCGATGCCCTCGCCCAGGTCCACCTGGCCGCCTTTGCCGAATCCGTCGCAGCGCTTCCCGTCAAGCGCGTCCAGCGCGATCAGCCTAGCGTCCAGCGTCCCCAGCAGGATCCGCTCCCGGCACGGCGCGTTCCGGGCCGCCCTGCGATCCAGCCAGTACGACACGCCCCGCGAGGTCACCTCCGAGTAATTCCGCCCGCGGTCGATCTCCGCGTCGAACACCCACTTCCGCTCCCCCGTCGCGGGATGTAGCGCCAGCACCCGGTTGAATGCCGTCGACAGGTACAGCGTTCCGTTCACCAGAATCGGTGTCGCCTCGAACGCCGCCTTGCGGTTATTGCCGCTCGCGGGCTCCAGGTCGCTCGTGCGGTACGTCCAGGCGATCCGCAGCTTGCCTGCGTTCCCCTTGTGAATCTGCTTCAGAGCCGAGTAGTGGCTTCCGCCAGCGCCTCCGCTGTACGATGGCCACTCCTGCCCGGAAAGCACCAGCCGGAAAACCAGAATCGCGAATACCGTCTTCATCACAGGAACAACGTACCAGCCGCGCGAAAGTTCCGCCTCCCCCTCGCCGGAATATCATGGTCGGATGCGTTTTGGAACCCTGCTCGTCTGCATCCCCCTTCTGGCCCTGTTCGGCCAATCCCCCGAGGACAAGCTGAAACAACTCAATATCCAACTGCCGACACCATCCAAACCGGTGGCGAACTACGTCAAGGCGGTCCGCACCGGGAATCTTCTGTTCCTCTCCGGTCACGGAGCCTGTGAGCGCACGCCGGAAACCACCGGCAAGATCGGCAAGGATCACACCACCGCTCACGGCTATAAGGCGGCCCGCGAGGTCGGCGTCTGCCTCCTCGCGACCCTAAAATCAGAGCTGGGCGACCTGCGCAAGGTCCGCCGCATCGTCAAGGTGCTCGGCATGGTGAACGCAACGCCCGAATTCACCGAACAGCCCCAGGTGATCAACGGCTTCTCGGACCTGATGGTGGAAGTCTTCGGCGATCGCGGCCGCCACGCCCGGTCAGCCGTGGGCATGGGTTCGCTCCCCGGCAATATCAGCGTGGAAATCGAAATGGTAGTGGAAGTCGCCGAAAAGCCCTGAAGACTTACCAAGCTTCGCGAGCCTTCGTCCGCACCGCCGGCGCCGGCAGCGGACCTGTGTACGATCCACGGCTTGCCTTGTGGAACGCATGCGAGCATCGCTTAAAAACAACCTGGAATCTGGCGCCAAAAGCCTACAGTGTCCTCAAAAACGCCACAATTTGCGCCCGCTCCTCCGCCTTCAGATGCAACCCGAACGGATGCCCCGGAATCGCGCGAGTCTTCACTCCGACCGGCCGGAATCCTCCTGGCTCATGCGTCTCTTTCAACCGCTCCGGATGGAACATCTCTTCCAGGCTCGCCACCGATCCGTCATGCAGGTAACGCTCCCGGTACCAGACCCCCTTCAAGGAAGGCACCTTGTAGTACCCCGTGCCTTTCCGCGTCCGCAGCGCGAGCCCCGGGTCCGTTCCCACCGTTAACGGCAACACATCCAGTGACGCGGGCCGGTTCTTAGGCATTTCGAACCCCTCGGCGAGCGTGAGCTGATTGCTTGTATACAGCGGCGGCACGTGACATCGCGCGCACTCGCGCTCGAACAGCTTCTGGCCTGCCGCTGCCCTCGCATCGAACACGTTCGGGTTCGCCGGGGGCTGTAGAGAATAGAGATAAAGCGCCAGCGCGAAGAGCGCCTCATCCGGGACCCGGAGCCCCGGACGCCGCGTAGCTTTGCCTACCATTTTGTGAGGTCCGAACTCCGCCGCCTCCGCCGACGTGACGAGCGCCGCATACCGCATCAGATCGCCGACGCCGCGATGCAGGTGCGTCGCCGTGTGGTCGATGTACTTGCGGTCCTTGATGCCGATCAGGTCGGGGACTTTCGCGGGGAATAGGGGGCTCCCGTTCCATCGGGGAATGCCGCCCGCCCGCGCCGCCAGGTCAAGAGCCTCATAATCGGTCTGCGTCGCCGATTTGAGGCTCTTGTGAATGTCATCCTTCCGCCACGGCACTCCGTATGCGCGATACAGTTGCGTCCCAATTGGCTCGCCTGGCATAAAGAACGGCGGCGAGCCGACCAAAACGCCCTTGGACAATTGCACCCGTGAAATCAGCGGCCAAACCCGGAACGTCTCCGGTGGGCGAGGCGCGACCGTTTGAAAGGGCGCGCCCGCCACTCGGGTCCCGTCTGGCAGGAACTTCACGTGGCAAAAACTGCAGTTGGAAAAACTGAGCGCAACACCTTCGCTGGTTGGAACCCACCTCATGCCGAACAGCGTGCCGTCCGGCAGCATGCGGGAAGGCGCTTCGCTCCCGTTCCGCACTTCGTTGATGTACTTCCGATCCAGAGTGCGGAGGTGCAGAAGGTCCATTTCATCGAACACCCGCTTGCCGGCGCGAATCCAGTCTTCCTCCGTCTTCAGTTCGCTCCGCTCAATCAACGCCCGCGGACCCGTCTGCTGAAGCCTTCTCCAGTACCCTTCCGGCTCCCGGCCCGGCGCGTACACCGGGTAAGTTCGAAGGTTCTCCACCCTCTGCGCGTAATACTCTTTTTCGCTGATGTGCTTCGGCCGAAGGTTCAGGCCGGCTACCGGCGTCGCCCACTCCGCTAAGGCGGCTTCGTCCCAAACCCGTGGGATTTCCGGTTGGAAGCCGGGCTGTCCGTAAGCTTCCGGTCCAGTCACCGTCAATAGTAGCCCGCTGACAAGAATCCGCATGCGCTCCTCCGCCGGCCCGCGAACTCCCACATCGTACACCAAGGCTCTGGGGAGCCGCGACGGTAACGGACCGGCAATTGTTTCCCTACGCTCCGGACCGGCGGAGTTCCGTGCGAACCGGAGCGTACTCCATGCGTAAGCCAGCACGACAGACGAATCGGATATGCTGGACGCGCCCGCGGATATCCCCTCAGGAGGGTTCATGGTCCGGTCACGCGTGCTCATACTGATGCTCGCTCTCAACGGGGCGGGATTCCACAGTGCAGCCCAGTTCCCGAACGACGAGGAGGCGATCAAATCACTGATGGCCGCCGCCACGGACGCCTTCAGCCGGCACGATGCGAAAGCCTGGGCGAAGCTCTGCACGCCGGATGCGCGGGTGGTCACGGTACGCGGCGAATTCATGAAGGGCGCCGCCGAAATCGAGAAGGGGCTCGCCGGCATCTTTCAGACCAGAGGCCGCAATGTCACCCTGAAAACGCTCGCGATGACCGTGCGATTCATCCGGCCCGACGTTGCGCTCGCGCACGTCACCAATGAGCTCAGCGGCCTGGTCACTCCCGAGGGGCAAACGCTTCCGCCCCACCGCGAGCTCAGCATCCGGGTGGTCGTAAAGGACCACGGCGTGTGGCGCATCACGGCCTTTCACAACACGATTGTGCAGAAGTGAATGGGAGCCGCGACCGTAACGGAGCGGCAGACGTTCCGATATGCGCTCCGCCCTATCGCGAGCCGGAAGAACTAGTTTACTTCTTCTGGAAGTATGAGGAGCGGCTAGCCGGGGGGGCGGGAGAACAGATCGATCAATTGACGTGGGGCAAAGTATGGGAGAAAGTATCAAAGGGCGATCGGTCGAGCACATTACCCTCAGAAAGATCCTCATCTCAATTGGAAGGGGAAAGCACGACAGAATGTCAGGCCGGAGTCATTCGTGCATCGCATTGGACATTTGATCGTTCTTCCGCCTGGAATCAATAGCAGGGCTGGCACAAGTCGATTCGCGGATAAGGTGGCTATCTACAAAGAAGTGGCGGCATGCATCACGTCAGGAAGATCGTCAAGCTGAAGAACTGGGGTCTCTCGGCGATCGAGAGGCGAGAGAAGGAATTGCTCAAGTTTGCTCATGAGCAGGGCGGTAGTTGTTACGTTACCCGATCCTGGTGGGGCTTTGCCTGTCAGCGAAGCGCAAGGTCAATTGTCGAAACGTGGCGGAATTGCTTACCAATTCGTCTGCTGGGTTGATCGGGGTGCTGTCCAGCGTTTGCCGGTTGTTGACCGTCAGATCGACGGGGGCCTGAAGGCCCCTGCCGCCTGAAGGCGGCACTACGGCTTACTTAGCAGAGGCTCTCAATCTGTAGTGGCCTAGCGTCACTCGAATCGGGCCTGAAGGCGGTTTCATAGGCGTTAGGTATCCCCCATTACTCCTCGCGCGCTAGCGGGTCAGGGGGTCCTCGATCCAGGGCGGGGTGGCTTCCATCAGGCGGCCCAATTGGGGCTCGAGTTCTTCCATCCGCTGCTTCATCTCCCAGGCGATCTTGCGGTAGCTGAAATGGCCCTTCACGCCGCTGCGGAGCTTGGATATGTACTCGGCTTCGGCGAAGTCCATTTTGAAGAGGAAGCGCGATCGCGCGCCGAAGGGGAGCAGGTAATGCGATCCGGGTTCAGGAAGCTCGCGCATGGCGGCCAGCGCGCGCTCCATCGCGGTGGTGTATTCCGCGGTGGCTCCGGCCGCGCCGACCGCCTCCGGAGTTTCGAATCCGAGCCGTCCCGAATACGCCTGCCGGAATTGCTGGCAGCGGCGGTGGCGATGCAGGTCGCGATACGCGCCGATGTCCATCACGATGTCGTACACGTAAGGGGCCGAGCGAAATTCGCGAAGCAGGTCGTCGCGCCGGGAGCGGGAACGCAGCGCGATGTCCACTACCTCGTTGCGCCGCGCCGGACTCCAGGAACAGGCGAGTTCGTACAACTCGCGGAAGGGGCGGTCAGTGACGGGATACAGCAACGTGGCCACGATGTCGCAGAGCGTATCGGCGGGCTTCAGCAGGTCCACGTCGGGGAGGTTCGGATGGGAAGGAGCGGGCAGATTCTGCGCCGCCCACAAGCGGCGATCGGCGAGGCTTGCGCTGAGGTGATCGTCGGGGTTGCCGTACTTCGCGAGGGTGGGCGCGAGAGCTTCGCGGCCGGTTTCGGGATCCCAGACGCAGCCCGGAGGGGCGGCGCAGGCGGCGGCAGCTTCCGCGGCGATGTCGCGGATTTCGGCGTACTCGCTGGCCTTCAGCCGGCGGATCTGTTTTTCGAGCGTGCGAATGCTGGTGACCTGGCCGACGCCGGTGGGAACGCCGAAGAACAGGAGGTAGCGGGCGACATCGAAGGCGCGCGCCGCGAGGTTGCGTTCGTAGGCGTCCTGTTTCATTGCCTCGGGACGGGGCAACTTTTCTTTCAGATGCTCGAAGACGCGGGCATGGATCGACTGGTAGGCCGCGATCAGAGCGTCTCCGGTGGCGCGGTACGCGGCAGCCTGGGTCGCGTCGAATTCCGGCGGGGTCACGAAGCCGGACTTCGAGAAGTCCTGATAGCGGGAGCTTCTGGCCTGCCCGTCCCACACCTGCTCGTCTTCAATTTCGGTGGCGGCAAGTTCGGAGACGCCCTCGAAGCAGAGGATCGCGTGCCCGAGGTCGGCGATGGAGGCATGTCCGTACTGGAAATAGAAGCTGTCGAGAAATTTGGCCGAATCGTGGGTGCGGACCCAGTCGACGGAGGCATGGATGGAGTCGGGGGACCGCGAGTAGCGGGCCAGCGCGTATGCGGCTTTCTCCGGAGGCATGGGAGAGACGGCGATTACGCGGGAAGTCGCATCGGGCATGAGGAAACAGCTATTCTAACCGGGAATCGCCACGCCATGAAAATCCGTATCAAACGTTTGTCGCCGGATGCGTTTCCGCCGCAGTATGCTCATGGGCCGGAGGAGGACGCCGGCATGGACTTGCGATCGATTGAAAGCGTCCTGTTGGTTCCCGGGGTCCCGTACGCGGTGCAGACCGGTTTGTCGCTGGAGCTGCCGCCGGGGTTCGAGGCGCAGATCCGGCCGCGGTCGGGGATGGCGCTGAAGCATGCGATCACGGTGCCGAACTCGCCCGGCACGATCGATCCGGCATACCGGGGCGAAGTGAAAGTGATTTTGCTGAACCTGGGCAAGTCGAATTATCAGATCGAGAAGGGCGACCGCATCGCGCAGATGGTGATCGCGCGGTACGAACCGGTGGAATTGGTGGAGGGGGAGTTGTCGGAGTCGGAGCGGGGCGAGGGCGGATTCGGCTCCAGCGGACGCTAGCGGGGAGGCGGATACGCTATCCTGAAAGGTCCCGCCATGGAGCCCCTGGTCGACCAATTCGGCCGCCTGCACGACAATCTTCGGATCAGCGTAACGGACCGGTGTAACATCCGCTGCTTCTACTGCATGCCGGAGACCGGAGTGAAGTTCCAGCCTCGCGAGGAGATTCTGTCTTTCGAGGAGATCGAGCGGTTTGTGCGGGTGGCGGTGTCACTGGGCGTTCGCAAGATCCGGTTGACCGGCGGGGAGCCGCTGGTGCGCAAGGATCTGGCGGAGTTGATCGGGAGGCTGGCGGCGATTCCGGGGGTAGAGGACATCGCGCTGACGACCAACGGCGTGTTGCTGCAGGAGCAGGCGGCGGCGTTGTACGCGGCGGGGTTGCGACGGCTGAATGTTCACCTGGACACGCTGAGCCGGGAGAAGTTCCTGAAGATCACGCGGCGGGATGAGTTCGATCGCGTGCTGGAAGGGATCCGCACGGCCAGGGAGATGGGCTTCGGGCCGATCAAGATTAATGTAGTGGCGGTGAAGGGGCTGATCGACGAGGATGTGGTTCCGATGGCGCGTTTCGGGCGCGAGAACGGTTTTGAGATCCGCTACATCGAGTTCATGCCGTTGGATTCGCAGAACCTGTGGGACCGGAGCCGGGTGCTGCTGGCGGACGATATGGTGCGGATGCTGAGCGAGGAGATCGCGCCGCTGGAGGAGATTCCGGACGGGGATCCGCGGGCTCCGGCGACGGAGTACCGATTCACGGACGGCATCGGGCGGGTGGGGTTCATCGCGAGTGTAAGCCGGCCCTTCTGCCTGAACTGCAACCGGATCCGGCTGACGTCGGACGGCAAGCTGCGGTACTGCCTGTTCGCGATCGAGGAGACGGACGTGAAGGGTCTGCTGCGCGGCGGCGCGCCGGATGAGCAGATCGCCCGGACAATCCGCGATAATGTTCGGGCAAAGTGGTTGGGGCACGAGATCAATTCGCAGCGCTTCGTGGCTCCTCCGCGACCCATGTATGCAATCGGTGGATAAAGCAAGCTCAATCAAGATTCATGAACTGCACGAGCTGGCGCAGTTGAAGCCCGTGGAGGGCCTGCAGCGCGAGGTTTGGGGCGACATCGGCGTGATTCCCGCGATGGAGATGGTGGCCGTGGCTGCCGCCGGAGGATGCATCCTGGGAGCGTTCGACAATCACGAGATGGTCGGTTTCAGCTACGGCTTTCCGGGGTTTGAACACGGCGAGGTATCGCTGCACTCCCACATGACCGCGGTGGTGGAGAAGTATCGCGATTCGAGCGTGGGGCACAAGCTGAAGCTGGTGCAGAAGGCGCGCACCCTGGCTCGCGGGATTCATCGCATCACCTGGACGTTCGACCCGTTGCAAAGCCGCAACGCGCACTTCAATTTTCACAAGCTGGGCGTGATCTGCGACCGGTATTTCGTGAACTTTTACGGCGAGGATACGGTGTTGTTTCTGGAAGGCGTCGGTACGGACCGCTTCTGGGTGACGTGGCGTCTGGACGAAAATCCGGCCGTGATACCGGCCAAGCTGGACATCGAGCCGCTGGTGGCAATGAAAGATTCCGGAGAGCCGGTACGGAGCAACAAGCCGTTCTCCGGCCTGTATCAGTTGATCGAGATTCCGGCCGACGTGAACGAACTGCAGAAGCACCATCCGGATTTCATCCGGCCGTGGCGGGAAGCGACGCGTTGGGCATTCGTGGAAGCGCTGAAGGCCGGCTACGTAGTGGTGGGTTTCCAGGGTCCGCGGGAGCGCGGACATCACGCGGGTGCGTACGTGCTTCACTCCCCGAACACGCGATAATCGCCGCGGATCAATGGCCGCAACTCAGGCTTGGGCTCGTCCGGTTCGTAGATCCAGAGGGAGCGGCCCGCGAAATACTTGAGTAACCGGGCGTCGCGCTGGGGTCCGAGGGAGGTCGCCCAAACGATCCGCGAACCGTCGATGTCCGCCTTGTTGTATGCGAATTCATCATGGAAGACGTGCCGGGGAGAATAGCGAAGCAGGACCAGGTGTTGTCCGGGCTTGGCCAGGAGTTGCCGCTCCACATGGGCCCGCCCCCGGGCGAACAGACCGTTCCAGTAAGCGGTCTGGCTGAATCGCACGATCTGCAGTCCATCCAGGAGCGCGAAGACGATGCAGAAGGCCGCCAACCGGCGGTCCAGGCGGGACAGCCCCAGGGCCGCGATGGACAGGAACATCGCCGTGTAAGGGCCGAAGTAGTGGGGAAAGAAAAACGCGTAAACGGTGCTGCCGGCCCAGGCGACAAGCCAGAAAATCCAGGGCAGATGTTCGAGGCCGCGGGCCCGGCGCAGGTAGACGAACAACGGGATCAGCAGCGGCAGTCCGATGAAGAACCTCCAGCTTTCGAAGAGCCGTTTGATGGCCTGGCCGGTGAACTTCACCGGGTCAAGGAGCAGTGACTTGTTCGCCAACTGCCAGAGGTAGTTGTCGCGAAGAGCGGGAGTCTTGAAAGAGTCCGGCGGCGGCATGGGCTGCCACAGAAACGTGGCAGGGTAGCCGTACTGGCGCTGGCCGGCCTGGTAAGGCATCCGCAGCGGATCCCCGGTTACACGCCAATTGAAGTAGGCGCTGAAGGCGAACGCGGCCAGGACTACCGCACCGGCGGGAAGCAGCAGGCTGCGGAGGATTGCCGGCTTGCGGGCGGCCCAGAAGATGCTCGCGCCGGCCAGCGGCAAGGCCAGGACCGCGGATTCGTAAGGACGGGATAGCCAGCAAATGGACCACCCTGCCGCGCCTGCCAGGGCGTAGCGGACGTCCAAGGTGCGCACCAGACGGGGAATGGAGCCGAAGAGCAGCCCGCTTCCGATGCCCGCGACGGCTCCGCCCCAATAGCTGTTCAGCCAGGAAGTGGAAACGCCGTACACGATCCCGCAGAGTAAAGAAGCGGCCGCGGCCCATTCGCGCGGCGCCCAGCCGTACGCCGCCCAGGCAGCGGCCGCGCACATCAGCGCGAAGCATAGCAGCACGCCCGCCCAGGGATGCCCGAACAGAAGAATCCCCAACGCGAGCCCCGCTCCGGGACCGGGCGGATACATCGAGGCGTAGGTGGGGTTCTGCAGCACGTGCGGGACCTCGAAATGATCGCTCATGGGATGCGGCGGGTTCGCCAGACGGCCCGCCAGCATCGTGTCGGCGACAAGCAGGTGGGAGAATTCGTCGTGCACAAAGGGGACCGGCGGGGGAACCAGAGGAAGAACGGCGAGCCGAATCACCACCGGGAGCAATGCGGCGATGAGGATGACCAACGGCATATTGGCCGCAAACCGTCGCCAGAAATCCCAGGACCGGACGCCGCGAAAGACGACGAAGGCGATCGACGCCGCCAATAGCGCTTCCAATTGGCGGAAGCCGTCCAGCTCCCCGCCAACCATCCGGATCAGACTCTCGATTCCGCTTCCGATGCTGCCCATGGACGTACGAATCGCGAACGGACCCGGGAGGACACCGGGTCAGCTTATCGATGGTAGCAAGCTTCGCTTCCCGCCCAAGAACCTCCCGATGTTATGATCCGTCGAATAGTGAACTACGCTCTGCAAAAGGCCGCGGAGATCGAGGCGGAACTGAAACGAATCGGGCTATGGAGTTCCGATCCGATCCCGGAGGACGCCTATACGTATCGGGGCGCGTTCGCAATGGACACGATGAGTTTCGAGCAATGGCTGCAGTTCGTTCTGCTGCCGTCGCTGCGGGAGATCGCGGCGGAGAACGGACGGTTCCCGAAAGCAACTGGCTTCGGGCAGCGGGCGATTATTGAATTCGACGGACTCGACAATGGCGATCGTCTGATCGAACTGCTGGGCGAGTTGGAAGCTTGGGTGGAAGCGCAGCCTTAACCCGGAATCGCGGCTTGTGGAACGCGGGCTTCGAACAGCGTACCCGGCCCCAAAATCCAATTCGGATCCAAGCGGCGCTTCACGGAGTGCATGGCGTCCAGCTCGGCATCGGAATACATCAGGCGCAGCAGGTGGGCCTTGCGCTTGCCGAGGCCGTGTTCGGCGGAGACGGTGCCGCCGAAGCGGACGGCTTTCTCGGCGAATTCCCACATGGTTCGCTGCGCGAGGTCGAAGTGGGCTTGGGTTTCCGGCATGGCATTGACATGAACGTGTCCGTCGCCGATATGACCGTAGATCACGTACAAGCCGGGAAGCCGCTGGTCCATAACCGCGCGGTAGTGGCGGATCATCTCCCGGTTCTTCTCGACCGGCACCGCGTAGTCGGAGCCGACCTTCATGAATCCGTTTCTTCGCACGCGATTGTGAACGGATTCGGGCATGGAATGGCGGAATTTGCGAAAACGCTCGCGATCGGCATCGGAAGCGGCGATCCAGGAGTCGGCCAGCAGAGCGCCGCTCGATTCCAGGCGCTGCTGCCATTGCTCGAACTCGTCATCGGAGCTGAGTTCGTGTTCGATCAGGAGCGCGGCCTCGTGCTTCTCGCCGATGAGGTGGAGGGCGCCGCGATCGCAGTACTCGAGCATGCGCAGCCCTTTGACGGGTCTCCAAAGATCCACGGCCTCGAGCGCCTGAGCGTCGGAGGGGAAGAAGATGACGCCGGTCAGCAATTCGCCGGGAGCCGGAAGGAGCCGCACTTCGGCCCGCGTGATCACGCCGAGCGTGCCTTCGGAACCGCTGAAGAGATCCACCCAATCCATTCCAGGCCGCAGCCGGTAGCCGGCGGAATTCTTCGTGGTTTGGGGGAGCGGCAGGGCAGGGAGCGCGAAGTCGACCGGATCGCCGCGCCGGACCTCGATCACGCGGCCGTCCGCGAGCGCGACCCGCAGCGCGAGAACATGGCGCGCGGTGGAGCCGTAGCGGAAGCTGCGGGACCCGCTGGCGTTGGTGGCGATCGCGCCGCCCAGCGACGCCATCCACTCCGTCGGGTCGGGAGCGAAGAACTGGCCTGTCTCTCTGGCTCGCGCCTGCAGATCGGCCAGCCGCGCGCCCGGCCCGCACACGGCCGATCCCTCGCGGATTTCGATGGCCGCGAGCTTTTCAGTAGAGATCGCCCAGCCACCCTTGGCAACAGATCCGCCGGTTAATCCGGTGAGCCCGCCGACAATGGTCACCGGAGTCGAGGCGGCGTTCGCCTGGCGCAGGATCGCGGCGAGTTCCGATTCGTTTTCCGGTTTCCAAAGCTGGTCCGCCCAGCCCTTGAAGCCGGAGGCGTCTTCATAATCGATGCGCAAGATGTCCCCTCTCCCGATTATAAGTTGCTAGACGCCGAAAACCTTCCGAATGTGATGGCGGGAGGGCTGAACGGCACTTTCTTCCGGTTTGGGTTCGTTGGGACGCTCCTCCTCGTCGATCAGCCATCCGGCCCAGCGGGCTTGCCGGATCGCGGCGGCCAGGTCGCGCAGCGGGACGGTTCCTTGCCCCAGCGGAACGGACTTGCCGTCGCGGTAGTCGCGGAGGTGGATGCCCGCGATGCGAGCGGCATGGCGCCGCAGGAAGGCGGGCAGGGCGCAGCCGGCAAGCCAGGCGTGACCGCTGTCCCACAGCAGCATCATGTTGTCAGGGTCGGTGCCTTGCAGGAGGCCTTCGATCTCGGCGGCGTTGTTGACGAACTCCGGCTGGTGGTTGTGATAGGCGATGCGAATGCCCTCCGCGCGGCAGCGCCTGCCGGCCTCATTCAAGAAGCGCACCTTGGCCTGGAGTTGATCGGGCGCAAAGCGGCCATCGGCGGCCAGTCCCTTGTGGCTGGTAACCAGGTACTGCGCACCCACGGACGCGGCGCCCGCGGCGTCGCGCACCACGACATCGGACCGGAAGGGTTCGGCGAGGCTGTAGTGCGCGCCGATCGCGGTAAGGCCGAGATCGGCGAACTTGCGGCGCGCCTCCGCGGGGCGGGGGAACTCGCTTCGCAGGAAACGGATATTGGTTTCGAATCCGTCGAAATCGAGCTTGCGAACGCGTTCCAGGACGGAAAGCAGGGAGGCGAAGTTGCCTTCCTCGATTTCCCAGGCGTTGGTTTGCACGCCGGGACGCGGGCCTCGCGTTTGCGCGCACGCGAGTCCTGCGCCGCACCACAGTAGCGACCGGCGGGTGAGCATCAGAACAGCAACTTCAGGCCGAACTGGAAGACGCGGGGATCGTCTGCGCCGGTGATGCGGCCGAACGTGCCCGCGGCGCGGTTTCCATTCGGATTCTGGAAGTTCGCGCGGTTGGCGACGTTGAACGACTCGGCCCGGAATTGTACCCGGAACCGCTCGGTGATCGGGATGTTGCGAAATACCGAAAGATCCAGCGTGGCGGCGCCGGGGCCGCGAAGCGAATTACGTCCCACGTTTCCGAAGGTCCCGGCAGTTGCTTGCCGGAACGCATCGATGTTGAACCAGCGCAGAACGGGATCCACTCCGTCGGGCCGCGTGGGATCGCCGATCTGGTCGGCGAAGGAATTCGGCATGCCGGCGAAGGCGCGATCCGCGCCACTGGTGACCGTAAAGGGCAGGCCGCTGCGGGCAATGAAGATGCCGTTGATCTGCCAATCGTTGACGATGGCTTTCACGAATCCGTTGCCGTTCTCGATCTTGGGGATGTCATAGACGAACGATATGGTGCCGCGATGCGTGGTGTCGAAATCGCCTACACCGCGCGATTGCCTCAGGTTGAAGGGATTCAACGGCCAGCTTCCGTCGCCTTCCACGGTGCTGGACGAATTGTCGATCACCTTGGACCACACGTAGTTGCCGAGCAGCAGCAGTCCGCGGCGCATGCGCTTGCTCACGTTGAACTGCAGCGCGTGGTAATTGGAGGACTGGAAGTTCGAAGCGAACTCCATCGACCCGATGCCGGGATACAGGCGCCGGGCATTCACGTTCGCCGCGGTGGCGCCTGGGCCTGGGACCGCCGGGTTCAACTGGCGCGCCGCCAGAATCTTGACGCCCAGGTTGCCGACGTAAGCAATGGACGTCAGCAGGTCCCCGCCCCACTGGCGCTCCAGCGTCAGGTTCCAGTTCTGGGTGTACCCGGAACGAGTGGCGGGCTCCAGCGCGCCGCCCGTCACGGGCAGGATGAAGCGATAGTTGGCGAATCGATCCGGAGTCACGCGAGCCTGCGGGAACGGATTGCCGCCGGGGTAGTTCGAGTATGGATTGGCAAAGCTGGCCGGATTGGGATTGATGATGGTGAGCGCGGCGGGCTGGGTGCTGACCGTACGGGTGTACAAAGTAAGCGCGGGATCGATGTAGAACCATCCGTATCCGCCGCGGATAATCGTCTTGGCGGCGCCGGTAACGTCGTAAGCGAACCCGAAGCGGGGCGCGAAGTTGTTCCAGTCGCGCTTGAAGACCGACGGCGGAATCCCCTGGTCGCCGGGATACACCAGACCGCGAGGCGCGTTCGGGGCGACGGTGGACTGCTGTCCGGGCACAAAGCCCACCAGGTTGAACTTCAAATCGTAGGGCGGCAGCCAGGGTTCATAGCGGATGCCCAGGTTCAGGGTCAGCCGCCGGTTCACCTTCCAGTCGTCCTGAAAGAAGAAGTGATACTTCTTCTCGCGAAGATCATTGGTGCGTCCGGCGTCCTGTTCCGTGCGCTGCGGCAGCCCCAGAAGGAAGTCGGCCAGCGCGAAGCCGGATCCGGGAACCGCGGCCGAGCGCGTGCGGGAGCCGTCGAAAAACCAGGTGCCTGGCGTGAACGACGCGTCCAACGTGTACATTCGATCCGCCTGCAGATCGAATCCGTACTGCATTGTGTGGCGGCCCTTCACTTGGACAAAGGCGAAGTGATAATCGAACGTCGTTGGAATCTGGATCAGCGCGCCGCCGGAGAACAGGTTGAAGAAACCGGGGATCATCACGCGGACACCCGGAAACACGCTCAAGGGCCCGCCGCCCAGCGGGACATTGGCTCCGAGATCCTGCAGCGTTTCCAGCCCGGGCGCCTGCGGCTCCTGCGTGCGCGCGAACCGTCCGAAGTTGCCGGTGAAAGTAAATGTCAGATTCGGCGTGAACACGTGCGTGTCGCGAAGCGTCAGCGACTGGTTGCGGAACGTGTTCGCCGCGAAGAAGCCCAGGGGAGCATTGAAGGGACGCTGAAAATCGTAATCGTCGAGGAAGTAGCGCCCGCTCAAGCGATTCTTGTCATTGAACTGATGGTCGATCTTGACCAGGTGCTGGTGATCGTCGATGTTGCGGTTCTGCGCGGATACATAAAGATTGCCGCGATTCGGCAGGGGGATCCATTTGTTCATCACCGTCAGCGCCAGGCGGTCCAACTGGGCCTCTGGGATGCGATTCCCTGGGAAAGCCTGCCCGGTCGCCGGGTTGATGACCGCGTTTGAGACATCAGAAAAGTCGCCGCGCCGCTGCTGCGCGGTCAGGGTCTGGAACGAAACCGGGCTCGGCGTGGAGCGCTGGATGGTGCCCTGGTAGGAGTAGAAGAAGAAAGTCCGGTCCTTGACGATGGGCCCGCCGAACGTGCCGCCGAACTGATTCAGCTTGAAGGGGGGCCGCTCGATCTGGAAAAAATTGCGGGCGTTCAGCCTGGTGTTGCGCAGAAACTCGAAGGCGCTTCCGTGAAACTGGTTGGTTCCGGATCGCGTGGTCATTTCGATGACCGCGCCGGCGCCTGAGTTGCGCGCGCCGTAGTTGGAGGACTGCACCGTGAACTCCTCCAGGGTATCGGGGTTGGGCATGATGGGCGCCGATCCAAAGAAGCGATTGGTGTAGTTGCCGCCGTCGAGCCGGAAGTTGTTCTGCGTGGCGCGCAGGCCGTTCACGGTCAAGCCCCGATTGTCCTGCTGCCCGGCGATGGTGCCCGCGTCAGTGAGTTGCGCGCCGGCGGTCAGTGTCACCAGTTGCAGCGGGTTGCGTCCGTTCAACGGAAGCTCCTGCATTTGCCGCGCGGCGACAGTGGTCTGAACCGTCGAGGACTCCGTCTGCACGCTGAGGGCGTCCGCGGTAACTTCCACCGACTCGGTGACCGCGCCGACCTTCAACACCAGCCGGAGGGATAATACCTGGTTGGTCTGCAGATCGATATCGCGATTTACCAGCTTTTGGAAACCGTTCGCGGTGACGCTGACTTCATAGCGGCCGATGGGCAGCTCCGGGCACTGGAAGATGCCGTCGGCGCCGGTAGTCGCCGCGATCCGGAACTCGGTAGCCATGTTGCGGCAAAGCACCGAGGCGCCCGAAACCACCGCCTCCGACGCATCCACCACGGTTCCGCCGATTCGCCCATTCGCCTGAGCCATCAACCCGGCGGGAAGAAGAAGCACGCCGCACGTCAGCCACCTGAAAGTCGTCACCAGAACCCCCTAGGTTCGTCGCAATCTCGTGAAACTGCTTTGATCTTCAATAGCAGTTTGCCGCCCTGGAGTCAAACAAAAGCTTTCGATGGTTTATGATTGGCGCTGGTCTCTTCATGAGCGCTCCCCTCCCCGGCTCACCAGTCATGCCACCCGTTTACCGTCAAGTTCGCTGGTGGGTGCTGGCCCTACTGTTCCTGGTCACGGTGATCAACTTCGTGGACCGCCAGGCGCTTTCGATCGTGGCCCCGATCCTGCGAGAGAAGCTGAACCTGAGCGTTCAGGACTACAGCCAGATTGTCGCCGGCTTCGCCTTTGGGATGCTGGTGGGCGAGTTCCCGATGGGCTGGCTGATGGATCGCTTCGGCGTCCGCCTGATCCTGCCGTTCGCGGTGGTGTGGTGGTCCATCGGGAACGGTCTGCATGCCCTGGGGGCCACCAAGTGGCAGTTCGCGGCGTTGCGCTTCTGGCTGGGGACCGGCGAGTGCGCCAATTTCTCGGGCGGCGTCAAGGTCGTCCAGCAGTGGTTCCCGCCCAAGGAACGAGCCTTCGCGGCGGGAGTATTCAACGGCGGAGCAACCATCGGCAGCATCATCGCGCCGCCGCTGCTGGTATTGATCACGACGCAACTGGGCTGGCAGATGGCGTTCATTCTGCCCAGCGCTTTCGGCGTCCTATGGGTCATTGCCTGGCGCGCCGTGTATCGCGAACCTCAAAGGCACCCGCATCTGAGCTCGGCCGAAGCGGCGTACATCACCGCCGGAACCCCAACCGATGAAGCCGAGCCTTCCAATCTGGAATTGCTGCGCCGTAAGGACGTGTGGGCGCTGATGCTATGCCGCATGATCGCCGGACCGGTGCCGCAGTTCTACCTGTTCTGGCTGCCTGAGTATCTGTATCGGGAGCGCGGTCTGAGCCTTACCTCGATCGGTCTGTTCGCCTGGATCCCCTTCCTTTTTGGCGATCTTGGCAGCGTCGGCGGGGGATGGCTGGCCGGCAAGCTGATCCAGCGGGGCTGGACGGTAAGCAACGCGCGCAAGTTCGTCATGTGGGCCGGCGCGATCTGCTGCCTCTTCGGCTTCGGAGTCACCGCGGCGGGCACCGCGGCGTCCGCCATCGCGCTGATCTGCGTGGTGCTGCTAGGGCACTACGCATTCTCGGCGAACATGTTCGCGCGCGTCTCGGACCTTACCCCTTCCGCGGCGGTCAGCCGCGTCACCGGGCTGACTGGCGTGTCGCAGCACATCAGCAATTCCGGATTCCAACTACTGATCGGCTGGCTGGTGACGTACTTCGGCTACGGCCAGGTGTTCGCGATCACGGCGGTGGCGCCGGCCATTGCCGTGGCGATTCTGTTCGGCCTCACGAAGCATCGCCGGGAATAATGCGATCGAGAACCCGCTGCGCCTCCAGACCGTCGCCAAAACCTGGAGACAACGGATCGCCCTTCTTCAGCGCGATCAGGAACTGGCGCAGCGTCGCGATGAAGGTGTGCTCGTAACCGGCGGGGTGACCCGGCTTCCAGAATTCCGTGGGCGCGATCCGGCGGCGAATTCCGGATCCGTCGCTCTCGGCGTAGGTCAGTGCGTTGAAATCCTCCAGGTCGAAACGCAGCATGCCCTTGGAGCCTTGGATCTCGAAGAAGTTCCGGTTGCGGTACCCGGTAGCGTATCGCGAGGCTTCCAGGGTCCCGATGCTGCCATTGGCAAATCGCACGGCGGCCGCAGCCGCGTCGTCCACATCGCGACCCGGCGCGAAAGTGGCATGGAGTGACCGGATCTCGGCGATGGGGCCGTTCAGCCACAGAGCGGCGTCGATGGAATGGCTCATCAGGTCCAGTGCGACGCCGCCTCCGGCGATGGCGCGATCGGTCTTCCAGGACGCGGGGCGCGAGGAATCGATCCCCCACTCCTGCAGGTACTGCGCGCGGAAGTGATACACCCGCCCCACGAGACCCTCGTCGATCATCTTGCGCGCGAGCTGCACCGCCGGCGCCTGCCGGTAGTTGAACCAGACGCCGTTGGGGACGCCGGCGGCGGTGAGAACCATGCGCTCGGCATCGGCTAACGAAACCGCCAGCGGCTTCTCGACCAGCACGATCTTGCCCGCCTGCGCGGCGGCGATCGCAATCTCGGCGTGCCGCGCGTTGGGCAACGCGATGTCCACAATGTCGATATCCGGGCGGGCGATCACCGCGCGCCAATCCGTGGATACCTCTCGCCACCCCCACTGGGCCGCCGCGGCTTGGAGCTTCGCCAGATCCCGCCCGCACAGGACCGCCATCTCCAGCTCGTACGGCAACTTGAAGAAGAACGGGGCTTGCCGGTAGGCGTTGGAATGCGCGCGGCCCATGAAACCCGCCCCCAGCAAGGCTACTCGCAGCTTGTTCATAGCAGCGGCGCGATCACGCGATCCAGTTCCTCGTCCGTCCATTCCGCGAGCGCCACGCCGCGATGCAGGCTCCAACGCTCTTCGTGCGTCACCGATTCGCCCGGCGCGAGCGTCACCAGCGGTCCCAGTGTCTCCAGTTCCAGCATGTGCTGGTTAGTGAACACCTCAAAGGAGCAGCCCATGTCGGGATAGGTGGCGCCCGACACTCCGGTGGACCGCTTGATGAACAGATGATCGGCGAGTAGATACGCGCCCCAGGTTTGCTCCAGAAAGCCGCCGGCTTTATTCGGGCCGCGCTCCGGATCTTGTTGCAGTGCATAGTACTTACGCAGCAGGCGCCAGCGGGGGTCCGTCAGGTCTGTGTAAGGCCACAAGATCAACGCGCCGTTGGGCAGCAGGTCGCGCGGGTGTTCGCCCTTGGGCGGGAACGCCGAAATCCCCCAGCCACCGGGCGCCATCTGCGTCAGCGCCCAGGGCGCCAGCAGCATGGACGACGGTCCAGAATTGGTCACCTGATGACGGATTCCGACCGCCGCGCCTCGCATCGCGATCGTCATCTGCTTCACCAGGCCGCTGGCCGGTTCTAGAGTTCCGGTGGCGACGACGGAATCGGCTTGCACGTCCACTTGGACGGGCGCGGTATCGTTCACCCACGTGATATCCGGTATTTCAGGCGCCACCCACAGCCGGTGTCCTCCGCGGATCCGGGCGGCCGGCGCTTCGGGAGGGTCGGGGGCGAAGATTTTGAACAGGTTAGGCCCGTTGACAAAGCCAAAACGCATTACTCTGGGACCAAAACCTCGCGGGACTACGAGGTCCACAACGCCGTTCTCGATTCGCACGCAATCCGGCCAATGTTCAAAACGGGTGGTTTCGGCCACCAGTCTGGTCATGGCCGCCACTATAGCATCGGGATCGGGTGTACCCTGGAGGTCACTGGGAAACATGGCAATCGCGGCGCAAGTGGATCGGCATCCGCTGTTCATCGGCGGAGAATGGGTGGAAAGCGGGCGCCTGTTCGAGGTCAAGCTTCCGTTTGACGGCGCCCTGGTGGCGCAGGTGCATGAGGCGGACGAAGCTCTGCTGGAACGCGCGATCGCCTCCGCCCGCGAAGGCGCGTCCGCGATGGCCAAGCTCAGCAACTTCGAGCGCGCCGAGTTGTTGATGCGCATCCACGATGTTGTAAGGCGGGACCTTGCGGAGTTCGGGCGGTTGGTTTGCCTGGAGACCGGCAAGCCCATAAGAGAAGCGCGAGTGGAAGCGGAGCGATCCCTGCAGACGCTGATCGCGTCCGCGCACGAAGCGCGCCAGTTGCACGGCGAGGTGGTCCCTATCGACGCCGCGCCCATCGGCAAGGGCCGCATGGCGATGACAGTCCGGGAGCCGGTGGGCGTGATCGGGGCGATCACCCCGTTCAACGTGCCCATGAATCTGGCGCTTCACAAGATCGGCCCGGCGCTGGCGGCGGGCAACGCAGTGGTGCACAAGCCCGCGGAGAAGACGCCGCTCAGCGCGCTGCGATTGGCGAGGGCCATCGAAGAAGCGGGCGCGCCGCGCGGCGCGTATAACCTGGTGAACGGATATGGTCCCGTCCTGGGACCACGGATGGCCACGCATCCGGGGATCGACATGCTCACGTTCACGGGCAGCGCCGCGGTGGGCAAGTCGCTGAAGGCCGCCGCCGGGATGAAGAAGGTCACGCTGGAGCTCGGCAACAATTCCGCGGCCATCCTGGAGCCGGACACGGACCTGGACTGGGCGGTGCCGCGCTGCGCCGCGGGAGCGTTCGCGCACAGCGGGCAGGTATGCATTTCGGTGCAGCGGATTTACGTTCATGAGTCGATCTCGGCTGCGTTTCTGGATCGATACCGGCAGGCCGCGGAAGCCATGAAGCTGGGGCATCCGCTGGAGGAGTCCACCGAGATCTCGTCGCTGATCAACGAAGCCGCCGCGGAGCGTGTGAAAAGCTGGATCGACGAGGCAGCGCGGTCGGGAGCGAAGGTGGTTACCGGCGGTACGCGATCCCGCGCCACGATTCCGCCTACGATCGTGACCGGCGTACCTGACAGCGGGCGCCTGTCGTGTGATGAAGTGTTCGGGCCGGTGGTGGTGGTACACACGTATCGCGACCTGGAAGACGCGATCGCGCGAACGAATGCCGGGCCTTACGGCCTGCAGGCGGGCATCTTCACGCGCGACATCGAGCGCGCCTTCCGCGCCGCGCGGGCGCTGCGCTACGGCGGCGTTCTGATCAACGACGTCCCCATGTTCCGGGCCGACCATATGCCGTATGGCGGCGTGAAGGAGAGCGGCACGGGACGCGAAGGGCCCAAGTACGCGATCGAGGAAATGAGC
Source organism: Bryobacteraceae bacterium (assembly GCA_019748195.1). Taxonomy (GTDB): domain Bacteria; phylum Acidobacteriota; class Terriglobia; order Bryobacterales; family Bryobacteraceae; genus JAIEPW01. Next base: position 76,547 of record JAIEPW010000011.1, read on the forward strand.
GAGCTGAAAATCATCGTATGGAAAGTGTGAAGATGACGCGACGAACCGCGATCGCCGCGCTCACCGCGGCCGGATCCACGCTTCAGGCGGCGGGCGGCGCCAAACCTGGATGCCAGACGAACGCATGGAAAATCAATCCGGCCAACTTCGATGAGCTGCTGGCCGTGCTCGCAAAGGTTCGGAACTTCGGTTATCAGGGCTTCGAAACCTCGTTCCGGAACGTGCAATCCCAGTTCGCCGATCCCGCCGGCGCGAAGCAGCAGTTCGCCAAGCTTGGTTTGAAGTTCTTGAACATCCATGTCTTCCTGAACGAATACGATCCCGCCACGCGCATTGCCCCGCCCGACCTGATCGAGAGAGTGGCGCGGGGCGGCGCGGCATTGCAAGCCGAGCGGCTGGTGCTGAGCGGGGGGCCGTGCGGGGAAAATGGCAAGTTCAACGCCCGGGCTGCGGCCGCCAAGTCGGCGGCGCTCAACAAAGCCGGCGAGCTGTGCCGCGGGCTGGGAATCCGCGCGGCGTATCACAACCATGGGCCTGAGTTCGCGGACGGCGGGCGGGAGATGCTCGCGCTGGCCCGTGATACGGATCCGAAGCTGGTGGATTTCGTCATCGACGCGGGGCACGGGATGAAAGCCGGCGGCGACGTCCTCGGGTTCTTTCGCGCGAATCACAAGCGGATCGCCGGGATGCATGTGCGCGACTTCCGCGGCGAGGAGCAGTTGCCGCTTGGCCAGGGTTCGTTGGACTACCAGCCGCTGGCCAAGGCGATCGGCGCGGCGAAATGGCAGGGCTGGCTGATCAATGAGGAAGAGCGCCTGAACGACGTCAAGCCCGGCGATTCGGCCATCGGGCCGGCGCGGGAATCCATGAAGCGGATCTTTGGGGTTTAAACATGAAACGGCGCGATTTCGTTCGCGCGGCCGCGATCACGGCCGCCTCCTATTCTCGGATTTTGGGCGCAAATGACCGCCTGGGCATGGCCCTGATCGGCACGGGACGCCGCGGCCGCGAAGTGATGCGAGCCCTATTGGAGACCCGCCAGGTGGATCTGGTGGGCCTCTGCGACATCTACGACGTGCAACTGGAGCGCGCGCGGCAGATGCTCGGCAAGGCGCAGCACGAATCCGGAAGGCACGAGGAGATTCTGGCGCGTCCCGGCGTGGACGCGGTGCTGATCGCCACCCCAGACCACTGGCACCTGGATATGGCGCTGGATGCGCTGAAGGCTCGCAAGCACGTGCTGCTGGAAAAGCCGGCCGTGCATCAGCATGAGGAGGGCGCGGAGCTGTATCGCGCGGCGAAGCTCAGCGATCGGATGGTGATGGTGGGCACGCAGCAGCGCTCCGGACCTCACTACAAGCGGGCTAAGGAGGAGATCTTCGCCCAGAACAAGCTGGGCAAGATTCTCTTTGTCCGAACCGCCTGGCATGATTTCGGCTGGCAGGCTCGCCAGATTCCGGATGAACCCAAGCCGGCGAATCTCGACTGGGTGCGCTTCCTGGGCAAGACCCCGTACTTCGAGTACAAGAAAGCGCGCTACGATTCCTGGCGATATTTCCCGGAGTATGGCGGTGGGATTCTGTGCGACATTTTGAACCACTGGGCTGACGTAGCGGTGTGGATGATGAACGACGCGACGCCCGTGGACGCGGTGGCCACCGGAGGCATCTATCACGCGCGCGACGGACGGGTGAATCCGGACACGGCCAACGCCATCATTCGCTACTCCAGCGGCTGGAATCTCTCGTTCGAGTCTACCGTGTGGCCGCTCGAGAATCCGCGGCCCAGCGTCGAATTCCTGGGCACGGAAGGCACGCTGGACATCGCGCGCAGCGATTACATCTTCAAGCCAAGGAAGGCGCAGCCGGTGCAGGTGAAGGCCGAAGGCCCCCTGGAGCTAGCGCAGGCTCGCAATTTCGTGGACGCCTGCCTGAAGGGGGCCAAGCTGAACTCCGATGTGACCACGGGGCTCGCCGGGCTGCTGCCGTGCCACATGGCGCGCGCCGCGTACTGGACCGGAAAGCGCATGCGCTACGATGCCGAACGCAACCAGATCGTGACAAGCTGAGAGGAAGGAAAGATAACGCAAATGTCTACAGTCCTGAACCCTGCTCCGGCGGAATCCGCCGGGTCTGAGTCGGCCGTGCGGCCCGCGGTGCTGGTGCGCGCCACCGATGCCGGCGTCACCTTCCGGCAGAGATTCACGCCCGCGACATCCAACCTGCGATTTCTGAGTTGCGGCGAATTCACGCTGCCGCCGCGATCCGAATCGCAGAGCTACTGCCTTCCCCGGCAGGAGAGCCTGCTATTCCAGTGGGAGGAGACATCGATCGTCGCCGTGAACGGCAGATCGTATTCGCTCGCCCCATACGACACGCTGTACATTCCGCGCGGGGCGGAGTTCACGCTCGCCAACCCGGACCATGCCGCGACGGCGAAACTGATTCAGACCTCGGCCCCGGCGGAGAACATCCACCCGGTGCATCATTCCATTTGGAAGGAGATCTCGCGCCGGGAGGACCGGATCCGCCACCTGAAGGGCAAAGACGTCTTCCTGATGTTCGACGTCGGCGAGCCGGCGGACAAGCTGGTGGCCGGATACACCTTCTTTCAGCCTTACCAGCGTTCCTGGCCGCCGCACAATCACACCGACCAGGAAGAGGTCTACATCTTCATCAACGGCAAGGGCTCGATGGAGGTCTACGAATCGCCTGAAACGCTCAGTTTCGTCCATAGCGTCGACCGCGGCGACATGGTGACCATCCCGTTCCTGAATTACCACCCGGTGTTCAGCCAGAAGGATCCGCTGGAGTTTATCTGGTGCATCGCCGGCGAACGCTACTGGGTTGGCGACAAGAACAAGGACTTCATGAAGGGCGACACCGGCCCGATTACGACGTAGAAGGAAGAGGAACGCGCACCCGTGCAGCTATTTATCGACACCGCTCTCATTGATCAGATCAGGACCGCCTGGAGCTGGGGAATTCTGGACGGCGTCACCACCAATCCAACCCACATCGCCAACTCCGGCCGCGATTTCGAGGAAGTGGTCCGCGAGATCTTCACAATCGTGGACGGGCCTATCAGTGTGGAAACGATCAGCCAGGACGCCGAAACCATCATTGAGGAGGCTCGCGCGGTGGCGGCGCTCCATAAGAACGCAGTCGCGAAGATCGGCATCTCGGTGGAGGGATTGAAAGCCGTCAAGGTGCTCTCCGCCGAAGGCATCAAGACCAACGTCACGCTCTGCTTCAGCCCGCTGCAGGCGTTTGTCGCGGCCAAGAACGGCGCGACGTATATCAGCCCGTTCATCAACCGCAAGGATGTGATCGGCGACGACGGCATGGAGATGATTCGCCAGATCCGGCACATTTACGACAACTACGGCTACACCACCAAGATCCTGGCGGCGAGCATCCGCACGCCTCGCCAGGTTCTGGACTGCCTCCTGGCCGGCGCCGACGTCGCCACGATGCCGTTCGACATCCTGCAAGCGCTTTATCATCACCCCATGACCGACCAGGGAATGGAAATGTTTTTGAACGATTGGAAGCGGGTACCCCCCACCCGGTTGTTCGATCTGAAGGCGGCGAAGTAAGTGCGATAAACTCTCCCCAAGGCGGCAGTCTTGGGCACTCCCGGCGAAGTTACGCAGCTTTTACAGCATCTCCAGGCGGGGGACCAGTCCGCGATGGAGAAGCTTGCCCCCCTGGTTTACAGCGAGTTGCGAAGGATCGCCGCGGGTTTCCTGCGAAGGGAGCGGTCCGATCACACGCTGCAGCCCACCGCCCTGGTTCACGAGGCGTACCTGAAGCTCGCGGCGGAGTCCGGGCTATCCCTGGAGTCGAAATCGCATCTTCTGGGGATCGCCGCGCGGGCGATGCGGCAGATCCTGGTGGATCACTCCCGCCGCCACAAGGCCCAGAAGCGCGGCGGCGGCATGAAGATCGAGCTGGATGAGAATACGCCGGCCGCGGCGGACGATCTCCCCGAAATTCTGTCCCTTGACACAGCACTGAAACAGCTTGCCGAACTCGACCCTCGCAAGTCGGAAGTGATTGAGCTCAAGTACTTTGGCGGCATGACCACGGAGGAGATCTCCGTACACCTGGGAGTTTCCACCGCCACCGTCACCCGGGACCTGCGCATGGCCCAAAGCTGGATTCGCCGCGCGATGCGGGGCGAAGCCGCCGCTGGATGAAACGCCATGACCCCTGAACGGTTCCAGCGAACGGAAGAAATCTTCCAGGCGGCGATCGATCTCGACGGACCGGCGCGCAAGGCGTTTCTGGACGAGAAATGCGGGGAGGATGCGCGGCTTCGCGCGGACGTCGAGTCCCTGCTGAACGAAAGCGGCGTGAATGAGACGCTGCTGGCGGGCGCCGTGCTGCGCGCCGCGCAGAGCCTGGAGAGCGCGCAATCCACTCGCGACATCGGGCAGCGAATCGGCAATTATCGCCTGATCCGCGAAATCGGCCGCGGCGGCATGGGCGCGGTGTATCAGGCCATCCGCGCCGACGACGAGTTCCTCCAATCGGTAGCCATCAAGCTGCTGCAGCGAGGCCTGGAGGATGATTTCCTGCTCGCTCGCTTCCGCGCGGAGCGGCAGATCCTGGCCACGTTGCAGCATCCCAACATCGCGCAGCTCCTGGACGGGGGAACCGCGAGTGACGGGCGTCCCTACCTGGTGATCGAATACATCGAGGGCGAGCCGCTGCTGCCCTACTGCCGCAAGCGCAACCTGAACATCCGGGAGCGGCTGGAGCTCTTCCGGTCCGTTTGCAGCGCGGTTCACTATGCCCATCAGAAGCTGGTGATCCACCGCGACATCAAGCCCGGTAACGTTCTGGTGAACGGCGAGGGCGTGCCCAAGCTCCTTGACTTCGGAATCGCCAAGCTGCTGGCGCCGGAGCTCATCGCGGGCGAGATGCCCAAAACGCTCACGGATGTCCGGCTGATGACGCCCGGTTACGCCAGCCCGGAACAGATCCGCGGCGAACTTCTGACCACCTCCACCGACGTCTATTCTCTCGGCGTCGTGCTTTACGAGCTTCTCAGCGATCAGCGTCCCTTTCCTCTCGAGGGCAAGTCGAGCCACGAGCTCGAACTGGCGGTCTGCTCCACTGAAGCGCGCCCGCCCAGCAGCGCCGCCAGCGATGAGACACTGCGCAAGCAGATCGGCGGGGAGTTGGACACCATCGTGCTGATGGCGATGCACAAGGAGCCGGAGCGCCGGTATCCTTCCGCCCAGGCGCTGGCCGACGATCTGCTCCGCTACTTAAGGGGCGAGCCGGTCAGCGCCCGCAAGGATACGCTTCTCTATCGCACCGGCAAGCTGATCCGGCGCAATCCTCTGGCCTTCGCCACGCTCGCGCTGCTGATCGTGAGCCTCATCGGCGGAATGGCAACCACGCTGTACCAGGCTCGCCGGGCCGAACAGCGCTTCGCGCAGGTGCGCAAGCTCGCCAACTCCTTCCTGTTCGATTTTCATGACCGCATCCGCGACCTGCCCGGCTCCACCGAGGCTCGCGCGTATGTGCTGCAGCAGGCCGTTCAGTATCTCGATAGCCTGGCGGCGGAAGCCGGGCGCGACCTGAGCCTGAAGCAGGAACTCGCGGAAGCATATGTCCGCGTGGGCGACGCCCTCGGGGATCCTCGAGGCGCGAACCTCGGAAAGAGCAGGGAGGCGCGGGAGAGCTATCAGAAAGCGATCCGGCTGGGCGCTGACATCAGCGCCGCGCTCCCCACCAATCACGCCGCTCTGCGGGTCTACAGCGACGCGCTGGCGCGTCACGGCGACATCCTCTCCAGCACCGGCAAGAGCATGGACGGTCAAGCCGACCTGCTCAAGTCCGTTCAGGTGGCCGAAGATCTGAATCGCCTGCCGAATCCTTCCGCCAAGGACGTCACGATCCTGGTGAGCGCGTTGAATCGCACCGGCGATCACCGGGAGGATCAGGACCCGGAGGAGGCCATGCGCCTGTATCAGCGCGCCGCTCAGAAGATGGAGGATTTGCTCGCCCGGGAACCGCTGGACGAGCACCGCCTGCGGGTGGTGCAGACTTACGATCGCATCGCGCGCGCCGCCCACGCGCTGGGCGATGCCGCCACCAGCATCGCCAATTACCGCCGCGCCATCCCCATCGTCGAGGAGTTGTCCCGGCGAAATCCGAATAACACGCGCTACCAGCGCCAGGTTTCCACTACATACGGGATGATGGCCAACTACCTGGGCAATCCTGATTACCTGCACACCGGACAGCGCGCGGCGATGCTCGCGAATCAACGGAAGTCGCTCGACATCCTCTTGCAGATGCACAAGGCGGACCCGAACGACCGGCTCATCGAGATGGATGTCGCCCTGCGGCGAGAGAAGATCGCTCGCGCTCTGGTCGAGACCGATCCCGCCGCGGCCCTCAGGGAGGCCGGTCTCTGCGTGGAAATCACCGCGCGGCTCTGGAAGGAAGCGCCTGCGAACGTGCGTTATCGCCGGGCTCATTCCAACTGCAGAGCCGAGTACGCCAAGGCGCAACTCGCGGCCGGCGCGCCCGCCCAGGCGATCGAAGTGCTGACGCAGTCCCTGACGGAGAACGAGCAGATGTTACGCGGCGATCCCAGCCACCTGGGCTTCGGTGAAGCCGTGGTTTCCACCCATATGCGGTTGTGCGAGGCATATACCGATCTGAAGCAATACGCGCGCGCCGCGTCGCACTGCGAACAGGCGACGGCGGGCGCCGGGAAGTACGCCGCACAGCGGCCCCGCGATCTATACTTCATTCGCGACGCCGGCAATACCCATGAAGTCGCGGCGCGGCTCGCCGCCGCCTCGGGAAACCGGGAGCAATGCCGGTTGCACTTACGAAAGGCTCGCGAGGCCTGGTTGCGCTTCAGCTCCATCGCCAAATCCTCGGTGCTGGGCAGGGAAGGACTGGAACGCGTCGACGCGGCCGAACGCAGGATAGCCCTTCAGTTGACCGGAAGGTAGTTTCGGGCCGTTTCCAGGAACCGCTCGACCTCGGCCGCTCGCCAATCGTCGCCCCGCCCCAGCTCCGCCGCCATCAACTCCGCCACGCGCGGGGCCATCGCGATCGCCGCCCGGGCATTCAGAAACAACGCCCGCAGCCGGCGTGCCAGCACATCCTCAAGCGTCCGCGCCATCTCTTCACGAACTGCCCAAACCACTTCCGCCTCGCGGTAAGGCAAATCCGGATGCAGAGTATCCGGCCAACGTTCCAGCAGTTCCTGCAAACACACGGCGTCGGAGCCGTAGACGGCGAGCGCGCCCAACGCGGAGGCATCCTCGTAGTGCCCGTGAATTCGCATTTCACGCGTTACCGAGCCTCGCGCCGCCAGTCCCGCCACCTGCGCGGCACGATTCACGCAATCCTCCGCCATGTGCCGGTAGGTGGTCCACTTGCCGCCGGTGATCGTCACCAGGCGGCCTTCCACCAGGATCGTGTGGTCCCGCGACAATGCGGCCGTGTTTCCGGCGCTTCCCGCCTTCACCAGCGGCCTTACGCCCGCGAATACGCTCAGGATGTCCTCCCGCCGGGGCGGGCGCGCGAGATAGCCCGCCGCGGTTTCCAGAATGAAGTCGATTTCTTCCTCCAGCGCGCGCGCCTCCAGTTCGGGCTGGCCGATCGGCGTATCGGTGGTGCCGACGAGTGTGTGCCCATGCCACGGAATCGCGAACAGGACCCGCCCATCCGGCGTATGCGGCACCAGAATGGCAGTGTCACTCCGCAGGAACGAGGCGTCGAAGACCAGGTGCGCGCCTTGGCTGGCGGCAATCAGCGGCGCGGCCTGCGGATCGCCCATCCGGCGCACTGCGTCCGAAAACGCCCCGGTAGCGTTCACGGTCACGCGAGACCGGATCTCCCACTCTCCGCCGGACTCCGCGTCCACCGCCGCCACTCCGCCCTTGGCTAACAGCGCGGCGGCGCGCACGTAATTCGCCAGTACCGCTCCGCGATCCACGGCCGTCCTGGCCAGATGAATCAACAGGCGGCTGTCGTCGAACTGCCCGTCGAAATAGACCACTCCGCCGCGCAAGCCGTCCTGCTTCAGGTTTGGCAGGCGCTGGAGCGTTTCCTCTCGCGACAGCAGCCGCGATGCGCCAAATCCGTACTTGCCCGCCAGCAGGTCGTAGATCTTCAGCCCGATTCCGTAAAACGGCCCCTCCCACCAGTCATAGGTAGGAACCACGAACGCGCGATCGTGGACCAGATGCGGCGCGTTGCGGCGCAGCAACCCTCGCTCCCGGAGCGCCTCCACCACCAGGCCGATGTCGCCGCGTTCCAGATAGCGGACGCCGCCATGAACCAGCTTGGTGCTGCGGGACGAAGTTCCCTTGCCGAAATCGCACTGTTCGATGAGCGCTACGGCGTAACCTCGCGAGGCTGCATCCACGGCGACCCCTACGCCGGTGGCGCCGCCGCCGATCACCACCACATCCCACGGCTCCTTGCGCTCGCGCAGGCGCGTGATCATTTCCTCTCGCTTCACGCGGTTTCCCAGCGTTTGGATCGCTCGAGCGCCATTTTCCAGCGGCCACGCAAGGCTCGCGATTCGCTTTCCGGCATCCGCGGCTCGAAGCGCGCGCCGACGCCCCACTGCGACTCGATATCGCCCGCGCCCCTCCAGTACCCCACCGCCAGCCCCGCCAGGTAGGCGGCCCCCAGCGCGGTGGTCTCCGATACCGCCGAGCGCACTACCGGAACCCCGAGAATGTCCGCCTGGAATTGCATCAACTTGGCGTTCAGGGAGGCGCCGCCGTCCACGCGCAGTTCGCTTAGCGAGATTCCGGAGTCCGCCTGCATCGCATCCAGGACGTCGGCCACCTGATAGGCGATCCCCTCCAGGGCCGCGCGCGCCAGATGTCCCGCGGTCGAGCCTCGCGTGAGTCCGATGATGGCGCCGCGCGCGTAGGGGTCCCAATGCGGAGATCCCAGCCCGGCGAAGGCCGGCACGAAGAACACGCCGCCGTTGTCGGGCACACTGGCCGCCAGCGCCTCCACGTCGGACGAGTTCTTGATGATCCCCAAGCCGTCGCGCAGCCACTGCACCACCGCCCCCGCGATAAACACGCTCCCCTCCAGCGCGTACTCGGTGCGCGAGCCGATCTTCCAGGCAACCGTGGTCAGAAGCTGATTGCGCGACTCGGCAGCGCTCTCGCCGGTGTTTTGCAGCAGAAAACAACCGGTGCCGTAGGTGTTCTTCGCCATACCCGGCTTCAGGCACGCTTGTCCGAAAAGAGCCGCCTGCTGATCGCCCGCCACGCCGCCGATCGGCGCCCCCACGGGACCCAACTCGGATTCCACCGCGCCGAAATCGCCGCTCGATGCGCGCACCTCCGGCATCATCGATCGCGGAACGCCGAGCAACTCGAGCAATTCGTCATCCCAATCACCGGTGTGGATGTTGTACAACATCGTGCGCGACGCATTCGAAGGATCCGTCGCGTGCACCTTGCCGTTGGTCAGATTCCACAGCAGCCACGCATCCACCGTACCGAACGCGAGCTTGCCCCGCTCCGCACGTCCCCGCGCGCCGGCGACGTTGTCCAGAATCCAGCGGACCTTGCTGCCGCTGAAATAAGCGTCGATCACCAAGCCGGTCTTGGACCGGATCCGATCGCCCGCCCCACGCTGCTTCAACTCGTCGCAGAATCCCGCGGTTCGGCGGTCCTGCCATACGATCGCGTTGTACACCGGCTCGCCCGTGTCGCGATCCCACACGATGGTCGTCTCCCGCTGGTTGGTAATCCCGATCGCGGCGATATCCTTGGCGGACTGCCCCGCCTTGCCGAGCACCTCCGTCACCACGCTGATCTGGGAAGTCCAGATCTCCAGCGGCTTGTGCTCCACCCAGCCGGCCTTGGGGAAAATCTGCTCGAACTCGCGTTGCGCCACCGCCTGCACTTCGCCGGCGGCGTCAAACAGGATCGCTCGGGAACTCGTGGTTCCCTGGTCGATGGCTAGGATGTAACTCATTTCGCTCCTAAGGGTGCTTCGATGTCGCGGCTGACTTCCTGAACGGTCCGCGTGGCGTCCAGGCGATGGATCAGTTTGCCGTAGTGTTCCACGATCGCGTCGGTTTCGGCGTGATCGTCCGCGATGCGGCGTTCGATGGTCCCGGCTTTGTCATCGGCCCGCCCGCGAGCCTGCAGCCGCTGCTTCGCAACCGCGCCCCACACGTCCAGCAGAATCACCATGGGCATCGGATAGCCCCGGGACTTTATCAGTTTTTCAAAACATTCCGCTCGCGCCGCCTCCGCGCCCAGCCCTCTGGTGGTCTTGGTCTTCCGCCAACCCAGCGCTTTCCGAGTTACCGCGGACGCGGAGAGGGGTGGGATGCCGTACTTTTTTCTCACGATCTCCGCCTGAGAATCAGCGTGAACACAATCCGCTTGGCCATCCCGCCATTCTACTCAGGCAGGGTACCCCGCTGGCGATTTTTCTTGGCGATTCCACCCTGCCGGCTGGTTCCTCGCGCCGCGCGCGCGAATAACACCTCCCGGTTCCGTTTGGACTGGGACGCCTCTTCTAGCCCGCGAAGGTTCCCTTCACTCCCAGTTCCTCGGCGCGCGCCTTCATCGCCTCGATACAAAAGGCGATGTGCTCCTCCAGCTCCACACCCAACTCCGCCGCGCCTTGCACGATATCGTCGCGGCTGACGCTGCGGGCGAACGCCTTGTCCTTCATCTTCTTCCGCACCCCCGCGACGTCCACCTCGAAGATCGACCGCGATGGCTTGACGTAGGAGATCGCGGTCAGGAACCCTGCCAGCTCGTCGCAGGCGAACAGCGTCTTTTCGAGCGCGGTTTCCCGCGGAATGCTCAGGTGGTTGGCGTGCGACAGAATCGCCCGCCGGATCTCGTCGTCCACGCCGCGCTCCTTCAAGATCGGCTCGCCGTTCTGGGGGTGCCCCTCCAGCGTCGGGTGAATCTCCCAATCGAAGTCGTGCAGCAGCGCGGCGATTCCCCATCGCGCTTCATCCTGTCCGTGCTTGCGCGCGTACGCCTGAACGCATGCCTCCACCGCCAGCGCGTGCCGCCGCAAGCTGTCTGACTTGGTGAACTCGCACAATATCTCCCACGCCCTTGCTCGATCCATAGCTGTTATCGTAGTCGGTTACCCCTCGCCTATGAAGTCCGCCCGCACGGAACTCGAAGAACTGATGCGCACCATCCCGTTCAATGAGGCGCTGGGGATGAAGGTCGTGGAATGCGGCAAGGACTCGGTCACCCTCTCCTGTAAGCTTCGCGAAGACCTTCGGAACGTGGCCGGCGTGCTGCACGGCGGCGTCACCGCCAGCGTCGCCGATGCCGCCGTCCGCTTCGCCATCGCCTACAAGCATGGCCGCCAGCGGAAGGCGGCCACCGTCGAGCTGAAGGTCAACTATTTCCTTCCCATCTCCCACGGCAACCTCTTCGCCGAAGCCCGCCTGATCCGCGACGGAGCCAAGATCTGCGTGGGCGAGGTGAAGCTCTACGACGACCAGAAGCGCCTGGCCGGCGCCGCCCTGATCACGTACATGCTGTTGCCCGCCTAATCTTTTTCGCCGAGAAGCGTCCTCAGCCGCGCCATGCCCGCGCGGCTGACGCGAATCTGAGTACCATCCGCCAGCACCACCACCCGCGAATCGCGCGTGTACGGCTCGATCCGCGCGATCCGCTCAATGTTCACGATGTGCGAACGGTGGATGCGGACAAACTTCTCCGGATCCAGCTCCTGCTCCAGGCTGGAAATCGTCTGCTGCTTCAAGTACGTTTTCTTCTCGCTTCGCAGCGCGACATAGTCGTCCTGCGCTTCCACGGCGTCCAGCTTCTCCACCGGAATGATATGGACGCGGCTGCCGTCCTTCACCACCAGCCGCGCGGCGAACGTTCCCGCCGGGCGGGCCGCCTGCGCCAGTTCCGCCGCCGGCGTCCGCTCCCCCAGCCTCTGCCGCGCCCGTTGCACCGCTTTCAGAAAACGTTCCTGACTGAACGGCTTCAGCAGGTAATCCACCGCGTGCGCGTCGAACGCCTTCATCGCGTACTCGTCGTATGCGGTGACAAAGATCACCGGAATCTCCCGCCCGATCAGGTCCAGCACCTCAAAACCGGAAAGCTTCGGCATCTGCACGTCCAGAAACACAAGCTCCGGCTGCAATTCGCCGATCGCCTTCACCGCCTCGAACCCGTTGGCGCACTCCGCCGCGATCTCCGCGCCTTCCACGGCCTGCAGAAACTCGCGGATCAACACCCGTGCCAGTTCCTCATCGTCGGCAATGATCACTTTCATCGCGAACGCTCCTCCCCGCGGTACGGAAACTCGAGCTCCACCCGGAACTCACCCTCCCGTGAGATCGTGGAAAAGCGCGCCAGCTTCCCGTAGCGCGCCTCCAGACGGCCTTTCACGTTGCGCAGCCCCAGTCCGTTGCGCCGCGCCGCGGCGCCTTCCGCGTCGAACGGGTTCTCCACCGCAACCTGCATCGCGTCCCCGCTCACGCGCGCCCGCAGGCGAATCTCCCCCCCATCCGGCAAAGTCGAGATTCCGTGCTTCACCGCGTTCTCGATCAGCGGCTGCAGCAGCAGAGGCGGCATGCGGCAGGCATCGCATCCGGGCTCCATCTCGAAATCCAGGCGCAGGCGTCCGCCGAAGCGCACTTTCTCCACCTCCAGGTATGCTGTTACCAGTTCGATCTCCTCGCGCCAGGTCACCGAGGTCCGCTCCCCCAATCCCAATGAAGTGCGCAGGAACTCCGCCAGCCGGATGCACATCTCCCGCGCGCGAGCCGCATCGACGGCGGTCAGCGCGCTGATCGAGTTCAGGCTGTTGAACAGGAAATGCGGATTTACCTGCGCCTTCAACGCCCGCAACTCCGCGTCCCGCGCCAGCACCTCCGCCCGCCGCGACGCCGCCATCGCCGCCAGAACATAGTGCACCACCACTGCGATCGCGTAAAACAGTATGCCCAGGGCTACGACAACCCCCAGCCGGCCCGAAAAGCGCACCTCGATCCCCGGAAACAGCCGCCCCAGCAATCCGGGTCGCGCCAGAAACAGCGCCAGCGCGCCCCACAGGAGCGCTGCCAGCACCGCCGCGCCCCCGTGGTTCAGAATCAGCTTCCAGATGGGAGTCGCCTGCAGCGGCAGAAAGCGGCATTGATACTGCGGCGACAGGCACACGAACGCGTAAAACAGGCACAACGGACCAGCCATCCCGGCGCATTCCCACGCCGTCAACCCGCCGGGAGCCCAGAACAGATACCCAAGCAGGATTGCCGGCGTCAGCCAGCACGCCAGGTATAGGAGCAGCCGCTTCGGATCTGCCAGTACCGGATGCATGTCCCGCCGCTAGTTGTCGATCTCCACGCCGCCGAAGGCGGCGATTCCGGTGATGATCAGTTCATACTGCGGCGCCGATTCGCCTTCCGGATGGGACGTCTTGTCCTCGAAGCCACCGAAAACCGATGTGCCGCGCAGCGTCACCGTCCAGTTTTCTGGAATCCGGAGTTGGACTCCGCCGAACATGGCGGTGGTGTCCAGCACGATCCGGCTCGAGCGCATCCCCGCTTTCCGCAGGTCCACATCAATTCCCCCGAAAATCGCCGTCAGCGCCCCGCCGCGGAAGTCCGTGGACGAGTTTCGCAGCTTGCTGCCGCTGAACACCGCCCACTGGTTCACTACCTGGCTGACGTCCCCCGGCGCTTCCACCTCCTTCCGCCGCGCGATCGCGCGGTACAGCAGCACCAGGCCGAACCCGATCAGCACGATCGGAAACAGGTACTCGCTGTCCAGCCAGATCCACCCGAAGTTGCGAGCCAGCCAGATCCCGCCGACAACCGTCAGAAAGCCGCCGAACACACGCCCGGTGCTGTCGAAGGAATCCACGATCTTGGCGATTCCGATTCCCACGAATATCAGCGGCCACAGTTTCCAGACCGACTGGAAGCTGAAGTAATCCATCCGGTCCAAGAGCAGCAGTACGCCGGCGAGAATCGTGATGACGCCGAAGATGATTCCGTGCGTGCTGCCCTGGGACCGCCGCACCACGCGATTGCCTCCAAGTTCCGAATCCATTTAGCGGTCTCCTACCCGGTTCTCGTAAGCGTCGATCAAGCCCGACAGCCCCGCTCCGATCAGCGCCAAGGGCCAGAGCTGCCACAGCCGTATGTCCAGTAGCTCAAGCCGGTCCAACAATAACAAAGTCCCGGCTACGATCAGCAGCAGTCCCAGCACGGCGTTGTGCGATCCCCGGTTGCAGTCATCTCGCTTCACGGTTGCCTCTCTCGATCCCAGTTTCCATGCATTCCCAATGTCGGGCATTCCCGGATCGGCAAATCGCGGCGGATTACCGGCGAGCGGCGTACGCCCCGGATCTTCGCTAAAATGACGGATTGCAGCGCCCTTCTTCGTCATCCGCGGGAACCTTCGCCGCGCCGCTGGCCGCGCTCGGCGGACTGCTTGCCGCCTCCGCTTGCTGCCTTCCGGTCGGAACCATGTTCCTGGCCGCCGGCAGCGCCGGAGCGGCCGCTTTTCTGCGGGACCTGCGGCCGTATCTGATGGTCCTCTCCGTCGCCTTGATTTGCTTCGGATTCTGGCAAGCCTCCCGCGCGAAACGATGCGGGGCCAAGCCCAACTACGCCAGCCACATGCTGCTCTGGATCGCAGCCTTTTTCGTCGGACTTTCCCTACTGTTCCCCCAGGCCTTCGCGGACCTGCTTGCAGGCTGACAAGATGAGCAAAAAACTGTACCTCATCATGGTTGCCGCGGGCGTGGTCCTGGGCTTCATCTATTTCCGGTACGGCACCAACTACACGCCTCCTGGCCAGCCTCCGCTGCTGGCCCTGGAACGCACCGACTACACCAAGCTGATTGACTCCTTCAATGCGGCGGCGGATTCCACCCGCGTCCTGGCGCTGCTCTCCCCCACTTGAACAACATGCTTGCAGGGGGCCTCTGCGATCGACGCCAGCTTGAAGAAGTTTCCATCCAATCCGATCAAGTTAATCGTCGTGTGGGAACCGGTGATCGAAAGCGATCGCGCCGCGCCTACCACGCCGATCCTGAAGCGTATCTCCGATCCGCGCGCCGCTCAGTTCTGGGACCCGGAACGCTTCATCTCCCGCATGCTGGGGGAAAAGGATGAGGAGACCATCGTCTGGGACCAGGTCTTCGTCTACCCTCCCGGCGGGAAGTGGACCCACGCTCCTCCGCAGCATCTGTACACCGGACGCCCCATCGTTAAGATCATTCCCAAACTCGAGGCCGCCCTTGCCGGACCCGCCGCCTTCCTCCGGTACAATCAACCCCATGCGAGTCCTGCTGCTGTTGCTCGGTTCGGCGATCCTGCTCCCGTCGCAAACCCTCACCGCTGACCTGGATCGCGTGCTGGAAGAGTCGTTGTCCTCGGTGGACGGCGGCGCCAGCCTGCTGCTGTATCACAAGGGCCAACCCGTTTACCGCAAATCTGTCGGCAAGTTCCAACTCGCCACCGAGGTCCCCATCGCGTCCTCGAGTAAATGGCTCTCTGCCGCCGTTATTCTCGCCTTGATCGATGAAGGCAGGCTCTCGCTCGATGACCCGGCGGCGAAGTTCGTTCCCGAAGCCAAACCCGGCATCACCCTGCGGCAGTTGTTCGCGCACACTTCCGGCATCGCCGGACAGCACCCGTGCCTCAACCGCCGCGACACCACGCTCGGTGGTTGCGCGCTTGAGATCGCGACCGCGCCGCTGAAATCCGAGCCCGGCGCCGCGTTCCGCTACGGCGGCGCCTCCATGCAACTGGCCGGACGCATGGCGGAAATCGCCTCCGGAAAGGACTGGAACTCGCTCTTCCGCCAGAAGATCGCGGCGCCGCTGGGCCTGGAGAAGACGCGATTCGCGGATCAGAACCCCCGTGTCGCCGGCGGCGCGGTCTCCACGTTGGACGAATTCGGCGCGTTCGTCCTCATGATTCGGAACAACGGCATGCATCAGGGCCGGCAGGTGCTTTCGCCGAAAGCAGTCGCGCTGCAGCGCCAGGATCAGACGCGGGGGGCAAGCCTAGAAGAAACTCCTTACAGCACCTTCGGTCCCTTGCACCCTGTCATGCCCGCGATGCGCTACGGCGTCGGCGTCTGGCTCGAGCGGCAGAATGCCGCCACCGGAGAAGGGATCGAGATCTCCAGCCAGGGCGCCTTTGGGTTCAGCCCGTGGCTCGACCGCGAGCGCGACATCGCCGGTGTGCTGCTGCTCCAGACCCGCCTGTCCAAGGCGATGCCGCTCTACTTGAAGCTGAAGGAAACCATCCGCGCTCACGTGCCCGCCGCGCCCGCCCGTTAGCTTTCGCGCGGTCCCTTTCCGGCTGCCGCCACCGTGCCGATCTCCTCGATCACCCGCTCGACGCTGATATCGCCGCCCTCCGGCGACACCGCCGCGCCGCTCGTCCGCCACGGCGCCCAGATCTCCGGATCCGAGTTCGGAAACAGGACAACCACCGGCACTCCGAATGCCGCCGCGACATGCGCGGGACCGCTGTCGTTGCCCACGAACAGGCTCGCGCCGCTCATCAGCGCCTTCACTTCGCCCAGCGGCTGCGCGAACACTTCACGTCCTTCCAATACCGTGACATCGTCGTCCGGACCCGCCAGGAAAACGCTCTCCAGCCCCATCGCGCCCCGCAGAAAATCGGCAACCTCGAAGAATCGTTCCACCGGCCAGGCTTTTTCCTCCGCGGAGGCGAACGCGTGAATCACGGCGTATGGCTCGCGCATCGGCGGTGGGCTCGCGACGCCCAGCCTCGCTCTCGGAATCTCCGACACCGGCACGCCCAGATGGAACACCGCCGAGGCCAGATGCTCCGCTGTATGGACCCGCCGCTCGACGCCCAGAATCTCCTGCGCGGTTGGGATCTTCAGGTTGTACGCCGCCGACCAGAAGTGATGGGCGAATCCCGCCCGCCATTCCGCCAGCGATCCTACCGTCAAAGCCATGCTGAGTGACCCTCCGTGCAGATTCAGGGCGAGGAGCGGCTTCCATGTCGCCACCGCCGAAACGACGGGGTCCAGAATCGCCTGCACGTCGGAATTGTTCTCGAAAATCGACCGAAACCGTTCTTCCACCACCACCGCCACCCGAAGATCCGGGCGGTGTTGCTTCAGCAGCCGCAGCGCCGGCGTGGTAAGCACGCAGTCACCCATCGAGCGCAGCCGGATGACGACGATCCGCGCGCCGAACGGCAGCCGCTCGAGCGTGGTGGGCATTGCGGGGGGCAGAGCTTATTCTTCGATCCGGGCCTCATCCACCAGCATCACCGGAATATCGTCCCGAATCGGGTATACACGCCGGCATTCGGCGCACTTCAACCCGCTTTCATCCTGCTTCATCTCCACCGGCGCCTTGCACACCGGACACACCAGGATGTCGAGAAGATCCTTGCTGATAGCCATTCGAAGCTCTAGACCGCTAGTTTAACACCGTCAGAAAAGCAGAAGGCCGCCGGACGGGGGCGGCCTTCTTCCGATCTCCTGTCGATCCGCGTTCTTACTCGGAAGCGCCGCGGCTCATCTGGACCTTGGGAGTGGACAGGTAGCCCACCACGCGATCCTTGTGAACCTCGTTCACCACCAGCTCATACGGGAACCGGCCCTTGGCCATGTAGAACTGCACCGGTTCGTTGACGCCGCGGTTCTTTTTCTCGATCTTGCGGTCGTCCGCGACAACATCCAAAGTAAACCGGCCATCCTTGGCGTCGGTCTTCTTCAGCATCAACGCGACATTGGAGACATTCAGCGCCTTCTTGTTCTTGTAGAGGGTGAACTCGTAATAGTTCCGCTCTCCCAGCGAGCGCAGGCCGTTGATCTCCTTCGAATTGGTAGCGATCAGGCCGCTCATCACGCCCATGTCGCCCACCACTTTCTTCAACTCCGTGCTGGTCTTCTCCAGATCGCTCTTGGTGGAGGCCACCTCCGTCCGCACCGCGTTCACGTCGTTCGCCACGCCCGTGAACTTGGTGTCCGATTCCTGCTTGACCGCATTGATCTGGCTGGCGATCTCCTCAGCTTTTTCCGATTGTGCCTTCGTCTCCGCCACCAGCTTCCGTTCCCAAGCTTGCGAACTCTTGGCGACTTCACTGCGCGCGCGTCCAATCGCCTGGCTCGCCGTCTTCTTGGCCTGATCCACTTCCGCGGTCAGCGTTGCGATCGTCTTCTGATTCTCGGCGGCGATGTTTTCCCGGAGCTTCGATACTTCCGTGGTCACCCAGCGTTGCGACTGCTGGTTTTCGGCCTGAACACTGGCAACCGAACCGCGGAGCGATTCAAGCTGATTCATCATCATCACCTGCGAGATGATCAGGGCGATGATTCCGATGCCCAGCACGGCTGCGAGGATGGAAAGCTTTTTTGGATCGTTCATGGAAACCGTCTCCTTCAGAGTACTAGAACTACGACCTAGTATACCCTAGTTGACGGAGATTTCTACCGGCTTGCTTGCAAGCGGGGAGCCGATACGTAACCGACTACACGATCCTTGCCGATGTCGTTGACCACAATCTCCAGAGGCTGACGCGTGTTGGACAGGTAGAACTGCACCGGTTCGTTGCGGGTTTTGTCACGCTTCTCAATCTTGCGATCCTCCACCCACAGCTCCAGGGTGTAGCGATTCCGGGACGGATCCGTTTTCTTCAGCACCAGTCCGATGCCCGCCACCGGCGTCGGTTGCGATCCGCGAGTGAGCGAAAATTCCAGATAGTCGCGCTCTCCGAGTGCTCGTAAAGCATTGATTTGCTTGGAATTGGTCGCGATCAGTCCGCTCATGACGCCCATGTCGCCCATCATCTTGCGCAGGTCCGCTACGGTCTGGTTTAAGTCTGCTTTCGCACTCGCAACATCCGATCGCACACTGCTGACCTCGCCCGTTACTTCGTTCAACTTGGACCCGGTCTGATGGGCCGCCTCTTTCAGGTCCGCGATCTGCCCGCCCAGTTGCGCGGCGCGTTCCCGCTGTGCCTGCTCCAACCGGCTTTCCAGGTCCTTGGTGGTCTTCAACGCCGCTGTCTGGGCGGTCACCACCACTTCGGTGGCCTTGTCCTTGGCCTGGTTTACTTCCGCCCGCAAGGCTTCCATGTGCTTGAGGCTCTTGGTGGTTTCGCCGCTCACGGCGGCTCGCGCCCGGTTCACCTCGGTCGCTACCCATTCGCGATTCTTGGCCTGATCCAGGGAGACGTTCGCGATCTGCGCTTCCAGCCGCCAAATACGTGTCATGGCAACCACTTGGATCGCGATCATCGCGGCTACACCTACCAGCAGCACGCCTGTCCAGCTCTTTGGAAACATGTCGATACTCCGGGTCGATCTCAAAGCGATCGCAAAATGTAAGCTCCATTCTAAGAGCGGACCGCCGTCGGGAACATCGGGATTGCCTACTGCTTTTGCGGTGCGAATGCACCTAGGCCAAGGGGGTACTGGCGCAAGCAAAATCAACCGCTTGCGCGCCAGTTCTAAGGTGGTATTGCTTAGCGGCTTACAGCGCCTACCTCGCGCTCGATCGCCTTGGTGATCTCCGCCAGGCTGATCGCTTCGATGAACGGCTCGCCATTCACCAGAACCGTGGGCGTTCGCGAGATTCCCCGCGCGACACCCTCCTGGTAATCGGCCTCCACCAACCCGGCGATCTTGCTATCCTGCAGAGCCGCCAATAGCTTTTCCCCATCCAATTGCTGCGATTTCGCCCACGTCCCGATCCTGGAAGCGAAGTTCTCCAACGTAATCGACTTCATGTTGGCGAGCAGAAACTGCCGCAGCCGCACCGCCGCCTTGGGATCCGTCTCGCCCAATCCGCGGGCCACAAGGGCCGCCTGGCGAGCCCAGTTGTGTTTCGCCAGCGGAAAATCGCGATGCTCAAACGCCACCCGCGTCCCGAACATGGGCAGCAGGTGCTTGTCCATCATGGCCCGGAATACGGCGCAATCGCTGCACTGCAGATCCTCGTAAATCACCACGCGGACCGTGCTTTGCGGATTGCCCTCCACCAGCGGATCGCCGGCGAGCAGGACGCCCCCCAGCAGGACGGAAATCAGGAGCTTCATCTCTCCTTCAGAATACCGGACTCTCAGGCGCTCTTCGACTTGCGGAACTGCGCGAGCAGCGCCGCCGCGACTTCCTTGCCCTTGAGAAACGCCTCCTCGTAGGCGTTCCGGCGCTCTCCCCGGCTCAGCCGGTAGCCCACGCCATACAGTTTGTCCAGATACTGGCCCACCACGAACGTGCCCGCGTAAGCGACCGCGGCCTTGGGAACCAGCCCTCCGCCCATCGGGATCTTCCCCACCAGTTGCCGCGCCAGCGCGCGCCATCCGAACGCGCCGGCCACCACCGCGCCGATCTCGTTCCGCTGCTCGCGGTAGCCTACGGGGCAATCGCTGGCGGCCGCGATCAGAAACGCCATTCGCGTCTGATTCACGGTGAGAAAAGCCGTGTCGGAGGCGAACTGGCCCACCGCCCACGGCAAGGTCAGCATGCTGGGCACGATGTCCGGCAGCGCCGTGGCCAGGCTGAACAGCGCGTTTTCCTTCGACACCGCATGGATGGTGTCCGCCACCACCATTTCCCGAAACGGCGGAAACAGCCGGGCCAGGGCGATCGCCAGGTCCGGATGCGCATCCAGGATCGAACGCAGAGTGGTGCGCGGATCGGCCGGGTTCCAGGTGAACGCGCTTTCCGGCTGGATCAGCTCCGTATCCCAGATCTCGATAGCGGGCCGCGCGCCCGGCTCCGGCTTTCCCAACTCGATCCTCTGCGCGCTCGCTTTGCGGCGCGCCGGCGACATCACCGCGGGACAAAGGAACGTCGCGATTTGCCGCGCCGCTTCCGGCGTCGCGCCCACGATGCGGATGCGCGCCTCCCGCTCCGCCAGTTCGCGCACCTCGGCCGGATTCAGATGCTGTACTGCCTCGCGGATCTGCGCCACCGGGCTAATGGATTTCTTCATCTCTCGCGACGCATCACCACCTTCAGCGTCTTCTGCCATTCTACGCCCAGCCCGTATCGCTCCACCGGAACCTCGGGAGAGAAGTAGCGCAGAATCGTGGAGGTTGTCGGATGAAACTCCAGCGCCGGACACACCAGCAGCAGGCGCGGCGGCAGGCGATTCAAGACCACGCCCGGAAAATAGCCGTTGCGCCGGAAGTCATCCGCTTCCAGGTGCCAGCGGACGCGCATCCAGTAATCCAGCGCTTGCAGCGGCAGATGCAGGTCGGAGGTGGCCTTCAACTCGATTACCGCGGCTCTGCCGTCGCGCCCCGCCGCCAGAAGATCAATTACTCCGCGATCGCCTCCCGCCAGGGCGGGAACCTGACCATAAACCGGCTCCGGGAGCAGATCCGCGTCGATTTCCTCCAGATGCGCCCGGACCTGTGATTCCAGCCACGCCTCCGGATGGCGGGAATGCAAGGGGTGCCGCCGCTCTCCAGGCTGGCCCCGGACGCGCCGCAGCTCCGCCGCCAGCAGCGCGCCGGCCGAAGCGCTCCGCGTTCGCTCGCCGTCGATCCCATACTCGAAGCCGCTTCCCGAATCGCGGGCAAACTCGAGACCCCGCACCAGTAAACTCACTGAGCCGTCGCGGTTCTCGCGCCGTTCGACACCTTCCATCGGGATCTCCGGTTCGCGCCCGGAAACCGTCCGCCGCGCCGGCTCGATCGCCGTGTCCAGGTTGCCCACATCGGCCGCATCCAGCATTTCCGAACTGCCGCCGTCGCACACGCCCATGATCCACAGCCGGGTTCCCGCCAGAAAGCGGGCGCGGAGACAGGTGTTGCGGCTTCTCTCACGCGGCACCGCGACCAACAACCCCTCCACCGGCAGATGAGGCTCGCGCTTTCTCACATGCTCCAGCCAGATCAGGCCGATGCTCAGTACGCCGTCCACATTGCTCGCCCCGGCCGGTGCACAGATCGCCGCAAGCGCGGCTTTGCCGCGCAGCAGCAGCGCTCGCGGATAGGCGTCGCTGAGCGAGTGCTCCAGGTCCTTGCCGGCGGTGATCTCCCGCAGGGCCCACCCCGGAAACTGGCGCCGCAACAGCACCCGGAACGCCTCCAGCGCCTTCAGCCTCTGCGTACGCAACGCGGCGTCATGATTGCCGGGCCACGCCCAGTCCAACACCGCCGCCAATCCGGGTTTGCGGCCGAACCGTTCCACTTGCAGGTCCAGCCGGCCCTTTCTGCGGGACACGATCCCCGAGACTCTGCGGAGCAAGTTCCGATCCCCCTCCCAGGCCTCCAGGATCACCATGCCCCCCCGCATTTCAATCTGGTAATGCCCCGTCCGCAGCCGGATGGGATCCTCTCCCGGTTCCACCAGCGCGGGCTCCCGGCTCTCGGCGATCAACTGCCGGATGGCCTCAAGCGTATCCTCCGCCGGCGCGCTTTCCTTTTCCCGCACTCGCATTCTTCCAATTAGTGCGCGCTCCCGGCCCGGAATCTCGTACCCTGTTCAAAGAAATGCAAGCCCGCCTGAACGAAGTCCGGGAGCGGATCGCGAACGCTTGTGCGCGCGGCGGCCGCTCCGAAAGTGAAATCACCCTGGTCGCCGTCACCAAGACCTTCCCGGCGGAGGCCGTGCGCGAGGCATACGATCTCGGCTTGCGCGACTTCGGCGAAAACTACGTCCAGGAGTTCGAGACCAAGCGCCCCCCGCTGGGCGATCTGCCCGGCGCGCGTTTTCACCTGATCGGCCACCTGCAATCCAACAAGTCGCGCAAGGCTTGCGATCTCTTTCAGGTGATCCAGACCGTGGATTCCATCAAGCTCGCGCGCCGGCTGAACGAGGCTGCGACTTTGCTGGAAGTCATGATCGAGGTGAAACTCTCCCCGGAAGAGGCCAAGGCGGGCGCGGCGCCGGAACAACTAGGAGCCTTGATCACAGGCATTCGCGAGTGCTCTCATCTGAAGCTCACCGGGCTGATGACCATGCCCCCCTGGTCCGATGATGCCGAACGCTCCCGGCCTTATTTCCGGCGCCTGCGCGAGCTGGCTCAGGTTCACGGCCTGCCGAACCTTTCCATGGGCATGTCGCATGACCTCGAAACCGCCGTCGAGGAAGGCGCCACGCACGTCCGGGTGGGCACCGCGCTGTTCGGGAAGCGCGTCCGCAAGCCATGACACTGGGCTACTTCGCCCCGCTTCCTCCCGCCCCCACCGGCGTCGCGGATTACGCCGAGGCGCTGCTCGGCGAGCTGCGCAAGCTCGGCGATGTGGCGGTCAACGAGCCCGGCGATGTTGCGCTGTACCATGCGGGCAATAACCGGCTGCACGCTTCGATCTACCGGCTCGCGATCGGAACGCCCGGCGTGGTCCTGCTTCACGACGCCGTCCTGACCCACCTGTTGCTTGGAGTTCTTCCCGAAGCGGAGTGGATCGAGGAATTCGTTTACAACTACGGCGAATGGAATCGCGCCCTGGCGTGCGATCTGTGGCGGAATCGCGCCGGCGCCGCCGCCGACCCGCGGTACTTCCGCTACCCCATGCTCAAACGCCTGGTGCGCGCTTCGCGCGCGGTGATCGTTCACAATCCCGCCGCCGCCGCGCGCGTAAGGGACCATCACCCGGCGGCCGTGATTCACCAGGTAAACCATTTCTTCGCTGCGCCGCCGCCGCCCGATTCCGAAGGCGTCCGCGAAAGCCTCGCGATCGGACCGCGCACGTTCCTCGCGGGCGTATTCGGCCATCTTCGCGAATCGAAACGTCTCCCCTCCGTGCTGCGGGCTGTGCAACGATGCCGCGAGCGGGGCGGCGACATCGCCCTGCTGCTGGCCGGCGAGATCGCTTCACCCGATCTGCTGCGCTCGGTTCAGCCCTGGCTCGCCGAAACCTGGGTAAGGCGCACCGGCTTCCTGAGCGAAGCCGATTTCTGGCGTCATGCCGCGGCGGTGGATGCCTGCGTAAACCTGCGTTATCCCGGCGCGGGCGAAACTTCGGGGATCGGCGTACGGCTGATGGGGATCGGAAAGCCCGTGATTGCCACCACCGGCGATGAAGTCGCCTCCATTCCGGACGCCGCCCTTCTCCGCGTAGCCCCAGGAGCAGCCGAGATCGACGAGCTCAGCGATCTGCTGCTGTGGCTCGCCGGATCGCCCGCCGCAACAAAACGAATCGGCGATTCCGCCCGCGATTGGATCGCCTCCGAGTGCAATATCCAGGCCGCCGCCTCCCGGATCTGGCAGATCGCGACGAAAAGCAGGTAACCCGGGGCGAAACCCACGGTAAATTCTGTGAACCCCAAACGTCTCGGGGTCGTAACTATCTGACGACAGATCACGCGAGCAAGGAGCCCCGCCCTATGACGCCAGCAACCGGGAAGACATTGATTCACCTGGAGAACGTCTCCAAGATCTTCGCAACCGATGAGATGGAAACCCATGCATTGCAAGGGGTTCACCTGGATGTTCGGCAGGGAGAGTTCCTCTCCATTTCCGGTCCGTCGGGATGCGGCAAGTCCACTCTGCTGGCGATTCTGGGCCTGCTGGATTCGCCCTCCAACGGCAATTACGTCCTGAACGGCACTCCGGTGCAGGACCT
Organism: Bryobacteraceae bacterium; assembly: GCA_019748195.1. Taxonomy (GTDB): domain Bacteria; phylum Acidobacteriota; class Terriglobia; order Bryobacterales; family Bryobacteraceae; genus JAIEPW01. Next base: position 101,087 of record JAIEPW010000011.1, read on the forward strand.
GAAACTGGGCCAGCGAGCTCGCATCCGCAACCGTGAAATCGGCTTCATTTTCCAGGCATTCAACCTCATTGGGGATCTGAATGTGTATGAAAACGTGGAGCTTCCGTTGACGTATCGGGGCATGGGCGGGGCCGAGCGCAAAAAGAAGGTGCATGAAGCCCTGGAACGCGTCGGAATGTCGCACCGGGTGAAGCACTACCCGTCGCAACTGTCTGGCGGCCAGCAGCAGCGTGTCGCCGTGGCGCGCGCCCTGGCGGGCGATCCGGCCATTTTGCTGGCGGATGAACCTACCGGCAACCTTGACTCGGCCAACGGCGAACAGGTGATGGAACTGCTCCACGAGCTCCATCGCACGGGCTCGACAATCTGCATGGTGACGCACGATCCGCGGTACGCCAAGGCCGCCGATCGCGTGATTCAGCTTTTCGATGGGCGGATTGTGGAAGAACAGCAGTCCGCCGCGGCACGGGCGAATTAAGATTCACCGGCTTGCGCCATAGGCTTCGCCGTTCCAGAGAGCGGGTTTTCCGCGATTCGCGGACGAGTGTCACCGGATCTGGGACGACGGAGTCCGCGAATGGCCGGCAGCGGTCATGCTGTTGGTCGTTGCGCGTCGGCCTAACACGCGCGGCCCCTCCCGCAATCCAGGAAAAAAAGGCGCCCGGGTCAACCCCGGACGCCCTGGTATTGGATCCGCTTGGGGGGGATCAGGGTACAAGATTGGGGATCTTGATGATTTTCTTTTGAATCGCGTACTGCACCAGTTGCGCTTTGTTGTGGATATCCAGCTTGCGCATCAGGTTGAACTTGTGCGCTTCCACGGTCTTCACGCTGAGATTCAGATCGCAGGCGATTTCCTTGACGGAGTTGCCTTCGGCGAGCATCTTGAGAACTTCGCGCTCACGCGTGGTAAGTGTTGCGAAGCGCGGCAGGCGGTTGGCGGACTTGATCCGGCTGCGGAAGTCGTCCACAAGCTGCGAGAGCATCCGGGGCGACAGATAGCTTCCGCCGCGGCAGATGTCGCGGATAGCGGCTACCAGTTGCTGCGAGGGACTGTCCTTAAGAACGTAGCCGGAGGCGCCCACCTCCATCCCTTCCACGAGATAATCCTCGTCGTCGTACATGGTCAGGAACAGCACCTTGGTTTCCGGGCGGTTCTTCTTAATCTGCCGGGTCGCCTCGAAGCTGCTGAGCCCAGGCATGCCGATATCCATCAGCACGACGTCAGGCCGGACTTCGTTCGCCTTGTCCACCGCGTCGCCGCCGTTTGCGGCTTCGCCTACCACTTCCATATCCTGCTCCGCCGAAATCAAGGTCTTGATCCCCTGGCGGAAAAGGGTGTGGTCATCCGCTAGCATCATTCGAATCTTGGCCATAAGTGTTTGCCCGTTTTTCCTCTCCCCTTCCGGGGTGGAGGAGTCTCAAATCTGGTGCCGCATGCGAGCCGGCAGTTCGATCTGGATCTTGGTCCCCCGTTCGCGTTTGCTTCCTTCCGGACAGCTTCGAATGGAGAAGGTTCCCCCAAGCAGCGCCACCCGTTCCCGCATTCCGGAAAGCCCGAAGGACTCCCGTTTTGCAAAGGCTTCCTCCACATTGAAGCCAACGCCGTTGTCTTCGACGTTTAACTTCAAGATTCCATCGGCGGTACTGAGAGAAATGTTTACGGTGGACGCCTGAGAATGCTTGCCGATGTTATTGAAGCACTCCTGCACCAGCCGGTAAACGATAATTTCCGTCTGTTGAGATACATGCAGCGATTTCGGAGCCTGCAGCTTGATCCGGCACCCGGGGTGTAACCTGACAAACCGGCTCACCAGTTGCCGCAGCGCGGCACACAGTCCCAACTGTTCCAGCACAGCGGGACTCAGCGCGGAAATCAGGCGGCGCATCTCGAGAATCGTGCGCTCCGTCAGGTCGCGAGCTTCGGCCAGCTTCTGCCTCCAGGACGACTCCTCTTCCGGCAGCTCCTGCTCCAGCATCTCCATCTGCAGCCGGATGCAGAGCAACGATTGCCCGGCTTCATCGTGCAACTCGCGCGAAATGCGGCGGCGCTCCATCTCTTCCACGTGCAGCATATGCTCGGCGAGCTTGCGAACCTGCTCCTCGCGAGCCGCCAGATTTTCCATCAGCCGCGCCTTCTGCGCGGCCATCAGGCATCGTTCCGCCGCCGCCGCCAGAAGCTCCTGTTCACGGGGCAGCCATTCGTAAACCCTGGAAAACGCAAATTGCATCACCCCGGAGGTTTTCCCGTCCGCCGTGAGGGGGATCGACCAGCAGGACTGGTAGCGATGCGCCCACGCGGGGTCCATCAGGACATCCTTGCTCGACCCGTTTTCCACATAGGTGGGCTTCGAGATCAGCCGCTTGCGCCCGGCTGAGTTCGACACCAGCGGCGGCGCGGTCAGATCCGGAACCCGCGCCTTCGGCTCCCAGACCGTTTCCGCTTCGTTCAGCAGATAAAGCCGGCCGGCGTCCGCCTGGCATACCTGAACCAGGCATTCCAGGAAGCGCCGTAGCAGCTCGTCGAGATTTTGTGATTCCAGCTCGACACGGAAAAGCTCGTAAAAGGCCTGCGTCTCCGCTTCCCGGACCTGATAGTAGGCGTTGTTCAGCGTGAGCACCACGCAGAAGTGCATCTGATCCCGAACCCATTGAAAATTCGACAGTTCCTCGGGGTCCAGTTGTTCCAGCTTGGGCATCAGCAGGCGATCGTATTCCTGCAGGGCCTCGAGGATGGCGCTCGGCGGCAGATTCAACTTAGCCAGCCTCCGGCCGTTGTATTCCACCTGCTCGATGAACTTCAAAGCCGACCCGGCATGAACCAGGATGCGCGCGGCAGCGCCCAACGTGATCGACGCCAGGGCCCGCCGCTGCTTCGGCTCAAATCCCAGTTCCCGCAATCGAATCAAGAACTTACGTTCCAAACCGGCGGCGTGGGGGTCAAGCAGCAAGGCCATCCGGTGCAGGTGGACGCGCAACTGGTCGCTTAGAACATCCGCGGCGTCAGCCAGTTCCGGAGATAATTCGGTCTTAGGCAAGCTAAGTCTCTGATCGGGCGTCTAAGGCATTCTCTTTAGCTAAACCTACGGTGGCCGAGACTGCCCGCGGCCGGAAGGGCGATTCAAGGGCGAAGGGCCAGGCGGGCGGCCAGATCCCGGTGCCCCTCGTCCCGGGCAACGCGAGCGGGCGTGCGCCCCTTCGCGTCCGCGGATTTGGGATCCGCCCCCTTCTGGAGCAGGAATTCCGCCATCTCCGCGCGCCCCCAAGAAGCCGCCAGATGCAGCGGGGTCATGCCCGATGCGTCGCGCGAGCCGATCGCGGCGCCGCGCTCCAGCAGAAGCACGGCAACCGGAATCCTGCCCGCCAGGGCCGCGGAGGCGAGCGGCGTCATCCCGCTGCTGTCCCGCGCGTCCACCGCGGACCCGCGATTCAGGAGCAGGGTGGCGAGCGCCACGTTGCCCTTCAACGCTGCTTCATGCAGCAATGTAGCCCCGTCGAAGCGGGCGTGGACCGCTTCCTCGCTCTCGTTCAAGAGCGCCGATACCAGTTGTGTTTGCCCCCGCATTACGGCATTCCGGATCGCCTCCAGGTCCTTCCGCGAGCCGGGCGCCAACAGCCGGATCACGGCGTCCTGTTGCCCGCGCGAGGCCAGATCCAGGGGCGTGTCGCCGTTACGGTCCCTGACTGCGGTAGCGCCCATCGCCAGCAGAACCTTCACGCACTCCGGGCAGCCCGACACCGCCGCCCGATGCAGGGCGGTCTGCCCGCTAAGGGGGTCCGCCCAGTTCAGGTTGGCGCCGCGCAGGATCAGCGGGCGGATGGCGCCCGGCATCCCCCTTGACGCCGCGTACTCCAGGGGGCGCACGCCGCGGGACCCGGGCGCGTTGGGATCCGCCCCCGCATTCAGCAGAAGCTCCAGGCAATCCTGACGGGCGGAGCGAATGGCGGCTTCCAGGGGTGTCGCCCCGCCGCGATCCGGCGTCCGGAAATCGCCTCCCTTGTCCAGCAGAATTTTGAGAATCGCAGCACGGCCACTTTCCGCGGCCATCGCGACCGCGTTCTTGCCGGTATCGGGCGACTTCGCGCTCAGATCCGCGCCGGCGGCGATGAGCAGTTGAACCGCTTCCAGGGATCCGGCGTAGGTCGCCTCCTGCAGGGCGCTTAGCCCCCAGGGTCCGAATCCCCGGGCCAGGCTGCGATCCTGTTCCAGCAGAGCGGTTAGAGTACGCAAGTCCCCCGCGCGCGCCGCCTTGCACAACTCCGCCAGCGCATCCTGTCCGCGGGCAGGCACGGCGGCAAGCGCCATCAGGAGGAGGAAAGCACGCACGGCGGCTACTTGCGGTTGATCAGCGGATCCAGTTGGGCGTTCAGATTGTCCATCTCCGGACCATGCCCAAAATCGCGAACGATGACGCCCTGGGGGTCGATCACGAACAGGTGCGGCGTATCGAATCCGGGATTGGTGGGCGAGGCCTTGAAGTACGACGCCGCCATCTGCCCCTGATCGATCAGGATGGGGGAGGTGATGTTGTTCGCCTGCTGATATTTGGTGATCCGGTCCGGCGTGTCGATGTGCGCCAGCACCACCGTCAGCACGCGCACTTTGTCGCCGTAGCGCTGCTTGGCCTGCTCCAGAGCCTTCGACATCTTGGAACAGTGCGGACAATCGGTGCGGATGAAATCCAGCAGCACCCATTTGCCGCGGTAATCCTGCAGGTCATAGCGGTTGAACTTGATGTCGGGAAGTGAGAATCCCGGGGCGCGTCGTTTCGAAAGCTCGTCGGCGCCGAACGCCAGGAATACGGATAGAGCCAGTCCGGCAAGTAGTCTCATTTCTACCAAGCTATCACGCGCGCCGCCCCGGAACACGCTGATATGCTCGATACGACATGCTTCGTTCCCTCGCTTTGCTTTCGCTCAGCGCCGGGTGGGTGCTTCCCCAGGCGATGACCATCGAAGAGTACGACCCGAAATCCACTTTGGTGGTGCCTGGCCGTTCCGTCACCCGCTCAAAATATCCGTTTGTCGATGTCCACTGGCACGCCACCCGAGTGTCCAAGCCCGCCGATGTGGATGACCTGATCGCCCAAATGGACAAGATCAACATGCGGGTGATGGTGAACTTAAGCGGCGGCACCGGGGATCGCTTGAAGCAGGTGGTGCAACTGATGAAGGGCCGCCATCCGGAACGCTTCGTGATCTTCGCGAACTTCTCGTTCGACGGGCTGGATGAGCCCGGCTACGCCGCCAAACTCGCCCGGCAGTTGGAACAGGACGTCAAGAACGGAGCGCAGGGCCTGAAGATCTTCAAGAATTTCGGCATGGATCTGAAAGACACCAACGGTCAGCGCGTCCGGGTTGACGATCCGCGCTTTGATGAAGCCTTCGAACTCTGCGGCAAACTCGGCATCCCGGTGCTGATCCACACCGCCGAGCCAAAACCGTTCTTTGACCCCATCGACAAGAAGAACGAGCGCTGGCTGGAGATGAAGCAGTTTCCGCAGCGGGCGCGTCCGCCGGAGCGCTATCCCTCCTGGGACGCGCTGATGGGCGAGTTGTGGACCCGCGTGGCGCGGCACCCGAGAACAAACTTCATTGCCGCGCACCTCGCCTGGCTCGGCGGCGATCTCGCCATGCTGAGTCGGATGATGGACAAGCACCCCAACCTCTACACCGAGATCGGCGCGGTGCTGGCGGAGATCGGCCGGCAGCCTCGCATGTTCCGGGAATGGATGGCGCGCTACGGCGACCGGGTCTGCTTCGGCAAGGACGCGGTAACCGAGTGGAGTGAATATCACGTCTACTTCCGCGTGCTCGAAACCGATGACGAATACTTCGATTACTACCGGAAGCGGCACGCCTTCTGGAAGATGTATGGGGCGAACCTGCCGGACGAATCGCTGAAGAAGCTGTACTACAAGACGGCGCTGAAACTGATTCCGGGAATCAGCAAGTCCGGCTTCCCCCGGTAGCAGCGGTCATCGCGGGGGATCGGCCGGGGCCGCGGCGATCAGAGCCGCCAGCGCCTCGTCGCGGGAGCCCTTGCCCTCCAGGTAAGGCTGCCAGACTTGCCGCAGCACCGGCCTCAGGCGAGCCATGCCGCGATTCCAGATGCCTCCCGCCTCGGCCATGGGAACGTAGTCCGGGATCTGCTTGCGCACGGCTTCTCCCGCCGTGAAGAAGATCATCGCGTGGGACAAATTGCGCGTAACCCGCTTGCCGGCCTTGCGGCCCTCTTCGCGCAGGGCCGCGATCATCCGGTCGTCCCACTGGTGCATTCCTTCATGAAAGACAGTCTCCAGATTTTCCGTGGGGCTGGACGGAGGCCGGCTGGCCACCACCAGCAGGTTCCCGCTGGTCGAGTACGCGCCCGCCCAATTCGAGTAAGCGGATACATGCACGGCGAATCCGGCCGAGGGCCATTCCATGCCGTACGCCCGCGTGATGTAGGCGAGCACGGCACGCCCATGCCGGTCCACCTGCTCCTGCGTTTTCTGATGCCACTTCTGGTTCGCTTCGCGATGCGACGGCCACCAGACTTTGCGATACACCGCCGCGGCGCTTTCCAGCACCTTCGCCACCGCCGGGTCCACCGGTACGCCCTGGAGCGAAGCTGCATCGCCGGCGTCCGCGAGTGCCTTCGTGACGGTAAACATGGCTTCGTCGAAAATCGCGTCCTTGCGGCTCAGTCCGTTCGCGTAAGCCGCCACCGCGGCGCGCCACTGGCTGGCTTCTTCGGCCGTCATCGACGCCAGGGCCTTTTCGGCCTCGTCAGGCGCGCCCGACGCCGCTTCGCGGGCGGAATCGGGGGTCTTGTTTTCGGCCCGGCCCAGAAACATAGAGGAAGTGATGCAGATTCAGCCAGAATTCGCCGGTGTGGAACCGGAATATCGGCGACTGGGGCCATGCGGCTTGGGCGAGCATCGCCGCCGCAACGCAGAGCCGTGAGAGCACTCGGGATTGATACATAATCGCTGAAGTTAGACGCATTCCAATCCGCTCGGTTCCGCGGAGAAACACACCGCGCGGGCGAACGTCCAAACGACATGGCCTCGGAACAGCTCCCGGCCGGAGGCTTCTACGGCGTGAACCGGCGCCAATGGCGAGGGGAAGCCGCCGTGCTGACTGAAGTCCGCCATCGCGAACCCCGCCGGCTCCCGCGGCACACCCACGAGCGCGCCTTCCTGACCTTGCTGGTGGCGGGAAGCTATCGCGAACGGCTCGGATCTCGCGAAATCGAATTCCGGCCTCTCACCATGAGCTACCGCCCGGCCTGGCTGGAACACCAGGACGAGATTGGCGCCGGGGGCGCTCATTTCCTGTTGGTGGAGACGGCCGGCTCCGGCCGCGAGCAGGAGCCGCGGATGTTGGGTCCCGCGGCGGTTCGCGCCGCCGCGCGCCTGTACGCCGCGCTTCCCCGCCGCGACCCGGACGAATTGGAGGTGTTGCTGGCGGAGTTGGGTGGGACGCTGAACTCTCCGGAATTCGCGGAGGCCGGGCGTCCCGCGTGGTTGATGAGAGTCGAGGAACGGTTGCTGTCCTCGATCGACGGTGCGCCTCCGCTTCGCCTCGCCGCGTCGGAGGCGGGGGTCCACCCGATCCATGTGGCCCGCACCTTTCGCCGCGTTCACGGGCTATCGATGACCCAATGGGTTCACCGCCAGCGGATCAGCCGCGCCTGTGACGCGCTGTCGAGGGATGTGGATCTTGCGCGGCTGAGCGCCGACCTCGGGTTTGCCGATCAGAGCCACTTCACTCGGGTCTTCCGGCGGGAAACCGGAATCACCCCTGCCGCGATGCGCAGGTTGCTGCGGTCCTAGTCCCGAATCCAGGCTTTGCTCTGGTATTCCATGTAATCAACCGTCGTTTGCGCCACAGCCCGCCCGAAATAGCGATCCACAACCCGAATCGCGAGGTCGATTCCGCTGGTCAGCCCGCCCGCCGAGCATAAGTCGCCATTCTCCACGAAGCGGAGCCCCCGCCGCAGCTTCACCCGCGGGAACTCCCCCGCGAACCTGTCGAAGAAATCGTGGTGGGTTGTGGCGAGCTTGCCGTCCAACAGCCCGGTCTTCGCCAGCAGAAACGCACCTGTGCAGACGGACATCGTGACCTCCGCCTTTTGGGAGGCATGCCTCAGCCACTCGATCTTCGCGGGCGTGTGTCCGCCTTGAGCGGGAATGACAATTACCTTGGGCGGCGGCGCGCTCCCGAAATCATGATCCGGGACGATCCGCATTCCGGCGCTGGCGCGAAGCGGTTCCGTTCGGTCGGACACGGTGTAGAGCTGAAACGCCATCCGATGCGCCGCCTCGGAACCGGGGCGCTGAACGTCCTGGAAGACCTCCCACGGACCCGCGAAGTCGATCATGGTGGCTCCGGGTCCAAGAAGGAACGCCACCGGGATGCTGCCGCCGGCGGGAGGCGTGAGGCGGGCCGTGCTGGTCGCCGCCAGGCCCTGAAGAGCGGCGCTGGCTCCGGCAAGGGCGGGGAAGAAGGTTCGTCGGTTCATGACCCGATTGTGCGGCTTTCCCCGGGGAAAGTCTGGAACGCCGCCAACCGGGACTTCAATACGGCTTGGCGAGAGGTGTCAGCTCAAAACGTTCCGGATCCAACCCTCGCGACCGCAGCATCGCCACGCAATCTTCCGGCGTTCTGCCGATCGCCTCGATCAGTCGCAAGGCTAGGTTTTGGGGAGTGTAAATCTCCAGCGCGATCCAGTGGCCCACCAGATCCCAGCGCTGCCGCAGAGTGAGCGAATCCGGCGAAGTGCCGATCAGGGACTCGAGCGTCAAAACTTCTTCAGCTCCTCGATCAATGCGTTCAGGCCCTTCTTGCGGTAAATCTGCGCCAGCCTCTGTTCTTCGGCGGAGGGTGGCAGCACCTTGGCCAGGCGGGGATCGCTGAGAATGGCTCGGCTGGGCACCCACATCGAGCCGTCCGCGAACTCCACGCTGGAGAGATAACCCCGCATGCCCTGAATCGCTGAAGCACGCGGGAACTTCAAGGACCCTTCCGGAACCACCTGCGACAGCTTTCCGGGCGCGATCGCGAGGTCGGCGGGCACCGAACCGGCCAGAAACTCGCGGCCGCGATCATCCTCGACAATCCAGCCGACTTCCACGTGCTTCACCGGCCGCTCACTCTTATTGCGAATCTCCAGGCGCGGCGCGCGCGCCTCATTGCCGGCGAGCTTCGCGATCGTGTCCGTCGCATCCACCGGCGATTCCGGGAAGCGCAGGAACGCAAACCGCAGTTCCTTCTCCGGCTCGATATTGGTGGCGCGCGAGCGGACCACTTGAATGCCCATCTGCGGGCGGTCGGTTTCCTGCCGCAGGCTCGCCAGGATCTCCCGCTGCAGGCCGTCGCGTCCTGCTTGCTCCAGGATGCGGCGGAAGTGAACACGATCCCGGCGCGCTTCCAACTCCCACACCGTCATCGAACGGCGCGAATTCAACTTATTGGGCCCGTAAAAGCTCAGGTCTTCGAAAAGCACGCCTTCGATCCCGATCTCCACCAGGACGCTCGCGCCCTGAGCGGCGGGCTTCAGCAGCCGCAAATCGATCCGGACCGGGAACGTCTCGCCAGGGCCGATGTCCAGGCTCGGCACCGAGACCGAAGCGCGGCCTCCCGGCGTCACTTCCTGCGCCGTCACCATCAGCGTGACGCCGCGAATCTTCTTTTGCGCCGAATTGCGCAGCGTCAGCGAGGAGTGGAGGTCCAGAACGATCGCTCCGCCCCGGGGCGTGGCGTTCGATTCGCCCCAATCTGCCGCCACCACGCCGACCGGCGAATCCTTCGGAAAGTCGATCTTGAGGCTTCCTCCCCGGTCCTGCGCCAGAAGCGCGGCGGAGACAGCCAGCACACACGCGGCGCTATTCCTGAACATACACGCTTGTGATCGTCACCTGGCCGGTATCGTTGTCGATGTACCGGGCCCGCGCCGATCCCTCCGTCTGCACCGAGACCGAAACGGGACGCAGGTTCGCGTTCCGAAGGGACATCGTGCTGCCGTTTTCCCGAACTTCCACGCCCGCCGAGGTTGCTTCAATCACCAACCCCGGTTCCAATTTCACCAAATGGGGTCCGGTTTCCCAGCGGGCTACTTTTCCGGCCGCCCGGAACAGGGATTGCGTCATCGCCGGCGACATGTTCAACCACCATGCGCTCGATATCAGAAACGCGGCGGCTCCCAACGCCACCGCGGGCTTCCACCCGAGCGGGGTGTCGCGCTTGGGCTTCTGGATGGCTTCCGAAGCCGCCAACCCAACCCGGATGTTGCCGGTCATTTCGCGAGCCAGCCGGTCCCAGTTCAAGTTCGCCGGCAACTCCTCCGCCGCGGACTTCAATTCCCGTCCAGCCGCGCGGAAGCTCTCCAATTCGGCCCGGCAGGCCTGGCAATTCCGGAGATGCAGGCGCGCGCGCAGGCTTCGGACGAAATCCAGGTCGCCTCCCGCGTGCAGAGCTAAGTCCCCAATTTTCACATGCTTCATGGGACCCTCCGGTCTTTGCGCCGGTCGAAGAACCGCCGCACCTTCACGCGCGCGTTGGAAATGTGCGACCGGACCGTAGCTTTCGAGCAGTTCAAATGGGCGGCCACTTCTTCCGCTTCCAGACCTTCCACGTCGCGCAACAGCAGCGCCGTCCGCTCCCGCTCGGTGAGAACTTCCAATCCTGCTTCGAGATACGAGCGCCGCTCGGCCCGCAACACACGCTGCTCGGGGTTCTCGGCCGGTTCCCGCAAAGGCTCGCCGATCTCGTCAATCTCGCAGAAATCCACGCGGCCCGCCCGCCGGATAAAGTCAATCGCCGTATTGGTGGCAATCCGGCCCAGCCACTGCGAGGCTTTCTCTGGATCCTTCAGTTGCTCGGACCGCTGCAGCGCCTTGATAAACGCTTCCTGGGTCAGATCCTGGGCGTCGTCGACGTTGCGGACAATGCGGTAAATAATCAGGAAGACGCGGCGTAAGTTGTTCGCAATGAACAGGTTCTGCGCTTCCTGCTGGGATGCGGCGCCCGCCGGAGCGTCGATGCGTCCAGCTTCGCTCATTGTCCCACCCAGAACCGCTTGTTCGGTGAACACGCCTTGCCCTCGCAATGGTTGACGCAGCGGCCGTCCAAACGTGCAGAGGGCATATCAGCTTCCATCATACTTGGACGCGCGGGCAGGCTAAGGGAGTCCACTTAGAGAGCACCATCGGCGGCCGGACACCAAAGGCTTAGTCTCAGCCCTTGCCCAAGACAAAACCGATGCGGTACAAACAGGTTTGCTCTCCCGCCCGATCGTTCCGCAACTGCTCCCGGTGCTGATGGCCGCTCTGTTTCTGATTCCAACCGCGGGCGGTCGCGCCATGCTGGAAACCGACGAGGCCACCTTCAGCGGCATCGCCCGGAACATGCTGGAGTCCGGCGATTGGGTAACTCCCTACATCAATGGCGTACGCCATTTCGACAAGCCGCCGTTTCTGTTCTGGGTAATGGCCGCCAGCTTCTCGCTTTTCGGCGTCAGCGAATTTGCCGCCCGGCTGCCCAACGCCCTGCTGCTGCTGGGAATCACGGTCCTGGTGACGCGGATGGCTTCGCGCGCCGCGGGCCCAGCGGCGGGACTCTACAGCGGCTTGGCGTTCTCCTGTTGCATCGGCGCCTATCTGTTTACCCGCGAGGCCCTGCACGATCCGGGTCTGATCTTCTTCCTGACGCTCGCGTTCTGGGCCTTCCTGCTGTGGTATGGCGATCCTCGCAAGCCGCGAGTCCCAGCCCTGATCTTCTACGCCTGCCTGGGGGCGGGCACTTTGACCAAGGGCCTGATCGCGATCCTGTTCCCCGTGGCGATCGTGGCGCTCTTCTTCGCCGTTTCGCGGCAGGCGCCGCGCCTCCGGGATCTGCACCTTGCCGCGGGGCTGGTGGTGCTGCTGGCGATCGCGGCGCCGTGGCACTGGCTGGTAGCCACGCGCAATCCTGGTTTCGCGGAGCACTATTTCCTGAACGAGCATGTCCGCCGCTTCTTGAACACGCGTCCCCAGCAGGATTTCGCGAGCGTGCCGCTGTCTGTCTTTCTCGGACTGCTTCCCGCGTGGTTGTTCCCATGGACCGCTTTTGTTCCCGCGGCGTTCGCGGGGGAAAAGCTGCAATCCGAACGCGCGCTGATTCGCCTGGCGCTGCTCTGGGCGGGTTTCGTGCTGCTTTTCTTCTCGATTTCCTCCGGCCGCCTGGAGCATTATCTGTTCCCGGCGCTGCCCGCGATCGCCATCCTGATTGGGTGCGGCCTCCATCGAAACCGCGATGCCGCGGTGGTTCGCTACGGCTACGCCGCTCTTGCGATCCTCGGGTTGCTGCTGGCGTTGCTTGGGCTCGCGGGCGCGGCGCTGTACCGCGAGGAAATCATTGGCGCCCTTGCCGGAGATCCCGGAGGACGCCATGTGCAGTCGGTGTTCTCGCCGGTGCTGGCCCTGCCGCCGGACGCGCTGGAGCGCCTAATGGCGCCAGCCGCCGCGACGATCGCCGGATTCGCCTTGTCGCTAACGGCGGCGTGGTGGTTGCGGCGATCGGTTTGGGCGGCGATCGCCCTGGCCGCCGGGGTGGGGATCTTCGGAATCGCGGCGCATGTCAGCCTGGGCATTTGCGAGGATCTGGTCTCTTCCCGTTCCTTCGCCCGCGAGGTGGCGCGGCACGCGACTCCCGATACCCGGCTGCTGGTTCGCGGAAGCTTCGAAAGCGCGAATTCGATGTTGTTCTATCAGCCCCTGCCGCTCGAAGTCCTGGGGAAAGCTCCGACGCTGGACCTCGGCTTGACGTATCCCGGCGCGCCGCGACGCAAGGTCAGCATCGAGGAGGCGATCGCCGCGTGGAACTCGGATCAGGCGGTGATCCTGCTGACGCCGCGCGAACTGCAAAGCGAGTTTGGATCCGGCAAAGTGTTGCTGGAGCGCGCCGGACGGGTGTTGTTGCGCAACCGTTAGCCGCCAGTGCGCGCGAGCTTGCGGTCCAGCAGGTCGCGATCGGACTGTGAACTCGCCTTGGCTTTGGCGGCGCCGAAGCAGCGCCGCGCTTCCTCGAGGTGACCCGCGCGGAAGTGCAATTCGCCCAGCGCCGCGTCGTAAAGGTGATAGCGCAGCAGCGCGGGATCGCCGGCGGCGGAGCGCAATTCCGATAATCCCGCCTCCGGACCGCGCAATTCCGCCACCGCGATCGCCCGATTCAGAACGAAGACGGCGGAAGGGTGCAGCGCGATCAGCGCGTCATAAAGCTGCACGATCACGCGCCAATTGGTCGCGGCGTATCGCGGCGCGAGGCAATGCTCGCGGGCGATGGCGGCTTCAAGGTGGAATCGCGAGATCGCCGCGCCGGCCGCGGAGATCGCCAGATGTTCGCAGGCGCGGTGAATGAGGCGCTGGTCCCACCGGCCGCGATCCTGATCCTCGAGCAGCACGGCGTTGCCCTGGACATCCTCGCGCGATTCCAGCCGGGCCGAGTGAAACAACATCAGCGCCATTAAGGCATGCGTCGCGGGGGTCTGGAATCGCGGCTGGGAGCAGAGCAGGTGACAGAGCCACACGGCATCTTCGCATAGCTCGCCGCGAATCGCACTGGCGCCCACGGACGCGCTGTAGCCTTCGTTAAAGAGCAGATAGAGCACCTGGTGCACGGCGTCCAGGCGCTCCACGAGTTCCTCGTCGGCGGGCGGCCGCAGCGCGACATTCTCCTCCTGGAGTCGCCGCCGCGCCCGCTGAATCCGTTTCCGCGCCGTGTCTTCCTTGAGCAGTAGCGCGCGCGCGATTTCCGTCGCTCCGAATCCGCACAACGCCTTCAAGGCGAAGGCGACCTGATCCTCTGGCAACAGGCAGGGATGACAGCAGGCGAACATCATGCGGAGCTGGCTGTCTTCGATCTCGGACTCGCCGAACTGCGCCTCGATCCGCAGCGCGGCGGGACTGCTGAGCGCCGCCGCCACCCGCTGCCCGGTCCTTTGTCGGCGAAGGGCGTCCAGGATCTTGTTACGCGCCACCCGATGCACCCACCCGGCAGGGTTCGCAGGCGGACCCTGGTGCCGCCACGCCTGCAGAGCGTCCAGCAGCGTGGCTTGCACCATGTCCTCCACCAGTTCAAAGTGCCGCCAGCCGAAGATCCGGGTCAGGACCGGAACCAGGCGTCCGGCTTCGTGACGGAAGAAGTTTTCCACCAGCGGCGCGGCGTCGTTCATGGCGTGTTCCGCGAAAAGCCCCACAGCGGGCGGACTTCCACGGTACCGCCGAGATCGAGGGAGGGACAGCCCTTCGCCAATTCCGCGGCTTGATCGATGTTCTCCGCCTCCACGATGGTGAACCCGCCGACAACTTCCTTGGCTTCCATGAAAGGTCCGTCGGTCACCATTTTGGCCGGGTTCACTACCCGGGAATCGCCTCCCAAGCCGTCGCCCACATCCGCGACCCAGCCTTTTTGAACGCCATCGCCCAGCCATTTCACCCAGCGGGTGTGGTTCTGCTGCATCTGCTCCGGGGTCATCTTGTAGTGCGCCTCGGGGGTGCTGCGGAAGAGGAAGAGAAACTTGGCCATCATTTGGCTCCTTTCGAGGGTATGACGAATGAAGGCGAGGAAAAGGGACGGGAGTCCGATGCAAACTAACGATTGTTTGATCGTTGGGTCATCTTGTGAGCTGGACGAGCTCGGAGTTCTCGATCCGCGTTGCATGCCCCAGGCGCACCGGAGAGGGCAGCGGGGGATTTTGGACTCGCGTCGGATAGTCGTCGTGCGTTTTTCCGCCCAGCGTTCTGCCGGCAGCTTTCTTCCGCACGCCGCCCCACTGTTTGAAAAAGAACGGGACGTTCGCGGCGGCGCATTGCTCCCGAATCGATAGCACCCAGTGTTCCTTCATCGGCCGCGCACCCGGTCCGCTTTCGCCGCCCACGATGACCCATGCGATTCCGTCCAATGGCAGCTTGCCGAGATCCTCAAGGAGCGGCTCAACAGACAGAAACCGCACGGCGGCGGGCGTATTTTGAAGATCGCGAATTCGGGCCATCCCGTACTTCCGGTCTTCCACCGATACGCCCCACCAGATATGGGCATCGGCTGCCACGCTTTGAAGGGGGCCGCAAAGGAGCTCGCGGAGCCTTTCGGACCGCTTGGTGAGCACCTGATATGTGTGCCAATTTGCAAGCCGCATGGTTGCGGCGACCTTTTCGATGTAGGTCCGCGGGATGTCCTGGTGGAAAAGGTCGCTCATGGAATTCACGAAGATCATCTTGGGCTCACTCCACCGCAAAGGCTCGCTCAATTTGTGGGGGACAAGCATCAAGTCAAATCCTTGCTCGAATGGATGCCCTTTGACGCCGCGGAATCGTTCAGCGAACCGTTCCGCGTAGCAGTGCTTGCAACCAGGACTGACCTTTGTACAGCCGCGAACCGGATTCCAGGTCGCGTCGGTCCATTCGATCTTGGAGTGCAGTGACATCGCCTAATTGAACAGGCTCCTCTGATCCGTGCCGTACTCGATCACCTGGTCCCAGAACTTAAATGCCCTCTTGTTACGCGAAAACAGCGCAATGTAGTAGAGAGGTAGGTTTTTCTCAACGGAGCGGACCGACTTCATTCGATCTAGGGGAGTTTTTAGATACCCGAGCGACTCCATACTACGAGAGAACTCCTCGGCGAGGAAACGTCGGAAGTCGCGTCGCTGTGCCCCCGCCGCCCTCCATCGATCGCGCCATTGAGAATTTCCGAGCGCTTTGTCGATCTTCGGGGAGTCACCATCCACATAGTGGTCGTAGTTGCGGTTTGCATCCATGCCGATAGCGAGAAGGACCACGAAATCTATGTACACCGCGGACAACCGGCGAAGCGTTTCGAACCTCACGCCAAAATCGAACGGGTCCACGACGCAAAGGCTCAATACCGTTCTGCCGGCAGCGCCCGCGGGGATCAGGGCTACAATTTGCTCTACCTCCGAATCGCAATCGCCGGAAACGAAAGCAGCATCAGCGTCTGGACGGAGTCGCTCAACCCGCGACCTCAAGGCCGCGAGAAGATCCGGGCGTTCCTCGCAAAAAATGTACTTGTCGAACGCATCCGGGACCGTTAGCGCGATCAGTGGGGATCCCTTCAGGAATTTATTCGTTCCGTAGATTCGGCTGTGCCCTGCGCCGGCGTAGAGGTCGACGTAGACTCGCCGATCCCACTTGTTCTTCATTCCTGTGGAGAACAACTCCGCATAAAGGGCCAACAGGCGGTACTTATCGATGGCCCAGCCGCCCACTTCCGGGGTCGCCAACCCATCATCTTCAACGTAAGGATCGAACTGACCCGCCGCCACGGAAACATTCTACGCTACTCTTGTGAGCCCGACAAAAGCCACCGGTTGGAGACCCGTCTTGCACGCTGGCACGCCTTTTCACGTCAGATAAATGACATGTCCGAGTGGGTGCTGAAGTATGCCGACGCGCGGGGGGAGATCCACCAGCAGGTGGCGACCGCCGAATCCGAGCGGGAGCTGCGCGAGCGGCTGACTCAGCAAGGCTATCTGATCTACTCGATCAAGCCCCGAACGGCTCTTCCCTTGGGCCTCTCATCCCAGTCCAAGAAACTGAATCTAGAGAAGTTCCTGGTTTTCAACCAGCAGTTTCTCACCCTGATCCGCGCCGGACTGCCGATTCTGAAGTCGCTCGACCTGCTGGCCGACCGGCTGACCGACCCCAAGCTCGGCAAGCACATCCAGGGCGTCCGGGACGAGGTGCGCAACGGCGCGCTGCTCTCGGAAGCCTTTGACCGGCAACGGGTTTTCCCTAAGATCTATGTCACCAGCGTGCTCGCCGGCGAACGCTCCGGCGCGCTGGCGGAGGTGATCGAACGCTACGTCACGTTCCAGCGGCTGGCCTTGTCAGTCCGAAAAAAACTATTGCTTTCTTTGCTTTACCCGGCCGTGTTGGTGTTTCTGGTGATCTGTCTGATCGTCTTCCTGGTCACTTATGTCGTCCCCAATTTCGCCAAGCTGTACGAAAGCATGCAGGCCAGCCTCCCCAAGCCGACCCTGATTCTGATCGCGATTGGAACGACGGCGCGCAGCTACATCGTCATCGGCTTCCTCCTACTAGTGGCGGGGGCGCTGTCATTCCGCTGGTGGTCCCGCACGAGCAACGGACGCGAGCGCGTGGACCGGATCAAGCTCCGGTTGCCGGTCTTCGGCCCCACCTGGATCAAGTACCAGGTGGCGCAGTTTTCGCGTGTGCTTTCGACGCTGCTGATCGGCGGGATTCCGCTGATGCAGGCGCTCGAGACCGCGGCGGAGTCACTGGGCAACGTTCTGCTGGAGAAAACGCTCGCCCGAGCGAGCGAGCGCGTGCGGGAAGGCCAGCCTCTTTCTTCGGCCCTCCGCGAAACCGGCGTGTTCCCGAGCCTTGCCCTGGACATGATCGAGGTCGGTGAGTCGACGGGCGCGCTCCCCGCGATGCTGAATTCGGTTGCCGAGTTCTACGAGGAGGACGTCAACACCACGGTGACCGCGACGCTGAGCCTGATCGAGCCCGCCATCATGATCTTCATGGGCGTGTTCGTGGCGTTCGTCCTGATCTCGCTTTACCTGCCGATTTTCAGCCTGGCCGACACCATGAACCAGTAAGCGTTACTTGTGGAGCTTGGGCCAGTTGGACTCGGCGGAGCGGATGCGCTCGCCCATGTCCTTCTCCCACATCTTCTGCACGTCCTTGTTGTAGTTGACGTACAGTTTGCCGTCCACGATCTTCCACGCCCGCGGATCGGCATCCGCGGTGTAGTTCTTACTCACCGCCCAAGCGCAGTAGCCTCCGAATCGCGGAGCGTACTTCGCCGGGTTGGCCTGGAACTCGGCCAGATTCGCCGCCGATGAGAACTGCCAGGTCGCGCCCATCCAAGAGTGCTGGAATGACGGGTTTCCCTTCACCGCGGCGCCGTCCTTGAAATAGGCGACGGCGTCATAGCCCTTCAGCGCGAGCCCGTCCTTGCCTCGATTCACCACGTCCACCGGCTCCGTCCCCGCGAGCAGCAGGGCGCAGGACCAAAGGAGGCACGCGGCCTTGGTCATTTCACGTCTGGTCATGAATCCTGTATGAGGCCGGCGCCTGCGCTTATTCCGGTGGGAAACGGAATAAGCGCGCGTCGCGCGCGGATCAGTCCGTTGTGGAAGAACGGATCCATGAGAATTCTGCAGATGGGCCGGCCGGCATGCCACGATGTCGAACGTTTGCGCGACGCTTACGCCGACAACGAACTGCTGGCCGAAAACGCGCTCTGTATCGCTGAGCACCTCCTGCTCTGCGAGCCGTGCCGAGGCCTGGTGGACGAAACGATCCGGTTGAAGATGCTGGTGCGGCGCGCCGTGCTCGGCGCGTCCGATCACACAATGGGAGAGCAGAGATGAGACTGGCGGGGAAGAACGTACTGATTACAGGAGCATCGTCGGGCATCGGCCAGGCGATCGCCGTGCGCTTCGCGCGGGAAGGCGCGAATGTCGCCATCAATTACCGTTCCGGGCCGGACCAGGCGGAAGCCACCCGTGTCCAGGTGAACGAAGCATGCATGGTCGCCCGCGCGGGGAATTGCCGGGACCTGATCGTGCAGGCCGACGTGTCCCGGGAAGATCAGGTGAAGGACATGTTCGCCGCCGTGGTGGAGTCCTTCGGGCGCATCGACATTCTGGTGAACAACGCGGGCATTCAGAAGCCGGCGCCGAGCCACGAAGTGGAGCTGAAGGACTTCGAGTCGGTCGTCGGCGTGAACCTTCGCGGCGCGTTCCTGTGCGCTCGCGAGGCGATCCGCCACTACCTGCGGCGCGGCGGCGGCGGCGTGATCCTGAACAACTCCAGCGTCCACGAGGTGATCCCCAAGCCGAAGTATCTTCCGTATTCCATCAGCAAGGGCGGCATGGAGAACCTGACGAAGACTCTCGCGTTGGAGTACGCGGGCCGGGGCATCCGGGTGAACGCGGTCGGTCCCGGCGCGGTGGTAACCCCGATCAACAACGCCTGGATCAACGACCCCGAAGCCAAGGCCGCGGTCGAGAGCCACATCCCGATGGGCCGCGCGGCTTCCCCTGAGGAGATCGCTTCCGTATTCGTTTTCCTGGCTTCGGAGGAGGCGTCGTATATTACCGGCCAGACGATCTTCGCTTGCGGCGGATTGACTCTGTATCCGGAGTTCCGCTCCGCCTGGTCGTCAGGGGAGTAAAGTAATGAGCTGCTGGGGGAACAGATGATCGCGGAGTGGGTGGTATACGGCGCTTTCGCGTATGCGGCGTGCGGATTGGTGTTCGCGATCGCCTTCCTGACGCGCGGCGTGGAACAACTGGACCCACAGACCCGCGGCACAGGCATTGGATTCCGCCTGTTGCTGCTGCCGGGGACCGCCGCGTTGTGGCCGCTACTGCTCAGTAAGTGGATGCGGAGTTGATATGGTGCAGCCCTTGCGCCGCTGCCACCTGCGGATCTGGATGGCGCTCGCGCTGTTGCTGCCGCTGCTGCTGATCGCGGGGGTGATGTCGCGATGAGCCTGCACTACAAGGCGATTTTCTGGAACCCGGTGAAGAAGCAGTACGACCTGCTGCTCGCCGGCGGCGTCCTGCTGTACCTGGCTGCGTTTACCGTCGCCGGCGCGCTGCTGCACCCGGCGGCGACTATCGAGACGCTTCTCATCCGCGGGCTGGCCACCTGCGCCTTCCTGCTGCTGCACCTGATTCTCTGCATCGGGCCGCTGTGCCGCCTGAATCCACGCTTCCTGCCGTTGCTTTACAACCGCCGCCACCTTGGCGTCACGATGTTCCTGATCGCGCTGGCGCATGCGATCTTTTCGATCGTCCAGTTTCACAGCCTGGGGGATACAAACCCTCTGGTGAGCCTGCTGACCGGCAACACGCGCTTCGAATCGATCCCGCAATTCCCGTTTGAGCTGCTGGGGCTGGCTGCGCTTGTGATCCTGTTCCTGATGGCTGCCACCAGTCACGACTTCTGGTTGAGCCTGCTGACCCCGCGCGTCTGGAAGCAGCTTCATATGGGCGTTTACCTCGCTTACGGGCTGCTGATCGGGCATGTGACGCTGGGTGCGCTGCAATCGGAAACCAACCCGCTATTCGTTGCCATCACCGCGGCCGGCATCACCATCGTCACGGGCTTGCACCTCGCCGCCGGATGGAGGGAGCGGCGACTGGATCAGGCCTTCGACTGGAAGGTCAGCGGCGAGTTCGTGCCCGTCTGCCCGGCGGCGGAGATCCCGGCGAACCGGGCCAAGATGCTGAGCGCGGGCGGCGAGCGGATCGCGGTGTTCCGCTACGACAACAAGATCTCCGCGATCTCCAACGTCTGCCAGCATCAGAACGGACCCCTGGGCGAGGGACGCATCGTGGACGGCTGCGTCGTGTGCCCGTGGCACGGGTATCAATACCTGCCGGATTCCGGGGCATCGCCGCCGCCGTTCCAGGAGAAAGTAGCGACGTACCGCACGCGAATCGACTCCGGTGTTGTGTACGTGGATCCGCGGCCATGCCCGCCCGGCACGCGGCTGGAACCATCGAGAATCGAATGAGAACCACTGTCGTATGCCTCCTGGGCTTCGGCGCGCTGCTGGCGATTCTGCTGGCCGCGGGCCAACGCCCCTTCGCGCCTTCGAAGTTCGAGTTCGGCGTGTTCCGGATTTACAACGGAATCGCGGAACAGACTCCCGTGCCTTCAATGATCAGCGGCGGGGAACGTTACCTGCTGGTGGGTCCAGGCAAGCGTGGCGCCACGGAGATGGCCCCGCCCGGGCGAGCGCTACCGGTGGAACTGCAGGGGTCGCTGATCGAGCGGGGATCCACGCGGATGCTGGAGGTACTGCCCGGAAGCTGGAAACCGGCCGGTCCAGAGGGCAGGTCGACACCAGCGGTCAGCGAAGGCGTGCACACCTTCACCGGCGAGATCGTCGATTCCAAATGCTACCTGGGCGTGATGAACCCCGGAGAAGGCAAAGTGCACAGGCAATGCGCCGCGCGATGCATCAGCGGCGGCGTGCCCGCCGCGATCGCGGCGAACGGAGGCTTGATTCTGCTGACCGGCCCCGACGATCGCCCGTTGAGCCGCGAGCTCTCCCCTTACGCCGGAGAGCGCGTGACTATCCGCGGGGAACTGATCCGCCTGGGGCAGCTCCAGATCCTGCGCGCCGACCCTGCCTCTATCACCCGGGAATAGCCGCGAGCCTCCAGCGGATTGCATTCCCGATATGGAGCAAGCCAAAACGACGGCTATCGCCAGTTGGATTCTGCGCGGCATCACCGCCGCGATTCTCCTGCAAACTCTTTTCTTCAAGTTCACCGGGGCGCGGGAATCGGTGTACATCTTTTCCACCCTGGGCATCGAGCCATGGGGGCGGATCGGCAGCGGCATCGCGGAGCTGATTGCGTCCATTCTGCTGTTGCTTCCCGGAACGGTCGTTTTCGGCGCGCTTCTGTCACTGGGCGTGATCAGCGGGGCGATCCTCAGCCACCTGACCAAACTCGGCATCGCACTGCCAGCAGTCGGCGATCGGGGCGAGCTTTTCGCGCTGGCGCTGGTCGTATTCGCCTGCTCAGCCGGAGTACTCTTCCTGCATCGGCGGCAGATTCCGTTTGGCGGCTCGAGCTTCCGCTGAGAACAAGAGATCCAGCAACTCCCGGACGCTCATCGGCGCGTGACCCAGCGCGCGGTTCTTCGCCCCGAACTCAAACGCCATTCGCCAGTGGCGCATCAGCGCCGCATAGGCGGCAACGATGCTGACCGCGGGATCGTAAATGTGCGCCGGCTCCGAGGACACGCCATTCAGCTCGATCACCCGGAACGAATGTCCCGCCTTCAGGGCTTCGATGGAGGGCGCGCGGATATCGAAGCGGCCCAGATAGAAGCCGGGATGCGCCTTCGCGGCGCGATCGATCGCGTGTTCCAGGGCTTGCGTCCAGATCGCAAAGCCGTCCAGGAACACGGTGCCCCGGCTGTGCGAGCCCACCTCGACAAGCTGCACGCTTTCGCCCGGCGCGGGAACCCGCCCCGAGTCTTGCCCGTGCACCTTCAGGTACCAGGAGCCCAGGCAAACCGCGCGATCGTCGTCCAAGATCAGCTCCGCCAGCGTCCGCTTGCCGTCGCCGGTGACTGCCGGAAAGACCTTGCTGGTGATGGAGACGATGCGGCCCTTGGGCTCGTCCGGGTCGCGCGCGTATAGGATGCCGAATTCATGTCCGGGTGCGTATTCCTGGGCAATTACGTCCTCGGGATGCTCTCGCAGATAATCACGAAGCTCGGCAACATCGCGGATTACGCGCACCCCGGCGCCGCGCTCGCCGGTGTCGGGCTTGAGCACGATCGGAAAGCCGCCCAACTGCAGCGCGAGAGCCGCGCGTTCCGCGAAGCCGGCGGACGCGGGCAGCAGATGAAACGGCGGCACCAGACCGGGAACACAGGCGAGGCGCCGCAGAATTTCCGACTTGGATTCGCCAACCAGTCCTCCGGATTCGATTCCAGGGTTGGAAAGAGTAAACACGGTAGCGGAGCGGTGCTTCCAGCCGAGCCACAGGAAATAAGGCGTCAACGGAAGGTAGGCGGCCCAGCTCGGCCAGAACTCCCAGCGCAGCTTGCGCCTTAGGAATCCGACCGCCCTTCGGCGCTTCTCCCACACCAGCAGCCACTGCGGCAGACGCAGCATCGCGTACAGGACCGCCAGGGCGAGCGGCAGCCCGGTCGCCGGAAGCAGCCGGTCTCCGAAAAGCGTTGCCGCGCCAACCAGAATCGGCGTCCAGGCGGCCGCCGCCAGCGCGAGGCTGCCCGCGAATCTGCCCAGAGGTACCTGAAGAAAACCGGCGGCCACATACACCGGCAATCGCAATCCGGGCGTGAAGCGGCTCAGGAACACGATGCGCACGCCGCGCCGTTGAATCCATCCGGAAGCGTTCTTCAAACGCGACTCCCGGACCAGCCTGCGTCCCAGCGCGCCGCCGGAGCGGCCCGCGAAGTAAAGCAGGAGATCGCGGGCGAAGATTCCGGCGAAGCACGCCGCCACGCCGGGAAGGAACCCGAGGTCGCCCCGCGCAATCATCACGCCGGCGGCGATGCAGGCCAGGTCCTCGGAAACCAACGTACTCAACGCCAATAGAATCAGCGAAGGCATGTTGTCGCCTCCGCGGCCCCGCGGCATGGAGGACCATCGGCATAGCGGAACGTGACGCCATCCAGGGTCGCGTGGATGTGGCTGAAGCTCACGGTTTCGGCGTCCTCGCGGTGCATGCAAGGAGAACGGAAAGACGGGCCTCCCGCGTGGCTGGCGTGATATCGCCGGATTTCCTCCACATTCTGCGAGTGTAGCCCCTCATAGAGACGCGCGCGATGCGTTCGCACGGTAGGGGGGTCCACAGAGGAGGAGATCAGTGGCGCGAACGGGTCGCCAAACGGGATGAGTGCGAGCTCGCTCCCGTCCCACTCGGCGACGGCGGCGGGAAGGCCGGGCTCGAGAATCGCCAGGGTGAACGGAGCGAACTCCGGCAACTCGCAACCCGCGATCAGCCGCAAAGCGGCGTGGACGCCCGCCGCCCCGGCGATTCGCGGAATCAGGCAGCCACGGCTGCGGCGCGGCGCTATCTCGATGTCCGCGCGGCCGCCCGCGTTCGCGCCGTTGAGCAGGCAGAACGCCGTGGCGAACTCATTTACCGCGATCCACGCGCCGCCGTGATCGCCGTCAGCGGGCGCCAGGTAGCGGACCCCGCCGCGGGTGAGTTCGCGCGGCGGCAGGGCGCGCCGGCGCGTTTTTTTCTCGTCGCGGTTGCTGAGCAGGTGGTAGCCGCCGGGCTCGTGAATCCAGCTCACCGTGCACATGCGCGGCTATGCGGCGCTCGAAGCGGTCCACGGCCGCTTCTGGTGGTTGAGGGTGGAGGGCGCGACTCCAAACGAGAGATCCACCGGGACACCCTGCGCGCGAAGAGTCATGCTGATCAGCGCGAAATGGTGAATGGTGTGGCTGCTCAGAGTCTGCAGTTCGCGGCTGACCGAGGACGCGAGCCAGGCTCCGGTCATCCCCAATTCGCGGGCGCCTTCCATGCGAACCATCACGATGAAGTCCTCGTGCTCGTACTCGCCGCTATTCAAGCTGGCTATGATTTCCTGGATGCGCCGGGCCGCTTCCGCGCGCGAACGCTCGATCCCCGGATCGCGGCGCCGCGCGTCGTAATCGATGTGACCGGTGCGCATCCCGCACAGGAAGCAATCGTAGAACTCCAGGATGTGCCGGATGTGCGCTCCGGCGCGGTGCGGCTCCAGGCCGGCGGCCGTGCCGGTGTACGCATCGTCGGTGATCGAATCCAGCAGCCGCAGAGCCTGCCGCAGCCAGCGGGTATTAGTCTCAATCAGCAGGCGATGCCTGCCCTTTGGATGATCGGCGGACGGTGGATGCATGGTGCGTATGAATTACGCTCCGTGCTGCTTTTATTCCGGCCTGGAGCAACCAGGGAACCGCGGAATAGACGGCGCGCGGCGATACATTCATCAGCCGTATGCCAGCCATGCAAGCAGTAGCGGCCGCAAGACGGGAGAGCGTAGCCGGAGCCCGGGAGAGTTTTGCGGCCCACTGGCGGGAGTACCTGATCGAAGGCTGGGCGCTCGGAACGTTCATGATCTCCGCCTGTGTGTTTGCCGTTCTCTTGGAGCATCCGGCCAGCCCCATCAACCACGCGATGGAGAATTCCCTTCTGCGCCGCGCCGGGGGAGGACTGGCGATGGGCCTCACCTCTATCGTCATCCTGCTTTCTCCCTGGGGCAAGCGTTCCGGCGCCCATCTGAACCCGGCGGTCACGCTGACCTTCTTCTCGCTGGGCAAGGTGGCGAAGTGGGATGCGGTGTTCTACGGCGCGTTCCAGGTCGCCGGCGGGATCGCGGGTGTGGCGCTGGCCGGCCTGCTGATCGGACCCGCGCTGCACCATTCCGCGGTGAACTTCGCGGTCACGTTGCCCGGACCGCGGGGACCGCTGGCGGCTTTCGCCGCGGAAACGGGCATCTCCACGCTGATGATGCTGACCGTGCTCACCGTCTCCAATACGCCGCGCCTGTCCCCCTACACGCCTTACTTCGCGGGATCGCTGATAGCGCTCTTCATCACTTTCGAGGCGCCGCTTTCCGGCATGAGCATGAATCCGGCGCGCACCCTGGGCTCGGCGGTGAACGCCGGGGTCTGGACGTCACTTTGGATTTACTTCACGGCCCCCGTTCTGGGCATGATCCTGGCATCACGCCTTTATGTCGCGCGGCGGGGAATCCATCGCGTTTTCTGCGCGAAGCTGCATCACCACAATCAACAGCCGTGCATCTTCCGATGCCGCTTTGGAGCAATGCAATGACCGGTAGTCACTTCGACGTAATCATCATCGGAACAGGCGCGGGAGGCGGCACGCTGGCTCGCAAGCTGGCGCCGGCGGGCAAGCGCATTCTGCTGCTGGAACGCGGCGGCTTCGTCGCGCGGGAGAAAGAGAACTGGAGCTCGCGCGCGGTCAACCTGGAAGGCCGCTACCAGACCAAGGAACGCTGGCGGGACCAGAACGGCAAGGATCTGCATCCGCATACCAACTACAACGTTGGCGGTAACACCAAGTTCTACGGCGCGGCGTTGTTCCGGCTGCGGCGCGAGGATTTCGGCGAGATTCGTCATTACGGCGGCGTTTCGCCGGCATGGCCCATCGCATACGAGGATCTGGAGCCCTACTACATGCAGGCCGAGCACTGGTATCACGTGCACGGCGAACGCGGCGAAGATCCGACCGAGCCCAGATCCAATTGCCCGTATCCGCATCCGCCGGTGAGTCACGAGCCGCGCATCCGGCATCTGGCGGAGGACTTCGCGCGTCAGGGGCTCAAGCCCTTCCACACCCCGCTCGGCATCATGCTGGACGAGAAAATGCCCCGGACCAGCCCCTGCATCCGCTGCTCCACTTGCGATGGGTTCCCCTGCCTCGTTCACGCCAAGGCGGACGCCGAGGTGCTCGGCGTGAAGCCGGCGTTGGAGCATCCTAATGTCACGCTGCTCACCAACGCATACGTTTCCAGGTTGGAAACCAGCCCCTCGGGACGCGAGGTGCGGCATGTGGTGGTGGAACGCAACGGCGCCCTGGAGCGATTCTCCGCCGATATCGTGGTCAGCGCCTGCGGCGCCATCAACTCCGCCGCGCTGCTGCTGCGCTCCGCCAATGACCGGCATCCGCACGGCCTGGCCAACGGATCCGATGTCGTGGGCCGCCATTATATGGGCCACATCAACTCCGTGATGATGGCGCTCTCGCTGTGTCCCAATCCGACGGTTTTCCAGAAAACGCTTTCGCTGAACGATTTCTACTTCGGATCGCCGGAGTGGAAGTATCCGATGGGCCACATCTCGTTTGTCGGCAAGCTGGACCGCGACGCGCTCGCCGCGGGCGCTCCGGCCATCGCGCCCGGCTTCACCTTGGAGATGATGGCGAATCACTCGCTCGATTTCTGGCTGACTTCCGAGGATCTGCCGGACCCGGAAAACCGTGTCACGCTCGACCGCGACGGCAACATCATCCTCAGCTACACCGTAAACAACGAAGAGGGCCACGCCCGCCTCATCCGCAAGCTGCAGGAGTTGATGAAGAACCAGACCCGGTGTGACGTTCACGGACATAAGTGCCACCAGGGCCTGTTCGCGCGCAACGTGTTTCTCGGTCAGCGCATCCCGCTTGCCGGAGTGGCGCACCAGAACGGCACCATCCGTTTCGGGCACGATTCGCGGACCTCGGCCCTGGATGTGAACTGCAAGGCGCACGAGCTCGACAACCTGTACGTCGTTGACGGCAGCTTCTTCCCGTCCTCGGCCGCCGTGAATCCGGCGCTGACCATCATCGCCAACGCGCTGCGCGTCGGCGATCACCTGATCGGGAGAATGCAGTGAGACTGGCGGCGGCAGCCTTGTTCCTGACCCTGCGCCTGGGCGCGGAGGTAGCTGTGGAGTCGGTGGGCATGACCGTTTCCGACCTGGACCGGTCGGTCGAGTTCTATACCCGGGTGCTGGGCTTCGAGAAGCTCTCCGAGCTGGAAGTGGCGGGACCCGAGTACGACCACATGACCGGAGTCTTCGGCGTCCGGCTTCGCCGCGTGAAACTGCGTCTGGGAAGCGAGACGATCGAGCTTACCGAGTTCCTGGCGCCGGCAGGGCGCCCCGCGCCTGCCGGCCAGCGCAGCAACGATCGCTGGTTCCAGCACGTCGCCATCGTCACGCGCGACATGGATCAGGCTTATCAGCATTTGCGGAGGCACCAGGTGAAACATGCGTCCCCGGGTCCGCAGACGCTTCCGTCCTGGAACAGGAATGCGGGCGGCATTCGCGCCTTCTATTTCCGCGATCCGGACGGCCACGCGCTGGAAGTGCTCGAGTTTCCCGAGGGCAAGGGCGACGCGAAGTGGCATCGCCGCTCCGATGCGCTGTTTCTCGGAATAGACCACACCGCCATCGTGATTTCCGACACAGAGGCAAGTTTGCGGTTTTATCGCGACACGCTCGGAATGAAGATCGCCGGAGAGAGCGAAAACTACGGGCCGGAGCAGGAGCGGCTGAACAACGTGTTCGGCGCGCGGCTGCGGATCACTTCGCTCCGCGGCGCATCCGGTCCCGGCGTTGAATTTCTGGAATACCTGTCGCCTCGCGACGGGCGTCCCTTCCCGCCGGAGGTGAAGTCCAACGACCTCATTCACTGGCAAACGCGGTTGTACGGCATCAGCTCTGCTGAAGCCGAACGCCGCCTCCGTACCGGCCGGGCGGCTTTCGTGTCCCCGGGAGTTGTCGAACTTCCGGACCGGACACTTGGATTCCGCCGGTCGCTTCTGGTTCGCGATCCGGACGGCCACGCCGTCGAAATCGTCGAACCGTAACCAAATCTCACTCCGCACAAAAGGAAAAACACATTATGCTTCGCATCTCCCGATTGTTTTCTGTCTTCACGCTGGCCTGCGCCCTCGCAGCCGGCGTCGCCATCCAGGCCGCGGCCGCCGAAAAGGGCGGTCCGCATACCACCAACCAATTCCAGGGCCCCAAGGCCAACACTGGAATGGCCGTCCACACCACCGAGAACGGCAAGAGCATCCTGCGCGTGACTCCGGACTTCAAGGTCCCGGATACTCCCGCTCCCACCTGGCGCGTGATCGACTCCAAGGGAACGGTCTTCACCCTCGACGCCTTCAAGATCAAGGCCGGCGAAAAACGCGAAGTGGTGGTTCCCGCCTACGTGAAGGACATCGCCAAGGTGCAGGTGTACTGCGCCTGGGCGGAAGTTCTGCTGGGCGAGGCCTCCTTCCAATCGCCTGTGAAGTAAGCCTTTATCGCGGATGCCCCTCCCCGCCCGAAGGGGCGTCCGCGCGTTTGCCAAGCCCCTTTGCAACCGGGCCGCAAAGGTGCTTAAGTTGGTGGGCCTGTGGATCCGAAAAAAATTGAACAAGTCTCGGAATAATATGCGCAACCGTCGGGATGATCCCGGTGTATGGCCGCTTCCAAGGCAATGGAGACGTGGATGAGCGACGAGCCCGGCAGGCCTGACTTCCGCACGGGCCATCCGTCCGCGGCCGCTGCCGCGGATGCCGCCCGGCTGGAATTCGATGCCGCTGCAATGCCGCACCTGAACGACCTGTTCCGCACCGCCACCCGCATTCTCGGGGATCGCTCGCGCGCCGAGGACGTCGTCCAGGAAGTGTACCTGCAGGCCTGGAAATCCTTTCACCGCTTCGAAAAAGGCACCAACTGCCGGGCCTGGCTGTTCAAAATCCTGTTTCACTGCGTCAATCACCACCGCCGCAAGTGGTTCCGCTTCCCCCTGCTGAAAGATACGGAGGAGTTTCTGGAATCCAACCTGGTGGCTGCGACGCCGATACCCCAAAGCCTCACCGACGGTGAGATTCTGCGCGCGCTCGATCGCCTCCCGGCCGACTTCCGCGCTGTCGTGCTCCTGGTGGACGTGGAAGAGTTCGCCTATAAGGACGCCGCCGAGATCCTCGCCGTCCCCATCGGCACCGTGATGTCCCGCTTGAGCCGCGGCCGCAAGCTGCTGCGGGAGCAACTTCTGGAAGTCGCCCAGTCCTACGGAATCGGCAGAGCCGCCGCCAAGGAGCAAGGCGCATGAACAACGAAAACATGGATACTGGCATGAATCAAGAGATGCTCGCCCGCTTGCGCAACGCGGTGAAGAGTGAGCCCGTCCCGCCGGAGCTGCAAGTGAAGGTCCGGCGGCGGATCGACGCGCGCACGGCGCCCCCGCGATTCGGCTGGCGCAATACCTGGGTTCCCGCGGCTGCCATGCTGGTGGTTTGTGCCGGCGCCGCCGTGCTGTATCAGGTGGGCAGACTTCGCGGCACCGTCGAGGACCAGGAGTCGTTCATCGCATCCACGCTCCAATCCGTGGCGACCCCGCTGAAACCTGGGCTCGACGATCACATTCATTGCTCGCACTACGGCCGCGTGCCCAAGACCCTGCCCGGGGTGGAAGAAGCGACCAAGGCGCTGCCCCCGAAGTACGGATCGCTCCTTCAGGTGGTGACCAACCGCGCGCCCGGCGAATTCCGGATCTACGGCGCGCACCTGTGCAAGCGCGGTGGACGCCAGTTCGTTCACTTCCAGCTCAAGTCCAGCCGCCGCCTTCTATCGGTCATCGTGGTCCGCAAGGAGGCGCGGGAGTCGTTTGTGCGCCATAACCTGGCGCCCTCGGTGATGGCTTCCGGGATTCCCGTGTACAGCGCCGGCAGCCGCCAGTTTCAGACGGCTGCCATCGAAAGCGGCGAATACATGGCTTATGTCGTTTCGGACTTGCCGGCCGAGCAGAATACCCGGGCCATGCTCGCCATGGCGCGCGAGGTGTCCGAGATCCTCGCTGCCTGGAAAAGCTGACGGCCTGGACCTCAGCAAGAGTCGCCTGGGGTATCCTGGAACTTCCGGCGACTCTTCAAAATGCTCGAAACCAAAGCAGAAGCAGCGTCCAAGCAGGCGGCGCCCGCGGTTTGCCCCGTCAATTCCTGGAACGAATGGGATCCGCTCGAGGAAGTGATTGTCGGCTCCCTGGACTACGCCACCATCCCGCCCCACCACGTCTCGGTCACCTTCAACGCGGACCCGATGTCGCGGCGGCTGCATGGCTTCGCTGCCGGACGCCGCTACCCCAAATTCATGGTGGATGCCGCCCAGAAAAACCTGGACGAGTTCGTCCAGATCCTTAAGGGCGAAGGCATCACCGTCCGCCGCCCCGACGCCTACGACTTTCAGCGCAACACCAAGACCCCGTTCTGGCGCAGCCAGGGCTTCTGTATCGCCTGCCCGCGCGACGGCTTCATCATCGCCGGCAACGACATCGTCGAAACCCCCATGGGCTGGCGATCCCGCTTCTTCGAAGGCTACGCCTATCGCAAGTTGTTCCAGGAGTACTTCGACCAGGGCGCGCGCTGGAGTTCCGCCCCCAAGCCCATGCTGCTCGACTCGCTTTACGACGAGAAGTTCCAGGCTCCAAAGAAGGGCGAACCGCTGCGCTACGTCATCAACGAATCCGAGGTGGTTTTCGACGCCGCCGACTTCATGCGCTGCGGGCGCGACTGGTTCGTGCAGCTCAGCAACGTCACCAACATGCAGGGCGTCCGCTGGATGCAGCGGCATCTGGGAGATGAGATCCGCGTTCATGTGCTCGAGACCAAGTGTCCCGACCCGATGCACATCGATACCACCTTCATCCCGCTTGCGCCGGGAAAAGTGTTGGTGAATCCCGATTACATCGATCCCCGGAAGCTCCCTCCCATGTTTAAGGGCTGGGATGTGATAGTCGCCCCGACGCCGGATCCCATTCCTTCCAAGGGCACACTGACGGACTATGCCTTGACTCATGCCAATATGTGCAGCAAGTGGATCGCGCTGAACGTGCTCAGCCTGGACGAGAAGCGGATCGTGGTGGAGCGGTGCCAGGAATCGATGATCCGGCTGTTGAAGGAACACGGGTTCCAGCCGATCCCTTGCAGTTTCGTCTATTATTCGCCCTTCGGCGGAGCCTTCCACTGCGCCACCCTCGATATCCGCCGCCGCGGAACTTTGCAATCGTATTTCTAAATACCCTCAATAGTTTAGGGAGCGTGGTCAAAACCGTGTCCGCTTCGAGGGCACTTACCTGCGGTCCCTTCACTTCAGCGGCGGCCAGCTACCCCGTGCTTGGCGGCGAGCTACGCGCTCTTTCAGCGCCCCGGCTCGCGGGTCCTGGTCTTGCGATGCCGGTCATCGTCAGACCATCGGATGACGCTGATGTGTCCATCCGATTCGAGGCGCGCGTGTTTCACGTCCTCGACATTCTCCAGACCATTCTGCCGCAGTTGGCTTTTCAGTTCTTCCTCGGTGAGCATCTCGCGATCCATGTTGCGGCGGTTCCAGCGGCCGTTCTCGATCAGATCGACCACACCCGGCTCGGCGAAGCGAGCGAACCAGGAATACCGGAACGCCATCCAGTTGATGAAGTAGTTCCATCCGGCGATAGTGGCAATCAGCAGCATCGCTTCGCCCACGGACTTGGCATCGCCCGCCATGCCGTTTTGGGCGGCGTCCGCGATGAGCACGACAACCAGGATGTCCGCCAATCCCAAGGACCCGGCGTCGCGCCGCAGGATAAAGCGAAACAGGAGGAAGAGGAACCAATAGATGAGGGATCCTCTCGCGAGAATCTCCAGTGGAGAGACGTGAAACTGAAACAGAGAGTCCATCCGCATCCCCCTACGCCGTCCCTCAAGAACTGGACGAGTCAGCGGATCGAACCGTTTCGGCCGGAGCTGGCGTACGCCGGGAGCCCGCTACCGTGCGATTTCAGCTCCAAGGCCGCGAAAATACCGGCGCAACAACTGGACTCCGATTCCGGTCAAGACAACGCCGGTCGCGAACCCGGGCGGCGAGAACTCCGCCTTCGGCAGGTCCTGCAACTTCGGCATCGCCGCCACCGCGGCCACCGCGAGCGCATTGTTGGCCAGGTGCCCCACCAGGCAGGGAACCAGCGATCCCGTTTTGTGGAACACCCAGCCCAGGAACACCCCGGCGGCGATCGCCGGGACCGCCTGCCACGGGTTCAGGTGGAGAACGGCGAACATCACAGCCGACACCAGTATCCCCACGGTCGCCGAGTATCTGCGCAGCAGGCCCCCCAGAACGAGACCGCGGAAGAACAACTCCTCGGTCAGCGGCGCCACCAGCACGATGGTGAAGATGGTACCGCTGAGGCTGACCCGCGGGTCCGTGATCTTCTGCAGTTCGGACAGGAAGTCGCCCGAGGGCAGGTAGCGGTCGATTAGGGCCACAAGTTGCGATCCAGCTACCGCCAGCCCGAAGCTGGCGATCAGGACCCCGAAAATGACCCGCGGGGCCACCGGCGAGAGCGGGAAGATTTCGCCAAGAGGCGCTCTCGCCTTGTGGACGCCAATCCATAGCACCAGACCGAACGCGATCAGGTTGGCGAGGCCCAAAACGAAGGTCTGGTCAAGGATGCGGATCTCAAAGCCCAGGTCCAGGACCGCCGCCGGGAGCACCAAGATCACCTGCAGGATGAGGACAAGAAGCAGCAATCCAACGGCTTGCGGGATGCTGGGGTAAGGCCGCCGGTTTTCCACCTGCCTTGATTGTAGGTCACGGGGCAAGCGGCCATGCTTTTTTCTCTTGCAAACAAATGCATTGGTAGTACGTCTTTGGATTGTGATGCGAGCGGCGTCCAGACTGATTGCGATCCTGGTGGTTTTAGCCATCACGGTGTGCACCGGTTACGCCTGCCAGCGGTTCGATTTGCCCTCCGCGCCGGTTCCACCGTGTCACGGCGGGAAATCCGACGCCCCGAAAGCCTGCGAGTTCAAGTGCCCGGTGCTCGCGCCGGACAGCAAGGCGCAGCTTGTTGAAGTGAGCGCGGTTTCCGCGGGCGCGTTCGAGGAAATCGCCCTGGAGCAGACTCCTGTTCCGGCGGCGGCGGCTCCGCTGATCGCGCGGGACCGCGCTGTTCTCCTGAGAGTCCTTCGGATCTGATACCCGGCCTTCCCGCGACTGTTTTCCGGACCGGCTTCCGCGTCCGGGCGTGAAGACTCGAGATCCGTTTCCGAATCAAAATTTTAGGAGATTACACCATGTTGAAGAATATCGTTCTGGCCCTCGCTCTGATCGTTGGAATCGGCTCGGCTGCCGTTGCGGCGGATAGCTGCTGCCCGGGGCCCTGCTGCGAGAAGGCCTGCTGCAAGAAGTAGTTGCCGATTGGAAGAGGCCGGGCATTCCCGCCCGGCCTCTGTCCCACGCGGCTTGTAAAATGTTCAAGTGAGCCCTGCCCCGGTTAAGCCCCCAGTCTCGATCGACATCCTCAACCAGCTCGATATCCGGGCTGGAACCATCGAGTCCGTATCGGACGTGCCTGGTTCCGACAAGCTGGTGCAAATGCGCGTTCACTTCGGCGACCACCATCGCACCATCGTCGCCGGGATGAAAGGCGAGCGCGAGAACCCGCGCGAGATCGAAGGCAAGCAGGCGCTGTTCGTGGTGAACCTGGAGCCCCGGAAGATGCGCGGCGTGATTTCCGAAGGCATGCTGTTCGATATCGGCTACGCCGACGGCATCCGCCCGGTGCTCGCGATGCCGGAATCGCCCGTGCCGGATGGCTCCCGCGCGGGTTAAGGCGTCATTTCACGGGCGATGATGCGTTCCGCCTCCGCGATTCGAGCCTGCGTGTCGCGAAGCACGAGAGCCTTGCCCGCGTTATAGGCATAAACGGAGGCTCCGTCCAGCGAGTTGCGGACGGCAACCCCCAGCGCTTGCAGCCTTTCCACCGAAGTTCCTGGGTCCAGAGGAAAAATCCGCACCCAGTCGCCGGCGGCGCCGGGAACCGCAAAGTCGCGCGCCGACCGCGGGTTGGTATGCAATTCCTGGATCAGCCATCCGGCCAGCGCGACTTCCTGATTTGTTCCGCGGACCAATATGGCGCGCGAGGGTCGATACGTGAACAGCCGCCGTGCGCGGGAAACCGAGCGCGCCACCGTGCCCAGCTCCTGAAAGCTGGAAGGCGGCATTCCAGGCAGATAATGGACACGCACCAGATCGCCGGCGCTGGGTGTGACAAACTCCACCGGTTCGCCGGAGCGATCGGCGGGAACGTCCAGTGCCGACGCAAGCCAACTCATCATTGCAAGCTGATCCGGAGATCCCGTGAACGAGATCTGCTTCCCGTCGGGGCTGATCCGCACGTCTCGAATCTCGGCCGCGGAACGAATGACGGTAGCGAGTTCCTGCCCATCGCGAACGGACGTCGCGTGGCGCGGCTCCACCACGCGCGTGTCCAGTTGCTGAGCGAGCAAGGCCAGCCCGCATAATGAAGCAATCGTCAGTTTCATTTTCCCCCCTGAGGCGAAGACGCTGGGGCGCGCCGGCGCGTGCAAGCCCAGATTATTGTGTTCGCGCGGCAACACAGCGCGGTCTTCTGGAGCTTGTTTCCACATCCAACCGCTCCTCCAAAGAGCGGCCCGCGTGGCGCCAGAGCCGCCTGTCTCAAGATTTCCGTTAGTAACCGGCGGCGTCGTAGGGCCCGTGGCCCCTTTTATACATCAGAATCGTTCTTTCGAATCGGATCACCAGTTTGCCGTCCTGATTGGCGCCTTCGGTCTCGATCTGAAGAATTCCCTGCGTTGGCCTGGACTTGGAATCGCGCTTACCCAGGATCCGGCTGGTCGCATACAACGTATCGCCGTGGAAGACGGGATGCGGCAGCGTGACCTTGTCCCAACCGAGGTTCGCGGCGACCCTGCCGAACGTGCGCGTGGTCATGCCGGTGACGACTTCGAGGGTGTAGGTGCTGACCACCAGCGGCCGCTCCCATTCGGTGTGGCGGGCGTACTCCTCATCGAAGTGGAGCATGGCTCCGTTGAGCGATTCCAGGGTGTGGCGCGCATTGTCAGCCTGATAGATTGTGCGCCCCGGGCGATGCTGAAACAGCATTCCCGGTTCGAAATCCTCGAAGTCGATTCCGATCTTCTCGCGATACACATTCGGCGCGACCTCGCGATGGCTGGCGAACTGCGGCATGCCGATATGTTGCCACAAGCCATGTATACTCGGAGGTTCTCGCGCATGCCGAGGCTGATCCAGATCGCCGCGCTGCTGGCTGCTATCAGCGCCAGCATCCTAGGGGCGGAGCCGGTTCGCTTCGAAGGACGGGTGCTTTTCGAGGTTCGCGTGGCTCGTGACGGGCTGCTTCCCGACGAACGGGCGCGCCTGCTGGAACAAAGGATCCGGAAAGCGGCGGACAATCCGTTGCTCTCGCCGGATCGGATTGCCGCCCGCCGCCTGCCGTCCGGCGAAGTTCAGATCCACGCCGGACAAGCCGAGATCGGCATTCTCACCGACGCGGACGCGCGGGCGGAGAACCGCCCCCTTGACGAAATCGCAGCCGAACGGGTGCGCATGATCCGCTCCGCGGTCAGCCTCTATCGCGAGGCCTGGAGCTGGCGTTCGCTGGCGCGGGGCGCGGTGTTCGCGCTGCTGCTGACGCTGGCCTTCGCGGCGGCGATCTGGCTGGTTCTGCGCATCACCTCCTGGATGGGCCGCGGGACGGAGCGCTGGTTCGCCGCCCGCGGCGGGGTTCGCGTCCAGAAAGCGGAGATCCTCTCCCACACGCGAGTAGCGTCCCTGCTGTCCTGGGCGGTGCTGGATCTGCGGATTCTGGCGATCGCGCTGCTGTCGTTCTTCTACCTGCCGCTGCTGTTCGGCTGCTTTCCGTTCACCCAGGGATGGTCGGCACAGATCTTCACCTGGATCGGCGACATCGCGAAAACGATTGTCGAGGCCATCGCCGTAACTGTCCCCGACCTGATTTTCATCGCCGCGATCGCGGCGGTGACCATGGCGGTGCTGCGCGCGATCAAGTTCCTGTTCCTTCAGGTTCGCGTAGGCAACATCCGGTTCCGCGGATTTTATCCGGACTGGGCCGTGCCCACCTATAAGCTGGTGCGGCTGCTGGTGCTCGCGCTGGCGATCGTGGCCGTGTTTCCCTACCTGCCGGGGTCAAAGAGCCCGGCGTTTCAGGGGATCAGCGTGTTCATCGGTCTGCTGCTGTCCATCGGGTCGAGCTCGGCTGTGGCGAACGCCGTCTCCGGCGCCATCCTGACTTACATGCGAGCCATGCGCGTCGGAGACTTCGTGCGCATTGGGGATCAGGAGGGCGATGTTGTCGAATCCAGTCTGCTGGTAACGCGGATCCGCACTATCAAGAACGTCGTGGTGACCATCCCCAACGCGACTCTGATGAACGGCCACATCATCAACTTCAGCACGCTGGCCGACAATCGCGGCCTGATCCTGAACACGACAGTGACGATCGGTTACGACGCGCCGTGGCGCACGGTTCACCAATTGCTGATCGACGCCGCGCTGGCCACTCCCGGAATTCTGGCGGAGCCCCGGCCGTTCGTATTTCAGACCGCGTTGAACGATTTCAACGTCGCCTATCAGATCAACGCCCACACCGGCAATCCCAGCAAGATGTACGAGATCTACACCGACCTGCACAAGAACATCCAGGACAAGTTTGCCGAAGGCGGCGTGGAAATCATGTCGCCGAACTACTTCGCGCTTCGCGACGGAAACACGGTGACGATTCCGCCCGGCAAGCGTCCGGCGGATTATCAGCCGCCTGCCTTCCGCGTGGAGCAGATGCAGCGCGAAAAAGGCGCAGGAGCTTAATTCTGGGTTACTTCCGTCGGGACTGCCGACGTTGACGGTAGCCTGCGCCTTGCGGCCAGGTCGAAGCGTTCTCCGGGCGACAGGAAGAAGTACGACTTCTGTCCCGGCGCGGGGCGGTAAGCGCGATCGTAGATGGCCACCTTGCTGCGGCCGATGACCTCGAAATGGTCCCCGCGCACGACGATCGCGGTGCTTTCGTCAATACCAATGCCCAGCAGCTCCGGATGCGCATGGATCACCTGCAGCAGGTCGTCCTCGCGGCCGCGGACGATCAGGTGCTGGTCGACAGCGACGCCGCGCAGCAGGCCGAAGCCTTCCTCGTACCCGGGCGACATCATGATTACGTTGTTCTCGCGAGCTCCGCGCACCAGGTAGGAACCTTGAATGGTTGCGCCGGCGGAGGTGCCGCCGATGACTCCGTCGCGGTCGAGCAGCGCGAACAACTCCCGTTGAGTGCGCGTATTCAGATAACTGTCCACCAGCCGCCACTGCCTGCCGCCGGCGAACCACACACCCTTTGCCCTACGCACCCGTGAGGCGAACGCCTCGCTGTCCGCCTCCTCGCGGTTACGCGTGTGCAGAACGGAAAGGTTGGAGCATCCGGCGCGAGTCAGGAAAGTCTGGCCCAGCGTGCCTGCCTCCTCGCCAGTGTCGGCGGTGGGCACCCACAGAATGGGCGCATCCTTGCCTCCAGCCAGTTCGATGAAGCGCGAGGTGATATCCGAACCGAGGATTCCGCCGCCCGCCACCACCAGCGATCCGCGGCGTGGGCCTACCCGGATGACATTAGCCAAAAGTGGAACGGCGGCGACGGAAAACAGGAAGTCCCGGCGGGAAAACATGTGTTCAATTGTACGTTAGGATCAAGTTCTGTGAAGGATTGGACACGACGCTTGCTGCGGCGCTGGGTGAACCCCGCGACCCTCAACCGCGTCAACGCGATTTCCCACATAGAGGAAAGGCTGTACGAAGCCGACCGGCGCCATGCGCGGCTGGCCGAATGGCTGCTGCGTGGGCGGTATCCGGGCTTGTTCGAATTCCAGGATGCCGGCGGAATCTTCTCTCAAAACGACGAAGATGGCCTGCTGCTCGAGCTGATCTCGGAGGCCGGGGACATACCCCGGCGCTTCGCGGAGATCGGGGTCGAGAACGCGCGGGAATGCAACACGGCGGTGCTCGCGTTCGTTTTAGGTTGGAGCGGCATCATGGTGGAAGCGGATCCGCGGTCGCACCATGCGGCCACGCGGTTCGCCTCGCGCATGTTGCAGCGCAAGGAGAACCAGGTGGAGGTCGTGCGCGCGTTCGCCACTCCCGGCAATATCAACCAGTTGATCGGAACCGGGCCGCTGGGCGTGCTGTCGATCGATGTGGACGGGGTGGATTACTGGCTGTGGGAGGCGGTGAAAGCGACGCCGGCGATCGTGGTAATCGAATACAACGCCAGCTTCGGGTGCGAGGAGGCGATCACCGTTCCGGATCGCGCCGATTTCGACTGCCGCGCCGCGCATCCCTCGGGTTTCTACCACGGCGCCTCGCTTCCGGCACTGGAGAAGCTGGGAATCCGCAAAGGCTATGCCCTGACGGGTGTCGACGCCCGCGGCGTCAACGCGTTCTTCCTGCGAAAGGATTGCGTCACCGCGGAAACGCCGGCGCGCGCCGCCCGGGAAGTGTTCCGGACGCATTTCGAACGAAGCCGGATCTGCCCGCCCCAAGCACAGTGGGACGCCGTTCGCCACATGGCATTGATCCGGGTGTAGCGGTCAGCGGCTCGGCTTGCCCACGAACGCCGCCGGCTGCCCCTTGATGATCGGCGGCGTGCCGATGATGTACAGCACGATGCCGGCGAAGGGCGCCTTCACCTCGCCGATCCGGTTGCCGTGGTAATCCGTGACGTAGGCCAGCAGTTCGCCTTCGCTGACCTTCTGGTCCTTCTGAACGCGCGGATAGAAAATGCCCGTGGCGGGGCTTTCGATCACCTTTACGGGGTCGAGGTAGACCGGATTCCGGACGCGCAGCGGCGCGCCGTCCATCATCTTCAGGTGGCGCATGGTGGACTGCGCCCCGGCGACAATCGCTTCCACGCTCTTCGGATCGGACAGACCCATGAACCCGCTCTCCACCGTCAGCGCGGGCTTGCCGCGGGTGGTCGCGGTGGTGGAGCAGTACAGCGATTTCGCCGGGTCGGTGGGGCGATCGCGGTCCAGCACGATGTGCTCCAATCCGAACGCGAGCGC
Source organism: Bryobacteraceae bacterium (assembly GCA_019748195.1). Lineage (GTDB taxonomy): Bacteria > Acidobacteriota > Terriglobia > Bryobacterales > Bryobacteraceae > JAIEPW01. Next base: position 140,038 of record JAIEPW010000011.1, read on the forward strand.
CAGCTCCGCCATGGCGTCGTCCAGCTTCTTATTGCCGGTCACGGACTGGTACACATACGGCCGCAGCGATTCGTTGCCATCGCCGCAGTGGAGGTCGAGGGCTACGTCGCTTTTCTCGATGACTTCCTTCGTGATGGCGTGCGCGATCCGCTCACTGACGGTTCCGTTCGGGTTTCCGGGGTACACGCGGTTCAGGTTCTTGTTGTCGACGGGGGAGAAGTAGATGGTGCGGCCGAGGAAGGAAGGCATGTTGGCGATGTGCACCAGGATCACGGTGCCGCGGATCGCCCGCGGGTCGAGCAGCGGCTTCAATTGCTGCAGCGCGAGGATCGGCGTGTACTCATAGCCGTGGTTGCCCGCGATCAGCGCCAGCACGGGTCCGGGCTGCGCGCCGTGGACCACGGTGACCGGGACTTCGGTTCCGGCGTCCACACCCTTGGCGATGGGGATCACGCCGGAGGCGGACTTGCCGGGCGCGGCGACGACGGGTCCCACCCGGAAGTCGGCCCGTTGGGCGAAGATCAGCGAAGTAAAACCGAGCAGCCAGGCAGCGTTTCGAATCATGGCCTCTCATCCTATCAGGATGTCCGTTTTGCTACCATTCCTGGGATCGTGAAACCGAAAGTTCCGGGCCGGGAGGTGCTGCTGGCCGCCGGCGGGCTCTTCCTGCTTCCCGCCGCGGCGCTGTGGTTGCTCTCCGAACGGCCTGAGGCCGAATGGAGTCCCCGTCCGGTGGCGATCGCCCGTCGCACCACCGTGAAGGTAAAGGCATCCAGCCCTCACGGCTTCCGCCGGGTGCGGGCGATCCTCGAGCAGGACGGGCGGCGCGCCGATCTCTATTCCATTCAGAATCCACCCACCCGATTCACCTTCCGCAAGGGCGATCGCCGCCCGCGCGAGTTCACCTTCGCCGCCGGCCAGGACCAGCTTCCGGAACTGGCCCAGGGCAAAGCCCGGCTGATCGTCGAGATCACGGCGAACGATTTCCGCGCCGCCGCGGAACGCCTGGTGGCGGAGGTCGACGTGCAACTCCGCCCGCCCTCCGTGATGGTGGTCAGCGGAAGGATCCAGGTGACGCAAGGCGGCAGCGGCGTCGCCGTTTTCACGCCGGTGGGATCGTGGACCGCCGCGGGGGTCCGCGTGGGCGATCGCGACTTTCCCAGCTATCCGCTCCCGGGCAGTTCCACGTCGCGATTCGCGCTCTTCGGTTTGCCGCACAATGCGGGAGCCGAGTTGCTTCCCGTGGTGTTCGCCCGCAACCGCGCGGGGATGGAAGCTACCGCGCCGCTGAACGTCAGCCTGGTCCGGCTGCCGCGCCGCAAGCGCGACCTGAAGATTGACGACCGCTTCCTGCGGAAAGTGATTGAAGAACTGGACCCCGCGGGCGGCGGCAGCCCGCAGGACCGGTACGCGAAGATGAATCGCGAATTGCGGGCCCGCGACAACCGCATTCTCGAATCGTTACGCGCGAAGACCGAGCCCAAGCTGCTCCTGTCGCAAAGCCTGGAGCGATGGCCCGGCGCTTCCGTTCAATCTCAGTTCGCGGATCTGCGCACCTACAATTACCGCGGCCGCAGGCTGGACGAGCAGGTTCATCTCGGCGTGGATCTGGCTTCCACCAAGCAGGCGCCGGTGACCGCCGCCGGCGACGGAAAAGTGATTTTCGCCGAACCGCTGGGCATCTACGGCAAGTGCGTGGTGGTGGATCACGGATGCGGCCTGCAGTCGATATACGCTCATCTAAGCTCTCTCCGCGCCAAGCCGGGCGACCTGGTGCGCAAGGGCCAGGAACTGGGATTGAGCGGCGCGACCGGGCTGGCGGGCGGAGATCACCTGCACTTCTCCCTGCAAGTCGGCGGGCTGATGGTGAATCCGTTCGAGTGGTGGAATCCGAAGTGGACCGAGAAAGCGATCTTCTCCCAACTGGCGGGGATCACGGACGCTCCCAGCGGGAAGCGTTAGCGGCCCAGGATCTCGCGCAACGCCCAGCCCAGCTTCGCGATGTCCTCTTCATTGTTGTAAAAATGCGGCGAGACCCGCAGGTGACCCTTGCGGGCGGAAGTCAGGATCCGGCGATCCTTCAGCGCGCGGGACAGGGCGGAGGGATCCTGCCCTTCGAAGCGCGCGCACACGATCTGCGATCCGGTATCCGGCGAGCCGCCGCCCAGGTCCCGCAGCACGCGGCGCGTAAGCGACGCCAGTTCCAATACGCGATTCTCGATCACACCGGCGCCGATCCCCAGCATCAGGTCCAGCGACTGCTCCATCGCGTAGAGCACCTCGAAGGTGACCATCCCGCCTTCGTACTTTTCAGCCGTGGGAACGAACTCCGGCGTGCCGTGGTGCAGGTGATCGACATTGCGCCAATCCTTATGACTGCGCCAGCCGATCACCGTGGCGGGCACGCGTGCCCGCAATTCCGGGCTGACGTAGGCGAATCCGGCGCCCGTCGGGGATAGCAGCCACTTGTAACCGTGGACCGCGTAGCAGTCGACGGGTGTATTCCGGATATCGAACTCCAACGCGCCCAGGCTTTGCGTCCCGTCGACGAAGAAGACCACGCCACGCTCGCGAAGGAACGAGGAAATCCCGGCGAGTGGAGGGCGGAAGCCGCTCGAGTAATTGACTTCGCTAATCGCCACCAGCCGCGTGCGGCCGTCGATCGACTCGAAGAATCGTTCCCACTGCGCCTCGACGAATTCGATGCTCCTGCTCGCGCCGTATGCGGGCATGTACAGGTAGTTCGGAAATTCTCCGCCCAGCGTCACCACGCGATCGCCGGCCTGCCACTGCATTCCATGGATCAGATTGGCGAGCGCATGCGAGGCCGTGGGCACGAAGGCGATGTCATCGGGCGAGGCGTGGATCATCCGCGCGCACTTGCCGCGAATGCGATCCATGTCGTCGAACCAGGCCAGGAAGTCCGAACACGCCAGCTCGTCGCGATGCGCGAAGCGCCGGGCGACGGCTTCCGTCGCCGCGCGCGGAAGCTGTCCGAAGGTGGCCGAATTCAGATATGTCCAGTACGCCAGTGCGGGAAACTGAGCGCGCACGCCGGCCCAGTCGACGCTCATCACTTCCCCGAAGCGGCCGCGCTTACCCAGGCCACCGCATCGTCGATCGCGATGTCCCGCGAGGCTCGCGACCGGCGCTCGACTACTTCCACGATTCCCTGCGCCAGCTTCTTGCCGACGGTGATGCGGTACGGGATGCCCACCAGATCGGCGTCCTTGAACTTCACACCCGGGCGTTCGTCGCGATCATCGAGCAGGGCGTCCAGTCCCGCGGCTTTCGCGGCGTCAAACAATTGGTGCGCCGCCGCCTTCTGTTGCTCATCGGCGTAATTCACGGGCGTGATCACCAGCGTGAACGGAGCGATGCTCACCGGCAGAGCCATGCCGTCCTTGTCGTGGAACAGCTCGATGGCGCAGGTCAGGATGCGTTCCACGCCGATCCCGTAAGACCCCATGATGGGCGTGATCTCCTGGCCGTGTTCGTCCAGCACCCGCAGCCCCATGGACTCGGAGTACTTGTAGCCGAGCTTGAAGATGTGTCCGATCTCCACCGTCTTGCGTACTTCCAGCGTCGCTTCGGGATCCAGCGGATCGCCATCGCCGTCTTCCACCTGGCGAAGATCCAAATACTCGGGCTGAAAGTCCTCGCCCGGCGTGACGTTCTTCAGGTGATAGTCGTTGCGATTGGCGCCGCAGATCATGTTGCGGCGTCCCTGGAGCGCACTGTCCGCGATCAGCCGCAGCTTGTCGGAGATGCCCACCGGTCCCAGCGATCCGGCGTCCGCCCCCATCCAGTCCACGATCTCGGCTGGGTGCGCGGGCCGCACGTCGGACGCTCCCAGGGCTCCCGCGAACTTCGTCTCGCTCAACTGGTGATCGCCGCGCAGCAGCGCCAGCACGGGCTTGCCGTCGGCTACCATCACCAGGCTCTTCATCTGCGAGGTCGCCGGCAGCCCCGTGAACTTCACCAGGTCTTCGATGGTCTTCTGGCCGGGCGTGTGGAACTCCTCCGGATGCAGATCGCCTTCCGGATCCGGCGCGGCGGGGGGCTTCGCGCGGCTCACGGCCTTCTCCAGGTTCGCGCGATAGCCGCTCTTGCGCCCGATCGCCACGAAATCCTCGCCGGCGTCGGATACCACCATGAACTCGTGCGATTGGCTGCCCCCCATCGCGCCGGAATGCGCCTCCACCGCGATGTAGTCCAGCCCGCAGCGGTCGAAGATCCGGCAATAGGCATCGTGGTGCTTCTGATAGGCGGCGTCCAGGCCCTCGGGCGTCAGATCGAAGGAGTACGAATCCTTCATGATGAACTGGCGCACCCGCAGCAGGCCGCTTTTCGGACGCGGCTCGTCGCGGAACTTGGTCTGGATCTGATACCAGATCTGCGGCAATTGCTTGTAGCTGCGAAGCTCGCCGCGCGCGATGCCGGTCATCACCTCTTCGTGCGTCATCCCGAGGCAGAGGTCGCGGCCGAAGCGGTCCTTCAGGCGGAACATGTTGTCGCCCATCACGCTCCAGCGTCCCGATTCCTGCCACACTTCGGCGGGATTCAGCGCCGGCAGATACATCTCCTGCGCGCCCATGGCGTCCATCTCCTCGCGCACAATCCGCTGGATCTTCAGAAGCGATCGCTGTGCCAGGAACAGATAGTTGTAAATGCCCGCGGCGAGCTGGCGGATATAACCCGCGCGCAACAAGAGCTGATGGCTGACCACTTCAGCCTCGGCAGGATTTTCCCGCAAAGTGGGGATGAAAAGACGGCTCCAGTACATGTTGGGGAACTCCGAGTTTAGCAGATACAATCGGAGTCGGAAGCTCTCTTCGGAGTTTTGTGAAACCTTGCGGGTAATCCTCATCAGCACCTACGAGCTCGGCCGGCAGCCTTTCGGGCTTGCCTCCGCGGCCGCCTGGCTGATTCGCGCCGGGCACGAAGCGATCACCGTCGATCTCGCCGTGGACCGCCTCGATCTGACGCGCTTCCCCAACGCGGCGATGTTCGCCTTCTACCTGCCGATGCACACCGCTACCCGCCTGGCCATCCCGGTGATCCGGCGGCTCCGCCGCGCGCATCCCGACGCGAGGATCTGCGCCTTCGGCCTGTACGCGCCGCTGAATCAGGACCTGCTGCGCTCACTCGGGGTCGAGGCGATTCTGGGCGGCGAGTTCGAGCCCGCGCTGGTGGCATTCGCCGGCGGCCAGGCGCCCCGGAGCGCAAGTCTCGACAAGCTGCAGTTCACCTTGCCCGATCGCCGGGCGCTGCCCGAGCCTGCCCGCTACGCGCAACTCCATGTCCTCGGCGAAGCGCGCCCCGCCGCCTACACCGAGGCTTCACGGGGCTGCAAACACCTCTGCCGGCACTGCCCCGTCGTGCCGGTTTACCAGGGCCAATTCCGCGTGGTGCAGCCGGACGTCGTGCTCGCCGACATTCGACAGCAGATCGAGCGGGGCGCGGCGCATGTCACCTTCGGCGACCCGGATTTCTTCAACGGCCCGTCCCACGCGCGGCGGATCGTGGAGGAACTGCATCGCGAGTTCCCCGCTGTTACTTACGACGCGACCATCAAGATCGAACACCTGCTGCGGCATCGCGACCTGCTTCCCATGCTGGCGTCGACCGGGTGCATCCTTATCACCACCGCTGTGGAGTCGCTGGACGATGACGTGCTGGCGAAGCTGGAAAAAGGCCACACACGCGCCGATTTCCTGGAGGCGGTCGCGCTGTGCCGCCGGCATGGACTCACGCTGTCACCGACGTTCATTCCATTTACGCCCTGGACCACGCTCGCTTCGTATCAGGACCTGCTGCGCACCCTGGCGGACCTGGACCTCACCGGCAACGTCGCGCCGGTGCAACTGGCGCTGCGGCTGCTGATCACTTCGCGAAGCCGCCTGCTGGAGTTGCCGGACATCCGCGAAGTGGTGCGCGAGTTCGATGACGAAGCGCTCCTCTATCGCTGGCAGCACCCCGATCCACGCATCGACGCGCTGGCCAGAATGCTCCTGACGCTGGTGGACCGCGAGCAAAAGGCCGGCAAGTCCAGAACCGGCATCTTCGCCTCCATCTGGGAACTCGCGTTTCGCGCGGAGTTTCCGGAGAATTACGCACTGATGCCGCGCGCCACCGTCCCCTATCTGGACGAGCCCTGGTACTGTTGAGCCGAGCCAACCGAAGAGCAGTTGGCTCTTGTGTAGAACAGCATGGCCAGGATTCTCCTTGTCGCCGCGACCACCGGCTACCAGATCCGCTCCTTCGGCGATGCCGCGGCGAAACTCGGCGTCGAGCTGACCCTCGCCACCGACCGCTGCCACGTCCTGGAGGACCCGTGGGGCGATTCCGCGATCCCGGTGAAGTTCGCGTCGCCGGAAGCCGCCGCCATCGAAGGATCGTTCGACGGAATTGTCGCTGTCGGCGACCGCCCCGCTCAGTCCGCGGCCGCGATCGCGCGGCGGCTCGGCCTTCGCTTCCATTCGCCCGAAAGCGTCGAGCGCGCCCGCAACAAACACGCCGCTCGCTGCGCCTTCCAAGCCGCCGGCCTGCCGACCCCGTCCTTCCAGAGAATCCCGCTGGACGCCGCGCCCCACTGTCGCGATTTCCCCTGCGTCCTGAAGCCGCTCGGGCTCAGCGCCAGCCGCGGCGTGATCCGCGCCTCCAATCCGGCGGAGTTCGCGGCGGCCTTCGCCCGCATCCGCAAACTGCTGGAGGAACCCGACATCGCGCGGCAGTTAGACGACGCCGACCGCTTCATCCAGGTGGAGGCTTTTATCCCCGGCCGCGAGTTCTCGATTGAGGGCCTGATGACGAACGGGAACCTGCACCCCCTCGCCGTCTTCGACAAGCCCGATCCGCTGGACGGCCCGTTCTTCGAGGAAACCATCTACGTCACGCCGTCCCGCGAAAGCGAGGAAACGCAAGCCGCCATCCTGCAAGCCGTGCGGCGCGGCTGCGCGGCGCTCGGGCTCTCGCACGGCCCAATTCACGCGGAGGTCCGCGTGAACGAAAACGGCGTCTGGCCGCTCGAGATCGCTCCCAGGCCCATCGGCGGACTCTGCTCCCAGGCGCTGCGATTCGCGAAAGACATTAGCCTCCAGGAGCTGATCCTGCGGCACGCTCTGGGCGAAAACATTTCCGGCATCGCGCGCGAACCCGGCGCCAGCGGCGTGATGATGATTCCGATCCCGCGGGCGGGCGTGTTCCAGGATGCCTTTGGATTAGACGACGCCCTCGCGACGCCTGGAATCGCAGGCGGCGTCATCACAGCGAAGCAGGGTCAGACGCTGCGTCCCCTACCCGAGGGCGCAAGCTACTTGGGCTTCCTGTTCTCCCGCGCCGCCACCCCGCGACAGGCCGAAAATGCCCTGCGCGACGCGCACGCATATCTGCGGTTTCACATCGCGCCCATGCTCGACGTTGTACGATAAGAAAATCGCATGAAAGTATCCATTCTGGGGACCGGATATGTAGGTCTCACCACCGGAGTCTGCCTTGCTTATCTGGGTCACGATGTCACTTGCGTCGATTCCGATCCCGGCAAGGTAGCCCGGCTGAAACAGGGCAAGGTGCCCATCTACGAGCCGCACCTGGACGAACTGATGGCGCTCGCCTGCGAGCGGTTGCGGTTCACCACGGATTATCGCGAGGGCATCCCCGACGCCAACGTCGTATTTATTGCCGTGGGCACTCCGCCGGGAGCGAACGGCAATCCCGACCTGCAATACCTGCGCGCCGCCGCCAAGGGTATCGGCGAAACATATCAGGGCGATTTCCTCGTGGTCGTCAACAAATCCACGGTCCCCATCGGCAGCGGCAACTGGGTGGGCTCCATCGTTCGCGAGGCGTTTGAAGCCCGCCACGGTAAGCCTTCGAACGGCCGCTTCGCCGTCGCCTCCAACCCCGAATTCCTGCGCGAGGGGACCGCCATCTTCGACACGCTGTATCCCGATCGCATCGTCACCGGTGGCGATCATCCGCGCGCCCTGGAAGTTCTTTACACGCTCTATCGCCCCATTCTCGATCAGACCTTCCCCGCGCCCACTTTCCTTCCGCGTCCCGAAACCATGGGCGCCGTGCCCCTGGTTGCCGCCGATCTCGCCTCGGCCGAGCTGATCAAGTACGCCGCCAACGCCTTTCTCGCGCTGAAGATCTCCTATATCAACGAAATCGGACAGCTTGCCGAGCGTGTCGGCGCCGACATCTCGCAAGTGGCCAAGGGCATTGGACTCGACGCGCGCATCGGCACCCGCTTCCTGCAGGCCGGCATCGGCTGGGGCGGCTCCTGCTTCGGCAAGGACACCGCCGCGCTGGTCTCCACCGCCAGCGAATACAACCTGGAGATGCCGATTGTGAAGTCGGCGCGGACGGTGAATGCGCGCCAGCGGGAGCGCGTCGTGGAAAAGCTCCTGGCCGAACTGAAGATTCTGAAGGGCCGCACCATCGGCCTGCTGGGTTTGGCGTTCAAACCGAACACCGACGATCTGCGCGAGGCTCCGGCGCTCGATATCGCCCGCCAGTTGATGGACCGCGGCGCGCGCATCAAGGCTCACGACCCGGTGGCCATGGAGCGTTTCCGCGCTGAAAATCCGGACATGGAAATCGCCTTGTGCCAGACCCCCGAGGATGTCGCCCGCGACAGCGATGCCGTGGTTCTCATCACCGAATGGCCCGAGTATCGCGAACTGAACTGGGCCGCCATGATCTCCTCCATGCGCAGCCCCGTCCTGCTGGACGGCCGCAACGTGTTGGATCGCGCGCGCCTCGCCTCGCTCGGCTACCGCTACGTCGGCATGTGCAACTAGGAGATTGACCGGGCGCGAACCGATGCCGCCTCCCGCGATCGAGTCCGAGCCTACGCGGCCTTCTTCTTCAGCGTCTCCTGGATTTTCTTGGCGAGCTCCTTGCTTTCCTTCGACTCCGGAACACTCTTCAGGACGCTGGCCGCGCGCTCGGCGAGCGCCGTCATCTTCTGGGGCTCGTCCATTTTCTTGGACGAGTACACCTGAGACGCGTTGTACAAGCCCTGCGCCAGAACCATGTTGAACACGGCCCGATCGGTTTGGACCGCGCCGGCTTTGAACTTCTCCCGCGCGCTGGAGGCGTCCGCGGATCCGCTGGCGGCGGTGATCGCCTGCAGCACGCCGCGTTCCAGGGCTTTCTTCTGCGCGATCACGTAGTCGCTTTCGTTCGGATAGATGCCGCTGGAGACCTGTCCCAGTTGCGGTACGGCGGCGGTACTCCCCACCGGGAAGGGGAAGTCCAAGGTTACCTTGTCGCCGGCGAGGTCTTTCTCCGCGCGGGCGGCGGCTTCGGCGAAGGAAAGCGCCATGCGGCTGGCCATGGTCCGGTTGTCGTTTACCTGCTTGCGGAACGGCGCGGGGTTGGCTTTGTTCGCGCGCGCTCCGAACTCGTAGCTGTCGGCGATCTCGGCGTACCCGTTGGTCATGCCGGACGTCAGCAGCACCTGCCAGGCCAGCGCCTTGGCCGTGTACTCATTCTGCGTCTTCAGAACCCCGTTCAAATGATCGACCGTCTTTAGATAATCGCCCTGCTGCAGACTCTGCCGCGCCGCCGACCAGTAGAAGCCGGGGGTCCCTTTTTCGGGCGCTGCGGGGCCGCTGTCACAAGCGGCGAGCAGGATCAGCGAAAGGGCTGCACAAGTGCGTTTCATCACTACCTCTGGGCGAGAAGATGTATCACACGGCGGGGTGAAGATCAAGGGTATCGCGTCCGTGTCAACGCGAAGTAGAAATGTCCCCTTGCGGTCGGTGCCAGGCACCACCTGGCACCGATTGCCGCTAGGTGCCGGTCGGTGCCAGGCACCACCTGGCACCGATTACCGCTGGTGCCGGTCGTAACTGTAATCAAAGCTTATGGTTACAATCGATTTTGGCCGGGTGCAAAAGCGCTCCAGGGCGCCCCCCCCACATTCTTCCAAGCCCCGCTTGCGGATTTGACGCGGCGGCTTGCGCACGCGACAAGAATGGGTCATTTGCGCAAATTCCCCGCAAAACTGCTGTTGTCACCTCTCGCGTCGCCGCTTTCCGGCGATTCATGAAAACCGCCCGATCGCAACGGGGGGTACTTTTCGATACTGCCCAGGGTTCTCTCAAATCTCTGAAAGAAAGCGATTTCCTGATCGATCTTCAACTCGCCGGTGCCAGGCGCCACCTGTCGCCGAACCGCGCGACCCACACCCCCTTTGTCTTCCCGCCTCATTCCGTGTACCGTTCCCCAAGGAGAGCTCGCATGAAAAACACGCGCCTGCTGACGATCCTCACCCTGCTGAATTGCCTGCTGCTCACCTTGCAGGCGACCCGCGCCTTGATTCCGGTCCACGCAGCCGACCCGCCCGCCGTGCTGCGAGCCCGGTCTCTCGAAATCGTCGACGAGCGCGGGCGTGTCCGGGCGAGCATTAAGCTCCACCCCTCCCAGGTCTTCGCGCCCACCGGCAAGCGCTACCCCGAAACGGTAATGTTCCGCCTTATCGACGCCAATGGACGCCCCGAAGTGAAATTGGGCGCCTCCGAGCAGGGCGGCGGCCTGTCGCTCATCGGCGAGAACGACGCGACACAGCTTCTGCTGGAAGCCGAGCATTCCTCCGTGACCCTGAAGATGAAGAGCAAAGACGGCAAAGAACGGTTATTCCAACCGTAGCGCCCGGCCTCACTTCGCGATCGCACCCACGCCGCGATCCTTAGCCAGCCGGTTCAACGCCTCCAACTCCGCGCCTAACAGCCGCTCCACATCGGCTCGCGTCCGCTCCCACTGCGCGTGCAGGTCCTGATATCGCACCCGCGCGCCCTCCGTGATCCCCGATTCCGCCGCGTCCACCACGCTCCGCAAATGCAGAAAATGATGATTCAGCTTCACCGGGAAGTTGATCACCGTCTGCCCGTCCACGGTCCGCTTCTGGATCAGCGTGTCCTCCATCGCGTTCAGCTTCTCCACGAACTCCTTGGCCGGACCCTCCAGGTTCGACGCGTTCTTCGCCAGCGCCTCGGCTTGCGTCCGCACCGCCCGGATGCGGTTCACGCTCTGGTGGATGTCGTTGGCGTCCTTTTCGATCAGGCTCAGCAACTCATCCTGCGCCCGGTACATCGCGTCCGTGGTCTCCAGCCGCGGGTCGCGCTCCACCACCAGCGTCTGCGTCGAGGTCTTCCCGTCCGCCGTCAGCCGGACCAGATACCGGCCCGGTACCGCCTTCCGGCCCTGCATCGGCACAAACGAGTACAGTCCCGGAACCCGCGTCATCTCCTCATGCCGCAGATCCCAGTTGGTCCGATTCATCCCTGCCTTCGCCCGCGCGAGCGTCAGCTTGCGGATCACATTCGGCCCCGCCAGGATCTCGATCACCGCCGGCCCCTCACGCTTCACATGGAAATTCAGAATCGCCCCAGGCGGCGGATTCTGCCCCGATCGCGGGCCCCCACCCTGGGCGACATTCAGGTTCGTCCGGATCGCCGCCCTCGGCTCGAACAGGTGTACATCCGCGAGCTCGCCCTGCAGTTGCCGCAACGGCGTGACGTCATCCAGAATCCAAAACGCCCGGCCGCTGGTGGCCGCCACCAGATCCCCGTTGCGGACCTGCAGATCCGTAACCGGCGTGTTCGGCAGGTTCAGTTGCAGGGATTGCCACTTGCGGCCCGCGTCGAAGCTCACGAACATCCCCATCTCCGTCCCCAGGTAGAGCAGGCCCTTGCGCGCCGGATCCTCGCGCACCACGCGGGCCCAATGCTCGGACGGCAGCCCCGCGGCGATCGATTCCCAGCTCTCGCCGTAATTCGCCGTCCGGAAAACGTAGGGCGTGAAGTCGTTGTATTTGTAGCGCGTCACGGCAAGGTAGGCCACGGCGGGATCGTGCGGCGAGACCTCGATCGCGTTGATTTGCCCGTCCCCCGCCGCCGGCAGCGACAGCTTTTTCCAGTTCCGTCCGCCGTCGCGGGTTACGTGCACAACGCCGTCGTCCCCGCCCGTGTACAGCACGGCGCGATCGTGCCTCGACTCCGCCACGTAAAAGATCGTGTTGTAAATCTCACCCCCCGCGCCCTCATTCGTAATGGGCCCGCCGCCGAACCCCTGCGTTTTATCGTCGGGATTGGTCAGGTCCGGCGAGATCTCGCGCCAGGTCCGCCCGCGATCCTCGCTGCGCAGCAGCTTCTGCGAGGCGTGATAGATCACCTTGGGATCGTGCTTCGAAACCGCGATGGGCGCGTTCCAGTTGAACCGGTACTTCATCTCGCGGGATGGCAGCGCCAGTGAGAGCGCCGGATAGTGCATCACGTCTCGGTTCTCCCGCGTGGTCAGGTCAAACTCGCTGATCTGCCCCTGATAGCACCCGGCATAGGAATAGCGCGGGTTCCGGGGATCGAAGGCGACATACGCGGACTCGCAGCCTCCCACGGGATGCCAGTCCTGCCAGCCGATGCCGCCCGCTCCGGCGCGGCTCGGAACCGCCACCGTCGTGTTGTCCTGCTGCCCCGCGTAAATCCAGTACGGGAATCGCTCATCCGTGTTCACGCGGTAAAACTGCGCCGTCGGCTGGTTCTGCTGCGTGGACCAGGAGCGGCCGGAGTTGAAGCTCACGTTCGCGCCGCCGTCGTTCGCGTTGATCAGGTTCTCCGGATTCTGCGGGTTGATCCACAGGTCGTGATGATCGCCGTGCGGCGCGGCAACGCTGGCGAAGGTGCGGCCGCCGTCAATCGACTTCAACAAGCCCGCGTTCATCACCCACACCAGGTCCGGGTTCTTGGGATCGGCGTAGACCTCGATGTAATACCAGGCTCGCGATTTGATGGCCCAGTCCGTGGTATTCGCCGCCGTCCACGTGCGGCCTCCATTCTCCGACCGGTACAAGCCGCCCGCCGGGTCCGCCTCCACCAGCGCATACACGCGATCCGAGCTGGCCGACACGTCGATCGCCGTCTTGCCCATCAGCTTCGGCAAGCCCTCTTGGATGGGCTGCCAGGTGTCACCGCCGTCGCTCGACTTCCAGAACCCGGAGCCGGGACCGCCGGAGCGCACCTCCCAAGGCTTGCGCAGGTGATCCCAGAATGCCGCGTACAGGATTCGGGGATTTCGAGGATCCATCGCCAGGTCGCTGGCGCCCGACGTCTCGTTCTGGCCCGCCAGAACCAGCGTCCAGTTCCGTCCTCCGTCCGTGGAGCGATACACTCCCCGGTCCCGCGTGGGGCCGAACGTAGCGCCCTGCGCCGCGACGTACACCAGGTCGGGATTGGAAGGGTGGATGCGGATTCGGGAAATGGCCCGTGTCTTCTCCAGGCCCATCCGCTTCCACGTCCGGCCCGCGTCCGTGGACTTGTACACGCCGTCCCCGTGCGACAGCGCGACGCCGCGAGCCGCGGTCTCGCCCATGCCCAGATAGATGACGTTAGGATCGGAAGGCGCGATTGCCACCGCGCCCACGGATGAAGTGCCCAGTTGTCCGTCGGTGATATTGCGCCACGTCTCGCCCGCGTCGGTGGTCTTCCACAGTCCTCCGCCCGCCGCGCCGAAATAGTACGTCTGGGGATCGCCCGGGACCCCCGCCACCGCTGTCGCCCGCCCGCCGCGGTGCGGCCCGGCGTTACGCCAGCGCAGGTCCTGGTATTGGGAAGGATCTTGTGCGTGTAGGGAAAGAGCCAGCAACGCGATGGCGCGAATCATCCGGGTATTGTAGCCGGACGACCGCTACCGGAGCAGAAAAACGCCGCCCCAGCCGGGCGGCGTCTCTCCAATCAGGCCGGACGGAAGCGCACTGCTGGTGAAGAAGCAGGAGGCTCTCGCTCTTTGCTTCAACTTCCGGTGATGCGAGCTCGCGCCCGTTCTCTAGAACAGTTCCGCGATGTCCTTCGCGGCCGAGCGGGCTTCCAGGTGGATCAAACCGGCGTTGGAGCCCTGGGGTCCCATCACCGCGAGCACTGCCTTGGTACCCGCCGAGTAAATGAACAGCATGCCTTCTTCGCCCGTGATCGAAATCTCCCCCAGCGTGCCGACACTCATGTTGTCGCTGATCCGCCGGCCGAGACTCGACGCCGCGGCGGCCATCGCCGCCACGCGGTTCGGGTCCGCTCCGTTCGAAAGGGAATGCGCGATCGGCAACCCTTCGTTCGATGCGAGTAATACGCCTTTCAGTTCGGGAATCGAGTTGCGAAGCACCTCGATATGATTCTTCAGCGCGTCCTGCTTAGCCATGGATTCCTCCTTGCTTTCTCCGTCTCCGCCTGTTGGGCCGCGAGAGCAATCTATTCATCGTTCTCGTAGGGAAATAACTTTAGAGAGGGACTACAGGGCAAACTACTACCCGCGCGGTAGGGTGCTATGCCGAAATTTTCCCGCCAACTCGTCTCCGCCGGACCCTGGTTATTGATTCCAATGCAGTTCCCCACGCGCTGGACTAAGGTCATCCCCTCAATTGGATCTACTAAGTTCCCCCGAACCGCTTTCATAAGTACAGTACGGGCCGGAAAGCGGCATACGCCGCCTTTAGCAAATCCCCCGGTTGGCCGATCTAACCAGCATGCGGTGTCTCTACTGCGGCAAGGAACTCGCGCTCTTTCGAAAATGGACCGGAAGCAGCGAGTTCTGTTCCGAGGAACATCAGCAGCGCCATCACGAAGAATTTAATCGACTTGCACTCAGCCGCCTGCTGCAGGCGCCGGGCGCCGCTTCTCTTGCCGGCCCGCCGGCAACCCCCCAGCTCGCCGCCGTGACGGCGCATGAAACACCTAATGCGGACTGGCGCAACGGGTCCGAAATCGCTGCCCCCCGCCAGATTGAAGCGGCCAACGCCCCTTCGCCGGCGGCGGGCTTTATCCCGCAACCCTTGATTCAGCCGGTGGACGGCGAATCCGGCCGGACCATCGCGCGCTCCATCGGCGCGCACCGCGACTTCCCCGTGCCCGAGTTCCGCATCGGAGTCACCAGCGCCGGGCCGATCCTTTCCGAACGCCCCTCCATGAAACAACAGGAATTAGAAGGCAGCCGCGAACCCATTGACGTTCCGCTGGAGGGAGGCTTCTCCAACTTGTCCGCGGACGCCTGGCAGTTCCCGTTCACGCAGTTCCGTCCCGGCATCGAAATGCGGGAGACGATGCGGTTGAACCTGAAGACTTCCGGCCTGGGTCTGGAGCCCGAGGATGTTGAGCGCCCCTCGGCGGGACTTCTCAGTGTCGACTTGTCCGTCCTGGGACACAGCATTGAAAGATCCAAGGTGGAGGTGGAGCCGGCGGAACCGGACCACGAAGAAGAGCCGGGCGCGGATCCGCCCATCGAGATCCCATCCTTATGGGAAGTGGGCGAGCCGGAACCCGCGGTCGCCATACCCGCGGCGGAAGAAACGGCGCCCGAGGCGGCGCCTCCGGTTCCCCTGGTCGCAGGCGCCGAGCCGGTCAACCCCGTCGCCGCGATGCCGTCGCGCGTAAAGGCGGGGGCTGTCTTCCATGCCCTGCCCATGACCAGCGCCGGAATCCAGATGCCGCGCCTTTCCGGATTGCCGCTGCGTCCCATGATGGTCCTGGGGCCCGCTCCCGCGCCGCCGGCTCCGCCGGAGCCCGCCGCGGCGGCCCCGGCCCCCGCGCCCGCCGCGACCCCGGAACCTAAAGCCGCCGAACCGGAAAATAAGGAGAATGCAGGCCGGCTCTCCCGCAAGGAACGTGCTCGCGCCAAGTCGCGTCCGGCCGATGCCCGGACCGCCGAGCCCAAGCCGCGCGAGGCGGAGGAATCGAAACCCGCGCCGCCCGAAGCCGGAAAGCAAGCCCCCCCCGAGAAGCCCGAGCCTCGCGCGGCCGAACCCGAAAAGCAAGCCGAGCCCGCGAAGCCGGAACCTCCCCCGGCCCAGACGCCCAAGCCGCTCTCCGACGCCGACATCCCGTCCTTTGGCGGTCCGCGCCTGGGCGCCGCCGCCGCGATGGATCGGGGCATGCCCACCGGTGTCCGCGTCGCCGCCGCCCTCGGAGGCATTGTCGTACTGGCCGGGCTCGCTTATCTGGGCTTCAGCGGAGACAGCAAACCGGCTCGCGGCGGCGCCGTGGAACTCCGCGAAGGACCCGCGCTTCCCATCAGCGAAGGAAGCTGGTCCACGGACTGGGGCGGCGGATCCGCCCAGCGCAAGGAGCGCATTACCGTCTACCGTCCGTCGCTTTCGCTCAGTGATTACCGCTATGAGTTCCAGGCTGAGATCCCCGGCCGCAGCCTGGGTTGGGTCTTCCGCGCCGCCGATCCCAAGAACTACTACGTCGGCCGCCTGGACATCCAGAAGCGCGGCCTGAACCCTACCGTGGTGCTGATCCGCTATGCGGTGATCGACGGGCAGGAAAGCGCCCACACCCAGCTCCCCCTCACCATGCCGGTGCGCATCGACACCGCCTACAAAGTGAAGGTGGAAGCCGTGGGCAACAAATTCACCATTAGCATTCTGGGCAAGGTTCTGGACCAGTGGACCGACGACCGCCTGCGGACGGGCGGCGTGGGGTTGATTCAGGAGCGCGGGGAACGGCCGCCGCAACCGCGCGGCGTCCATGTCACGCCGCTGATTCTGGGGAATCGCTGAAATCGGGAAAAAGAGGGAAACGCATGGCTGAAGCGAACGATCAATGGACATTTTTTGTAGACGAAGCCCTGATTGAAAGGCTGATGGGCGGCAAGCCCGATGAGCCCGCCCCGGAGGCGCAGCAGCGCCCCGCCGCATCGGCATCGCTCGGCCGGATCGTGGCGCTGGCCCGCGAGGGCAAGACCCGCGAGGCGCTGGCCGCCGTTACGGAAAGCCTCGCCGGCGGCGATGACTCGCTCGAACTCCTCGCCGCCAAGGGCCACCTGGAATTCGAGATCGGCGAGTTCGAACAGGCGGAACGCTCTTACGGCGAAATCGCCCGGCGCGCTCCGGATCTGCTCACCGCCCACTACAACCACGGCCTGACCCTCGAAAAGCTGGGACGCTTCGCGGACGCCGCCCGCGTCTTCGAGATCGCCGCCGGCCTGGACCCGGACCGCTGGCAGACGCGGCTCGGCTGGGGCGTCTGCGAGCTGCAGCAGGGCAACGCCGAAGCCGCCCTCGCCCAATTCGAAAAATGTCTGGCGGCCTCGCCCGCCAACCCCCAGGCCACCTTCGGAAAAGCCGCCGCCCTGCAAGCCCTCGGCCGGCTCGATGCGGCCGCCGACCTGTACCGCGCGCTGCTCGCCCAGCAACCGGAAAACGCCGCGCTGCTCTCCAACCTGATCGCCGTCAGCACCGCGCGCAAGGAAGAATCGCGCATCCGCGAATACTCCGAACGCCTGCTGAAACTGGAGCCCCAGGCCCGCGCCGGGCTGGAAGGCCTCGCCACCGCCGCCCTGTGGCGCGGCGATTACAACTCGGCCGTGAATCATTGCGCGCAGTTGGTAAAAGTGGCCCCCGATTCCTTCGAGGCATGGTTCAACCTGGGCGTGGGCTACCAGAAAAGCGGCCGCCTCGATCAGGCCAGCCAGGCTTATCAGGAAGCGGCCCGCCTGCGGCCCGACTCCGAACAGGCGCACGCCAACCTCGGCAGCGTCCTCCAGGAGCGCGGGGACCTGTCCGGCGCGCGCCGCGCCTATGATCGAGCCCTGGAACTCAACGCCTCCATTCCCGGCGTGCTCTGGAATCTCGGCCTGCTGGCCGAACGCCAGAACCAGCCCGAGGAAGCCGAAAAACACTTCACCCGGCTCGCCTCCGGCCCCGGCGAGTGGGAGGAAGCGCACTTCCGCCTCGGCTGCCTCTGGCTCAGCCGCGAGGATTGGGTGCAGGCCGTCGAGGCCTTCGAAGCCTGCCTCAAGAAACGCCGGGACTGGCCGGAAGCCGAAATCAACCTCGGCATCGCTTACTGGAAGTTCGGCGATCTCGAAACCGCCGAGGAACACCTGAACCGCGGACTCGCCGCCCAACCGGCCAGCACGCCGGCCCTTCGGGCCCTGACCCAGATCGCCATCGAAAACAGGAATGTCGCCCGCGCGCGGGAGCTTCATCAGAAACTCACCCGCGCCAACGACCGCACTCCCGAACTGGCCTACAACCTCGGGCTCCTGCTGCAGGAAACCGGACAGCCGGAAGAAGCCGCCGTGTGCTACGAGCTTGCCCTGGCGGAGCGGCCGGACCTGTTCCCGGCCATCCTGAATCTGGGCCACGCCCTCGCCGCCCTCGGCCGGGATCAGGAAGCCCGGCAGTATTGGAGCAAGGCCCTCGAATCCCGTCCCGAACTGGCCGCCGGATACTTCCCCTCCAACTGACCTCTCCCGTCCGCGGACGCTGGTCTATGAATAGGCCAGCGTCCGTGGCTTACAGAAAATTCCCCGGTAAAGTCCCCTCACGCGCTTGGCGATCTAAGTCCCGCGGGGCAAAAGTTTGGCGAAAGTCAAAATTGTCGCACCCGTGGGCCGGACTGGCGAACCAGCCGGCAGGACGGATCGCATGATGCGTGTACTGTGGATTACAGAGTTTCCCGAGATGTTGCCGGACGCCCCGCCGGACGTCGAGCGAGTCGTTGCCGCGGGCGGAGTGAATGGAATCGAAACCCTGCGCCAGCACGAGTTCCCGGTCGCGGTGCTGAGCGTGCCGGTGTCCGACTGGAACACCGCGGAACTGCTGGAAGAACTGATGCGGGTCCGCCCCTCGTGTGCCGTGCTGGTGCATGATCCCACGGCAACCCTCGCGGACGCCGTCCGCCTCGCGCGGATGGGCGCCAGCCACGTTCTGGGCGAGATTCCGGCTCCGGAGGACCTGCAAATTCTGCTCGAGAGCCTGGCCGCCGGCCGCGCCCGGTCGCAGGACCCGGCGCGGGAACCTTGGCGGCGGCTGCTGGTGGGCGACAGCCCGGCGATGCTTCAGGTCGCCAATCTGGTCCGCCTGGTGGGAGAGCGGCGCTGCACGGTTCTGGTGACCGGCGAGACCGGAACCGGCAAGGAACTGGTGGCGCGCGCCCTGCACCTGGCCAGCGGGCGAGGCCAGCTCCCCATGATCGCCGTCAACTGTTCGGCGCTGCCGGAAAATCTCCTCGAGGCCGAACTGTTCGGCCACGTCAAGGGCGCCTTCACCGGAGCCTCCCATACCCGCATCGGCCGCTTCGAACAGGCCCACCGCAGCACCATCTTCCTCGACGAAATCGCTGACCTGCCCTACGAACTCCAAACCAAGCTGCTGCGGGTGCTGCAGGAACGCGAGATCCAGCGGCTGGGGAGCTCGGAAACCATCAAGATCGATGTTCGCGTGGTTGCCGCCTGCAACGTCGATCTCGCCGCCCGCGTCCGCCAAGGCAAGTTCCGGGAGGATCTGTACTACCGCCTGAACGTGGTTCCCATCGCCGTTCCGCCCCTGCGCGAACGCCTCTCCGACGTGCCTCTGCTGGTCACGTACTTTCTCGAAAAGATCTGCCGCCAGGAAGGCATCCCGGAACGCCGCATCACCCGCGAGACGTTGCACCGGCTGGCGCGCTACTCCTGGCCGGGCAACGTACGGCAGTTGGAAAACGCCGTCGAGATGGCCATTGCCCTATCCGGCGATCGCGACATCCTGTTCCCCTCCGACTTCCCGCTGCCGCTCGTTGTCGGACGCGAAAACACGGCTTTCTCCGAGCCCTCCGGTAACATCACCGTGCCGGAGGACGGGCTGGACTTCGAAACCGTCGTCGGCGCCATCGAGAAAAGCCTGCTGATTCAAGCCCTGGAGCGCGCCCGCGGCAACAAGAAAGCCGCCGCCGACCTGCTGCGCCTGAAACGAACGACCTTCGCGGCGAAACTCAAGAGCCTGGAGGAAATCGCCAGCTAGCCCGGCGTTCCGGCAGAATAAGGGGATGTCCGACCGCTTCCGGTACTACCTCCGCGTCCGCTACGGCGAATGTGACGCTCAGAAAGTCGTTTTCAACCCGCGCTACGCCGACTACATCGACCTTGCGGTCACCGAGTTCTTCAAGGCCCTCGGCCACGGGCAATCGCTGCTCAACGGCGAGTTCGACTTCCAGCTTGTGAAGCAGACCATCGAGTGGAAAGCCTCCGCCCGCTTCGATCAGGTGCTCGAGCTCTCGCTTCAAACCGCGCGGCTGGGCAACACATCCTTCACTGTCGCCACCGATTTCCGCATCGCCGGAGAAGATCGTGTCATCGTTGCCGCGGAAACCGTCTACGTCCTGGTGGACGCCGAAAGCCTTCAGAAGATGACCATCCCGCCGCACTTGCGCGAGGCGCTGGAAAAAGGCGCGCCCGGCGCCGTGACCGACCACGCGGCTTACCGCGTCGCCGCCCCCGCCTGATTCCGGCGGCGCGCCGCCGCTCGCCTCGTATAATGTGGGGGATATGTCCACCTCCGCGCCGGTCCTCGCCGATCCGGCGGTGATCGCGAAATACGAACCGGTGATCGGACTGGAAGTTCACGTCCAGATCGGCACGCGCACCAAGATTTTCTGTGCCTGCCCCACCGGCTTCGGCGCGCCTCCGAACACCAACGTCTGCCCCGTCTGCCTGGGAATGCCCGGCGCTCTCCCGGTGCTGAACCGCCGCGCCGTCGAAATGGCGGTTCAGGCTGCGCTCGCGCTCGAATGCCGCATCAACCCGTACTCCCGGCTTGCCCGGAAAAACTACTTCTATCCCGATCTGCCCAAGGGCTATCAGATCTCCCAATACGATCAACCCCTGGCCGGGCACGGCGGCATCGAAATCCTCACCGGCGGCAGCCCCAAGCGCATCGGCATCACGCGCGCTCACCTCGAGGACGACGCCGGCAAGAGCATCCACGACGGCTTCTCCGACAGCGATCGCTACACCTACGTCGACCTCAACCGCTCCGGCACTCCCCTGATCGAGATCGTCAGCGAGCCGGACCTCCGCTCCTCCAGCGAAGCCTATGACTACCTCACCGCGCTCAAGGAGATCCTGCAATTCATCGGCGTCTCGGACTGCGACATGGAAAAAGGCAACCTCCGCTGCGACGCCAACGTCAGCGTGCGGCTCCGCGGCGCGCCCCGGTTCGGCACCAAGGCGGAGGTGAAGAACCTGAACTCGTTCCGCTTCCTGAAAGCCGCCCTCGATTACGAAATCGCGCGGCAGGTGGCCGTCCTCGAAGGCGGCGGGACGGTGGTTCAGGAAACGCGCCTCTACAACCCCGACACCGGCGAAACCGTCAGCATGCGCGGCAAGGAACATGCGCACGACTACCGCTATTTCCCCGAGCCCGACCTCGCTCCGCTCCGCATCAGCCCTGAGTGGCTGGAGGAGCTCCGGTCCGCCATGCCGGAGCTCCCCGCCCGCCGCCGCCGGCGGTTCCTTGCCGATTACGGCCTCCGCGAATACGACGCCGGCGTGCTCACCCAGTCTCGCGACTTGAGCGACTACTTCGAACAGGCCGCGGCCGCCGCCGGCGATCCCCGTCTGGCCGCCAATTGGATCATGGGCGACCTCGCCGGACTGCTCAAGCACGCAGGCAAGGAAATCGCCGATTCCCCCGTCAGCGCGGCGCACCTCGGCGAGTTGCTCTCCTTGATCGCCAGGGGCAGCGTGACCTCCAAGCTCGCCAAGGAGATCCTGCCCAGGATGTTCGAATCCGGCGAGGGCCCCCATGCGATCATGGAGCGCGAGGGTCTGGAGACGATCACCGATTCCGGCGAGCTGGAGCGGATCGTCGCCCAGGTGATTGCCGCCAACCCCAAACAAGTGGAACAATATCGCGGGGGCAAGGCGTCTGTACTAAGCTTTTTCATGGGGCAAGTGATGAAAGCCACCCGAGGCCAGGCCGACCCCGCCGCTGTCACCGGACTTTTGAAGGAGAAACTGTAGAGAGTGGAAGCACTGGAAAAGCTGTTCGGAGCGTTGCCGCGTCAAGCGCCGGGCAGCGAAGCCTCCACCCTGCGAGCCATCCGGCGCCTGCCGCCTCCCCGCGCCGGCGCGCGCATTCTGGACGTCGGCTGCGGCAAGGGCCGCCAGACGATCCAACTGGCGCGCCACTACAAGGCTCCCGTCACCGCCGTCGATGTCAACGCCAATTACCTGCGGGAACTGGAGCTGTCCGCCCAGGAAGCCGGACTCTCCAAGCTGATCCAGACGCGCCGCGCCTCCATGGAGCAGTTGGATTACTCCGCCAACAGCTTCGATGTGATCTGGTGCGAGGGCGCCATCTATCACCTCGGCGTCACCAAGGCCCTCACCCAGTGGTCGCCCATGCTGCGCTATCGCGGCGCCATCGCGTTCACGGAATTGAGCTGGCTGAAGGATGACATCCCGCACGAAGCGAAGCTCTACTGGGCGCGCCATCACCAGGAAATGACCACGGTGAACATGAACCGGCGCAAGGGCGAGGCGGCCGGCTTCGAAGTGATCGATCACTTCCCCCTGCCCGCCGCCGACTGGTGGACGGAATACTATACGCCGCTCGAAGCCCGCATCGCGGAGCTGAAGCCGGAAGCCGAGAAATCGCCGGAATTGGCGGCAGCCATCGCGGAAGCGGAAAAAGAAGTGGAGCTTTGCCGCAAGCACGGCGAGACCTACGGGTACGTGTTCTACCTGCTGCGCCGGCTCTCGTAGGGTCTCGTTTATCCTCAACGCGCCTCACCGTTTCTTCAACGGCGGGGCAGCCACGTACGAAGAGTCCCGCGGCTGGGATTCGGCGAACTGGTCCTCGTCCTGCAGATCCTTCCTCAGCCGCGCCAGCTCCCGCTTCAAAGCCGCGACAATCTTCCGCGCCCCGGCATCGTTGTAGATGTTGTGCATCTCCGCCGGATCCCGCACCAGGTCATAACACTCCCACTGATCTTTTTTCCAGAAGTAAATCAGTTTGTGCGTAGTGGTGCGTACACCGTAGTGAGTGCGCGTATTGTGGTCGCCCGGATCGTGATAATACCGGTAGTACATCGAACGCCGCCAGTTGCCGGGCTTGTTTCCCTTCCAGACCGGGAGCAGGCTCACGCCCTGCATGTCCGGCGGTATGGGCGCCCCCGCCAGATCGAGGAACGTCGGAGCGAAATCGCAGTTGATCCCGATCGCATCCGATACGCCGCGGGCCCGGATCTGGCGCGGCCAGCGAACCACGAACGGCATTCGAAGCGACTCCTCGTACATGAATCGCTTATCGAACAGGCCGTGCTCCCCAAGGAAGAATCCCTGGTCGCTGGTGTAGATCACCACCGTGTCCTCGCGTAATCCGCTGGAATCGAGCCAATCGAGCAGGCGCCCCACATTGTCATCCACGCTCTGCACGCACGCCAGGTAATCCCGCATGTAGCGCTGGTACTTCCAGTCTTCCAGCTCGCGCCCCGTCAGCGTCTTTCTCACGCCGTCGATCACGGTATCTACTTCCATGGGTTTCACCATCAGCCATTCCCGCGCCTCCGCGGCCGACATTCCCGGGGGCGGCGGCAGTTTCAGATCCCGGCGTGTCAGGTCGCGGAATACGGATTGTTGCTGCTCCCGGATCGCGTCGCTCCGTCCCGCGTAATCGTCGCGGAGATTCGCGGGCTCCGGGATGCGCTGGTTCTCGAACATCTTCCGGTGCTTCTCGTCCGGCGTCCATTCCCGGTGCGGCGCCTTGTGGTGCGACATCACGAAGAACGGCTTCTCTCTGGGCCGGTTCTTCAAGGTCTCCAGGGTTAGATCGCAGATGATATCGGTGGCGTAGCCCTTGTAAACCGTCGACCCGTCTTTTTCGTACAGTGTGGGGTCGTTATACACGCCCTGCCCCGGCAGGATGTTCCAGTAATCGAAGCCCGTCGGATCGCTTCCCAGATGCCACTTCCCGATCATCGCGGTGTAATAGCCAGCTTGCTGAAGCAGCTTGGCCACGGTCTGCTGCGCTCCGTCAAAGCGGTTGAAAACCGGCACGCCGTTCCGGTGGCTGTACTTACCGGTCAGAAGGGTGGCGCGGCTCGGGGTGCAGATGGAATTGGTGACGAAGACGCGGTCCATGCGCAGGCCTTCGTTCGCGATCCGGTCCAGATGGGGCGTCCGGTTCACACGGCTGCCGTAGCAACTCATGGCCTGCGTGGTGTGGTCGTCGGTCATGAGGAACAGGATGTTGGGCCGCCTCTTCGCGGCCGCCAGGCCGCCGAACGGGCGCGACGCCAGCAGTGGCAGCGTAAGGAACGCCCGGCGGGAGGGAGTTTGCATGATCTTGATAATTTAGCGAACGCCGCACCGATGCGGGGCTCGCCCGGAGCTACTTCTTCAACACGGCCGCCTCAACCTCCGCGACAGTCGACCGTGAAGCACGCACGCATGGAAGCAGATGGACACATTCGCGTGATCCGCTGTGCTGATGGCGAGCGGCCCCGGAAAGCGCAACGGGAACAGACGGGTGCGTGAATCCTGTCATCTCACTCAGCGTCGGTGATGCTGAGTATGTTGCCATCCGGATCCGGAAACCACGCCACTCGCCCTTTGCCGCCCGGCAACGACAAAACGCCCATTTCGTCATGCGGAAAACCCGGGAACAGCAGAAACGCCACGCCCTTCCCGGCGAGCGCCCGTACCGTCCCCTCCACGTCCGCAACCACGAAGCCGAGCATCGTGTGTCCATGCGGCGTGAAGTCGGGAACGGCGGCAATGTGGATCGCCGTGTTGCCTGCTTCCAGGACCACCGCCTGGTCGTCCTCTCGGCGCAAGGTGAGCCCCAGCGTATCGCGATAGAAACCCCTTGCCCGATCTCGATCTCGCGTGCAGACCACCACCACGGGCTTCGCGGATGCCAGAATTCCCATAATTCCCCTTTCTTGTTACCGCACCAAAATACGAAGGCCGCGTCGGGTCGGCGCGGCCGGTGAACACAGCAGCAATAAGAAAGCCGCGCGGGTATGCGCGGCTTCAGTGGCTATCGTAGGCGATGGACTCTCGCGTGTCAATGTGCTGTCCATCGGCGTTGAGTAGCGTACATCGCCAGAACGTCTGCCACTCCCTCACGGTCGTGACGCCTTATCGTGCGATCGCCGCAAATATCGCGGCACTGCGCAATGAGAGCCACAAGCGTGAGCAAGTGGCAAACCACGCCTACGAGGTACCCCCGCGGAGAGAGTACCTTGAGCCCCGACCGCGAAACGGTTCCCCGAAACCCCGCCTCTACCTTCCGGGAGACCGCCACCATGGAGAGCAGAGCCAAGCTGTTCGGACACGCGCTGCATCAGCAGTTGATCGTTTTTCCGCTGGGATTGCTGGGAACCGCCGTAATCTTCGATCTGATGACGCTATTCCTCGACAATCCGCGCTGGACGGAGATCGCCTTTTACATGATCGGCGCGGGCATTGTCGCCGGCCTGCTTGCCGCGATCTTCGGGACCATCGACTACCTGGCGATTCCGCAAGGCACCCGCGCCAAGCGCATCGGGGCGATGCATGGCATCGGCAACGTGGTGGTGATGCTGCTGTTCGGCGCAAGCTGGCTGCTCCGCTGGAACGATCCCTCCAGCCCGCCCACCGGGGCATTCGCCACGTCCTACGCGGGTTTTGGGCTGGCTGCCTTTACCGGATGGCTGGGGGGCGAATTGGTGGATCGGCTGGGCGTAGGCGTCGACGAAGGCGCCCACCTGGATGCGCCCAATTCCCTCAGCGGCCGCCCCGCGCGGTCAGAAGGTTGACAAAGTCAACGATTATAGTGGACAACGTGTCGCTGTCACATTCTGTCCAATCATTGTGTCACGGCTACACACAGCGGCGGTCAGCTAAGGCATAAGTCGTTTATTTTCAATATTCCAAGTTGGCAGTAGTCCTGCGTGGAGCGTATTGGAATTCATGCGACTGGCTGCCGCAGTTCTTGCCCTGACCGCCCTGCCGGGGTTCGCGTCGACGCTCGAAAAGCTTTCGAGTGACGATTTGATGCGCAAATCGACCGAGATTGTGCGCGCCCGAGTGGTGGGCGGTCCCGTGGGAATTGTCCGCAAAGGCATGATTTATAGCCAGTTCCGCCTTCAGGTGACGGAAGTCCTGAAGGGCGCCGCCAAGACCGGTTTGGATGTCGCGGTGCCGGGCGGAGTCACGCAGGGGTTGCGGCAAACCGTTACGGGCGCGCCCACGCTGGAAGCCGGCCAGGAATACGTGTTTTTCCTGTGGACCAGCCGTACCGGCTGGACGCAGATTATTGGATTGTCGCAGGGATTGTTCACGGTGAAGGCGGACGCCTCCGGCGCGATCAAGCTGAGCCGTCCGGCGTCGCAGGAGGCGATGCTGGATGCGAAGACGGGCCGGCTGGCGCCGGATACGCCGGTGGAGATGATGCTGGACGAGGTCCGGGCGCGACTGGCGGCGATGGCGAAGGACGTGAAGTGATGCGAGGGATGGCAGCGCGGATGACAAGGATAGCGGCGCTGGCCACGCTGGCGGCCTCGCTTGCATCCGGCTACTATCATTTCGTTTACTTCCCTTCGCGTAACGGGCCCTTTGTTCCGATTCCGGTGAAGTTCGACCTGGCGTCGATTCCGGACCGGACGGTGCAGTACTTCATTTCGCTGGATGGTCCCGATCCGATGGCGCCGGGCGATTCGGCGGCGGCGATCGCCAGCCAGATCCGGATGGCGGCGCGGACCTGGAATGAGGTTCCGAGCAGTGAATTGCGGATCGCGTTCGGCGGATATCGCGACACGAACCAACTGCAGACCACGCCAGGGATCGACGTGGTTTTCGACGATGAGATTCCGCCGGGGATCATCGCGCAGGCGGGTCCGATCACGCTGGCGTCGGTGGATCTGAACACGTCGAGGTTCGTTCCGCTGCTGCGCAGCCGGCTGCAGCTTCGCCGGGACCTGTCGACGCAGCCGAGTTATACGGAGAGCTTCTTCACGGTTCTGGTGCACGAGTTTGGGCACACGCTGGGACTGCAGCACACGTTCACGTCGGGAGTGATGGCGACGCCGATCACGCAGGCGGCGACGAAGGCGCGGCCGTTGAGCGGCGACGATATCGCCGGGCTTTCGCTGCTGTATCCGACTCCGCAGTTTCTGGCGGGCACGGGCGCGATCAGCGGCCGGGTGACGTTGAACAGCGCGGGAGTGAACCTGGCGAGCGTGGTGGCGATTACGCCCGCGGGACTCGCCTACAGCACGCTGTCGAATCCGGACGGGACGTATCGGATTGAGGGCTTGCCGCCGGGCAACTACCTGATCTACACGCATCCGGTGCCGCCGGCGGCTTTCGGCGAAGTGACGCCGGGGAACATCGTGCTGCCCCGAGACGATCGCCAGGAACCGTTCCGCTTCGGGCAGAATTTCTCGGCGCAGTTTTTCCCGAACACGCGGGAGTGGCGGCAGGCGGCGGCGGTGAGCGTGAACGCCGGCCAGACGGTGGATTTGATCAACTTCCCGGTGCGGCAGCGCGCCACGCCGGCCATCCACGGGGTGCAGAGCTACGGTTTCCTGAATCGCGTGGCGGTGAAGAGCCCGCCGGCGCGGACCGAAGCGCAGACCACGCTGTACTTCACCGGAAACGGCCTGATGGCGAACAACCAGGTGGCGCCGGGGTTGCGCGTGGAGGCGATTGGCGACGATGTGCAGGCGGCGGCGAACTCCGTGCGGGTGTACGTGACGAACCCGCCGTACATACAGGCCGATTTCGCGGCGGGAGCCACCACCGACGGCTACCGCCATCTGCTGTTCCAGCTTGGCGACGATATGTACGTGCTGCCGGCGGCGTTCTTCCTGGTGTCACGGGCGGCGCCGGTGGTTTCAAGCGTGCGGATGGATCAGGAAACGGTGACGATCACGGGAAGCGGCTTCACCACGGAATCGCGCGTGATCTTTGACGGGATCGCGGGGCGAATCCGCAAGGTAACGCCGGAGGAGATCGAAGTCGCCGCTCCGGCATGGACCGGCGGGAACGAGGCGCGGGTGGCGGTGTTGAACAGCGACGGGCAGAGCAGCATTCAGTCGCTTGGGTCGAATGTCCCTCCGGCGTTGGCGGCGGCGGCTCTCAGCCGCGCGGCGTCGGTGGACGTGCAGCCGGCTGCGATTCCGGCGGGCGTGGATTCGGTGATCGAGATCACCGGGAACGGGACGAACTTCGTCGAGGGCCAGACGCGCGTGGGATTCGGGTCGAGCGATGTCGCGGTGCGACGGGTGTGGGTGCTCTCGCCGAGCCGCCTGCTGGTGAACGTGTCGGTGAGCGCGGCGGCGCCGTCGCTGTCGACGGCGGTGACGGTGGTTAACGGGCTGGATACGATCCGTCAGCCGAACGCGTTCCAGATCCTGCCGGCGACTTCGGAGCCGAGCCTTCGTGCGCCGGTGGTGAGCGCGATGACGGGGCTCGCGGGGGTGCCGCAAGGCGGGGCGGGAATCGTGACGGTGGCGAATCCGCCGGCGACGCTGCAGGGCTGGACGCTGGCGGTGAACGGGCAAACGGCGATTGTGCAGACGCTGACCGGCGATTCGATCACGTTCACGCTGCCGGCGGGCCTGGCGCCGGGGCCGGCGGTGGTGGCGCTGCAGAACCGTTCGGGCGTGGCGGGATTCCGGATCGCGATGCAGGTGGACGCGCCGCCGGCGGTGATCACGGGATTCACGGGAACCGCGGGGCGCGAGATCACGACGGCGTCGCCGGCGCGTCCGGGCGAGTTGCTGACGATTTTCGCGACCAACGTGCGGGAGACGGACGCGGCGGCGGTGCGGGTGACGATCGGCGGGATTCACCATCCGGTGCAGCACATGACGACGGGGCAGAACGGGGTGACGCAGATCCGCGTGATGCTGTCGGCGGCCTTGCGCGAGAACTCGCCGTGCACGATTCAGGAAGGGACGCGGTTGTCGGACGCGGTGGTGTTGCCGGTGAGGCCGGCGGCGTCGGAGTAGAAATCTTTATATCAATCCACCGGGTTGCGGTTTTTCCTGACAGCTTCGGAGCTTCGAGAACGGATGTTGCTCTGACTCGCTCCTCTTCACCATACGACTCCCCTCAGAGGGAAATCGGCGAGCACGTTCTTAACCAACTTCAGGCGGTGGTAATCGCCCCGCTTGCAGCCGCGTCCTCCACCGACCGTGGCCATCACAGCCTTTTCAGGAGATAATTTGCAGATCGGAGCCAAACTTGTCGTGGTCGTTCAACGAGATCGAGATTAACGGTGGCTTCCTGGCAGGTGTTCGCCTGAAGCTCCCTGCTGGGTTGACGTGTATCATCGGTCCACGCGGATCAGGCAAATCTACGCTAGCCGAGGCATTGCGGTATGCGATCCTGGGCATCCCTTCTAGTTCGAGGACCCGTCAGGACTTGATCCAGGCGAATCTCGGCCCCTCGTCGATCGTTGCTGCGAGTGTGCGAACGCAAGGCGGTCCGGCTTATTCACTGCGCCGGTCTTACAAACAGGCTGCCGTGGTTCAGACGGACGATGGACGACCGGTCGAAGGTGTGGATCTGGATCGGGGCACGTTCCTGCCCCTGGATGCCTACACCGCTCTGGAAATCGAAGCCATAGCGGACGAGAGTCTAGGTCCTAAACGAAGGGCGCTGCTCGATGATCTGCGGCCCGAGCAACTCCGGGAGATCTACGCAGGCCTCTCTGAACGCAGACGCGCGCTCGAAGCCAATGCCGACAGGCTTCGGTTGGCCCGCACCCGGCTTACGGATCTCAAGGAGCGGTTGGAAGAGGCAGGGGACCTGCGAGCGCGGTTGGCAGCAACGCCGCCACCGGAATTCGATCCAAAGGCGGCGGGGTACAGCCAGGCAGTAAGACAGCAGCAGCGCAACCAAAGTGAGGCGAAGGGCCTGACGGACTTGGCGGCGGCTGCGCAGCGACTGCAGGAGCAGCTAGAGTCGGTGCGTGGGCTGTTCAGTTCGCTGCCCGGTCAAGCCAAGTTCGAAGCAGGGTCGGAGAACGATGCGATCTTCGCCGTCATGGGTAAGGAATTGCGCCGGGTGGTCGATGCGAGCGCAACTCATTGGAAGGCGCTGAACGAAGCGTCTGCCGCGTTCCAGCAAGCTGTTGCGGACGCGCAGTCCTCGTTGAAGTCGGCACATGCAAAGCAGGCAGCGACGCACGCGGATCTCGCCCGACAGAACGAAAGTGCCAATGCCCAAGTTCTTGCCCATGCGCAGCTTGAGGAGGAAGTGCGAAAGCTCGATCAAATCGAGCATGAGCTGCGGGAGGTGCGAACGGAGATTGGTCAGCTTGAAGCGGAGCGGATTCGCCTAAAAGGCGACTACCTGTTAGCCCAAGAGGAGATCTCGGAGTTACGTGAGGGCGTTGCGGCCTTGCTGGCGGAGGAGACAGGGCCTAACGTGCAAGTGACCGTCGCGCGAAACGCCGACAATCTGGCCTATCAGCAGATCTTGACGGACGGTCTGCGCGGTGCGCGCGTGCGCAACCACGACGAGATCCTAGCAAAGCTGATGACGATTCGCCCGGAGGATCTGGCGCAAATGATTCAGCAGCAAGACACGGGGGGCTTTGAGCAGTACTTGGGGTTTGGGGCGGAGCGGTCTAGACGCATTCTGGAAGGATTTCGGGGAAGCATCGATCCACTCGCGCTGGAGATTATTAACATTGACGATCGGGTCCGCATTGAGCTAAACGTGTCCACCAGCGCCAACCCATATTTCAAGGACGCGGCGGAACTGTCTCGCGGGCAGAAATGCACCGCCCTGCTCCCCCTACTGCTGGCGCGACGGCATTGTCCTCTAATCGCCGACCAGCCGGAGGATAATCTTGATAATCACTTCATCTATGAGACTGTAGTGACCGCAATTCGGCGGATGCGAGACCGGCGTCAATTGATCCTCGTCACTCACAATGCCAACATTCCGGTCCTGGGTGAAGCCGACCTTGTCGTGGTTATGAACTCCGATGGCCGAGTGGGCTACGTGGAGAAGACCGGTTCGGTTGATGACTGTCAGGGTGAGATCATCGATTTGCTGGAAGGGGGGCGCGAGGCATTTGATCGACGGTCAGCACGATACGGACACAAATAGCGTTTTGGACCGTCTGAGGAGACTCGCAGCTTCAGACCCTCGATCAGCGCGCACGGAACTGATCTCTCTGATCAATGGCCAGCCCGAACTGGCTCGCAGCCTGTTGGAGCGGCTGGACACCCGCAAGGACGGACGTCTGCGGCATCTCATTGCCAGAGTCGCGCAGGAAGTGGGTTCGAAAACGATCATCCTGCCGTTTCTGGTGCAGTGGCACGCTCGGGAGACCGACGAGTTCACGCGGCGGGCGATTACGGTTGCTCTGGGGCAGTTGGAGGAACAAGTTCCTGTTACCGCGACGCCCGACAAACCGGCTCCGGTGTATCCGGCGCAATTCGCAGAGACATACGATTACATCGCCTCGCGTCTAAAGCACAAGCTCAACAACGGCATCATGAAGGCCCAAGCACATTTGCTGCGGCTGGCCGCAGCCTTAGAGCAGCCCGATTCGACTGGTGCCGTGGGTAGTGCAATTGCTGGTTTGAAGGAAGAATTCAGGCGTCTCGGAATTGCGATTGAGGCAGCGGATGTCGATCCGTCGCACTTCCAAGGGCGAGCGATCCTGCTCGTGCCGTGGCTGCAAGCAATGAACGGACGATATGCAGCACAGTTCTCGCGCATTGATATTCAGTTCGAGGGCGACGTTGATCCACCTGTTACCGTGGACGCGAGTGATTATCTCCTGGAAACAGTATTTTGGAACACTTGGCTGAACGCGCATCAGGCCGCCAGAAATCCCTGCCGCATCATGCTACGCATCAAGCAATACAGCGACTGCGTGAGGCTGTTGGTGATTGACAATGGTCCCGGCTTTCCCGAAGCGGTTCACGATGGGGCTTTTCAAGAGCCGGTTTCGACGCACGGGGCGAATCGGGGCCGCGGCCTCCTGGAGATGAGCGATGCCATGCGTCGTCTCTATGGGAGCGTGCGCCTGACCGACGATGGTACAGGCACGTTTCGCCTGCTCCTTGAGTTTCCGGTGCCGCGGTCATGAGCTACCCATCTTGCATTCAGCCGCTTGTCATTGAAGACGAACCGGACGTGAAAACTGTCTACGAAGACATTCTTCGGCGTCTCGGCACTGCGCCGCCGAAGTTTGCTTTCTGCTACGAGGATGCAATCGCGCACCTGAAATCGAGTACGATCTTTCACTTGGTGCTGTTGGATCTCCGCCTGCCCGAGTCGGTTGGGCTTCCTCCCACGGATACGGTCGATCTCGGGATGACACTGCTCGAAGAGTGCGTGAAGCGGGAGTGGTATCCGATCCCGGCTCTATTGATCGTCAGTGGTCATGTCGCGAAAGCAAGGCAGAGCGAGTTGAGTGACAAGGTGCGGAGCAACTTCTTCTGTGGCCGAGTGTTGGTGAAGGGGGCAGAACCAGAGCACCTCGCAGAGGAGATCAATAAAGCACTAGATGCCGTAAGTCGATACATCGGCGTCGGCATACATCTGCGAGATGCTGGGCGATCGACGTATCCGGTGATCAGTCCGAGAGAAGAGGATCTTTTGCGGCGCTCCGTGCTCGATTACTCACGAGGTGTTGGCATTGATCTCGAATGGTGGTCAGCAAGCCGCTATTCAAACCCATCCGACGTGGATAGTGAGTGGACGAAAGTACTGATGGGGAGATTTCTGCTTGCTGACGGTGATCGCGCATCGCGAACCCACTTCTTCAAGCTGTACCCTGCTGCTCACCGTGAGGCTACTGTCTTAGCCGCCCGTGGTCTTGCGAGTAGGCTGCAGCATGTTTCAGTGGTGACGGACATTGCCGGAGTACGTCGATCTCTGCTTGTAACTCAGGCGGTTGGACCTGGGGAGCGGCGCCCGAGATCCCTAAGGCAATGGCTCGCTCAGCCATCGTTGTCAGTGGAAGCGATTCGGTCTGTCGCGTCGCAGGTGGCAGGTCAACTCTTCCGGATGGGTAATGCCTCGCCGAACATTCAGCAGGTGAACAGCTTGATCTGGCCATATCATAACGAAGAGCAGCTGGGGAGAGAGTGGCAGAAGTGGAAAACTCCGAGTTCCGATGACGACCCGCTGGCCGTCCTGCGCATGGTACAGTCCTCGACGCGCGAGGTGCGATACACCGAACATTCCTTCATCCACGGTGATCTACACGCTGAGAATGTTGCCGTCGATGTCGTCGACTCCGGCGATGAACCACGCGCTTTCGTGTTTGATGCTGGGGCGACAACGCGCGCCCCGCGTCTGAAGGACATGGCCATGTTGGAGGTGTCGGTGCTGTTGCATTCGGAGGACGACTTGACGGCTGAAGCGCTTGACGAACTCTTCGGAGGACAAGCTCTGACGGCAGGCAGTTCGCCGCGAGCGACATTCGTTCGTGCTTTGCGATCAAAATGTTTGCCTGATGGTGATCCCGAATGGCTTGTATACGCGGTCTTGCTGTTTGATCAAGTGCTCGTCCAGTTGGGCGGCCTTGCGTTTGCCGTGTCAGGTAACAAGATCCACAATCCGAAGGATGCGGCGCAACTCCTAGTTTGGGCTGCGAAATGGCTAAATAGACTGCTCGCAGTTGGACCGACAGAGGGCGCGTGCCCACAAGACTAGCCTCAACTTGCCCCAACTGCCACCCAATCCCAGAAGAGGCTATCCAGCGTGCGGCTATTCTGAACCGCGGCGCCACTTATCCATCTTCGTGCCGCACTGCGCGCAGGTGGAGGCGCCCCAATTGGTCTGCTAGGCATCGGCGGGCTTTCGCACCTTCGGCTGAGGCGTCCGGCCCGTGGGACACGTGACCTGCGAGAAGTTGATGCCCCAATCGGTCCTGGCCAGGGTTCCGAAAAGGATCGCGGCGACACCGGCGGAAAGAGCGATCCGAAACACTACGGAACGTCTGCCGCTCCACTGTAAGCGAGCGGCAGACGAATCCACCCATCACACCTCGCCATTTCCCAGGCGCTTAAAGTAATCGTCTCTCTACTGCGCCGACGAACCGGGAGCCGCGCGCAAGCGGCAAACGCTAGAGGACCCCCGTAGTGCCGCCTTCAGGCGGCAGGGGCCTTCAGGCCCCGAGGAAGGTGACGGTCAACAACCGGCAAACGCTGGATCAACGCCTCACCCGCTGCTCGCGGGCGACCCGCGCACGAACCAACCCCGTGGTCCGGGGCCTTGAGGTGTCAACTCCCGGCCTTCCTACCCCTTGTGACAGGACATCCTTGACACAGGGAAAGCGCCCGGTAACCCACCTGCAGCCCGTCACCGCCGCGTCACCAGCAGCGTCCGCCAGGAAGTGTTCCCCGCCGCATCGCGAGCCCGGATCGTGATCGCGTTGTTGCCGTACGACAGCGGGACGCTCGCAGTCCACGATGTCGTCCCCGCGGCATCGCCGGTCAATCCAAGATTCGTGGTCCACGTGACCGCCGCCACGCCGGACGAATCGGCAGCCGATCCGGACACGGCGACCGCCGCCGCGCTCGTCAGAAACGTCGAAGACGATGGCGACGTGATGCGCAGCGAGGGCGCCGTGGTGTCGCGCGTCTCGCTCCTGTACTGGACTGTGAGTCCGGCTGCCGCCGCTGCTCCAGAGACGGACAGAGCCGCGATGGAGATGTTGTTTACGCCTTCGGCCAGCGCAATGGGTTGCGTTTCCCAGTTTCCTGTCCCCATCGCGACACCGCTCCCGCCGCGCGAGTTCGCCCACGTCACCCGGCTGATGCCGGAGGCGTGCGACGCCGTCCCCCGCACCACCACCGTCCGCGACGTGGAAACGAAGGTTCCCCCCGCCGCCGGCGCGGTGATCCGGAGCGCCGGAGCGGTCTCCGAGACGCTCTCCCGCGACACCGCGACGGATCTCGACGCGCGCGCTCCGGCGGAGTCCTCGGCTTCAATCGTGACGATGTTCCTTCCCGCCAGCAGGGGAACGTCGAACTGAAACGCTCCCGTGGTGCGCAGCGTGCCCCCTCCGCCACGGTCGCTGCTCCACCGGATGCTGTAGGGTCCCGCGCCGCCTTCCGCGCTGCCCGTCAACACCAGTACGCTATCGGTGGTTTTGTCCGGCGTCGCGCCCAGCAACAGCGCCAGCGGCGTGGCGCCGGAGGCGTACAGCGTCCGGATTGCCGCGATGTCGCCCGGCGACAGTTGCGATGCCCGGCGGTAGAACGGATACATCACATCTCCGGGCGCGTCCGAATGCGCCAGTCCCAGCGCATGGCCCAGCTCGTGCAACGCAACGCTGAACAAATCCACGTCCACGCCGTTTCGCCACGCCTCATCGCCGTCGAAGTGCAAATCCCCGGCGATCGGCTCCGGGTTCGGAGGCGACGGATAGAACGCATGCGCCAGCACCCGGCTGGGTCCATCGAACGGGAAATCATCGCCATGCGACCGCGACCCGAACAGGAAATGCAGATTTCGCGCCGCCGCCGGATTCGTCCCCTTCGTGAATATCGTCCGCACGTGCCGTGACCACTCCGCCAGCGCCCGCTCAATCTCCAAACGAATGGTGTCGGCGGACAGTTTCTCCGTCAGCGGCCCGAAGGTGTAGCTGAGCGCCGCCGCGCCTAATCCCGGCCCATCCCAGCCTTCGCCCACCCGCGCGATCAGTTGCGGAATCGTCGTCCCGGAAGCGTACGAGCGCGAGCACACATGCACCGGCTCGCCTTGACCGAACGCGTCCGGCGCCGGATATACGAACGACACTTCGTCCCAATCGGCGAGATCGCCCAGCAGCTCCGCGGCTCCCCGAATCCAGATCTGATCCCCCGGCAGGTCCGGATGCCACAACAGATGAAAACCCATCTGAAGCACCAGCGCCATGCCCTCGCCCGGATCCACGTCCGGGTGTAGTTCCACCAGAAACTCCGACATCCCCTCCTTCAACAGCGGACTCAGCTTATGCCACCGCGTCAATAACCCGCGCCAGGTGAACTCCAGCCCCCTCCAGTCCATCCCGTCCGGCGCGGACACGATCATCCCGCCCTCCGGCAGCACCTGTAGCACCCTCGCGCCCCGTTCTTCCAGCGTCCGGATCGCGTTGGCGTCTGGGTTTTCCGCCCATTCCAGTAGCCAGTGCAGCCGCCCGGCCTGCCTTCGCGGAATCCTCTCCGGATTTTCGCCCTGATCCGCCGCCGGACTCGGACCCGACTTCAACGGAAGCCGCGCCTGTCCGGCAAGAAACAGCGTGCATAAACAACCCAGAAGGGCCAACCGGACTGTAGGGGACACAACAGCGCTTATCGGAATCCCGTGAGAGTTTTCGAGACGTGGGTCCACTTCCTTTTCGAAGACAAAAATGCGAGTCCTCTTCCGATGGTTGTTGCCGTGGCTCGTCCTCGCTCCGCACACAGCCGGGCAAACGGCTTATACCTCCCGCGTGATCGCCGGAGGGGGCAGCGGCGGCGACGGCGCGCCCGCCATCGACGCTACTCTCCTGCAGGCTCAAGGGCTTGCCTTTGACGCCTCGGGCAATCTCTACATCGCCGATGCCGCCGACCATCGCGTCCGGCGGGTGGACCGCGCTGGCTCGATTCACACTCTGGCCTCAGCCTCCGGCGCCGGACTCCGGTTCCCCTACGGCGTCGCCGTCAGCCGCACCGGCGTCATCCTGGTGACCGACCTTGGCAACGGCCGCGTCCGCCGCATCCTGCCCGGCGGCGGCATCGAAACCGCCGCCTCCGGGTTCCTCGCGCCCCGCAACGTCGCCTTTGCCCACGATGGCGGCTGGTACGTATCCGATTTCGAGGCCCATCGCGTCTACCGCGTGTCCCCCTCGGGAGAAGTTTCCGTCCTGGCCGGCGCGGGCGCCAAAGGCTACAGCGGCGACGGTGGACCCGCGCTCGCCGCCCGCCTCAGCCACCCGGCCGGCATCGCCGTCGATAGTGAGGGCTCGGTCTACATCGCCGACAGCGGCAACCACGCCGTCCGCAAAATCCGCGGCGGCGTGATCTCCACCCTCCTCACCGCCGCCACCCCAGCCGGCCTCGCCATCGACGTCGTGGACACGCTCTACGTCGCCGATCCGGGAAGCGGCCAGATCCTCCGCCGCACCCCCGACGGCCGCACCGGCATCCTGCGGACGCAGGCCGCCGACATCGCCGTCCGGCGGGACGGCGCCGTTCTGATTGCGCGCGGCCATGAAGTGAGCGAGCTTGAGCCGGACGGAAGCACACGTCTGGTTGCCGGGTCGGCCCAGCCTTCCGGTGAAAACGGCCCGGCGACCGGGGCGCGGCTGCGATCGCCCACCGGCCTCGCGCTCGATAACCTGGGAAATCTATATTTTTCCGAGCGAACCGCGAATCGCCTCCGCATCCTCACCCCGGCCGGCAGTATCCACACCGTCCAGAACGGCAACCTGGCCGCTCCGGGCGGGCTTGCCGCCGCACCCGATGGCGGCATCTACGTCGCCGATACCGGCCGCCACCGCATCCGCCGCATCTCCCGCTCCGGGCGGATAACGGAAATCGCGGGAAGCGGCGAAGCTGGGTTTGCGGGCGACAACGGTCCGGCGACGGCCGCCCGGCTGAACGCCCCTGAGGCCGTTCTGCTGGCCCCGGACGGCGCCTTGTGGATCGCCGACAGCGGAAATGGCCGAATTCGCGTGGTAGATCGCGATGGCCGCATTCGCACCGCGCTGGACTCGCTGATCGCTCCCTCTGGGCTGATTTTTGACCCCCAAGGGGCCCTCTGGATCGCCGAAACAGGCCGTCTAAGGGTGCTAAAAGTGGCAATTTCCGGCACTTTAGAGGCCGTTGGAGGCCCTTTAAGCGCCACTTCGCTCGCCTTTACGCCCGATGGCACGCCGCTGGCGGCGGGCAACGGGCTGTGGCGCTGGAACGGCGTTTTGTGGGAGCCGATCGCCGTCTCCGGCCCTAGCCCGAAGCGGATTTCCGCGCTCGTTTCCGCGGGCGACGGTTCCTTCTATGTAACTGATTCAGAGAGTGATCTTGTGTTTCACCTGGCGCCCAAGGCAGCCGATCCGCCGGGCGCGATCGCGGTGTTGGAGGTACGCAACGCGGCCACCGGTGCGCCCGGCCCCGTGGCCCCGGGAATGCTGATTTCGGTGCCGGCGCTCGCCGGGGCGCCGAACCGCGGGTTGTTCGCCGGCGGGACGGCCTGTGAGATCCTCGATTCCGCGCGTGGCATCGCATTGATTCCAAACAACATACAGATCAATCGGGTGGTCGTGCTGGAGCTTCGCGAGGGGCCGGAGGTGCGCGCCATGGCCTCGGTTCCGGTGGCTGAAGCCGCGCCGGGGCTCTTCTCCAACTTGGGAACGGCGAGCGCGGTACGCGAAGACGGGATGGTTATCTCGGACCAGGCGCCGGCAATCCGAGGCTCGGTCGTAGCCATGTTTGCGACCGGCGAGGGCCGCAGCGGTTTGCCGGTTTCTGTCACGATTGGCGGTATCGACGCCGAAGTGCTTGCAGCCGTTCCGGCGCCTGGCTTCCCGGGACTGTTTCAGGTGAACATCCGCGTTCCGGGAGGCTTCCTGACCGCCGGACGCCACCCCGTCATTCTGCGCGCCGGCGAGCACTTCAGCCAGCCGGGCGTCTTCCTGCCCGTCCAGTAGAGTTGACACTGCCGGCATCCGCGTCGGACAGTGATACTTCATGATCAACCGTCTGGAAGAGGTCCGCCGCCGCCACGCCAACGCCGAGGCCGGGGGAGGCGAAGAGCGCCGCCGCCGGCAGCACAAGGAAGGCAAGCTCTCCGCCCGGGAACGTCTGGAACTACTGCTGGACGAAGGCTCGTTCCAGGAACTGGACAAGCTGGTTCGCCACCGCTGCCGCGACTTCGGCATGGAGGAACAGGTGATTGAAGGGGACGGTTTCGTCACCGGGTGGGGCAGCGTTCATGGCCGCACGGTGTGCGTTTTCGCCCAGGACTTCACCGTTTTCGGCGGTTCGCTGTCGGAAGCCAACGCGCAGAAGATTTGCAAGGTGATGGACCTGGCGATGAAGACCGGTTGTCCGGTGATCGGGCTGAACGACTCCGGGGGAGCGCGCATCCAGGAAGGCGTGGCCTCGTTGGGCGGCTACGCCGACATCTTCCTGCGGAACACGCTGGCATCGGGCGTTGTGCCGCAGATCTCGGCGATCATGGGCGCTTGCGCGGGAGGCGCCGTGTATTCGCCGGCCATCACCGATTTCGTCTTCATGGTGGACAAGACCAGCAACATGTTCGTCACCGGTCCGGACGTGATCCGCACCGTCACGCATGAGGAAGTGACCAAGGAAGAGCTGGGCGGGGCGCTGACCCATAACACGCGCAGCGGCGTGGCTCATTTCCTGGCCGCGGACGACGCCGAGTGCCTGCGGATGATCCGCGAGCTGCTGCGCTACATCCCGCAGAACAATCAGGATCCGCCTCCCCGCGCCGCCTGCACGGACCCGGCGGATCGCATGGACCCGAGGCTGGACAGCATTGTCCCGGCGGAATCGAACGTTCCCTACGACATCAAGGACATCATCCACGCGGTTGTCGATCTCGGCGCGTTCTTCGAGGTTCAGGAGCACTTCGCGCAGAACATCGTAGTGGGATTCGCGCACCTGGACGGCCGGCCGGTGGGGATCGTCGCCAACCAGCCGGCCTTCCTCGCCGGATGCCTGGACATCAACTCCTCAGTGAAGGGCGCGCGTTTCGTGCGCTTTTGCGATGCGTTCAATATTCCGATCGTCACGTTCGAGGACGTGCCCGGATTTCTCCCCGGAACGGAACAGGAATTCGGGGGCATCATCCGCCACGGCGCGAAGCTGTTGTACGCCTACTGCGAAGCAACGGTACCCAAGATTACGGTGATTACCCGCAAGGCTTATGGAGGCGCCTACTGCGTGATGGGCTCGAAGCACATCCGCACCGACATCAATCTGGCCTATCCGACCGCGGAGATCGCCGTGATGGGGGCGGAGGGCGCGGTGAATATCCTGTACCGCCGGGAGATCGGAGGGGCGGCGGACGCGGAAGGGGTGCGGCAGAGCAAGATCGAGGAGTACAAGGACCGTTTCGCCAATCCGTTTGTGGCCGCGGAGCGGGGCTTCATCGACGACGTGATCGAGCCGCGCGAGACGCGTCCGCGACTGATCGAGGCCTTGCGGGTGCTGGAGACCAAGGTGGACACGATGCCGCGAAAGAAGCACGGCAACATACCCCTCTAGGTCTTTTTCGACCGGCCGAGCCTGGACTGGATGGCGCGGGTCACGTTGGAGAATTCGTTTTCGATCTCGCGGAAAACGGGCGAGTCCGGGTTCACGGGTCCGGCGGTAGCCTGCTGCTCGATCTGCCGGCTGAGTTCGGCCAGGCGGACCGCGCCGATCTGGGCGGCGCTTCCCTTCAGGCTATGAGCGCGCTTCCGGACAGCGTCCGGAGCTCCGCTGCCGGCCGCGGCCTGGATACCGGCCAAGTGCTTCGCGGCGGTGGCCAGGAACAGCGAAAGCAGGTCCTCGACCACCGGGGCGTCGCCGGAGCTGGCCAGCTCGCTGAGTTGCTGGGGAAGCGCCCAGCAGGGCGCGGCCGGCGCTGCCGGGCCGCGGCCGACGGAACGGGAGAAGCGGCGCAGCGCGTTTTCCAGGTCCTCCACCTGAATCGGCTTGGCGACAAAGTCATTCATGCCCGCGTCGAAGCTGGCGCGGCGATCGCTTTCGAGAACGTTGGCGGTCATGGCGATGATCCAAGGCTGGCGGTCCGGGGCGAGCGTGGCGCGAATCTGGCGGGTGGCGTCGAGGCCGTCCATTTCCGGCATCTGGATATCCATGAAGATCAGGTCATACTGTTTCTGGGACAACGCCTCCATTGCCTCCACGCCGTTGGTGACGCTGTCCGCCTCGCAGCCAAGTTTCTGCAGCATCAGCCGGGCGACTTTCTGGTTTACGGGGTTGTCTTCGGCGATCAGGATGGCAAGCCGATCCCGGCCATCGCTCCGGTGCGGCGCGGTGGAACACGGCTGACCGGGATTTTCGAGCGCGCGCGCGATTGCTTCGAGCAGGTGCGAGGGGCGCACGGGCGGCGGCAAGGCGCGTCCCGATCCCTCCGGCCGGCGGGCGCCGATCAGGATCGTGGGAACACCGGCCACCGATCGCAGGCTCTCGATATCCCCAACGGCGAGGATACCGGGGGCGCCGGTGTCCGCCGTGGTGGCCGGATCGAAGCCCCAGCGGCCGAGGAAAGCGCGAATCGCGCTTTGGAACCCGGGATCGGCGAAGCGGGTCAGCACCCGCGCGTTCCGTGAGGTTACGGGAAGGCGAAGGACGTCGGCGAGCCTGGCGGCGGCCGGGCTCGCCTTCACCCGGATCGTGAAGCGAAACGTCGAGCCTTTGCCCTCGGTGCTCTCGGCGTGAATTTCGCCGCCCATCATCTCCACGAGGCGCTTGCTGATGGAGAGACCGAGGCCCGTTCCGCCGTACTGGCGCGCCGTGGAAGTCTCCGCCTGGCTGAATTCGCGGAACAGCCTGGACATGCCGGCGGCAGGAATTCCGACGCCGCTGTCTCGCACCGAGAAGTGCAGCACCCATTCATCCTCGCCCTGCGGATGTCCTTCGATCTCCAGAATCACGCTCCCCCGCGGGGTAAACTTCGCGGCATTGCCCAGCAGGTTGGAGAGCACCTGGCGCAGCCGGGCGCAATCGCCGGTGACCACCGCGGGCAGGCCGGGGTGGGGAAAACACGCGGCCTGCAAGTCCTTCTGGATCACCTGCGGCGCGATGACATCCAGGCTGGCTTCGACGCAGGCTAACAAGTCGAACTCGCGATTCTCGAGCTCCAGCCGCCCAGCCTGGATCTTGGCCAGGTCCAGCACTTCGTTGAGAAGGGCCAGGACGCTGTCCCCGCTTCTCCGGATGGTCTGGACGTACTCACGCTGTCCGGGGGAGAGCGGCTCCGCCAACAACAGGCTGGCCATGCCGATCATGGCATTCAACGGGGTCCGGATCTCATGGCTGAGCCGCGAGATAAACTCGCTTTGCGCCCGCGAAGCGGCTTCCGCCGCGCGGCGCGCATCCACCGACGCCTGGCGCGCGCGCACGCGCTCTCCCGCTTCCCGCGTGCATCCCCGCAGACCCGCGACGCTCCCCGAAGCATCCCGAAACGCCGCCGCCGTCAGTTGTTTCCAGCCGGTTTCGCCGGCCGGCGTCCGGCCGGGAAACTCCGGGCTGCAGACCGGCGAAGCGGTGAGCATCGCGTTCTCGAGCAGCGATCGCAGATCCTGGCGATGTTCCTCGGCCGCCATCTCCAACAGGGAACGCCCGATCAAGGACTCCGGCGCTTCTCCGAAAAACTCGGCTGCCCGGTCGGTTACATAAGTCAAACGCAAGGCGCGGTCGGTTTCCCAGAAATACTCCGCCACCAGATTCTGGATATCGCGCAAGCGGGCTTCGGCGCACTCCGCCTGGCGCTGGGCCTGCTTGCGCGGGGTTGCGTCCGCGACCACCGCCATCCAGCCCGGCGCGTCCGGAGCGCGCTTCCAGACCTCCAGTTCCAGCCACCGCCCGGCGATCTCGCGTTCGCCCCTCCAACCGTCCGCGCCTTCCCGCAATCCCTGGAAATCGCCGCCGCACCAAACCGCAAGAGTTGTGCCGGGGGGGTACGATCCCAGCAATCTACGCGCGGTTCCATCGGCGTACCGCACCACGCTATTGGAATCCGCGGCCAGAACGCCAGTTCCGGCCGACCCCCAGAACTCGTCGATACCGTTTTGCCAACAAAGATCGCACACGGGGTCCCTCGATCCGCCCGGCGGGCGCCGGACTGGCCTATGGGGTTCTCATCGGATGCGGCAGTTGGAAAATGAGCAGGAACTAGCGCTGGTTGGCCTTGAGGATCTTCTTCCGCAACCGGATGGACTTGGGGGTCACTTCCACGAACTCATCGTCGGCGATGAACTCAATGGCCTGCTCCAGGTTGAGCAGGCGCGGGGGGACCAGCCGGATGGCGTCGTCCGCCGTGGAGGCCCGCATGTTGGTCAACTTCTTCTCGCGCACGATATTGACGTTGAGGTCCGCGTCGCGGGCGTTCTCACCGATGATCATCCCCTCGTAGATATCGACGCCAGGGGTAATGAAGATTTCGCCCCGCTCCTGCAGGCCGAAGATGGCGTAGGCGGTGGCGACTCCCGGGCGGTCCGCGATCAGCGCGCCGGTCGGACGAGACGGGATATCGCCCTGCCACTCGACGTAACCCTGAAACAGCGAATTCATGATCGCGGTGCCCCGCGTATCGGTGAGCATTTCGCTGCGCAACCCGATGAGCCCCCGCGACGGAATCAGGAACTCCAGCCGCGCGCGGCCGGAGCCGTGA
The DNA here is from genome assembly GCA_019748195.1 of Bryobacteraceae bacterium. Taxonomy (GTDB): domain Bacteria; phylum Acidobacteriota; class Terriglobia; order Bryobacterales; family Bryobacteraceae; genus JAIEPW01. Next base: position 183,154 of record JAIEPW010000011.1, read on the forward strand.
TTCACCATCTTCGACATCTTGCCCTTGCGCGAGCCCATCTTTTCGATGACGACGCCGACGAACTGTTCGGGAACGTCGATCACCAGCAGTTCCTGCGGCTCGTGCAGCTTGCCGTTGATCTGTTTGGTGAGGATCTCGGGCTTGCCGACCTGCAACTCATAGCCTTCGCGGCGCATCATCTCGATGAGAATCGCCAATTGCAACTCGCCACGCCCCATCACCTTGAACGCGTCCGGACCGCCGGCCTCCTCCACCTTGATCGAGACGTTGGTCAGCAGTTCCTTGTCCAGGCGGTCGCGAAGATTCCGGGACGTGACGTACTGGCCCTCGCGTCCGGCGAAGGGCGAGGTGTTGATGGTGAACGTCATCGCGATGGTCGGCTCGTCGATCTGGATCCTGGGCAGCGGCTGGGGCGTCTCGGCATGCGAGATTGTCTCGCCGATGGTGATGCCTTCCACGCCGGCGATGGCCAGCACGTCGCCCGGACGGCCCACGGTCTCATCGACGCGCTTCAATCCCTCAAACGAGTACATCTTGGTAATTCGCGTCTTCTGAAACGAACCGTCCAGCTTGCAGATGGAGACCTCGTCGCCGTGCTTCAGGACGCCGGAAAAGACGCGCCCGATCCCCAGCCGCCCCAGGTAATCGGAGTAATCCAGGTTTGCCACCAGAATCTGCAGGACGCCTTCGGGATCGCCGGCGGGAGCGGGAATATGCTCCAGGATGGTTTCAAACAGCGGCCGGAGATTCTCGCTCTCTTCTTCCACCGACTTCTTGGCGATGCCGGCCTTGGCGTTGGCGTAAATCACTGGAAAGTTCAACTGGTCCTCACTGGCGTCGAGGTCGATGAACAGGTCGTACACCTCGTTCAGAACCTCCTGAATGCGGGCGTCCGGCCGGTCGATCTTGTTGATCACCAGGATGGGAGGGATGCGCGCTTCGAGAGCCTTGGAGAGCACGTAGCGGGTTTGCGGCAGCGGACCCTCGCTCGCGTCCACCAGCAGGATGACGCCGTCCACGATCTTCATGGCCCGCTCCACTTCGCCGCCGAAGTCGGAGTGGCCGGGCGTATCGACGATGTTGATCTTCACGTTCTTGTAACGAACGCCGGTGGTCTTCGCCAGAATGGTGATGCCGCGCTCGCGTTCCAGCTCGTTGGAGTCCATGGCGCGCTCGCCGATCGCCTCGTTTTCGCGGTAGATGCCGCTTTGCCGGAACATGGCGTCCACCAGCGTGGTCTTGCCATGGTCGACGTGCGCAATGATGGCGATATTCCGGGTAGAAGGGTTCAAAACTTTAGAAGACATTTGGGTGGGAACTACTATCGTCGCACGAACCGGGCTCCGGAATGGGCTATTGGAGCAGGTTCCGGCCTTCGCTTCGCGCGGGAGGCTGGATGCCCAGGAGCGCGCTGACGGTGGGGGCGACATCCACCAGCCGCGCCTTCCCGATCACGCGCGGGCGGATTCCGGGTCCGGCCGCATAAAATGCTCCGCGATCCGCGCGGAAACCGTGGTCGCCGGGGAAACGAGGCCGCGGATCCGGTATCGCCGCCGAGTGCAGGAAGTAACCCGGGCGCGCAAGGGCCACAACATCTCCGCTGTGCGCCGGGTGATCGGCATCCGACCGGGGGGAGACTCGATCGAAGATCGCCGCGCCGTCCGGGTCGCGAGCCGCCCTGAGGATGCGCATCACCGCGGACGGCTGAGAGGTGCGGATGTGCGCCACCGGGCCGTAGGCAAAGATACGCGCCTCCGTGCCGCGCAACAGCGAACCGACGGAGACGCCGTGTTTGACGGCGTGGATGTCATGTCCGGAGGCTGCCGCGATGGCAACGTCCGGACCCGCCGCGTCCATCAATACGCGAAGCGTCCGATCGGCCATGCGGTAGGCGGCGCGAGCCTCCGCCGAAGCGGGCGATGGAAACGCGTGCATTACCGCGTCCACGGTGGGATCGTCCACGATGAGCAGATCGTAGGCGCCGGAGCGGATGACGTGCAGCGCCGCGGCGACCTTGAAGGCGCGCAGCCGTTCCACATCCGCCAGGAAGCGCGGGGGCGGCACGCGGCCCGCGACAAAACCTTCGTGATCCGGGTAGCCCGGCCAGACGCCGGCCGCGGCCGTGATCCCGGAAACGAAGCTCGCCGGGCTACCCGCGTTGACGGGCCCGGAGCTCGCCTGTCCGCCGGTCAGTACCGATCCCGCGGTGTCGCTCCGCGACCCGGAGGCCAGGACGGGCAGAATATCGACCACTCGCTTGCCCTGGCGGGCAGCCGCCTCGCGCAGGGTCTCCGCTCCCAGTGGAATCGCGAAGCCGCTGGCGGCCTGGCCCGCCGGATCGCCCAAACGGTGCAGCGTATTGCCGGTGATGCCGTGACGGGCCGGGGTGGCGCCGGTGGCGAGCGTGGCCGCCGCCGTCGCAGTGACCGCGCCCGGATCCGGGACGAGCTCCCGCACTCGCAAGCCCCGCGAGTGGAGCCGCGCAAATCCTCCATCGGCAGGGAGGAGGCCTTCACGGCGGTAAGCATCCACCTGTCGCGCCGCGGCGCCGCGGACGGTTACCAGGATCACTTTGGGCGGGGGCGCGGCCTGCAGCGCGACCAGCAACATCAGCGCGAGCATGACCGAGAGTACTCTTCGCCCGGCCCCGGCGCTATCGCCTCCGCCCCTTCAGGCCCTGCCGTCCGCCACAAGCCGGCGACTCAGGACGCCGCCTTTTTCTCCCGGAAGGCGAACACGAAGATCGCCCAGGCGAGCAGGACGCCCAGGCAGGGAACGATCCAGAATCCCCGCCAGTCGGTGACGTTGGTGGCCGGGTTCGTGAACCGCTGCGCGATCCAGCCCGATGCGAGCGCGCCCAGATACATGCCCGCTCCATAGGTGAGGAACCCGAACAAGGCTTGCCCGCTGGCGCGAATGTCGCGTGGCGCGGTGTTGTCCACGTGAATGAATCCGGCGGCGAAAAAGAAATCGAAGCAGATTCCGTGCAGCGCGACGCCCAGCAGCACCAGCGCGTACGGGGCGCCGAGGGCGAAAAAGGCGTAGCGGATGCCCCAGGCGAGCATTCCCAGCGCGAGTACCTGCTTCATCCCGAATCGCTTCAGGAACCACGGCAGGAAGGGCAAGAGCAACATCTCCGTCATCTGCCCGAGGGACATGGTGGAGGCGACATCCTTCACGCCCTGGCCTTGTTCCAGATACTGGCCGGTGAAGCTGTAGTAGAACGAGAGCACGATGGTGATGACGAAGGAAACGCCGAAGAACACCGCGAAGGAGCGGTCGCGCAGCAGGCCGAAAGCCTTCAGGAACGGCATCCGCCCGCCGGGCTTGCCGGTGGGAGGAGTGTGGGGCAGCCACAGGCTGAAGATGCCCAGCACCAGCGACAAACCCGCGCCGAGCAGCAGCGGCGTGTTGGTGTGATACGCGGGCCGCTCCGCCGTGGAGAGGACCTGACCCACCACCAGGTTCACCAGGATCCAGCCGATGGTGCCGAGCACGCGGATGCCCGGGAAATCGCGAGCCCCGTCGGGGATGTGCGCGAAGGCGATGGAGTTGGCCAGCGCGAGGGTGGGATTGTAGGCGAGCGCGTACAGGCCCATCGCCACCAGCATCAGCGGATATTGGGAGGCATCCTGGATCTGGGCCACCCACCACAGCAGGCCCGCGCCGGCGATATGCAGGATCGCCATCAGTTTCTCGCTGGCCAGGTAGCGGTCCGCAAGCTGGCCCACGAACATGGTGGAAAGGATGGCGCCGAGCGGCATCAGCGAATACATGGCGCCTACCTGAGTCTTGGACAGCTTCAGGTGTTCCAGGTAATTGCCGAGCACGACGAACCACGCGCCCCAGACCGCGAACTGGAGCAGCATCATGAGCGAGAGCCGAACGCGGAGCCCCAGGGCGAGCGGCGGCACGGAGGGTGCGGACAGAGCGGCCTGCATCAGCCTCGCATCATAGCAGCGTCGGGCTATTGGAGCCCGAAGGCAAGCAGGACGTTGCCGGCCGCGCCGCCCCACATGCCGTAGCCGGAGTTGACGAAGACCATGCCGTCCACGACCGTGACTCCGGGACCGTTCAGGGAGCCGCCGCGAGCCTGGATTCCGTTGACGGTGTCGAAGTCGCGCACGGTATCGTACTCCCAGAGCACTTTACCGTCCTTGGCGGAGTAGGCGCGGAGGAAGCCGTCCATGGCGCCGGCGAAGACCAGCCCGGGGATCACCGTGGCGGCGCCGGGATTGGCCTGGATGCAGGGTTTGCGATCGCGGCAGGGGACGGGAGGCGCGAACCAGATGGATTCGCCGTCGCGGATGCGGACGGCGCGCACGCCGCCGCCGGCGCCGCGCCGTTCGAGCGCGTCGGAAACTGGAACGTACACCATCTCGTCATCGGCCGCGGGACCCCATTCGATCCCGCCGAGCTTGCCGCCTTTCGCCGCCTGCGTTTTCCAGGCGATCTGGCCGTTCCTGTCGGGGTCGAGGGCGGTCAACTGACCCGATTTCTGGCCGGCGATCAGATAGGTTTTCCCGCCGAGTTTGCGCAGGATGGGCGCGCAGCCGATGTCGTAATCGACGCCGGGATTTTCCGGGCAATTCGGGCCGTTCATGCCGCCGCAGGCCATGTTCCAGGCATCGCCGCCGGGCCAGAGCTGCGTGGACCAGACGATTTTGCCGGTGTTCCTGTCGAGCGCGAGGATCGCGTCGGAGGTTTTGGTGGGCGGATTCGAATGGTTGTTGCCGGTTCCGGCGTAAACCAGATTTCGTTCGGGGTCGACGGTGACGGCGCCCCAGACGCTCGCGCCGGAGGGTCCCCACTGGGGGACGCCGGCCTTGCTGACGCCGGTCTGGCTGGGCTCGCCGGTGGTGAAGGTCTGCCACAGGATGCGGCCGGTTTCGGCATCGAGGGAGGCAACCGAGCCTCGCGACCTGCAGCATTCATGCCTGGGGTTCATGGCGCCGACGTCTTCCGGGCAGGAAGTAGGGACGAAGAGGCGTCCGGCGTGGAGGGCGGGGCCGCCGGTGACGCGGCAGTAGAGCATGGGATTGAGGGTCGCTTTCCAGATGAGCTTGCCGGTGGCGGCATCGACGGCGTAGGTGTTGGTGAGGCCGTCGCCGAAATACGCCACCCATTTGCGGGCTTTGTCGCGGCCGAGTTGGATGGCGGCGCGGACGGAATCCTCGGCCTGGAAGATCCAATGGATGCAGCCGGTTTTGACGTCGACGCTGTAGACCTTGCCGGCGGGGCTGCCGGTGAACAGGCGTCCGCCGGCGACGGCGGGCTGGGAATACGACATGCGGTCGCCGGGGTAGCCGAGCGCCCATTTGAGTTTCAGCTTCGGCAGGTCGTTTTGGGACAGGCGGGCGAAGTCGGCTTTCTGGAAGCGGCCGTTGCCGTCGCCGGGACCCCAGCCGATCCAGTTGGGCGATTTCCCGTCGAAGTCGAACTTGCCGGGCGCGGCTTCGCAGAAGCCGGCTTTGGGCGGGGCGATTTCCTCGCCCAGCTTGCGGGCGCTGATGTACTCGCTGACGGCGATCTTCTCGGCCTTGGTCAACTGCGTGGTCTGGAACAGCATGACGCCGTTCTCCATGGATCGGAGGATGGCGGAAGCGGACATCTGCTTCATCACGTCGCGGGTGGGGGCTCGCGTGCCGGCGACATCGTGGCATTGGGCGCAGGCCTTGACGTAGATTTCCGCGCCGGAAGGCGTCTGGGCGAGGGCGAAAGGAGCGAGAGCGAGAACGATCAGCGGCCGCATGAACCGCTATCTTCTCACAAGGATTCGGGCGCGAAGGCGTGCCGCGCCTGGGCCCGCATGTAGCGCTCGCGCAGGCCGGCGCGCGTGGACGGGGTCACCACCGTGACGAAGGCCATCACGATGCCGCCGTACTGGCCGAAGTTGAATCCCCAGCTCGTGAGAACGAATGCCAGCAGATTGGGACGGGAGGCCGCAAGCACATTCACCACCGCCAGGAACGCGAACGCGGGCAGCAGCCAGACGATCGCGAACATCGCGAAGCGGGCTGGCAGCGTCCACTTCACCTGCTTCTTCGCCAGGGCAATCAGCGACTTCGGGAGCGCATAGAACGCGTGATACGCCACCTCGCGGAACCACAGGAACGCGAACCCGAATGTAGCGATGAACAGCGCGAAGTGTGCCACCGGATGTTTAGTCCTGATCGTCGCCGGAGTTGCCCACCTTCAGCACGGCCAGGAACGCTTCCTGCGGAATCTCCACCTTGCCCACCCGCTTCATGCGCTTCTTGCCTTCCTTCTGTTTCTCCAGCAGTTTGCGCTTGCGGCTGATGTCGCCGCCATAGCACTTGGCGATCACGTTCTTGCGCATCGCCGGGATCGTCTCGCGCGCGATCACCTTATTGCCGATGGCCGCCTGCAACGCCACCTCGAACATCTGGCGGGGGATCAGCTTGCGCAGCCGCTCGATCAGGATCTTGCCGCGTTCGTAGGCGAAGTCGCGATGGACGATCATGGACAGCGCGTCCACCGGTTCGCCCGCCACCAGCACATCCAGCTTCACCATCGGCGATGCCCGGAATCCGGAGAGATGATAATCGAGCGAAGCATAGCCACGCGACGCCGACTTCAGGCGATCGTAGAAATCCAGCACGATCTCGTTCAGCGGCAGCTCATACGTCAGCAGAACGCGTCCGCCGCCGATGTACTCGAACTTCTTCTGCTCGCCGCGTTTCTCCTCGAGCAGCTTCAGGATTTCGCCCAGATACTCCTCGCGCGTGATCACCGTCGCCTCGATGATCGGCTCCTCGGTCCTGGCGATCTCGCTGGGGTTCGGAAACCTGGTGGGATTGTCGACTTCGATCAGCTCGCCTGAAGTCTTCGTGATCTTGTAGCGGACGCCGGGCGCGGTGGTGATCAGGTCGATATTGAACTCGCGCTCCAGGCGCTCCTGCACGATCTCCAGGTGCAGCAGGCCCAGGAATCCGCAGCGGAAGCCGAAGCCGAGCGCCACCGAACTCTCCGGCTCAAAGTTGAACGAGGAATCGTTCAGGCGCAGCTTTTCCAACGCCTCGCGCAGCAGGTTGTGCTCGTGGCTCTCCACCGGGTACAGCCCGGCGAAGACCATCGGCTTTGCTTCCTGGAAGCCGGGGAGCGGTTCCTCGCAGGGGTTGATGGCGTCGGTGATGGTGTCGCCGATCTGCGCGTCGGAAATGGTCTTGACATTGGCGAAGATGAACCCCGCCTCGCCCGCCGACAGCTCCTGGGTGGGGACCGGCTTGGGAGTCTGGTAGCCCAGACCCTCCACCTCGAAGGTCTTGTTGGTGGCCCACAGCCGGATCTTCTGGCCGACCCGGATGGCGCCGTCCACGATGCGCATCAGCATGATGACGCCGCGGTAGGGATCGAACCAGGAATCGAAGATCAGCGCCCGCAGCGGCGCCTTCGGATCGCCCGCGGGCGGGGGCACCAGCAGCACAACGTTTTCCAGAATCTCCTTGATTCCGATTCCCTGCTTCGCGCTGGCCAGAATCGCTCCGCTCGCGTCCAGCCCGACTACCTGCTCGATCTGCTCGCGAATGCGCTCGGGTTCCGCCGCCGGCAGGTCGATTTTGTTGATCACCGGGATGATCTCCAGGTTGTGGTGCAGCGCCAGGTAGGTGTTGGCCAGCGTCTGCGCCTCGACGCCCTGGGACGCGTCCACCACCAGCAAGGCGCCTTCGCAAGCCTGGAGGCTGCGCGACACCTCGTAGGTGAAATCGACATGGCCCGGCGTATCGATCAGGTTGAGCTGGTACAACTGGCCGTCGTCGGCCTTGTACTCCAGGCGGACGGCGTGGGCCTTGATCGTGATGCCCCGCTCGCGCTCCAGGTCCATGGTGTCCAGAACCTGGTTCATCATCTCGCGCTGGCTCAGCGCTCCCGTGAATTCGAGGAGGCGGTCGGCGAGCGTCGACTTGCCATGGTCGATGTGCGCGATGATGGAGAAATTCCGGATGTGCTGGGGATCCATGCGGTATGATGTAGCTCGGAAACTTCATTATCCCACGAAGCTCCTAATAGCCGACGATGTCCAAACACCAGATGGAGTGGGCCGCGGATGCGCGCGGCATGCGTTTTGGGATCGCCGTGGCGCGTTTTAACGGCGAGATCACGGCGAAACTGCTGGCGGGCGCGCAATCGGCGCTGCGCGACCGCGGCGCCGCGGAGCACGATTGCGTCGTGGTGGAGGTTCCCGGATCGTTCGAGCTGCCGCTGGCATCGAAAGCGCTCGCCCAGACCGGAAGTTTTGACGCGGTGATCGCGATCGGGGCGGTAATCCGCGGCGATACGGCTCACTTCGATTTCGTCGCCGGCCAAGCCGCGGCAGGCCTGCAGCAGGCTGCCCTGGAAACCGGCGTGCCCATCGCCTTCGGGGTCATCACGACGGAAAATCAGGAGCAGGCCGAGGATCGCGCCGGCGGCAAGCTGGGCAATAAGGGCCACGATGCCGCCATGACCGCGATCGAAATGGCGCACCTGATGCGCAAGCTGAAGGCGCTCTCCTAATGCCCGCCCGGCATCGTTCCCGGCAGCGCGCCCTGCAGGTTCTCTTTCAATGGGACCTCCGCCAGCTTCCCCTGGAGGAGTGCATCACGAATTTCTACGAAACTCTGATCACGGAAGAGGACCAGCGTTTCCCGGAGCCCGATGCGTTCATGGAGCGCCTGGCCGCGGGAACCGCCGCGCAGGCTCCCGAGCTCGACCGCAGGATCGCGGAGAAATCGGCGAACTGGCGGATCGAGCGCATGGCCGTTGTCGACCGCAATATCCTCCGCCTGGCGATCTACGAAATGACCGTGGTCCGCACGCCGCCGCCGGTGGTGATCGATGAAGCGCTGGAACTGGCGCGGCAATTCTCGGGCGACGAATCCGTTTCCTTCATCAACGGCGTGCTGGACGCGGTGCGCCGCGATTTCGCGCCCACGCCGGAACCGGCGCCCGAGGACACGCCCGGCGATTAGAGGTACTGCAGCTCGTGCAGGCGGCGGTAAATGCCGCCCTGGCTCACCAGCTCTTCATGTGTTCCGGTCTCGCGGATGCGCCCGCCCTCCAGCACCACGATCTTGTCGGCGCGCCGGATGGTGGACAGCCGGTGCGCGATCACGATTACGGTGCGGTTCTTCATCAGATTTCCCAGCGCCTCCTGCACCAGCGCCTCGCTTTGCGTATCCAGATGGGAGGTGGCTTCGTCCAGGATGAGAATGGGCGAATTCTTCAGCAGCGCCCGCGCGATCGCCAAGCGCTGTCTCTGTCCGCCCGACAGCTTCTGGCCGCGTTCCCCGATCAGCGTTTCATAGCCTTCCGGCATCTGCCGGATGAATTCCTCAGCCAGCGCGCTGCGAGCCGCGGCGCGGACCTCCTCCGGCTTCACTTTCTTTCGTCCGTAGGCGATGTTGGCGGCCACGGTGTCGTTGAACAGGAACGTATCCTGGGCCACGACGCTTACGTTCGAACGCAGGTCGTCGAGCTTCAGGTCGCGCACGTCGATTCCGTCCACCCGGACACGGCCGCTGGTGACGTCATAGAAGCGGGGAACGAGGTTTGCCAAGGTGGTCTTGCCCGCGCCCGACGGACCCACCAGCGCGACAATCTCGCCTGCCTTCACTTCCAGGTCGATTTCATGAAGCAGAAATCCTTCCGGGGCGCCGGGATAGCGGAAGGAAGCCTGCTCGAAGGAGATGGACCGCTCGAATCGCTTCAAGGGGCGCGCGTCCGGCTTCTCCCGAATCAGCTCCTGACGGTCCAGGTACTCGAAAACCTTCTGTGACGCGCCCAGCGCCTGCTGGAAGATCTGGTAGGTGCCAGTGAGCCGCTTCACGGGCTCGTACAACATCAGCAGCGCGATGACGAAGCTGGTGAATTCGCCCGTGGACATCGCGCCCTTCTGGATCTCCAGGCGCGCGTAGCTCAGCAGGCCGACGATGGTGATGGCGCCGAACAGCTCGATGATCGGCGAGGCGATGGCCTGCTGGGCCACGTATTTCAAGTTACTCTTCTTCAGTTTCAGAGCCGCCGCGCGGAAACGGTTCGACTCGATCTCCTCCGCTCCGAACGACTTCACCACCTGCTGCCCGCTGATGGTCTCCTGCAGAAGCTGGTTCAACTGCGCGGCGTCATCCTGCGCGCTTCGTGTCGCCCGGCGAATCTTCTTCCCCAGCCGCGCCGTGGGCACCAGCACGAACGGCAGCACCGTCAGGCTGAACAACGCCAGTTTCCAATCGGTCTGCAGCACCACAGTCAGGAGCGCCAGCGCCGTGAACGACTGCCGCAAGAAGTCCGCCATCATGTGCGAATAGGCCACCTGGATCTTATCCAGGTCCAGCATGATGGAGGACATCACCGAGCCGGTGGAATTGGTCTGGAAGAAATGCGCGTCCTGCCGCAGCACGCGATCATAGACGCGCTGCCGCAGATCCGTCACCGCGGAGAATCCGGCGTAGTTCACCAGGTAATTGCCGGCGTAATCGCACACGCCCTTGATCAGGAAAACGGCCAGGATCCCCGCCGCCACCATCGACCAGGTCCCCTGAAGGAAACCGGGCATGATGTCGTCGAGGTGCAACGGCACGTTCCATCCGGGGATGGTGAACAGCTTCACGGGAGCATCGGCGGCCGCCGGATTCAACACGCGGTCGAATACAGGACCGATCAGCAGCGCCATCATCGCCTGCGCCGCGCCTACGCAAGCCATCAGGAAGACCGATACCGCCAGCGCCCCCAGGTATGGCCTGGCGAAGCTCATTAAACGTGCGATCCGCAGGTTGTGAACTGGCGATTCCGGCAGGGCTGGCTCCCGCTTCGCATTGTAAACCGATTCCCCGCGGCGCTCCGTCCCAAAATTCTTTCCGCCGTAACAGATCCATGCTATTCTGCCCCACACGAAATCTTCAGTGCGTTGAATCAGCACCCTAGGAGGAGCTCAATGCCCCAATTTGATTCAATTCCCGCCGGCAATCCCGCCTGGGTGGAACTGGGAACCACGGACCAGAACGCGGCCAAGCGTTTTTACGCCTCGCTGTTCGGGTGGAACGTTACGGACTCGCCGATCGGCGAAACTGAGATGTATTCGATGTTCGATATCGGCGGCCGCAATGTGGCCGCTGCCTACACGCTGAACGCACAGATGCTGGCGCAGGGCGTACCCCCGCATTGGATGACTTATTTCGCCACCGAGAGCGCGGATGCAACGGCCGCCAAGGTGGAGTCGCTGGGCGGCAAGGTGATGGCTCCGCCTTTCGACGTTTTCGACTTCGGCCGCATGGCGGCGTTTCAGGATCCCACCGGAGCGTTCTTCAGCGTCTGGCAGCCGGGAACGCACAAAGGCATGGGCCTGGCCTATGAGCCGAACACCTTCTGCTGGTCCGAACTCGCGACCCGCGATCCGGCGGGCGCGGAGAAGTTCTACAAGCAGTTGTTCGGGTGGGCAAGCAAGTCCAACGCGGCTGCTCCCGCCGGTTATCTGGAGTTGAAGAACGGCGAGTCCAGCTTCGGCGGCATTCTTACCATGACCGAGGAGTTCGGGAACGCGCCGCCGCACTGGGCCGTTTACTGGCAGGTGTCCGATTGCGACGCCAGTGCCGCGAAGCTGAAGGAACAGGGCGGAGCGCTCCACCATGGGCCTTTCGATATGCCCGGCGTGGGCAGAATCGCCGTGTGCGCCGATCCGCAGGGGGCCAACTTCTACCTGATCCAGCTCAGCGCATGATGGTGGCGCGAATCAGACCCTGAATCTCGAGCCAGAGAAGCGGGTCCGATTCCATGCGGGCGTGCCCGCCTCCGAACAGGAAGCGGGCCTTTTCTCGCGCCGCCGGCAGCAACCAGACCGGGTACTCGCGACGCTGGTTGCCGAGAATCACGGTGCGCGAAGGGTCGGCGGCGCGGATTTCGTTCTCCCCGCGAACCGTCAAGCGCCCCGTCTGGTAGTAGTTCATGGCGGCGCGCACGTTCGGCGGGATCACGTCATCGTCGAATCCGAAGCTGTCCACCTGGATCGTCAGCCGAACAGGCACTCCCACGCGGTCCAGCTTGCGCGCCAGCCGGATCGCGGCGCGCCCGCCCAGGCTTTGCCCGTATAGAAGCACACAGGCCTGTTGTTTTTCGGCATTGTCCAAAATTCCATCGGCATTGGAATCGAGGGCTTTCTTCACCAACTGCAGTGCCGTGCCCAGGCGGTGATTGGAAATCGCAGCGGCGTGCACGCCTGGTATCGCGGCCAGTCTGCCGGTCAATTCCGGAACGCTGCGGCGGGGATCGTTCCAACGGTCCCAACCGCCCAGGAAGCCGATGACCACCGGCTCGCCGGCGGGCACGGGTGTCTTGACGGACAGATCGGCAAGGGTTTGTCCCGATGCGGTCACCAGGAGGATCAGGAAAAGAAAAAGCGCGCGGGTCAAGGTCTCTGATGAGACGCAAGCCCGCGCGCCGCGGTTTCACCGGTCAGGCTGCTACGGAATGCGGAGGTAATCGCCTTCCTCGACCCGCGCCTGCCGCCGCTGGCCATTGTAGGTGTAGGTCACCAGCAGTTCCTTCTCACGTCCCGGCGCGGGATCCGATCCAAACGTATCGTTGCCGGCGCGGATGGAGTACGATCCGCCGCGCAGCATCTGCCGGAGCTGGCTGGTGACGTCCATATAGCGTCCGCCCCAGCCGTAAGTCGCCCGCTGGATCTGTACGCCGCGGTTGCCCCACTGGTCGTTGTTGCCCCAGCCATCGCGACCCCGGCGGTTCCAGTCGTCGTCGCGCCCCCGGCGTCCGCGGTTGCGCCCGCGATCCCAGTCGTCGTCATCACGGCCCCATCGTCCGTCGTTTCGTCCGTAGGGCCCGTCATTGCGCCCCCATCGGTCATTCCCCCAGCCGCCACCCCAGCCGCCGCGATTCCCTCCGCCCACCTGCAGGCTGATCCTGTCGCCTTCGCGAACCGAGATCGTTTCCCGGCGTCCCCGGTTATCCAGAACATCCACGCGCAGCCATTTCTCGTCGCCGCGGCTGGGATCGATACCGAGTGTGTCGTTTCCCACCCGGAAGTCCAGGTAGCCGCTCCGCGACAGGGATGCGACGCGATTGGTAACGTCCACCCAGTTGTTGCGCGCGCCGTACTGCGCCCGCACGATCTCAAACGGCGGATCCGCCGCAAACGCCGGAATCGCCAGAACGCCGGCCAGAACCAGGATTGATTTCATATATCGCACAACAACCTCCTCGCCTCTGCTAATTGGACCCGTGCAAAGGCGGGGAGGTTGCGGGAAATGCGAGCGGCCCGTTCGCCGGAGAAACGGGCCCGTTTACCGGGCCCCGTGCTTTTGGAACCAGTCCAGCATCTTCGCCCAGGCATCCTTCGCGTCTTTTTCGTTGTAGCTGGGACGATAATCGGCGTTGAAGCCGTGATCCGAATCCGCATAGAGCAGGATCTCGCTCTTCGATCCGGCATCCTTCAAGGCGGCGCGCATCTGCTCCACGCTTTCCACGGAAATGCCGCGATCCTTCGCGCCGTACAAGCCGAGCACCGGCGCCTTCAGATCCTTCACGACCTCGATGGGCTGCCTGGGTTGCAGCGGACTCGATGGCTGCCCCGGCGTCGGAACCAGGCGTCCGTACCAGGCCGCGCCCGCCTTCAACCGGGGATTGTGCGCCGCGTACAGCCACACGATCCGCCCTCCCCAGCAGAAGCCCGTGACCGCGAGCTTGGAAGCGTCGCCCTTCTGCGTCTTCGCCGCCCACTCCGCCGTCTTGTCGAGGTCGGACATCACCTGCTGATCCGGCACCTTCGACACCACTTCGCGGATGATCTGCTGGAAGTTCTCGATTTTGGAAACGTCGCCCTGCCGCGCGTACAACTCCGGCGCCACCGCGCAGTAGCCGGTCTTGGCGAGCCGCCGGCAGAGGTCCTTGATGTGCTCATGCACGCCGAAGATCTCCTGCACGACCAGCACGATGGGGAAGCGTGCGCCCTTTTCCGGCATGGCGCGGTAGCCGGGGATCTCGACGTCGCCCATGGGGATCTTCACTTCACCGGCGGTGAGACCGTTGGTGTCGGTGGTGATGGTCGCCGCGGTCACCGGTTGCACCGCCAGGGCGAAGCCGGCCGTCAGCGAAGTCTTGAGGAACTGCCGGCGATCCTCGGGTTCCGCCGGCGCGAGCAAGCTGTCCAGTTGTTGATCCATGCGCGCTATTGTAACCGCCTCACTCGCGCGGCGTGTCATCAAGCCGCGCTACTCGCGCGGCGAGTCATAGAGCTGAGCCCGCGCCGTGGTCATCCGCCCCGCGATCTCCTCGCCCTTCAATCCGAACTCCTCCAGAGCCTTCCGCACCATCGCCAGCCCCGCTTCCGACTCCGGTTGCACGGCTTCGTCCACACCCAGATCCCGAAGCTCCCGCACATGATCTCCATAGGCGGCGCGGGCGACGATGCGCATCTTCGGATTCGCCCCGCGGCCTTCCACCACCGCCACGCGGGCCCCGGCGGGATCGGGAAACGCGATCACCAGCAGCCTGGCGCCGGCGACGTTCGCCGCCTCCAGAATCACGGGATTGCCGGCGTCGCCCCAGATCACCGGATGACCTTCGGAGCGAAGGCGCATGGCTTCCGCGTATTCGAGTTCGATAGCCACGTAGGGGATGTGAGCGTCACGGAGCATCGCCGCGATGACGCGTCCGGTGCGCCCCGCGCCGGCGACAATCACGTGATCCGACAGTTCCTTGCGAGGCAGAGTAATGGTGAGCAGCGGTTCGGCTTGCGGCCGGATTCTTCTCCACAGCCGGTAAGCGGGGCCGGCCGCCGCGCTGAGCGCGGGCGAGATCAGCAGCGACAGCACGGTCGCGGTCAGCATCAGCGAATACAGATCCTTCGAGATCGATCCGCCCTGCAATCCGGCCCGCGCCAGGAGAAAAGAGAATTCGCCGATCTGGGACAGACCGAATCCCACCACCCACGGCGCCATGTTTCCGTAGCCGAACGCGCGGCACAGCAGTCCGAAAATGACGATCTTGCCGGCCACCACGCAAGCCACCACCACGGCAATTCGAGGCGCGTGATCCAGGAGGAACCGCGGATCGAAAAGCATCCCCACGGAGCAGAAGAACAGCAATCCGAACACGTCGCGCAGCGGGACAATGTTGCCCAGCGCCTGATGGCTCAGCTCGGATTCGCTCATCACCAGTCCGGCGACGAACGCGCCGAACGCGAAGGAGAGTCCGAACAGGTGTGTTCCGTATCCGACACCCACCCCCGGCGCGACCACGGCAACCAGGAAGAGCTCGCGCGAATTCCAGCCGATGATTTTCTTCAGTACCGCCGGAATCACGCGTGTTCCGGCGAAGATCATCAGCGCCAGGAACGCGCTTGCCTGCAGCACCGCCAGGCCGACGCGGCCCGCCGCCCGCTCCAGGTGATCCAGTTCCGGGAGGGCGATCAGCATCGGCACCACCGCCAGGTCCTGGATGATCAGCAACCCGATCATCACCCTGCTGGAAAGCGTTCCCAGAACGCCGCCGCCGGCGATGGTCCGCAGCACTACCATCGTGCTCGAGAGCGAGATCATGGCTCCGAACCAGATCGCGTCCGTCACTCCGAGGCCCAGCACGCGAGTCCCCAGTGCATAGCCGAATGCGCCGGTGGCCAGGATTTGGATGGGACCACCGAGGAACGCGATCCAGCGGACCGGATGGAGGTCCTTGAGCGAGATCTCCAGTCCCAGCGCGAACAACAGCAGGGCCACCCCGATCTCCGCCAGTTTCTCGATGTCGCCGACCGCGACCACCGTGGGGCCCGCCGTGTGAGGACCCACCACCACCCCCGCCAGCACGTATCCGATCAACAGGGGCAGCCGCAGGCGGTGCGCGATCACGCCGCCGACGAAAGCCGCAACCACGATCAGGACCAGGTCGCTTGCGATGCCGAGCGAGGGCATGACCGGCCTACACCACCCGCTTGGGATTGAAGCCGGCCGACACCAAGGCCGAAATCAACTCATCGGAGTGCCCGGTGCCGCGCGTCTCCACCGTCACTTCGATCATGGTATCGCCCAGGTTCACGCCGTAATAAGCCCGTTCATGGTGTACTTCGATCACGTTGGCGCGCTGCCCCGCGATCATTTGCGTCAACCGCGACAACGATCCGGGGTGATCCGGCAGGAACACCTGGAGCCGCAGCAGGCGGCCGTCCTTCACCAGGCCGCGCTCGATGATCCGCGACAGGAACATCACATCGATGTTGCCGCCGCAGATCAGCACGGCGACCTTCTTTCCGCGCAGGTCGACGCGATGGTGCAGCAGCGCGGCCAGCGCCGCGGCTCCCGCTCCCTCCGCCAGCGTCTTTTCGCGTTCCAGCAGCAGCAGGATCGCCTTGGCGATCTCCTCTTCCTCCACGGTCACCATCTCATCGACGTACTTCTCCACCAGCGGCAGCGTGCGGTCGCCGGCGCGCCGCACGGCGATGCCGTCGGCGATGGTGGAGGCGGCCGAAACCGTCACCGGAGAGCGCATTTCGCGCGCCCGCATCATCGACGGAACGCGCGCCGCTTCCACGCCGATCATGCGCACTTCCGGCCGGATCGCCTTGATCGCGCAGGCGATGCCGCCCAGCAGGCCGCCGCCGCCCACGGGCACCATCACCGCGTCCAGCATCGGACACTGCTCCAGCATTTCCAGCCCCAGCGTGCCCTGCCCGGAGATCACCTCGTGATCGTCGAAGGCGTGCAGGAAGACCATGTTCTCCGCTTCGCAGATCCGCCGCGCCTCGGCGACCGCCTCGTCGAAGCTGCCGCCCTTCTGGATTACCGTGGCGCCGTAAGCCTGCGTGTTCACCACCTTGGTGAGAGGCGCCATCTCCGGCATCACGATCACGCAGCGCACGCCCTGCCGCACCGCGTGGTATGCCACCGCCTGCGCATGGTTGCCCGCCGACGCGGTGATCACGCCGCGCGCGCGTTCCTCCAGAGTCATGGTCAGGATGCGGTTCAGCGCGCCGCGCTCCTTAAAGGAGCCGGTGAATTGCAGATTTTCCAGTTTGAAATAGACGCTCGATCCGGTCAGGTTGGAGAACCACTCGCTCAGCACCAGCGGCGTGACCGGGATCGAGCCGCGGATGCGCGTCATCGCTGCTTCAATGTCCTGCAGCGTCACCAGGTCGCCCGCTTCGCGAGGCTGGCCGATGGCCGGCGAGGTCAGATCGCGAGCTTCCAGCACGCCTGGCACGGCGCGCAACTGCTCCAGAAGTGACGTCTGCTCCGCGACCGTTTCGGCTTCCAGAGTCATGCGGGAAACGAACGGATCCTCGGTGCGGGAAACCCGCAGGTCTTCCACATTGCAGCCGCGCGCGGTCAATACCTGCGCGGCCCGCAACAGCACTCCCGGCTTGTTCTGCAATAAAAGCGAAAAGGATCGTCGCATAAGGGGCGGGAATTTTCCCGCCCCTCATCCTACCGAATCTATGGCTTCTTCAGGCCGGCTGCGAGCAGGCAAATGCCCGCGAGGCCCGCCAGAACGCGCTTCACCGGCCGCGCACCAGCCGGCTCAGGCTCGAGGGTAGACTCCAGCCGGGGCTCGATCACCAGGTGATCCGCCACGTGCCGCACGCCCGGAACCATGCGGATACCGTTCACCACGCGATCCGCTTCGGCCTCCGGGACCGCTCCGGTCATGGTCACCGTGCCGCCGCGCGCCTCCACGTGAACGGCCTTGGGATGGCTTGCCACCCTGCCCAGCCGCGTGCGCACCCGGGCCTCCAGCACCTCATCGGAGACTTCATCGCACATGTGCAGCGCGGACTGGATCTCGGACTTCAAACCCAACGCGCGGTTCGTCAGGTCGGTCTTCCGGCCTTCCAGAAAATGCCGCCCCTCCACCGCGAGGTGATCCGCCTTCTCCACCACCCTGCGCCGCCGGCCGCGTCCGGACTTGGGGTCCAGAAAATACATCAGGCCCGCGCCCACGCCCGCGGCGGCCAGCAACCCGAGTCCCGCACCCGCGGCCTTCTTCGCCACGGCGGACTTCCGGGTCAGCGGCGCGGCGGCCATCAGCCTCGCCAGCGCCTCGGGTTTCGCCAGCGCCTTGGCCAGGTCCGCCTGGGCGATCACACCCAGCAGCTTGCCTTGCGGATCCACTACCGGCAGTCGCCGGATGTGCTGCCGCGTCATCATTTCGAACGCCTTTTCGCAATCTTCTCCCGGCTTGCACGTCACCGGATTGCGCGACATCACCTGTTCCACCGTGGTCTGGCGCGAATCCTTGCCCATCGCGTCCACGCGCAAGGCAACGTCGCGATCGGTCAAAATGCCGATCACCACGCGCTCCTTACGGTCGTGGACCACCGGCAGCGCTCCGACGTTCTCCTTCTTCATCAGTTCCGCTGCATGGGCCACCATTTCGGAGGGTAGGCAAAATACCGGGTTCTTGGTCATCACTTCCTGGCAGGCAATCGTTTTGCCGGCCACAGCCGTCGTCATAAGAACCTCCTTAAAACGCAACAAGGTCCGGTAACTGCCAGCGCACGCCGGGGTCCAGCCACTAAGTGTCATGGAATCAGGGAAGTTGTGGTCGTGGGTGGGCGAACCCACCCACGCGTTGCGTCCGCTGAACCCAATCTGATCGCCGGTTACGTCTGGGAATGTTCGCCGTGCGCGACACTAAAGTGGAGGGAGAAACATGCGGGAATGGGTGACGAAAACCTGCCTCGCCACCCGGCCCAACTAGGCTTACGGCTTGGTCTGAATTCGCATTCCGTAGAACGACCGGTATACGAAGAACAGCGCCACCAACAGGAACACCACACCCAGCCCGGTGGTCAGTTGCGACTGCTCCACCGACATGGAAACCGCGAGCTCCACGGCCAGCAAGCCGAACAGCGTCGTGAACTTGATGATGGGGTTCATCGCCACGCTGGACGTGTCCTTGAAAGGATCGCCCACCGTATCGCCGACCACAGTCGCGGCGTGAAGATCCGTACCCTTGGCCTTCAGTTCGGTCTCCACGATCTTCTTCGCGTTATCCCAGGCGCCGCCCGCGTTCGCCATGAAAATCGCCTGATACAAGCCGAACAGCGCGATCGAGATCAGGTAGCCGATGAAGTAGAACGGCTCGAAGAACGCGAACGCCAGGGTCGCGAAGAACACGGTCAGGAAGATGTTGAACATGCCCTTCTGCGCGTACTGGGTGCAGATCTCCACCACCTTTTTGGAGTCCGCCACCGACGCCTTCTCCGAGCTCTCCAGCTTGATGTTGGCCTTGATGAACTCGACGGCGCGGTACGCGCCGGTGGTCACCGCCTGGGTCGATGCGCCGGTAAACCAGTAGATCACCGCGCCGCCCGCGATCAGGCCCAGCAGGAACGGCGGGTGCAGAATCGACAGATTCTGCAGGTTCTGCGTCAACCCGGCGGTCAGCGCGACGATGATGGAGAAGATCATCGTGGTGGCGCCCACCACCGCGGTTCCGATCAGCACCGGCTTGGCCGTCGCCTTGAAGGTGTTGCCGGCGCCATCGTTTTCTTCCAGGTTTTCCTTCGCCTTCTCGAAGTCCACATCGAAGCCGAAGTTCTTCTTCAGATCCGACTTGATGTTCGGCAGCGTCTCGATCACGCTCAGCTCATACACGCTCTGCGCGTTATCGGTCACCGGGCCGTAGGAGTCCACCGCGATGGTCACCGGGCCCATCCCCAGGAATCCGAACGCCACCAATCCGAATGCGAACACCGCCGGCGCCAGCATCAGCGATGCCAGGCCCATCATCGACACCCAATAAGCGATGGCCATCAGCAGCATCATCGTCATTCCCAGCCAGAACGCCGAGAAGTTGCCGGCCACAAGTCCCGACAGGATGTTCAGCGAAGCGCCGCCCTCGCGGGAGGACGTCACCACTTCCCGGACATGCCGGGAGTCCACCGACGTAAACACCTTCACGAACTCAGGAATGATGGCGCCCGCCAGCGTGCCGCACGTGATCACGGTCGACAATTTCCACCACAGCGTATCGTCGCCGCCCAGCGCGGGGATCATCAGGTAGCTGACCACGTAGGTCAGCGCCACCGAAATGATCGAGGTCAGCCACACCAGCGTAGTCAGCGGAGCCTCGAAGTTCATCTTCGGCGCGCGCGAGTACTTGGCCTTGGCCATCGCTTCATTGATGAAGTACGACATACCGGAGGCGATCACCATAACGATGCGCATCACGAAAATCCACACCAGCAATTGCACCTGGATCACCGGGTCCTTCACCGCCAGCAGGATGAAAGTGATCAGCGCGACGCCGGTGACGCCGTACGTCTCGAAACCGTCGGCCGAAGGTCCCACCGAGTCGCCCGCGTTGTCGCCGGTGCAATCCGCGATCACGCCTGGGTTGCGCGCGTCGTCTTCCTTGATCTTGAAGACGATCTTCATCAGGTCCGCGCCGATGTCGGCGATCTTGGTGAAGATGCCGCCCGCCACGCGCAGCGCCGCCGCGCCCAGCGATTCGCCGATGGCGAAGCCGATGAAACAGGCGCCCGCGTAATCGCCCGGCACGAACAGGAGGATGAACAACATCAGCAGCAGTTCCACCGAGATCAGCAGCATGCCGATGCTCATGCCCGCCTTCAGCGGAATCTCGTAGCACGGGAACGCGATGCCCTTCAGCGAGGCGAACGCGGTGCGCGAGTTCGCGAACGTGTTCACGCGGATGCC
>JAIEPW010000016.1 GCA_019748195.1 Bryobacteraceae bacterium
GGCTGGTTTCGAAACTGCCGGTGCACACCTCCAATGAGATCGGATTCTTCGTGCTGGTGCGGACCAGCGGGGCGGCGCAGCGGCTGATTCTTGGCCTTCATGTTCCTCCTCCCGCTCCTCGCGGAGCCATTATCAACTGGAGAACCTCCGAGCCGGCAACGTGCTTCGTCGCCTATGGAAATGGGGAACCAGGCTGGCGAACCCGCCCTGCAACCCGAATCAAACATTCTGAAGCGCTGACGCAATTGCAACCCGGCACCCAGTATTCGTTTCGGGTGGAATGCCGGGCGGGGGAGGCGACCTTCCCCACGGTGACCGGAACGTTCCGGACGGCGCCGCCGTAGCGCGGGTGAACGGGTGGGATCGCCCCCATGATATCCTCGATCCTTGACCGGTTCTGCTGGCTGCCCCTGTTGTTTAATCGACGCTTTCCGTGACTTTGCGCGCGCATATCGGCGATCACCGTGTCTTCAGCGCTCTTGCGAGCGGGCGTGCCGCGTCCCATGGGATCTCCCTTGCGCTGCATCTGCTCGCCGCGTCCGCGGCGCTGATGACGCCGCTACCCCGGCTTGTTGAGAACCGAAGCGCCTCGGACTTGATTCGGCAACACAAGGCAGTGCGAGTGTTTATTCGGGCGCCGGTGGTGCGGCCGATCCAGCCGGAGCAGGCTTGGTCTTCACTAAAGGCGCCCCGGCCCCGTATGCGTGCTCCTGTCGAGATTCAGACCGACCGGGCAAAACCGGGTAGGATGCGGATTTGGAAGCCCGAACCTGCGCCGGAAGAAACCAAAGATACGGCTCTGCGAAACATGATCACAGTCGTGCCGAAGAGCGAAATGCACACGACGCCATCGAAAGCGTTCTTGGCGCCTCAACGCCGCCCGGCTGTTCCCCAGCCGGTGGAGGTCTCGATCCAGGATCCGCGAATCGACTCTGTACCGATTGTCGCGATGGGTCCGATTCAGCCGAACATGAGTGCGCTGCCGGGGCCGCCGCCCCGCCCGTTTGCACCGCCCCGGGCTCGGCCTCGAGCTGGCGCGGATGCCGGTAGCGAGGGTGCGAGTCTAATGGAGCCGCCGCCGGCCGCGGCGGCGGTCGCCATGGACACCAGCGCGTTGGCGCCTTCCCTCGTCCCCGGCGCCCGGATTGCAGAGGTGCTGGCCGGGCCGGCGCCAGCCGGAAACACCAGAGGAACCAGCGCAGCCGCGGGAGAAACGGTTCCAGGATTGTCGGTGCGGGGCGCTCGCGGCGAATTGCGCGAAATCTCCCCACCGCTGCCATTGCGATCCGGGGATGCGATGCCCCTCAAGGGCGAGCAGCTCCGCACCTTCGAAACCGCCCGCAATCGCATGCTTCTGCCTCTGCGCCCGGGTTCGCGCGTTCTGCCTCGTGCTATTGAGGAGTTGTTCGCGAACCGGGTTGTTTACAGCTTCGTTCTCCCCATGCCCTACGATCCCGCGTTTAAAGGCGACTGGATCTTCTGGTTCGCCGACTCGTCCGGTGAGTCCGGGTTTCTCCGCCCCCCCGTTCCGCAGGAGCGATTTGCGCTTTTGCCTTTCGCGGCCGCCGCCCCCGTGCATGCCGCCATTCGACTGATTGCCAGGCTGAACACCACGGGCGACTTCGGCGATATCCGGTTTCTCGGCGCCGTGGACGAACCCACCGGTCGGCTTGCGCTCGAATCCCTGGTCTGCTGGCGGTTCCAGGCCGCCACCCGCAATGGAAAACCCGTAGTTCTCGATGCCGTAATCGAGCTTCCGGCGCAGTCCCGCTGAGAAACTGACTTGACCCGCTACACAACTGCACAAGCCCTCCTGGCTATCTGTCTGATTTTGCTCACGGGATGCCCTTCCCGTGCCCGGGAGGATGCCGCCCGTTACCTGGAAAAGGGAAAGCAGGCCTTGAAGGAGGGCCGGCTGAACGACGCGTCGGTCGATTTGCGGAAGGCGATCCAGAAGAACGCTGGAATAGCGGAAGCCCATTATCTCTACGGCGTCGTAGAACAACGGCAGGAGAGCTTCGGTTCTGCCTACCGTGCGCTTTCACGCGCCACGGAATTGGACCCCGGGCTGTTGCCGGCCCGCATCGCGCTCGCGGACGTGTGCCGCAGACTCTATCTCCTGGATCCGGAGCGTCCCGCCTTTCTGCGTGATCAATGGAAGTCGCAGTTGGATGCCATTACTCGACGGGCTCCCGAGTCGTTCGACGCCCTCAGGCTGGGCGCATACCTGGCGCTCGCCGACGATGACAGGGCGAAGGCTCTGCGCATGTTCCAGCGGGCGGAAGTAGTGGCGCCCGATCAACCGGAGGTGGGAATGGCCATCAGCCAGCTTCTGTTCGAAGCGGGAAACGCGGAGGAAGCCGCAGCAAAGGGTTGGGCATTGATTCGGAAGGCACCCACATACGCACCGGTCTACGATGTGCTTTATTTTCAGAAACTAAGCCGGAAGGACTTCGAGGGGGCTGCCGCCGTACTGGACGCCAAGGCACGCAACAACCCCGCTCGATTGGATTTCGCGATTCAACTAGCCGAACACTTCTGGAATACCGGGGCTTCGCCGCTCGCCGAGACCGCCATTGCAAACGCCTTGACGGCAGCTCGGGAACGGAAGTCTGACTTCATCCTGATTGGGGATTACTTTCGGCGCACTCGGCAATTCTCAAAGGCTCTCTCCGTTTATCGTGAGGGCGAACAGGCGGCATCCGCTTCCGGGGACAGGCTGCTCGCCCGCGACATGGCCAGGAAGTGGATCGAAATGCTGATGGTAACCGGTCAGACCACTCAGGCTTCCACCGAACTTCGCAATCTCCTCCGCGAGCATCCCCGTTACAAGGAGGCCCAGATACTCGACGCGGGTCTGGCGCTTGCCTCAGCCGATCCGGGCCGGACACAGGCCGCTGAAAGCCGGATCGAGAAACTTACCTCGGAGCATGGGTCCGATGCCGGCGTCTGGTTTCTGCTAGGCCAGGCCCGGCTTGCACTGAAGGACTTTAACGGAGCCCGGAAGGCGTTTACCGAAGCTGCCCGCCGCGACAAAACGCAGATGGAACCGCGGCTCAGCCTGCTCTACCTTGCGCTCGAGGAAGGCCGCTTCGCCGATGGATTGACCGAGGCCGAGGGAATCCTCAAGTACCACCCGGAAAGGATCAGCGTCCAGGTGCTGCGGGCCGTATGCAATATGGGAGTTGGCGAGCTGGGACGCGCCCGCGCCGAATTGGAAGCGATCCTGAGACGCGCCCCTGGACATCGGGACGCGCAACTCCAGATGGCCCTCCTGAAACTAAAGGAAGGAAAAGCGCAGGAGGCCGAAGCCGCCTTCCGCGACCTTCTGAGCAACAACGATCCCACCGATCTGCGGTCATTGGAAGGGCTGGTACAGGTTCTTCTTCGCACCGGCCGATGCGATCCCGCTCTGGAACTTCTGAAGTCCGCGGCGAACCGCACCCCCCAATCCGCTGCGCCAATTCTGCTGGCGGAAACCTCTGTGGCGTGCGGAAGAATCGGCGATGGGGTGGAAATCTACCGCAAGCTGGCCGAGGCCATTCCGACCTCGACCGATCTCCGGCGGCGCCTGGCAGAGCTTCTGGTAGTTCAAGGGCAGCCGAATCTGGCATTGCCGCACCTGGAGCAGGTGATTGCGCGGACCCCGCGCGACATTCGAGCCCGTCTGCAGCGGGCCGTCGCGCTCGAGCAGTTGGAGAGATCGGAGCCCGCCAAGCAGGAGTATCGCGATCTGCTCGCCTTGCAGCCGGATTATCCCCTGGCGTTGAATAATCTCGCCCACCTGCTCGCCGAAAGCGGCGGGGACCTGGAAGAGGCTCTGCGAATGGCGCAACGAGCTCTGACACGCTCCCCCGCCAACCCCGTGTTTCAAGTGACCCTGGCGTGCGTCTACACGCGAAAGGGCTTAAAGGACGCCGCCCTCGGCGTGATGGAGAAGCTGGCAGCCTCCTCGCCCGAAAACGCCAACTATCAGTACCATCTCGCGGCCGTCCACGCGGCGGGTGGCGAGCGTCGAAAGGCGCAGCAACACATGATGGCCGGGCTGAACTCCAACCCTAACCCGCTGTTACGGCGTAAGATCCTGATGCTTCAGGAGTCCATGAGCCGATGAACGGTACTGGTACTTTAAGTGCATTGATAAGACTTGCGTCCACGCCCGGAGCACAGTAACATCATTTTGAAAGTTTCTTATGGAAAGACTCGCCTTCAGCCTTCTCGCGTGCGTTCCGTTGGCGTTCGGTCAATACACGGTTACGGACCCGTTCAACGCGCCCCAGACCAACTGCAACTATAGTTTGGTTTCCCCGTTCTCCAACTGCGATGTGATCGGGGACAAGAACAAGTACGATATCGAGAAGGTAGATGTCCGGGTCGGATTCGACACCACGACTGTCCGGGTCTATCTGAACTACGGAGGGGGCAGTACTCTGGCGCCGTTCTCCGATGGGCTTCCCCTGCGGATCGGGGACTTCTTCCTGTATCGCCCGGGCACCAGCACCGCGACCAATGTCGGCTCCGGCGCCTACGGCGTCGTTCTGAATACCCACGGCGCGTTTGTAACCGGCGGGGTCTACGCTGTAGGAACGAACGGGATCAACACCGCCACTGCCGACCAGCTTTTGAACAACACCGGCTATGTCTACCGCCGAAACGTGGACGTGTTGATGACCGGCGCCGCGCCCGGAAATCCTCTCAGCCTGGGTACCGTCAATGTCTCCACGGTTGGCAACGGAACTTCCACCGCGCGTTTTCTCGCGACGATTCAGTTCGCGAATCCTGCGAATTTCTTCAACTCGCTCATCAACGCAAACAATGAGATCGCTTTCTCTTTCTCGTCCGCGATCTGTGCGAATGACTTGATCACGGGCACTGTTTCGGCCGTTCCGGAGCCGGCAGAGTGGGCAGCTCTAATCGCCGGATTGGGTCTGATTGGCGTATTCGTACGTCGGCGACGCCACGGTCTCTCTTCGTAGCGGTTCGTCTCCGTCTCCCAATAAAACGGGTCCCGAACTCAGCGCGTGGATGAGGCTACTGAGACTTCGGCACATGCGGTTGGCCTTCGGGTTTTTTTCCGCTCTTTCCAGAGCGATCGAAAGCTGGCGCGCATCTTCGCGACGCACCACTTGGCCGCAGGCAGGCGCATAAGCAGCGCTCCAGTCGCGGTCCTGCTGCGGCTCCCGATCGACATCCAGCGTGACAGCGGGACGCGATGTGCCGGTGGGCATCCACCCATGCTGCCGGGCCAGATCCAGATACTCTAACCACTCTCCAGCCGTAATCGCGACCGCCGAACCGTCAGAGCGATAGATCAGCATTTTGAACCTACCCGGAGGGTACCAGAACTACCGGTACAATTCAAGGGGTTCGGCGCATTCCGGCGAGGCGCTTCAACGCCGATCTTGGTTATTCGAAATGATTTGGAAAATGCGAGTTCCAGGCCCTCCCAATCGTTTTTCCATCCCTGGACACTGGGCGCGCAACGCCATCAGCATCGGGTCAAGTTCAGGCGTCGCAGTCTTGGAGCCGGCCAGCAGCCGGAGCACTAACGCCGCGGAAAATCCGCAGAGCTCGGGACGGGCTTCCAGGATTCCCAAGGTCTCGCTCAAAGCGGAGACTTGTGGTGAAATCCGAAGCTCCGGACGGTCTCGAAGCAAGTCGTCCAGACAGAACTTAGCCTCGCGGATTTCCTTCTGAATCCGCGCTCGCCACGCCTGCTGCCACATCCAGAGCAGAAGACTAAAGAGCCCGAACAGGGTGAACAGCAGATAAACGAGGGAGGCAGCCTGATCCTGACTCAAGCCGACAAGCCCTCTGAAGAGATGATTCTCTTCTCAAGTTCCTCGATTCGGGCGCGCAATCTCGTCTCCGTCCGGATGCGCAAGGCCCTCTCCCAGAGCCCATACCAGGCCGCGAACACCCCGAATGCCAGCGCGAATAAGCGGGTTCGCTTCGCCTCGCTCATCAGTGTGATCCACACCTGCGCCTCCGAGGAGGCATCCAACGCGGCGAACGCCAGGTCTCGCAGAATCAGCGCCAGCCAAACCGCCAGAGCCAACGGGAGCACGCGCCGCGTCAGAATCGAAAAGACGTATACGATCTCGAGTCGCTTGTATTTTTCCGCCGTCATGAAAACCCCTGCCAGCCCAAGCTGCTGATCAGCCGGAAGCCGGGGCTGAACATGTCGCTTCGATTAGAGGAAACTACCAGTCAGTATATGCCACCTTCCCACGATATCCTTCGACTGGATGCGGCTCGCGCTCCAGTGTTCGCCGCCCTGTTTGCCGTCCTTCTGATCGCGGCGTACGCTCCGGTCTGGGTTGCATGGGCCGGGCAACTGGCCACGGACGACGACATGGCACACGGGGCGCTGGCCCTCGCGCTTGCCGGCTACTTCGCGGTCGCCCGAGTCCGCGCGGCGCCCGCCGCGGAACCGAAGTTTGACTGGCGTGGCGCCACGGCGATCGGCCTGGGCTCGATCCTGGTTGCCGTGGGGGCTCCAAGCGGATTTCCGCTCTTCGCGCGCCTCGCGTTTGTCGTGACCCTCTGTGGTGGCGTGGTTCTTCTGCTCGGCTGGGCCAACAGCAAGCTCCTCTGGTTTCCCTTCGTCCTTCTCCTCATGTCGATTCCACCGCCCATGGTCATCCAGAAGGAAATCACGCTGCCGTTGCAGACAATCGCCACCTCCTTATCGGAGAGGATTTTCGAACTCCTCGGCTACTCTGCTTTGCGTGAAGGCAATGTCCTGGAGATCGCGGGGCAGCGTTTCTTTGTCGCGGAGGCGTGCAGCGGGATCCGTTCGCTCCTGTCCCTGCTGTTCCTCACCCTCACTTACGGATATCTTCTCGAATCCCGTCCGGCGGTCCGGCTCCTGTTGCTGATGCTTGCGGTTCCCGCGGCGATCGTCGCTAACGCTGCCCGGATCGTGGCCACCGGCGTGATCTCGGCCCGCGATCCGGAACTGGGCATCGGCTTCTTCCATGCCTTCTCCGGGTGGGTGAGCACGATCCTGGCTTTCCTGTTTGTTCTCGCCGCGCACCAGCTTTGGTTGCGTCATTCGGGTGTTGAAAAGCGAGGACCACAGTGATGAAGGGTGCTGCTGTCATGCTCCTTCTTGCCGCCGCCGTGATCGGGCACGGCTGGCTGATCCGCGGCCCGGACGGGCGGCCCGCGCCCGCCGGCGTCTCTACCATTGATCGCCTCCCATCCGCAATCGGACCATGGAATGCGCAAGGGGAAGCTTTCCTGGAACCGGAAGTCCTGCTTGCCCTGGGACCCGACCAGTACATCATCCGCAACTATCGTGGCAGCCGGGGCGAGCCGGTCAGTCTCTTCGTGGCCTACTTTGGTTCTCAGGACCGCGACCGCGGTCCGCACTCGCCGCGCGATTGCCTTCCAGCTTCCGGCTGGAAATCGGTTCATCAGGGGGACGTCGAAATCCCGTCCGGGGGCGGTCAGGTGACCGCCAACCTGTACGAGATCTCCAAGGGTGATGAGCGCGGCAAGGTGCTCTATTGGTATCAGAACAGCCGGCGCGCCGTCCAACGGGAGTCTGCCGCCCGCTTCTACCTGCTCGCCGATGCCTTCCAGAATCGCGGCACCGATATCAGCCTGATTCGCATCATCGCCCCGGTTCTCGAAGACGGTGACCGCGCCGCCCTCGATCGCGCTCGAGCTTTCGCCGCGCACCTGCTGGAACCCCTGCGGGAACACCTTCCCCGGTGAGCGGAAAAGCCGTGTCCCTATGCTAAACTGGCAGGGTTCTTCAGCCGAGTACTGTGAGGGTTTACTTGAGGATGTATGGTTAGCCTTGGCCGTTTCGTAGCTGCCGTCCTGGTCCTGCAACTGTCCCCGGCGCCCCTCCTTGCCCAGGCTCGAAGCCAAGCGCTTCGCATCCGGGTTCTTGCCGGCGAGGGCTCGGTAAACAACGTTTCCACCCGCGGCTTCACGATCCCGGTCATCGAGGTTCGAGACGATAACGATCTTCCCGTGGAGGGTGCGGACGTGGTCTTCGAAGTTCCCGCCGAGGGACCCGGCGGCAAGTTCGCCGGCGGGCAGTCGTCTTACAAGACCCGTACCAACGTGCAGGGACAGGCCGCGGCCACCGGCTTCGAACCGGGGACGCAAACAGGGTCGTTCCGATTCCGGGTGACCGCACGCATGGGAGACCGTACCGCCATCGCGGCGATCAACCAAGTCAACTCCGCCGACACCTTCGTGCCGGAACCCGAGACCAAGAAGAGCCGCGCCTGGCTGAAATGGGTGATTATTGGAGGCCTCGCCGGCGGGGCCGCAATCGGCGCCGTGCTGGCGACGAGGGGAGGCGGGGATTCGAGCGGATCACCGCGGCCGGTACTTGTTCCAGGTACGGTAGGCGTGGGAGGTCCGAGGTGATCCGCGCACTACTCGCCGCGCTGATTGCCGGCGCCGCCGCAAGCGGACAACCCCAGCGAGTGGAACCCCCCCTGCAGAATTTGCTTTTCGACCGCACCGCGGGAACCGTGGACACTGTGGGCGGGGTGCCCGGCGGCTGGTATCGGACCGGGTCCGTTCTCGCCGGAATTGACGGCGCGTCTTTCTCCGAGGATGGTAGGCACGCGATCCTGGTTCGGGGCATGCACGTTTCCCGGCTGGATTCCGTGCCGTTCCTGCAAGAAACCGCCCTATTCGAGGCCGATGGCCCCATCCTTCTCCACCGGGATCAGGGACCCGCGGCGCTCTTGCTGACACCCTCTTCAATCTTTCTTGTTTCGCCGGCGGGCGACTGGCGGCAACTTCCCGCACCGCCACTCCCGGTGGCGGACCTTGTGGTTTGCGGCGATACCGTCGTATTTTCCGGCTCCGCGGGGGTGTTCCGAATACCCGTGGATGGCGCTCCCGAGCTGCTCCTGGAAGGCGGCGATTGGTTGATCACAAGCTCCGGAAATACTGTCTTCGCGGCGGAACGGAGTTCCGGAAGAATCGTCCGCCTGTCGGACGTGGCCGGCGCCTGGACGATGAGTCTCCTGGTGGCTCCCAGTGCCGCCGGGACCGCTGCCTCCGTGGCGGCAATCGTGGCGGACGCCGGGCAGGTTTTTGTGGCGTACGCGTCACGGCTGTTGCGCGCCAACGATGCAGCCGACGGGCGCCTGCTCGCGGAATGGACGCTGGACTCCCGGCCCTCCGGCTTCGAACGATGGGGCGGGCGTTACTGGCTGTTGAATGCGGCCCGGTCCGGCGGGGAACCCATCCAGGTCTTTGACCGGCTCACTCGCGCGCCCGGCTTTCTTCCGGCCCGGGAACTACCATGAATCGTGTTTTCCGCATTCTTGCGCCGGCCTTGATCGCCGCCGTATCGGCTAAGGCGCAGGTCACGCCCCTTTTCGACATCGAGATTCGATCCGCCGAAACCGCGGTGATCATCTCCTCGGGCGGGTCCTTCGAACTCGCGGCCGATGCCCTGAACGCCATCGCCACCGCGACTGTCCGCGTTCGTTATCGCGGTGCGCAGCAGGCGGATCTCGCCGCGCCCTTCCTTTCGGGCGCCCAGGACTTCTCCCTGCAGACCAGCGGGGATTTCCCGCGCCGGCTTGCACCGGGCGAGATCTTTACCTTCACCATTCAGTACCGCGCACGCACTTCGGCGCGGCAGCTCTCGCTGCTATCGATACCGTTTCAGGAGACTGGATCGGGCACCCCGGGTCCAGCCGGCACTCTGTCCGTCGCCCTCAGCGGCACCGCGCCGGAGTTGGCTGTAGCCTACTTTCTCGCCGCGGACGGAAACGCGATCCCGCTCGGCCCAGGACAGGCGATTGTCTTCCCGGACACGCTCCTGGGCGCCTCGTCGCAGGCCACTGTCCTCCTCGTCAATCGCGGCTCACGCGCCGGAGTTGTCAGCTCCGCCGCTGTCACCGGCGCCGCCTTTCGCGCCCAAGGACTTCCGCTGTTTCCGCAAACCATTGAACCGGGCCGTGAATTGCGCTTCGGCCTGGTTTTCAATCCGCAGTCAGCCGCGGTTTCCACCGGCGCGCTGACGCTGGGACTGCTGGGGGGCTCCTTTCAGGCCCGACTGGAAGGTTCGGGCATCCGATCTTCGTTCGTTTATGAAGTCGTCTCCGGCGCCGAGGTCTCGCCCATTGAACCCAACCAGGCCTTTGCCATTCCCGATGCCGACCTCGGAACAAGCTCCAGCCGGACCTTCCGGGTGCGGAACGCCGGTTCCGCTCCGGGAGTCATCCCTGTGATCTCCGTGTCCGGGCCGCAGTTTTCGCTGACCGACTTGCCCGCTGTCCCGTTGACCCTTGCACCCGGCGCGAGCACCAGTTTCACGGTGAACTTCGCGCCCACCGCCGTGGGCACGGCCAGCGGACGTCTGCGGGTGGGCGAGGCGACATTCGACATTTCCGCCGCGGGCCTAGGCTCGCGTTTGACCTATACCTATTCCAGTGGACCAAACTCCTCCATCACGTTGACACAGGGCGGTCCGGTTGTCTTTCCGCCCGTGCCGCTGGGCGGGATCTCCACGCTTTCCTTCGCCGTGCGGAACACCGGCAACCGGGCCGCCAACGTGCAATCGATTGCCTTGAACAACCCGCTCGGCCGTTTTCGCCTAACCGGCGTTCCGGCGCTCCCCGTGAGACTGGAGCCCGGCGCGGCTGTTGCCTTCGAACTCCGCTACATCCCGGCGTCCCTCAACGTAAGTACGGATACTCTGCTGCTGGACACCGTGGCGTTCACGCTAACCGGCAGCGCCACGCCCCCACCCTCCCTTCCAGCACAACAGATCACAGGTCCGACCGGTGACATTGCACCCCTTCAGCAGCCTGAGATCAGTTTGGCGTTGAGCAGCGCTTATCCGTTGACATTAACCGGCACCATGACGCTTACCGTCATTCCGTCGGGCTTCACCACCGACCCGGCTGTCCAGTTCTCCACGGGTGGACGCACGGTCAGTTTCACTATTCCGGCTAACGCGACGCAGGCCCTTTTCAATGGGACATCGCCCTCCATCCGCATTCAGACGGGTTCGGTTTCCGGGCGGATTCGAATCGATACGGCGTTCCGCGTGGGTGATGGCGTGGATGTCACGCCCCAGAACCCGTCCCGGTTGGAGATGAATGTCGCGGCGGCTGCCCCCCAGTTGTTGTCGGCTCGGATCGAGTTGACGAGTACTCAGGCATTCAACGTGGTCCTCACAGGGCTGGCCACCACGCGGGAGATCGACGCGATCGACATTCAGGTCTCTGCCTCACCCGCGCTTTCGCTCGAGACTTCCTCTTTCGCTCTCCCGGTGGGCGATCTGTTCGCCAACTACTACCGCACGTCGGAGTCTCAATCCTTTGGAAGCCTGTTCAGCGCGACCATTCCCTTCACGCTGCAGAATCCGCCCGCAGGTGCGCTTGCGGACCTGATTCCCGCCGTGCAGGTTCGTCTCCGGAACCGCAACGGGACATCTAACGCGATTACGGTGCAGACGCCCCGATAACCCCCTGGGGCGCGCACCGCACGCTGCTCAGCCGCGGAAGGGGACGCTTCGGCCGGGGCGAAGCGAGTGGGCCAGCCGGTCGCGCAGGGCGCTGAACGAAGCGAGCGTCACCGAGTCCACGGGCGGTCCCAGCTCGTCGCGATCGAAGTAGATGCAGCCGGCGGGTCCGGAGGGAAGGCACAGCGGGAGCAAGCCGAATACCGCCGGCCGGAGGGCGCGGACCAGCGGAGAGGAATCCCAGCGGCCCTCGATGCCACTGGAATAGATATCCTGCTGCCGGTCGAGGCTCAAGCCAAACGGCGCGGCGGCCATCGGGAAGCGGAACGTCGCGATGGCCTCTTCCACGCCGGCGCCGAAGCCGGTTCGGGCTTGGAGCGTACCCCCCGCGGTGTCCGCGACGGCGAAAAGAACCCGGTCGAAGGGTCCGCCCCGGTAAATCGCTTCCAGGACGATCAGCAGCAGTCCGGTGACGTTTTCGGGTTCCGCGGCGGCCAGGTGCTCCACCTCCCGAACCAGCCGCGCCAGGGTCTCGCGCGGTGACTCGGGGGCGGCTAGCGACGAATCGGGGCCCAGCAGGCCGCGCGCCGACTGTTCCTGCTGCCGCAACCGCAGGTGATCGAGCGGGACGTTCATCAGAGCGAAGGTGCCCCGCGTTTCCTCCAGGGCTGCTTCCAGGATGCCTCGGACCTCCTCTGGTCCGATTCCGAGCGGCCGCCCGAAGCGGTCCACCACCAGATTCAGGCTGGCTCGGGTGACGTTCTCATCGCGCCGGTAAATCGCCTGGGTCAGCCGGTGCGCGAAGCACGTGATCTGCGGCAGCAGGTAATCCGCGGAGCCGCGCTGGTAGCGGCGCAGCAGCAGCGGTTCCACCTCGCCAATGCAGGCGATTACGCTCGAAGGCATCTTCCAGCGCGAAATCACGGCGCGGGCCAGCTCTTCGTAGGTGAACCCGGCAACCTCGCGGCACACTTGCGCTTGCGGAATCTTCTGCTGCGAAATACGGATCAGGATTCCGGCGTAGTCGCGCGGCCGGTAGCATGCCATCAGAACTTCGCCCAGGTTGCGCAGCATTCCGCACAGGTACGCCTCCTCCCGGCTGCGGAAGCCGAGCCGTAGTGCGATCTCGCGCGCATGGTTGGCGGTAAGCAGCGCGAGCAGGATTAACTCCCGCAATCCTGGAGACTTACGCTGGAAATGTTCAAGTAGCGCGACACTCGATACCACCTGACGCACAGTGTCCGTTCCCAGCATCGCAATGGCATGCGAAACGCTCAAAATGGGGTTTCCCGACCGGTTGTAGTAGGCCGAATTGGCCGTCCGAAGCACGCGAAGCGTCAGGCTCAAGTCCCTTAAAATGATGTTAGTGAGGGTCTGAAAGGCGTCCTCCTTCTCGGCGGTGTTCATCACCTGCTGAATCGAGGAAGCCAGCGCCGGAAAGTCGGAAGCGTCGGCCATCTCATCGAGGAAATGGTCGAGACCGGCGTGAGCTGTGCTCATGTGATGCTTATCGGTACATCGGGGAAAGTGTGACCAGGGTTGCCCGGTCGCGGCATTTTCTCGAAACGGAACCCGGAAACGGCAGTCTATACTAGAGATAGCGGTTACTATGCCCAAACGCTTCCAATACGCCGTCGTTACGATGTCCACTTGCGTGGTCGCGCTCCTGCTGTTTGGAGCTGTCTACGGACGGAGCCAGTCGAGCGAGCAACCCTATCACCACCTGGGTGTCTTCACCGAAGTGCTTTCCCGCATCAAGAGCGAATATGTGGAAGAGCCCAACATGAAGAACGTCACCAATGGTGCGATCAGCGGATTGCTGGAATCCGTGGACTCTTTCGCCAGCTATCTGACATCGGCGCAATACGAGACTTACCTCGCCGACAAGGCCGCAAAGAAGGCGGACGTGGGCCTGATGATCGCCAAACGCTTCGGTTACCTGGCGATCGTTTCGAGCGCCCCGAACTCCCCGGCCGCCAAGGAAGGGCTCGGAACCGGAGATGTGATCGAAGCCATCAACAACGTATCCACGCGGGACATGCCGCTGGCTTACGCCGAGATCCTGCTGCGTGGAGAGCCGGGCAGCACCGTGGAACTCACGGTCCTGCGGGTGCGCCGTCCGGAGCCGCAAAAGCTTAAGCTGGTCCGCGAGGCCATCAGCTACAACGGCGTCCGCGGGGAAATGATGGCGGATCAAATCGGACGCGTGGAAGTCGGCAGTCTGAATCCGGGACGGGCCAAGGAGGTTGCCTCCAAGGTCGCGGAGTTGGAGCAGCAGGGCGCCAAGAAGATGATTTTGGATCTGCGCAATTGCGCCATGGGCAACCCGGAGGAGGGCTTCCCGCTGGCCAACGTCTTCGTCGACAAGGGTTTGCTCGGCTACCTGCAGGGCCAGACGGTGGCCCGGCAGGATTTCCACGCCGACGCGAGCAAGGCGGTGTTCAAGCTGCCGATCGCGGTGCTGATCAATCGCGGGACGGCCAACGGATGTGAAGTGGCCGCCGGAGCGCTGCTTGACGGCAAGCGCGGCGCGGTGATCGGGGAACGGTCCTTCGGCAGCGCGGCGGTGCGCAAGGCGGTCCGCATGGAGGACGGCAGCGCCGTAATCCTGTCCGTGGCCAAGTACTTTTCGCCTTCCGGAAAGGCGCTGCAGGATACCGGAGTGACGCCGGGAGTCGCCGTGGCCGAAGCGGAGCTGCCGCCGGAGACCGACGATGACGACCAGCCGGATGCGGCTCCGCAAGCACCTCCCGCCAAGCCCACGGAAGATCCGATCCTGAAGCGCGCGGTGGAAGTGCTCAAGGGATCGCAAAAGGCTTTCGTGGCGCCCGCGCCGGCGGATGAAGGCCGCGCTCTCCCCGCCGCGCTGTAACCCCGCCGCGCTGGTACACTGGAAGTTCCTGGGGAAAAAGTATGCCTCTGTACGAGTATCGTTGCGATCAGTGTGGTTCCACTTTCGAGATCATTCAGAAGTTCTCCGATGAACCCCTGACTGTTCATGAGAACTGCGGCGGCACGGTGCAGCGCCTGATTTCGAGCCCCGCGTTGCAGTTCAAGGGATCCGGCTGGTACATCACGGATTACGCGAAGTCCGGCTCATCCGGAGCTGCTAAATCCGCGGGTGATGCGGGAAGCTCCGGCGACAGCAAGTCGTCGGACTCGGATTCGAAGGGTTCGGATGCCCCAGCCGCGCCCGCCGCAAAACCATCCGCCGCAAAATCAGAGTAAGGGGACGGTTTGGCCAAACCAAAATT
This sequence comes from Bryobacteraceae bacterium, assembly GCA_019748195.1. GTDB lineage: Bacteria > Acidobacteriota > Terriglobia > Bryobacterales > Bryobacteraceae > JAIEPW01. The sequence continues at coordinate 14,716 of JAIEPW010000016.1, forward strand.
CACGCTGGGGTTGGTCCAGATGACCTGCTCGACCGACGCCGATGCGAACCTCGTCAAGGCCGCGGATCGCGCGGGCGCGGCGGCGGATCGCGGGGCGCAAATCGTGTGCCTTCAGGAACTGTTTCGATCCCAGTACTTCTGCCGCGAGGAGAACGCCGAACTGTTCAACCTCGCGGAGTCCATTCCGGGACCTTCCACCGAAGTGCTTGGCAGGGTGGCTCGCGACAAAGGCGTCACGATAGTGGCCTCGCTATTTGAGCGTCGCGCCGCCGGGCTGTATCACAACACCGCGGCGATTCTGAATCCCAAGGGTGAACTGCAGGGGATCTACCGCAAGATGCACATCCCCGACGATCCGCTGTACTACGAGAAGTTCTACTTCACGCCCGGTGACCTCGGATTCATGAACTTCGACACCGGCGCCGGCCGCATCGGTGTGCTGGTTTGTTGGGATCAGTGGTATCCGGAAGGCGCGCGCGTGTCGGCGCTCGGCGGAGCGGATGTCCTGTTCTACCCTACCGCCATCGGCTGGCATCCGCATGAGAAGGCCCAATACGGGGCCGCTCAACTCGATGCCTGGAGGACGATCCAGCGGGCGCATGCGATCGCCAATGGCGTTTACGTCGCCGCCGTAAACCGGACCGGATATGAAGGCACGCCGGACTCGGGCCTCGAGTTCTGGGGCAACAGCTTCGTCGCCGACCCTTTCGGGCAGGTCATCGCCGAAGCATCCGCCGATCGCGAAGAGATCCTCGTGGTGGAATGCGATCCCGAGCGGATCGAAGAGGTCCGGCGGAACTGGCCGTTTTTGCGGGACCGCCGGATTGACGCATATCAGCCCATTCTGAGCCGTTGGATCGGCTAGAAATTCGCCCCTGGCACGGCTGAAATCACCGTGGTAAGGTTTGTTGGCAGAGGCGAGGCGAATGGCGATCAATCCGGATGAATACGGACTTTCCGCCCGGCACGCGCGGCTGCGGGAGATAGCGAACGGCGGACGGCCCATGCAGCGCGGCATGCCTGAACCGCTGGACGCGGTCCGGCTGGTGCAAACGGCGCTGGTTCAGATCGGGTACGCGATGCCAAAGTCCAAAATGCCGAATGGCTTGATGGACGGCAGGTTTGGCTATGAAACCGAGGGAGCCGTTCGCAGCTTCCAGACCCGTCAGTTTCCAACGCAGAAGCAATTCTGGAGCGGGAAGGTCGACATGGCGACGCTGCTCGGGCTGCAGTCGCTGTTGTTGGGAAACGTGGTGAATCTCGGCTCTTACGTGTGGCTGCCGATGCGCGGGCCCATCATCCTCAAACAGCAAAAAGACGTACCCACCAGCCAGGACCTGGAGAACACTCCCCAAACGAGGCCCGCGGCAACGATTGCCCGGGCGAAGGTGACGCTCACCGAGCATGGCCAATTGACTGAAGATTATTGCAAGAAGCGCATCGAGCAAACGATCTCGAAAGGCGGATCCCTCGCCACCGACAATGCGAAGTACTTCTTCTCGAACCGGCTTTCTCCCTCATCCGGTCACGTCCGGACTCTCAGTTCGGATTGGACGGCGCTAGTGAAGAAAGACTCCAGTTTCACCGGCAACCACACCGACCTGACGATCGCCATCGAAGAGACGATCAACAAGATGGCGCTGGCTGCCGGATCGTCACCCGCGACGATGGACATCAACCGGCTGGCCGACGGTCCGAATCAGCCGCAGCCGTTGAAGAACTTCGCAACCAACATCAGCTTCAGCTTCACGCAGAACATCTTCCGTTACATTCTGGGAGACACCCTCGCGTTTGGAATCGGCGACATCCAGGGCATCACGGTCACCATGACCAGCTTCCAGGGGAAACCGGACGGCGATTACGAGTACAAGCTGACCTATGAGCTCTTCGATCACTTTGGCGCGGATGATGGGGACCTGTACGATCCGGCGCAGGCCTGCCTTTGGCTGCTGCAGCGGCACATGATTCCCAACCAGGACAAGATTGCGTTCCAGCCCTATCGCCTGCGGGTGGTAGTTCCGGACATGGTCGAGAAGGGCAGCGTGGAATTACGATTCGCGGCGGGTGTCCGCTGATCACTTTCCCGCGCGGATCCGATACAGCGCGTGGTACGAGCGGATGTAGATCGAATCACCCGCCAGCGCCAGCGAAGCCACCACCGGTTCGCTCAACGAGCCCGTCGATAGCACCTCAAATTCAGGTCCAGCCTTGATGAAGTACGTGTCGCCCTCTTCGCTGGTCATCAGCACCTTGCCGTCAAACGCGACCATGGTCGAGTTGAACTTGCCCGGCTTGGGAACCCGCCTGCCCTCATACCTCGGTTCGCCGGTACGGGCGTCCAGACACGTGAGCATTCCGGAATCCGACATCAGGTACAGCAGGCCGCCATACAGAAGAGGCGAAGGGATGTAGCTGGTTCCCTTGGCGTAGCTCCAGGCGACGCGTTCCTCGCCGGCCGCCGGGTTCAGGCGGATGGCGACCGTTTTCTTCACCGGATAGCCGGCCGATGCGAAAACCATCCCGTCGCCGGCCACCAGCGTATGCACGATGAACCCGCCCGGACCGGGTGCGCGCCAGTTTTCCTTGCCCGTCCTGGGGTCGTAGGACACGACGAAATCACTGGCATTGACGAGCAGTTGGCCGCCGACGATCACCGGCGTGGTCCAGGTGTTGGCCATGGTCCGCGGCGTCTTCCACGCAACCTTCCCGTCGGCGGCCGAAAGGGCGGCGATAAACGACTTCTCCCCGCTGTCCTGATCGGCGAGGACAATCACCCTGTCTTCATGCAGCACCGGCGACGGTCCGTACCCGAGCCCGACGGTGTCGATCTTGCCGAGGTCGGCCTTCCACAGGATCTTGCCGGTGCGAAAGTCGAGCTTGAAGAAGCCCTCGGCGCCAAACGAGGCGTAAACGGCTTTGCCGTCGGTAAAGGGTGTCGCCGATGCGTAGTTCGACCAGGAATGGACCTCGTCGTACACCTCGCCGTCATGGACTACGGTCTCCCACAACTGCTTGCCGTTCACGGCGTCGAAGCAATGGACCTTCAGCGTGTGCTTCACATCGGCGCCGCGGCTGTCCGGATTGCGGAAGGGGCGGCCCATGGCGGTGTGCTTGGGAACTACCTTGCCCGGCACGGGCTCGCCTTCTGTATCCGTGGTCAGAAATATGCGGTTCCCGGCCACGGCGGGGGAGGAATGCCCCTTGCCGGGCAAAGGCGTCCGCCAGGCGACGTTCTGGTCCTTGGACCAGGTTGCCGGCAGGCCCTTCAGAGTAGAGATCCCATTCCCGTCCGGTCCGCGCCAGCCGGGCCAATCGTTGGCGCCGGCGAAAACAGAGAAGCAAAGCAGCACTGCGATGGAAAGACGCATATCCCTCTACATTACCGTGAGTGGCGATTCGCCACGGCAACGTCGAGCGCGTCCTTATCCATTGATAGTACCGGGCCCCGGAGAATCGCTGGCTGAACTCTCGCGCGTTCTCCCCCGCCGCGGCCACTTGAGCGGGATTCCGCAGCAGATCTTCAATCTGCCGGCGAAGAGCGGCGGCATCGGAGGGCGGGACCAGGAATCCGGAAACGCCAGGTTCGAAGTAGCTGGTCGCCCCCACGGGATCGTTAATCACCAGGCACTTGCCCAAGCGCAAGGCGCCCGCATAAGTGATCACGCCGGAACGGCGCAACACGCCCGGGTCGATCGACATCACCACCATGCGCGCGGCTGCCAGCGTCCGCCAGTATTCCGCGGTTTTCAGGTAGCCGAGGAAGCGAACGTTCGGCGGAACTCGCAGACCGGCGAACTCCGATACCGGAGCAACGACTCGGAGCTCCACCTCCAGGTCCTTGATGGCGGCGAAAAGCGTCGCGTAATCACGCTGATGGACACCGCTGGTGAACAAGTAATCGTCTGGCGGAATGGGCGGAAGCGCCGGCGGGTCAACGCAGTAGGGAATCCACTGGAACTTGCCGGCGTCCAACTGGAACCGTTCCGCGTAGCGCGCCGCTTCACCGTGGCAGAAGACTGCCAGACGGTCGGCGCCGCGAACGGTAAGCTGCTTCAGGGCTCGGTTGACCGCTCGCCGGAGAGGGTTCTCGTGGATGTCGCGCCACTCGATATCGAGCAGCACCAGAGGCTTGCGCCCGAAGGGCCAGAGTGCCTGCAGCGGAGCGAAGAATTCGCCGCAGCGGCCCACGGCGATCGCGTCGTAATCACCCCGCTTTCGCAGGAGTTTCCACGCCAGCCACAACCTCAGCAGCAGGCTCGCCCAGCGCTTAGAAAAACGGAAGCGGGATTCGAATCGCTGGATCAGGCGCGATTCGTCCTCCAAGAGAACGAAGTGGGACGGCGCCGGCTGATCCAGGGGCGCGGTCAGAGGTCGCGTGAACAGCACCTTCATCAGTGCGAGCGACCGCCATGCCTGCAATTGTCCACCGACGGAACCATCGTGCCATAAGCAGTGTAGCAACTCCGCCGCGGTCGGGCGGCTAGGAGGCGCGCAGCCTCAGGTTGCCACGCTCGCTCTTCAGCACGAGTTCGGGACCGCCGCCGTTTACGGTGGAACGGATCTCCTGTTCGCGATCCCGGCGCATCCGCGAGGGGGCAGGGAAATCGCTCACCAGATCCGCGCGGCGTCCCATGTCGGCGCGCAGGGTGAAGGCGGCGGACTTGGGCAGCGTCAGTTCGATTTCGCCCTTGTACGTTTCCACCCGGGTGTTGCCAAGGGTGTTCAACGCGGCCCGGATATCGCCCTTGTAGGTCTTGGCCCGGAGCGGTCCCTGAAGGTTGCGGATACGGACCTCGCCTTTGTACGTGTCGATAGTCAGTCCGGCGCGCAAGCCGTCGATATCGGTGATCGATTTATAGTCCTTAATCTCGAGGTGCGCCGACCTTGGCATCCGGATCTGGTACCGCACCAGCGGGTTGGAGCAGGCTCCCACGCAGAACGGGCCGTTGCGGACGCGGGAGTAATCGGTACGGATGCGGACGGTTCCGGCGGTGACCACTACTTCGATGTTGGTGTTGTTCACGGCATCCCGGTCCGCGCCCAAGCCGAAGTTGCCGTCGTCCTCAATGCGGGCGCCGATCTCCACCTCAGCGCGGTCCCACGTGGAGACGCGGATCTCCCCCTTGTAGGTGTCGATGGTGAGCCTGCCGTTCGCATCGAGCGGCGCCGTTTTCTGAAACTCCTTGGATTGCGCGAGCAGTCCGGGAACCAGGGCAACAAGCAGAATCAAAGGTCGCATCGACAGGGATACGCAATCCAGCGCCCGGAAGTTCGCGCAAAAGCCGCACAACGCGGTATCATCGCGGGTTGATCTGCCCGGACACACCGCCGCTTCTGGCTCAGAGCCTCGCCGACCTCCGGTCGGCGAGGACCACGATTCGCCTGGGCGGGCAATTCACCAAGGATCGGATTGGCGGACGCCTCGTAGGCGAAGGCACGCCGGTGTCCACTCGCAATCTGAGCCGCATTCTGCGCTACCGCCCCAACGATTTGACGATTTCCGTGGAAAGCGGCGTGCGGTGGAGCGACCTGCAGCAGGAGCTTGGCCGCAACGGCCAGATGATTCCGCTCGACCCGCCGTGGAGCGGCGGTTGCACGGTAGGAGGCGTCGTGGCCGCGAATCAAAGCGGGCCGCGGCGCAGGCTCTTCGGCACCGCGCGCGACTGCGTCATCGGCATGACCTTCGCCACGCTCGAAGGCAAGCTGGTGCAGGCCGGCGGCATGGTGGTGAAGAACGTCGCCGGGCTCGATTTCGGCAAACTCATGATCGGATCCTGGGGCACCCTGGCGGCGCTCGCAATCGTGAACTTCAAGGTGTTCCCGATCGCCCGGGGAACGCGAACGTTCTTGTTCGAGTCCGCATCTCTCGCCGCCGCCATCGAATGCCGCGATGGCGTGCTGAAGAGCGTATTGCAGCCTTTGTCCGTGGATCTCTTGAATCCTGAAGCATCTGCCGCGTTGGGGTGGAACGGATTCGCCCTCGCGGTGCAAGCCGCGGGCGCCCCCCCGGTGCTGGACCGCTACCAGGCCGCGCTGGCGGGCTTTCGCGTGATCGACTGCGCCGTTTGGGATCGCATTCGCGAGTTCACGCCGGACTTCCTCGCTCGCCATCCGGACGGCGTAGTGGTCAGCAAGTCCTCGACGTTGACCGGGGTCGCGGATGCAGTGCGCGAACTCCCTGGTCCGGTGGTGTCCCGCGCCGGTTCGGGTGTCAGCTACGGCCATGCGACACATGACGTTGCGCCGAACATGGAAAAACCGGGCGGATTTGAGATCATGGAGCGAATCAAGCGCATGATGGATCCCGACGCGCTGCTCAATCCCGGCCGGCTGCATGGTCTACTCTGAACACGATCGCCCGCAACAGAAGGACCTGGACCGTTGTGTCCACTGCGGCCTTTGCCTGAACTCCTGTCCCACTTATCGAGAGCTGGGCTTGGAGATGGACTCACCCCGTGGCCGCATCTACCAGATGGTGCAGATCGCAAGCGGGGAGACGGCGATCAACGATTCCTATCGCGAGCATATCGGCTTGTGCCTGGCCTGCCGCGGCTGCGAAACCGCCTGTCCATCGGGGGTGGAGTACGGAAAGCTTGTGGAGGCGGCGCGCGCGGAAATCGAAGCGGCGACGCACCGGCCTTGGCGCGAGCGCGTGCTGCGATCGCTGGTGTTCGATCACCTGCTTCCGAAGCGGGGCAATTTGAAACTCGCCGGCGCCCTGCTGCGGTTCTATCAAGAATCGGGTCTGCGGACGGTCGTCCGCGGCAGCGGCATCCTGCGCTGGCTCGGCAAAGCGGGGAAAGCAGAGAGCTTGGCGCCGGCGGTCGACGCCCCGATGTTCTTCCGCGACATCGGCAAGGTATTTCCCGCCGAAGGCGAGCGCCGCTTCCGGATCGCCCTGCTGGCCGGCTGCATTCAGAATATCGCCTTCGCCGGGCTGCATCGCGCCACCATCCGGGTACTGCGGCGCAACGGATGCGAGGTCCACGTGCCGGCGTCGCAGACCTGTTGCGGCGCGCTGCACGTTCACGCCGGGTTGCGCGAGAAGGGCAGGGAACTCGCACGCCGGAACATCGACGCGCTGGTGGACGGCGGGTTTGACGCCATACTTACCAACACCGCCGGATGCGGATCCACGTTGAAGGAATACGGGCACCTGCTGGAGCACGATGCTGCGTACGCGGCGAAAGCGGCCAGGTTCGCGGGCCTGATGAAGGACGCAACCGAGTTTCTTGCCGCCGCGGGATGGGATCGCGCGCTCGGGCCGGTGAACCTTACGGTTACTTACCAGGATTCCTGCCACCTGGCGCACGGGCAGAAGATCCGGAGCGCTCCGCGCGAGCTCCTCCGCTCGATTCCAGGGCTCACTTTGAAGGAGATGCAGAACGCCGATCTGTGCTGCGGCAGCGCTGGCATTTACAACGTAGTCCAGCCGGAGATGGCGTCGGCACTCCTCGAAAGGAAGATGGAATGGGCGAACCGGACGTCCGCCGCCGTCATCGCGACCGCGAATCCCGGCTGCATCCTGCAGTTGCGCGCGGGCGTCGCCGGCCACGGAACCGGACAACGGGTCCTTCACGTCCTCGAACTACTCGATCAATCCTATGCTGCATATCACCAACGGTAACTCAGTCGAACTGAATCGCACACACATACCGGGCGATGTCATTTTCTGGGCGGATGTCCTGCACGAAGGGCCGCTCGACGCGGGCATGACGCTGGAACAGCTCTCTGAAACGCGGGCTGCCTATCTCGCGAAGTTCTCCGATCAGAGCCTGGAGCGGATTCGGGAGGAACTCGGACGGCGGGATCGGGCGATCGCCGATTTCGGATGGCATAGCGAAGTGGTGCTCTGGTTCGAGCATGATCTCTTTGACCAGCTCCAACTGATTCAGGTGCTCGACTGGTTCTCCCGCCGCGATCGAGGCCGGTCCACGGTGTTCCTGATCCAGGCGAACCACTACCTGGGAAACATGGGCGAGGACGAACTCGAGCACATTTTCGCATCGCGCGTACCCGTGACGGCCGCGCAGTTCGATCTCGCCGCGCGGGCCTGGGCGGCTGTCTGCTCCAGCGATCCCAGCGCAATTGTGGGGCTGAACGAGGCGGGAACCGCCGAATTGCCTTACTTGGGGCCCGCGTTGATCCGGCTTTTGCGGCAATATCCGTCGGCGGCCAACGGGCTCAGCCGGACGGAGTCGGTGATCCTGGAGCTGGCCGCGCGGGGACCGTCCACGCCCCAGACGATGTTCGCTGACTACGGTCCGCTGGACGAGCCGCGTTTTCTCGGCGACTCGGTGTTCTTCTGGTACCTCGAGCAGTTGCGGAGCTGCCGCGAGCCGCTGCTTTCGCCGGACCTCACGTTAACCGATGTGGGGCGCCAGGTTGCCGCGGGCTCCTCCGATCATGTAGAGCGCAACGGGATTGATCGCTGGATCGGCGGCGTGCATCTGAAGGGCAATCGCGTGGCGTGGCGCTGGGACGCGGCCGCGCAAAAACTCGTGCGCGGGTAAGACGGCTGGCGCGACGGGTATGATCCCATACTCGCGGGCAGACGCCCCGCGAAACCGGTTCCGCCCCGGCCGTCTCTACCCAGTGATTCCGAGCACTTTAGGATTCACTCATGCCCACCAAAACCAGGCCGCCCCAGACCCAGGATTCCCAACCGGGTATCGAAACGGAGATGCACCCGAAACCCGATTCCGGGCAGCACACCTACCGGGGCTCCGGGAAGCTGGAGGGCAAGCGAGCCCTGATCACCGGCGGCGACAGTGGGATCGGGCGCGCGGTCGCGATTGCTTTCGCCCGCGAGGGCGCCGACGTCGCTGTCGCTTACCTGAATGAGCACCACGACGCGGAAGAAACGAAGCGTCTGGTGGAGGAATCCGGATCGCGCTGTATCACCGTAGCCGGCGATATCGGCGATCCGCGGTTCTGTTCCCGGCTGGTGGAGCAGACCGTATCGGAACTCGGCGGACTCGACATTCTGGTGAACAACGCCGCGGAGCAGCATCCGCAGGACAGTCTCGAAAAGATCACGCCGGAACAATTGGAGCGAACCTTCCGCACTAACATCTTCTCCATGTTCTATCTGACGCAGGCAGCGCTCGAACACCTGGGGGAAGGCGGCGCGATCATCAACACCACTTCGGTTACCGCTTACCGCGGCAGCGCCCACCTGCTGGATTATTCCTCAACCAAGGGCGCCATCGTATCGTTCACGCGATCCCTGGCGCAGTTACTGGCGGAGAAAAAGATCCGCGTGAACGCGGTGGCGCCGGGTCCCATCTGGACGCCGTTGATTCCGTCGACGTTCGACGAGAAGAAGGTGGAGTCGTTCGGCGCCAATGTGCCTCTGGAGCGGCCAGGCGAGCCCGCTGAGGTCGCGCCGAGTTACGTGTTCCTGGCGTCCACAGACTCCTCCTACATGACCGGGCAGGTATTGCACCCGAATGGTGGAGAGATCATCAATGGTTGAACACGCCCGCTCAAGCGGCGGTTTTCAACAGTTTGGAACGCAAGCCACGGCGGATGCGAAGCAGGCGGACGCGTACGGTGACGGGAGTGAGGCCCACGCGATCGGCGATTTCCTTGGTGGTGTACCCTTCCAGGTAATAACCGCTCAGGATGGTGGAATCGCGGCGCTCGCACTTCGTCAGGATGCGATTCACGTCCATGCCGCTGAGAGGCAGCGCGCCGGCTCTGGCCGTTTCCGTCAGCCGTTCCAACTTCTGCTCCGATCGCAGGCGGTTCTTCAGCATGTTCTTGGCAATGCTGTTCACCCAAGCTCCCACAGTATCGGGACGCTGCAGTTGTCCCCGGCATTCCCATCCCTTCGCCCAGGCTGCCTGAGCCACTTCCTCGGCGGTGTCGCCGGGAGCCCCGCGAGAGAGGAGAAAGCGCAGAGTCAGGTTGTAGCCGCTCCGGTAGGCTTTGCCGAATTCTTCCTGAGTCAGGGGCCGGGACTCCGGCCAGGCCGGACCTTCCATGGGGCTGAGCCACGGATCTGATGTCTGCTGAAGTTGCATAGGTGCTCGGGCATTCGAACCAGCAATTCCGGGGCCAGCGCAAAAACCTGCGTCCTCAAGAGCTAAGTGGTTGCAATGATTAGGAGGAGGCGCGCTCCATTCAACCTCGGGGCCCAATCTCAGTAGGTATTTTCTTCCGCCTGCGTGATGGCAATTCAAGCTGGGTGGCCGCACGCCTGACTCGTTGCGCGGATTCGACTGCGCCCTGGCCCCAGGCCGGGGATGTCGCGAAGCGGTGCTGCGAGGAGCGCTACGCCATACCGACTGATTCAACGTCCGGCCCTGCGCCAGGCCGTATCGCGCTTCACTCGGGACAAAACTTCTTCCCTGGAACGACAGCGATTCCGCGTCGCCGGCGGATCGCGGGGAAGTCAAATTGCTTCATACAGAAGAGCCGAAGGAGGCTGAATGAATCCTACAAACACCCGCAACGAGATCGAAGAACGTGTGGAGGCCGGGCGCGAGCGCGCCGCCTCCCGCATACGCGATGTCGCCGATACCCTTCGTGAAAAAACTCACAGCACGCAAGATCGTGTCGTGGAAATCGCCGATCGGGCCGCCGATCGCATGACGCAGGCTGCCGATTATATGAGCACTCACGATTTTCGTGCCATGTGCCGCGACGCTGAAGGGTTTCTTCGCAAGTATCCAACCCAGTCCGTGGCCGCGGCCCTGGTGCTCGGCATCCTTGCGGGCAAGGCGCTGCGACACCGGGAGGCTTAAGGTGTGCGTAGCGCCCGGCCGGCGTCCCAAGTCCTCGCCGCGTTCCGGACAATTCTCTGGATCTGGCCGGCTGAAGTCAACCCGGGTGCGCGCCGAATAGCGGGAGGACGCGCGGATGCTGTTGGCCAGTGCTGCCGTCTCAGGGGTCCGGACCGGTGGCGGGGGGGTACGTCGCCGGGCCGGACCTCGCAGTCAATCAGTTCGTAAATCGTAAAGGAGAATACGAAATTGGAACAGGAATCTGAACGCATTGAAAAACACATCGAGGAGCGGCGCGAGCAGTTGGGCCGCAACCTGGAAGAGCTCGAGTCGAGGGTGAAATCAAACTTCGACTGGAAGACTCACTACGCGAAGAACCCCTGGCTGGTTCTGGCAATCGCCTTTACCGGCGGTGCGGCGGTTGGCGCCATGGCCTCCGGCGGCAGCCGCCCGGGTGCTTATGGCAGGCGCTCTTACGTGGGAAGCGGCGGAATGGAGTCCAGCTCAGGCTTGAGTTCGCAAGCCGGCTCCCGGCTAGCCAGCACCTGGGGGAACATCCAGGGCGCGGTGCTTACGGCCGCCACCCGCAAGGTTGAAGATTTTCTGGACGAGCTTCTACCGGGTTTCCGGGACGAGTATCGCAGCCAAAGCGGTCAACAGCGCGGCGGCGAGTCCAGTTCCCCTAGCATTCAATAAAACAAGGGCGATCCGAAAGGATCGCCCTCATTCTCCTCCGACAAGCAGAAATCTCCTCTAGCGGTAAATTTCTACCCAGCGTTACTTCACCAGCACGATAATTGTCCACTTGGTGGATCCGTCGTTAACTTCTCTCCATCCGCTGCAACTTCGGCGTTCCAAGACCGCAGCCACGTTATCGGTAAAGGACCTGCCGCCAAAGGTATCTCCGACGATCACCCCGCAAGGCAAAGATTTGGCGATACTTGGGTCAGTGACGCCGGTGATGACCTGCTGCACGTCAAACGTGGGATTCGTGACTGTGGTCGTACGCATTGTGGGTTTCGTACCTCCTACCCTTTATCGAGAACCGCGGAAGCCAGCGGCATGGTTTGCCGCAGCGTCGTTTCGTTCTGCAACCTGCGGTCCATTTCCAGGGCCGTCTCCGCCGCCTTACGGCCGGCAATGAATGCATGATCCGAGTTGTAATACTCCCATTCGCTGTACCGTCCCGCCAGTATGATGTCGTGATCGGCGAGCCATTCTCGAATCATCTCCACCGCCTGCTTCCGGTTATGGTCGTATACGACGTAGGCGTAGGGTAGGTCCACCTGGGTGGCGACCCAGACGGGATCGTTCTCGTCGATGATCCCTACCTTCCGGCAGTCCGCGATGCAGCGGTCGATCAAAGCCTGCCCGTCGGCCGGAAGCGGCTTGTGCTCCGAATAGGTGATCTCGCAGGTCAGCCCGAACCCGCCGGGCGGATTGCAATGAGGGCTTGCGTTCCCCTGGACGAAGATGCGGTGAAACACGGTGTCCTCCGGGTAGTAGATCCAGTGCTTTTCGGTCACGTTTTCGCGCCCGATGCCCAGGTGTACACACCGTACCGACACATGCCGCAGCAGGTCCACGGCTTCGCGAATGTTGGCCGGCGCGCTGTTGCCCATTGCCCGGATCAGAGCCGGGAGCGGCATGGTGCTGATCAACTGCCGGTAGCGAATCTCCTGCCCGTCGCTGAGCGTCACCGAATGACGTAGCGGAGAGACGCGTTCCACGCGGGTGTTCAGCCGCAATTCGCCTTTCAGATGCGGGAGGAAGCCGCTCATTAAGGCCTGAAAGCCGCCCCGCAGCGGATATCCGAAGCGCGCGTTCGGCCCCATCGGTTTCGGCGTCGGCTTTAACGCGCCGTCGATCATCTCCTCGAGGTCGGGCATGGGGACACGGCCGCCGAGCCACGATGTTTCCATCTCACTCAGCGGGACGGCCCATAGCTTTTTGTTGTATGGAATCGCGAAATGCTTGGCGATGCCCGCGCCCCAAACCTTGTAAATGAACTCCTCGAAGTTCCGCGGTTCCGCCTTCTCACCAGGCGTAACCCGTTCCTTGCTCAGCGGGGCGGAACTCTCCAGAATGCCGTCCCCGCAGCAATCCGCCACTCCATCCCGCGCGCACTCCTTGGAATGGACCGCGTTTCCATTCTCGTGCAGATTTCCCTTCAGCGAACCGTTCGCGCGCCCGTTGGCGGCGGCGCCGTTCGCTGGCGATCCGTTGCCGGCGCCATTTGCCTGCTGCGGGCGAGGCGGCTTGGATGGGCCGAAGCGCGCCTCAATGGCGCCCACGATACATTCCTTCACCACATCGGCAGGCAGGCCATACAGCGAGCCCTGGAAGGGATATCGCGTGTATACGTTCTTGCTGTACACCCACGCTTCACGATCCTGCCAGTGGACGTTGTCGCCGAGCAGCAAATTGTACATCTGGTGCACATACGGATCGGCGGAAAACATAATATGGCCGGCGTAGTCGAAGGTAAAGCCCTCTTGCTCGATGGAGCGGCACCAGCCGCCGACCTCGGAGTTGGACTCGATAAGCATGGCGTTCTCGCCCAGGTGGTAGGCCGCGCTCAAGCCCGTGGGTCCCGCGCCGGCAACCAGTATGGGGGCTGATGCGGGCAGCGTGGAGTTGGAGCTCAGATCCACGGTCGCCGAGCGGCGGCCGCCGATCGCATCTTCGATCAACGCCTGCATGCTCTCCACGGTGCGGCTCCAGGAAGTGCGGGCGATGACCCGCGAGCCTTCCTCGATCCGCGCGCGGCGCTCGGCGTCGCCGCAGCTCAGCGCGTCCTCACAAGCCTTGAGGAAAGCGGCGGGAGTGTCGCCGATGAACACGAAACGGCCGAAGGGCTCCACCACGTCCTGAATCGGCGTGCTTACGATCAGCTTCCGCGCCGCCATGTATTCCAGCGTCTTGGTGGGGCTGATGAAGCGCGTCGCCTCATTGCGCGCGAACGGCAGAAGGCAAACATCCCAGCCGCGGAGGTACGAAGGAAGCTGAGCGTATTCCCGCTGGCCCAGGTAGGTGATGTTGTCGCGCCGCGGCAGAGTGGCGGGATCGATCTTCACCACCGGACCTACCATCACCAGGTTCCACTCCGGATGGGCCGCCGCGATCGCGTCCAGAATACCGAGATCAATGCGCTCGTCGATGACTCCGTAGTAGCCGAACTTGGGTCCCTTGAGATGGCGCTGATCGCCGGCCTCCTCCTGCTCCACGACGCCGCGCGAGAAGTGCTCCGCGTCCACACTGCTCGGGAAGCAGTGCACATTCGCGTGCATTTTCCGTTTCGCGTTATACAAGCTGCGGCCTCCCGTGAAAACGAGATCCGACATCGCGAACAACTGCCGCTCCCGCTCCACCAATTGCGGCGGCGCGTGCAGAAAGCCCGAGAGCTCATCCATGCAGTCATAGATCACTGCCTTGGGACGAAGCAGGTCCACCAAGGGAAGCGCCATTGGCGTGTAAAACCATGCGATATGATCATCAGCCTGGCCGGTCTTCAGGAAATCCGACAAGAGCAACCGCAGCAGGGGAAGTTGCTCGTCATGAAATCCGCTGTGCGCAACCGGCGTATGGGGGCGGAGAACGGTCACGTTCGGCGCCGGGCTTGTGATCTCCCAGCGCGCCTGCGAGGAATCGAACACGGGCTCTTCGATGAAGAATACCTTTCTGTCTTGTGCCAGCCGCGAAAGCAAATGCTGCGGGCGCTGGTGGACGAAATTCCATCGAAGATGAGAGAAAGTGATGATTGCCGCGCTGTCGCGCATGTTTTGGCTCCTTGCGAACGAAAAAAGTCCGTTAGTCCCCACGCAAGGGTGGAACATGGCGCGGGGGCACACTGCTATGTGCAACTGTTCTGCCAAAGCTACCCGAGCCCGGCCTCTTTGACGATCTGCTGGCTTTGCTGTAGGGCAGCCGCATATTCCGCGTTCAACACTCGCCGCAGATCGCCTGACTCATCCCGTACGTCCCACAGCCCGCTGTTGTGCCAATGATTGGGGTTCTCCCAGTCATACCGATCCAGAATCGGATACAGACAAACGCCCTCCACGCAGGCGCCGCGGCGGCACGCCTCCGCCACTTCGCGCGCGATCTCCAGAATCCACTTGCCGCGGCCGACGCCGAAATGGCTCGTTTCCGAAACACACACCGGCCGCTCGTAGCGGTGCGCCGCCTCGAGAATGATCTGATGGAAGGGCACCCAGCGCGGATCGCGAGGCTCGTCCTCCCACCGCAGCCGGTCCAGCGTGTGTTCCCACTGGTTGGCGTGATAGTAATTGAGACCGACAATATCGAGGTACTTCGCGGCGCCGCCGAGTTCCGGCTCCAGTCGCCCCGCGATCATGTCCCAGGCCTCGTATTGGGCGCGGTTGTACGACTCAGCCTCGGCGGCCAGGTCCGGCCGGGAGCGCGGCGGAAATACGCGCACTACCGGCTCTGGATATAGAAAGCGGGCGCCGGGGTTGACATCCAGAATGGCATCGCAGGCCGCGATGGTCGCCCGCACCAGTTGCCGCTTCAGTTCCTGGTCCCGCCCCGTTGCGAACGGATACATGAAGTCCCGGCACGCGGCCCAACACAAGAAAGAGATCTCATTGACAGGCGTAAAGCAGGGGATCTCGTCCGAGCTTTCCGTCAACACCCGGGCGGCGGTTCGGGCAAGCGCCGCCAGCCGGTCGACAAACGCGGCCGAGAACACGTCGAGATCGTCCGGCCAGCCGTAATGACAGAGCGTCCAGATGACCTGCACGCCTGCCTGGCGCGCCGCCTTCACCATCGGAAGCCAGGAGCTTAGATCGTGGCTTCCGCCCCGGTCTACCAGCGGCCAGCGAATTCCGTCGCGCGCGCAGCGGATGCCCAGGGGCGGCAAGCCGGCATAGTCCTCCGCCGCCTTGCGATCATGCTGGACGCCCGCCAGCAGGTCCACCCGGTGGCCGTGCCGGTTGCGGTGATCGGCGGATTCAAAACCCGCCATCCAGAAAGAACGAAAGAGGCGGTTCTGTCGCGTAGCCGGATTCCAGTCTGACATCATTTTACCTGTTTGCATGTGAAGAGCCCGCCCGTTTAGGGGGGCGCGCAGGCGGAAACTACCTCGGAAGGAAGATTCGGTGCCCGCCGCCGCCCCGCTCAATCGGCCGGAATGTGTATTTTTAACTGATCCGCCAGGGAATCCACGGCGGTGTTCTGGCTCATATCCCGCGCTTCTTCGTCATGCGCCGCCTCGCGAATACCCAGCCGGTCGCATATCATCCGCTGCAGTTGCAGCAGCTTGGTGATCTCCTTCTCCGCCAGCAGGTCGATCTGCAGGTTCAGGTGCGCCCGCCGGTCGCTGCCGGCGCTCATGCGGTTCTGCTTCATCAATACAAAGGAGGAGAGAAGCACCGCCTCGCAGGAGACGATCAAGGCGAGAAACACGAATGGAAATGGATCGAATGGCCGGAGAAACGGCGCCCATCCCGAGTTGACCAGGATGTACAGCGCGAATCCGCAGACGTGGAGCAGCGAGAAGAAGAAGCTGCCGGTGAACGCTGCAATCGCGTCCGCGATGCGCTCCGGAGTCGTCCTCTGCCTTCGGAACTCCTGCTCGAGCTCCGCGATGACACGAATGTTCTCCTCGGCCGCCAGCGGCGGGCTCAGTCCAGGCTGCATGCCGGAAGAAAAGCAAGTACCTCTCCATGGGATTTGGCACGGGGATTTGGCACGAGGTTTGCTGATAGTTAGAGTGGGAGAGAACACAATGCCCGAAATTCTGACTTGGATCATCTTTGGGTTGATCGTGGGTGTTATCGCGAAGTTCCTGATGCCGGGACGAGATCCCGGCGGGATCATCGTGACGATACTCATCGGTATCGCTGGTTCACTGCTCGGGGGGTGGCTGGGTCGCGCATTCGGACTCTATACGCCAGGACAACCCGCCGGGTGGATCATGTCCATCCTAGGTGCGCTGGTATTGCTCATGATCTACCATGCTGTTCGTGGTAGGACGAGGACGGCGTAACCGCAGCCGGGATGACCGGCGTTGATGAAAATGCCGGCGGGATCTTCGGATCCCGCCGGCATTTGCTTTTCGAGCGCCGCGAAAAAAGACTAGGCGTGCGCGAGCTGCAGTTCTTCCTTGATCAGCTCTCCGATCTTCATAAACTCCTTCAGGCGCATCGGTTTCACGATGTAATGCCGCACTCCCAGCCGGGAGATCCACTCCTTCTCGCCAGGCGCATCGGAGGACGTCAGCACCGCCACGGGCACGTCTAGATCGGTTCGGGCGCGCAATGCCTTCAGGATTTCCATTCCGCCCACGGTGGGAAGATTCAGGTCCAGAAGCACCAGGTCCGGCAGAGGCTCGCTACCCCAGCCCCGAATGCGGTTCAAGGCTTCCTGCCCGTCTTGAATGACGGTGAGCTCGCATTCGACATCCGCGCCGGACAACGCCTCACGCATCAGAAATACATCCGCTGGGTTGTCCTCAATGAGCATGACGTGTTTCATAAGTCCGCAACTCCCTATTTCTCTCCAGAATCCGTAGAACCAGTTCGCAGCGAAAATGTTTCAATCAGGCTCCACGAGCCTCATGCGAGCCCGCGGCGCGGACCCACGCCTTCCTTAGAACATCGGCCGAGTACCGCAAATACTCGCGATCAGGGGTAAAAACCTCGAGGGTAACAGTACTATCGTACTGGGCCGCCTGCAAGATTCGTACTGTCCAATCCAAGTCGATCGTTCCCGCCCCGAGCGGCAGATGGAGGTCCGCGCTGCCCCCCTTGTTGTCGTGCAGGTGAACGTGGCGCAAACGGGAGCCAAACCGCTTCAGGATCGCCTCCGCCGAATTGGCCGGAACCAGCAGGTTCGCATGCCCGATGTCGAGATGCAAGCCGAGTTCCGGAACCGGGTCGAGCAGTTCTCCCAGTTGCTCGGGCGTGTTGAATTCTCCCGGCAGGTTCTCGATCATCAGCCCGACGCCGCAGGCGCGCGCGGTGGTCAGTAGTTCCTCGATCGTGGCTCGATTGCGCTCGATGATGAAGCTTCGCGGGTGGAACGGCGTATGCCGGTCGGGATGCAGGTTGACCCAGCTAACGCCCAGTTCGGCGAACACTTCGATGCAGCGTTCCAACTCACTTACCGCCGCGCGCCGGACCTTCTCGAACGGGCTCGCCAGCGGCAGGTAATACGCGGTATGGCCGACCGCCTTGAGGCCGCTGTTGCGAAGCATGGTCCGCACCTCCGCTACCGGCACGCGATCGGCCGTGTTGGGGGGCTCTATGGTCAGGTCGACGAAGTCCAGGTTCATCGCGGCCATCCACGCGATCTCCTTGAGGATATCCGCGGAGGGATGGTTCATCGCGCCGATCAGCATTCAATCACCTTCCTTGCCGGCGGGATGAAGCCATGGCCGGGAATCGAGGAGGCGCGCCCGCAACTCGCTCGAATCGCCCATGCAATTGGCAACCGGCCCGGCAAGCATGCCGAGGACCGCCGGTGGAAACTCGGTTTCGCGATCGCAGTGCATCCAACGATAGATGTTGAGCACCGAGGCGAGCAGCAACGTATCGGGTCCGGTGCGGCGCGCCAGGCGCTGCCAGTCGATCGCGCCTCCGACGGAGTGAATCATGTTCAAGATGTCGGGCCAATCGCAGCGGTCCTTCTGCAGCACATAGAGCTTACTCCAGATCATCTCTTCGATTGGGATCAGCCGGTGGGTCTCGCCCGCGAACTCTACTTCCTTGCCCACGGTCAGCCACTCCTCATCCACGGTGGCCCGCGAGTTGGCCATGCTCCAGATGATGTCAATAATGGTGTCGCCGTTGAAGCCCCGATAGATCCAGTTTCGATCGTAGGGGAGTTGCTTGTAGTAGTCCCAAAAACCGAGTTCCGCCAGCAGTCCGATCATCGCCTCCCGGCTTTCCGGGACGATATAGAGGTCCAGGTCCTTGGTGGAACGGGGGCCGGCGCCAAGGTAGTGGAGCATCGCCAGGGACCCTCCGATGGCAAAGGAAATCTTCCGCTCGGCCGCGGCGCGCATCACCGTGCGGTAGACGGCCATCTGGTTTTCCGCGGCGGTGGGAGGGGCTGGCAGGCTCATGGCATACCTCTCAGCGGCTCTATTGCAGTTTGCATGCCAGCCGCTGACTCCAGGTAACCCAAGTAAGTTGAGTCGTTTCGAATCAGCGCGGACAGGATTTCCTGTGCCGGCGCCCACTCGCCGACAATCGGATTCGCGACCAGCGAGAGCGCCGCCGTGTCGCGCGACCGCGACACCGCCGCCTCGATCGCCAGGCGCTCCGCCGCTTTCACCGAGATCACCAGCCCGCGTACGGTTTCGGGCAGCGGTCCGGCGGCCACCGGCGAAGGTCCGAAGCGATTCACCAGGCACGGGACCTCCACCACGTCATCAGCCGCGAGGTCCGGGATCGCTCCGCGGTTGACCACGTTCAGTACGACCCGCAGCGGCTGCGCGCCCGAAAGGCCGCGCATCGCCTCCACGGCGATGCGGTGATAACCCGTGGCGCCTTCGAACGGATCCCAGTCGTGATCGGGCGCCGCATCCGCGCCCTCGGCTTCCGCTTCCAGCCGGAGATAGCTGGCGTTCCGGCGATTCAGGTACAAGCGATAGGTATGCAGCGCCGCCGCCGGCTCGCCATCGGCCACCTGGCGTTCCATCCGGTGGAGCAGTATCTGATTGAGACGCAACAATTCTTCTCCGCGCGTCGCTCCGGCGCGACGTTGATTGGCGACCGCCGCCCGCTGGCTGTAGTAGAAGAAAAGATACTCAGTGGGCAGCATTCCCAGCGCTCGGATCAGCGATGGATCGAAAAGCGCGGCGGGGTACAACCGCCGTAGCATGGCGTCGTCCTGCAGCAGAAACGGCAGGACTTCGGCGCCCAGCAGACTTACCGAGTTCACCCATCCCAGGTGATTCAGCCCGACGTAGCCGCACTCAACATTGGCGGGCCGTTCGTTCAGCGCCATGGCGACGCGGTGGAACAGTTCCGCCGGCGTATCGCAAATACCGGCTACGCGAACCCCGGTGTGGGTGGCGATCGCCTGGGTGATCAGGCCGGCAGGATTGGTGAAGTTGAGCAGCCAGGCACGCGGCGCCAGACGTTCCACCAGCCGCGCGTGCTCCAGCGCGATCGGAATAGTGCGAAGAGCCATCGCAAGCCCACCCGGCCCCGTGGTTTCCTGGCCGGCGTAGCCATGCTCCAGGGTGAGGCGCTCGTCGCGGGCGCGCGCCTCCATTCCGCCGGCGCGGATGCTGCTGACGGCGAAGTCCGCGTCCTCGATGGCGGCTTCGATTCGAGGCTCGGCCTGTATCTCGATCGCCGAACCGCTGGCGATCTCCCTGCCCAACGCCGCCATCAGAGCCGCGCGGCCGCGATCCACATCGTGCAGCGCAATCCGCGAAAAGTTCAGGCCGGAATGGACAACGCCGTGCAGCAGCAGAGGGGTTCGCAGGCCGCATCCGATGACGCACAGCTTCATGCCGCGCCGCCTTCCGCGGCTGCGCGCAGCCGGCGAAGTTCTTCGGCGCTCGGGAACCCCGCGATGCCGCCGAGTTCTCGCGTCGACAACGCGCCGCAGGCGTTAGCGGTTTGCAGGCATTGCTCCGGCCCGTCGCCCCGCAGCCACGCATAGAGGAACCCGGCGTTGAACGAATCGCCCGCTCCGGTGGTATCGACGCACTCCACCGGGAAGGGATCGGCCAGGTATTCCCTCCGCCTCCACAGCAGCGCCGCTCCCTGGCCGCCGAGCTTCAGTCCCACCCCGCGAATCCCGCGGTTGCGAAGGGCGCGCAGAATCCGATGCGGACCAACTTCGCCCGAGATCCACTCGCCTTCCTGCTGGTTAGGGAAGAACATGTCGCAATGCCGCAGCAGGTCGATGGTGTCCGGCCGGGTGAGCCAGCTCATATGCGATTGCACGTCGATGGACACGCGGCACTTTCGCTCCTTAAGTCTGGCAATCAGGCTGTGATCCAGTTCCGGATCGGGTGCGCAGGCGAAGTGCACATGGCGCGCCGAAGCCAGAATCTCCAGGGACTCCGGACGCCGCAGCAATCCGGGCAGCCGCTGATTTGCGCCGTAGTAGGTAAAAAAGGCGCGATCCTCCCGCGTCGACACGCTAACCGTCAGCCCGGTGGGCTCCTCCGGGTCGAATTCGATATGCGCGTTATGAACTCCGCAGCCGCTCAACTTCTCCATCACCCAGCTTCCATCCTGCTGTCCGAGCAGGCCGAGCGCCGTGACGCGCAACCCCAGCTTGGCCAGCCCGCATGCCGTGATCGCCGCCCCGCCGCCCACATCCCGCCGGAACTTGCGGGCAAACGCCTCCTCACCCAGCTTCGGCAGTACGTGGAATCCGCTCAGAATCTCGTCGATGAAGAACTCGCCCACAACGGCCACGTCCCGCGTCTTGGTGAGCTTCATCCGTGCGATCCGACAGACAAAGCACGTGCGTCGCCAGACCGCGGAGGCAGCGAAATTGCATTCAGCTTCAGTCCGTAATCAATAACCTCCCATGCAACACACAGTCTTGAGCGTGGCCTACCCCCTTACGTCTGTAGGTCCGGATGCCGTCGGCGGATCAGAACAAGTGCTGTCGCTCCTGGATCGGGCGTTGAAGGAAGCAGGCCATCGCTCCCTGGTGCTCGCGGCCGAGGGCTCCCAGGTGTTTGGAGAGCACCTCCCGTCTCCCGCGGCGGCAGGCCATCTGGACGACAAAATCCGGGCGTGGGGGCGGCGCGTTCATGGGGAGTTGATCCGGGACACGCTCCAGCGCTATCCGGTCGACCTCATCCACATGCATAGCCTGGACTTTCATGCCTATGTGCCCGGAGGATCGCTGCCGGTTCTGTCCACGCTGCATCTTCCGCCTGACTGGTACCCGCCACAGATCTTTCAATGGAAACGGGAGCGTTTGTACTTGAACTGCGTCAGCGACTCGCAACGCAGCCAGTGTCCGCCCAGTTCGCTGCTCTTGCCCACGATCTCGAATGGCATTGAAGTACAGAAATTCACAGTTTGCGAGAAGAAGAAGAATTTCGCGCTCGCGCTGGGAAGAATCTGCCCGGAAAAAGCATTCGAGCGCGCCCTGCGCGCGTCGAGGAGGGCGCGGGTGGAGGCGATCCTGGCCGGTGAACTCTTCCCGTATCCCAAGCACCGCGAATACTTCCGCCGCGAGATTACCCCGCTGTTGGATGCCCGGCGCCGCTTCATTGGGCCGCTGACCTTTTCACGCAAACGCAAGCTGCTCAGCGAGGCTCGCTGCCTGCTCGTTTCGAGCACGGTGGCGGAAACCAGCTCGCTGGTGGCGATGGAGGCGCTGGCCTCCGGAACTCCAGTTGTGGCGTTCCGCGCCGGGGCGCTTGGTGAGATCGTCGAACATGGCCGCACCGGCTTCCTGGTGGACAGCATCGAGGAAATGGCGGAGGCAATCCGCGATGTCCGCCAGCTAAATCCCGTGGAATGCCGCCGTTCCGCGGAGCAGCGGTTCAACGCCGCGAACATGATCCGCTCCTATCTGGATCTCTACGATCAGTTGATTCGCGGGTCGCGGCATGGCGACTTCAGTCCGCAGCGCAGGAGCGTGTCCGGCGCGTCCTTCCTGGTGGCGCGATGACGTCTGGCGCGATAGAACTGCCGCTCGACCCCCAGGTATCCGCCGAATTGGTGGGGCTGCGCTATGTCTCCTCCGGCGAGCCCGGCATCACTCGCCGGCGCTCCGGACGGGGCTGGTTGTATCGCAAACCGGATGGGACGCCGGTGCGCGAGCCGGCGGAACTGGAGCGAATCCGGTCCCTGGTGATTCCGCCCGCCTGGAAAAGCGTTTGGATCTGTGCCCGTGCCAACGGGCATCTGCAGGCCGTGGGCATCGATGCCCGGGGACGGCGCCAGTATCGCTACCACGCCCGCTATCGCGAGGTCCGCGACTCCACCAAATTCAATCGCATGGCTGCTTTCGGGCGGGTGTTGCCGAAGATCCGCGCGCAAGTGGAGCAGGACTTGAAACTCGGCGGACTTCCGCGGCGCAAGGTGGTGGCGACCGTGGTCCGGCTGCTGGAAGCGACATCGGTGCGAATCGGAAATGAGGAGTATGCCAAGTCCAATGAGTCGTTCGGGCTGACCACTCTGCGCGACCACCATGTGGAGATTGAAGGCCACCGGTTGCGATTCTCGTTTCGCGGCAAGAGCGGCCAGCCCCATGAAGTGGAGATCACCGACCGCCAGCTCGGCAGAATAGTCGCCGCCTGTCAGGATCTCCCCGGTCAGGAACTGTTCCAGTTCGTGGAAGAAGGCCAGGTCTGCCGCATCTGCTCCGAAGACGTAAACGCTTATTTGAAAGAGGTTACGGGCGAGGACTTCACCGCCAAGGACTTCCGGACATGGAATGGAAGCCGGGAAGCGCTCGCCGCTTTCGCCAGGCTGGAGGCGCCCGCAAACCCTACGCAGCGGAAGAGGTCGATCGCGGCCGTGGTGCGATGCACCGCCGAAGTGTTGCGCAATCGTCCCGCCACCTGCCGGGCCTATTACATTCATCCCGCTGTGTTCGCGGCTTTTGAAGCCGGGACGATCCAGGAATTTGCGAATTTCCCCGCAGGGTCTTCCGGTCTGAGCGGCGTCGAAGCCGGGTTGATGCAATTGATCGACCGGCATGTGCCTGCGCTTCCTCTCAAGCCACGCCGCGGGCAGCGCCCTCGCGTGCCAGCGCCACAACGCAAGGCATCCTGATCTCCTGGGACGAAAAATTCTCCGCCGGACGCGGCACGGCCGCCAATGGACAATCACCTGCTGTAAAGATCGCGGAGGTACCCTGAATGAAAGTCATCGCGACCAGCGTTCACGGGGTGCTCGACTATTTGGTTGGAATCGCACTCATACTCGCACCGTATCTGTTCGGATTTGAGGACGATCCCGCGTCGGCGAGCGTTGCCCGCATGGTGGGCATCGCCATTGTGTCATACAGCCTGTTCAGCCGTTACGAGTGGGGCGTCGTGAAGCTGATTCCCATGAACGTCCACCTGATGCTGGACATGGCGGGCGGCGCCTTCCTGGCCGTTTCGCCCTGGCTGTTCGGATTCAATAACGCTCCGGCCAATGTTTGGGTCCCGCACGTAGTCGTGGGACTGGCCGCTGTCGTAATCGCTCTTCTTTCCAGTTCCTCGCCTCGTGACGTTCGCACCCATAGTGCCGGCGTCAGACCGCATGTGAGCTGAAAGATGTACGTCAGTGAAGTGTTCGAGAGGAGAAGTTGTATGTGTGACTATTCCTTGCATCTGAATCCGAATCGTTTGGCGACCGAGGGCGAGGTCCTGATCGCGACGCGGTTCCCCGGTGGCTCCATTGGCTTTGCGTCCGAATCCGAACGCGCGGCCTGGGACGGTGGAGATCGCCGCCCCCTCACCGCCGTCTGCATCCCTCCCGGCGCCCGCCTGAAACTGGATAACATCCCGTTCATGCTGCAATGGGAGCTCTGTGTTTCCGAATCCGAGGAAGTGACTTTCACCCAGCGCGGCATGGACGCCTGGGCCTATCGCGATTCCATCCGCTTCACCAACGGGAAGGAAATTCTGCTGCAGAGGCTGAGCATCGACCAGAAGGCCACCGTTCTGGCGATGTCCAGCGAGCACCTGCACGAGGATCATCACGAGCACGCCGAAGCGATTCCAGTGCGGCAGTCCGTCGAGTAAGGAGAGGAGCCTTCAGCGATGTGCGATTACTCCTTGCATGCGTTTCAAAATCGCCTGGCTAAAGAAGGCGAAGACCTGGTGCTGACGAGATTCCCGGGCGGTTCGCTCGGATTCGCTTCGCCGGACCAGGTCTCGCCCAGCTCCATCGGAACCTGGTGGGGACGCCTGATGACGGCGGCGCGGAACTGGTCCACCAAGGCCCTTCCCGCCACGCGTCGTATGACCGCGGTATGCCTGCCTCCAGGCGCTCGCCTGACTGTACATGAGATCCCCAAGGGACTGCAGCAAGTCCTCGGCGTCGGCAAAACCGAGGAAGTGGTGTTCGCCCAGTTGGGTTGCGAGGCATATACGTATCGCGATGCCCTTCAGTTCCCGGTGGGGCGTCCGGTGCTCCTGCAGCGTCTGCCCGAACGCCTGCGGGTTACTGTAGTGAGTCTGACGATGCCGGAGCCTCAGGCCCAGCCGGAAACCGCCGGTGTGGAAATGCCCGAGTGCGAACAGGCTTGATCGGCATGTGGCGCGTGAAGCCGCGCCGGCGTCCGAGTCGGGCACGCCGGCGCGACTTTCCTCAACGGTTTGCCAGCATTTCCTGAAGCCGCGCTTTCACGGCGGGCCAATCCTCGTCCGTGATGCTGAACCATACGGAATCGCGGACACGTCCGCTGGCCGTGATCATGTGCTTCCGGAAAATCCCTTCCTCCTTGGCGCCCAGGCGGGCGATCGCCTTCCGGCTGCGTTCGTTCAGGACGTCCGTCTTGAACTCTACCCGCAAGCACCCCAAAGCCTCGAAGGCGTGCCGCAGCAGCAAATACTTGGATTCGGTGTTCACCGCGGTGCGCTGCCAGGGCAGGCCGTACCAGGTGCTGCCGATCTCCAGCCGCCGGTGTGCCCTGGCGATGGACATGTAGCGGCTGCATCCTGCCACCTTGCCGCCGGCCAGATCGATCACCGCGAACGGGATCGACTCTCCCGCCTCCTGCTCGCGCAGAGCGGCGGCAATGTAGTTCGCCATTCCCGCCGCGTCCGCCACCTGCGAGGCAGTCCACTTCCAGATATCGGGCTCCAGGCCGATCTCCAGCAACCCGCCTTCGTGAGCCGGAGACAATGGTTCCAGCCGCACGTGCCTGCCGGTGAGAGTTACGGGTGTCCAGTCCATTCCGTCATTATCCCAGGCGGCGCGCGGTTGGTATTCTCAAAAAGATGCGATTCGCCCCAGCGCTGCTCGGAGTTCTTTTGTCCGCCTCCGAGGCGCCTCCGGAAGATGCCGTTCGCCGTTCCGCCGAGGCCTTCTCGCGCAACCGCCAGGCAGCGCGAGACTACGTTTACCGGGAGGACATCCGCATCGGCCTGCGCGATCCCGCCGCCGGCTTCGTCCCGCTCGATGTCCGCGCCTACGAGGTGACTCTGGTGAAAGGTGCGCCTTTCTTCCGGCTCGTCGAAGCCGGCGGAACCGCTGTTCCGGAAGCGGTGGCCCGCAAGGAACAATCGCGGCTGGAGCAGTTCTCGCGGGATCGCCGCCGCGGGGAGCCCGGCCGAGGCCGCCGCTTCGTGCTGGACTACTCCACCATCGCCGAAACACACGACACCGTATTTGTGGGCAGCCACGAATCCGGCGGTCGCCCCTGTTGGGTTTTCGACGCCGTGCCCATGCCCGGCACACGCGCCCGGAGCGAGCATTCGCAATGGCTACGCGTTAACCGGCTCCGAGCGTGCATTGATCGCGCCACCCTGCATCCCGTCCGTATAGACACCTGGCAGGGCGGCTCCTGGAAGGGAGCGCCTCACGGCACCGAATCTTCTCGCGTCTACCACCTGGTCGGCGCGGTGTGGCTACCCGAATGGATGGAACTGCGCCAGCCGCGCTCGCCCGGCGCCTGGAACGTCACCGAGCAGCGCTACTCAAACTATCGCAAGTTCGCCGCCGAATCGGCCGTCCGGTTCGCTCCGCCTCGCTGATGGTCCGCAAGGTGATCTACACGGCCGCGCACGGGGGATTCGGCGGGCAGCCCTTACCGCTGGGCGGCGGCGCCGCCATCTTCGAGCAACTTGTCGAGGAATGGACCCGTACATGTCCGTTTACCCTCGAAACAATCACGCCCGCGATCCTGGGCGCCGGGGCGCCCGCCGGCCGCGATCTCCTCGGCTACTCCGAGTCCGCCTACGCCGCCTTCTGCCGGGAGTTCGAAGCCGCCGCCACCGCCCGCATCCTGGGCGAGAATCCCGCGGATACCGTGGTTCTGTCCAACGATGTCTCCGAAGGCCCCGATTTTGCGCGCCTGCGGAAGTTCGGATTCGGCATTTACACCATCTATCACGTGGATGTGGTGGACTACGTCGCGTCCATCTACGCGCGAGGCTGGTTTCGCCCGGAGACGCTGGTCCGCTGGTATCAGCGGCTGGAGTGGGCCGCGCCGGGGATCCTGCAGCTCATCTTTCGCAAGCAAAGGGACTCCGTACTCCATTCCCAGGGCTTGATCGTCCCCTCGGAGCGAATGCGCGCGACGTTGGAACGCTGTTACTCCGAAGTCCCGCCGGTCCATGTGCTGCCTTGGGGTACCTGGGCGTGGGAGGCAGCCGGCGGGGAGCAATTGCGCGCCGGGCTTGGGATTCCACGCGAGGCGTTCGTACTGCTCACGCTGAGCCGCCTGTCGCCCGAGAAGGGCCAGGATCTGCTTCTCGAAGCTCTACTGCGGTGGGAACGCTCCGCGCCGCTGCCGGATCGGCCGGTGTGGCTGCTGATCTGCGGCGGCGCCGCGTTCATGCACGGCCGCGCCTTCGAACTCAAACTCCGGCGGCTGGCTTCGCGCCTGAAACGAATTCAGGTCCACTTCGCGGGTCACGTTACGGGGGCGGAGAAAAGGAAATACTTTTCGGCTGCCGACCTCTATGTTTTCCCCTCGCGGCACGAAAGCTACGGCTTAACTCTGGTGGAGGCGCTGCACGCCGGACTTCCCGCCGTCTGCCTGGATCACCATGGCGCTCGCGAGGTTATGCGCGATGACTTCGGCTGTGTCGTCCCGCAAACACATCTCGGCGCGGCCATCCGTGACCTGCTCGGCGACCCCGCGGCGCGGCAGCGAATGTCAGATAACGCGCGCTCTTGGGCTCGTACCCAGCGGTTTTCCGATCGCGCCGCGCAGTTGGCGGTATTGTTGAAAAACTCCAGTGCCCGAGTTTGATATTTCGATCCCTCCGCCGTGACCGTTTCGCACTGGTTTCAGGTTTAGGAGGCGAACTGGCCCGCTCATGGTTCCATGCCGCTGTGATCGTAACCGCCCTCCCCGCTGCTTCCGTGGGGACAAACTAATCAGAAGGCATGATCCGCGAGGCGTTGACGGTGGAAGCGATCATCGATGGCAAGCCGCGCCCCTTGGAGGAAGTCCGCAAGGAGCACCAGGAGCGCCAGGAGCGCCAGGAAGCTCTGCTCCGCGACTACCCTGATAACTTCTGGTGTGGCGGCTCTACATGTCGCCTCCCGGGCCGTCAGTCCCGGCCGGATTACAACCGCCTTCAGGCGCGGCGGCCTCATCGCGTGTGACCCGGCTGACCCGTCCTCGCACCGGGATCTCATATAATCACTGCACTTCCCCGAATGATAACTCCGGCCGCCGCACCCTCCCCTCCGCACGACCCCTACCGGTACTACGAGGAGGACATCGAAGCTCCGCCGCGCGGCTTGGCGCGGATCGTGCGCCGGATCGGTCCCGGAATGATTCTCGCCGCCACCATCGTGGGCTCCGGCGAACTGGTGGCCACCACCACCCTCGGCGCCGAAACCGGCTACGCCGCACTGTGGATCGTGGTGTTCAGTTGCTTCATCAAGCCGGCCCTGCAGGCTGCCATGGGACGCCACGCCATCGCCACCGGGCAGACGTCCTTCGCCATGTTCAACGCCCTTCCCGGCCCGCGGTGGCGGGTGAATTGGGTGGTGTGGGCTTCCGTGCTGATGATCGCCGGAACCATGGCGCTTTTCGCCGCCATGCTCGGCGGTGTGGCGCAAACCCTGAACCAGATGCTACCTGCCCTCCCGGTTCCGTTCTGGGTGCTGCTGCTGGCGGCGCTCACGCTGGTCCTGCTGATAGGTGGCGGGTACAGCCGGATTGAAGGAATCGCCACCCTGAAGGTCGCGTTGTTCACGCTTCTCACCGCGCTGTGCGCGGTCCTCCTGACGCTGCGCAGTGATCTCTTCTCCTGGTCCGATCTGCGTCAGGGCTTCACGTTCGATCTGCCTCGGGGCGGTCTTCCCACGGCCATCGCG
This sequence comes from Bryobacteraceae bacterium, assembly GCA_019748195.1. Taxonomy (GTDB): domain Bacteria; phylum Acidobacteriota; class Terriglobia; order Bryobacterales; family Bryobacteraceae; genus JAIEPW01. The sequence goes on from JAIEPW010000016.1 coordinate 43,397, forward strand.
GTCTTTGGAATCACGGGTGTCGGCGCGGCCGAGCTGCTGGTTTATCCGTACTGGTGTATCGAGAAAGGCTACTCGCGATTCACCGGGCCGCGCGAGAATTCCGATGCCTGGAGGAGCCGGGCTCGAGGCTGGATTCAGGTAATGAACTTCGACATCCTCGCCACGATGGCGATCTACACGCTGGCTACGGTGGCTTTCTATCTGCTCGGCGCTGGGATTCTCCATCGCCAGGGAATGGTGCCCTCGGCCCAGGATATGATTCCGGTGCTCTCCCACATTTACACGGAGACGCTGGGAGGGTGGTCTCTGGGCCTGTTCTATGCCGGGGTCGTCGCCACTTTGTACGGAACGGTATTCGCGGGAACGGCGTCGCTCAGCCGGCTGCTGGCCGATTTCTGTCGCCTGGCCGGCTGGTATCCGGCCGGCGATCTGCGAGCGTGGTATCGATGGCGGGATTTCTTTACTGTCCTTCAGGTGGTCATTTCCGTCATTCTGTTCCTGGCCTTCGCCTCACCGGTTCAATTGATTCGGATTGGCGGGACAGGCCAGGCGCTCCTGCTGCCGGTTCTGGCCGTGTCTGTTCTGTATGTGCACCAGAAACGCACGCCGCGGGAGGTGCGGCCTTCCGGATGGCAGGTCGCGGGGCTTTGGTTCGCGTCCTTGGCGATCGTCGCGCTGATGAGCTTCTACGCGTTTCTGCTTTGGCGGGGCTGAAGTATGAGGCGACGCGAGCACTTGGCCTTATAGTTGGTGAGCCGGGTAGGGATCGAACCTACGACCACCTGATTAAAAGTCAGATGCTCTACCACTGAGCTACCGGCCCATCCCTCGGGTGGACTTCACCAGAATAACATGTGCCCTATTCCGGAAGGTCGAAATCAGCCGCCCGGAACGCCCGCGATCCGCCATAAACGAAGCCCCGGATACCCAACTCCTCAGCCCCGCGCACGTTGTCCTCCCGGTCATCCAGAAACAGCGCGCGCGCCGGTTCCACGCCCAACCCCTCCAGGCAATGGCGGTAGATGGAGGCTTCCGGCTTCACCGCCCCCACTTCGTAGGAGTACGTGACTCGATCGAAGCGTCGGAGAAAGTCCCCCACGCCGCGTAAATGCTCACCCAGGTCCTGAGGGAGATTCGACAGCAACGCGATCTTCCGGCCGGACGCCCGCGTCCGATCCGCCCAGCCGATCATGGCCGTGTCGAAATCGGACCAGAAGCCGACATCGATGCGCCGGAACTCCTCCACCTGCTCCCGCGTGAACTCGCGGCCGGTGTCGCGCCCGATGGCCGCCCAGTACTCGGCCGGAGTCATCTCGCCGCGATCGTACGGGATGCGATGGCCCCAGAAAGTACGAATGAACAGTTCCGGTTCCACGCCCGCCTTGCGCCCCAGTTCGACGAAAGCGGAGCGTGGCGGAAAGCGGCACAGAACTCCGCCGAAATCGAAAATCACAGCCTGAATGGTCATGAAAGGGAAGGGAAGTTAACGCTGTCCGTCGGCCACCTGCGGATCCTTGCGGCTGCGGACATCACGCACGGAGTAGGCGCGGCGCCCCGGCGTCTCGAAGTAGGATCGCATCAGCGTTTCGCCCAGCAGCCCTGTCGCGAACAGCACGATTCCGCCGATCAGAAGCGCCCCCGCGCTCACCGTCCACAAGCTCTGCTTCGGCAGCGGCGGCAATAGCGCGAACGCCAGGATCATCGCTACGCCCATCGCGAAACACAGAAAACCGGCCGGTCCGAAAGTCCGCATCGGGCGCGAGAACGAATCCAGCAGAAACCGTACCGCCACCACGTCGCAGATGAACTCCAGCGTCTTGCGCAACCCCGGACCGCTTCGGGCGTGACTGCGCACTGGGACCTCCGCCACTCGAGCCCCGTAGCGCGACACCAGAGCCGGAAGAAACCGCTGCAATTCGCCCTGCAGGGCCACATCCTTCAGCGAATCGGCCCGGTAGGCGCGAAGCGAGGAAGTGAAGTCGTGCAGATCCAAGCCGGAAAGTTTCGACATCAGCCAGCCGGCGGCCGTCTGGCGCACCGGATAGCCGTTGGACCTGGTCCGCCAGCCCACGGCGATATCGTGGCCTTCCTCCAGCTTCTGCAGCAGCATCGGCAGGTCGTCGGCGTCGTTGGCCGGATCTTCAATCGCGATCAGGATGTCGCCCTGCGCCTCATCGAAGCCCGCCGACACCGCCGCTTCCACCCCAAACCGGCGCCGCAGCCGCATCACCTTCAACCGCGAATCGGTTTCCACCAAATTCGACAGCAGATCGAAGCTCAGATCGGTGGATGCGTCGTCGATGAACAGGATTTCGTAGGGTTTGCGGAGGCGCTCCAGCACGGCGGAAATACGATCGTAGAGCCGGAGTACCGACGGCTCCTGGTTATGAATCGGAATCACAACCGAGATCATTCCCACAAGCTCCCAGTGTATCATTCGTTCTGAACCTTGCCGGGGCTTCCCCCGTACATAGTGCTGGATATGGTCGCCGACGTCAAAAAAGCCCTGCGCCTCGTATGGCTCGGAATCAGCCTGGCGGTACTCGCCGTGGTGGCTGCGCCGTTCGCGCTGCCCCACTCCTGGATCTCCAGGCTGGCCCCGGTGTGCGAGCGCAAGGCCTCCACCGGACGCGAATGCCCGGCGTGCGGCTTGACCACCGCCTTTCTCGCGATCTCCCACGGCGACCTCGGGGCCGCCTCCCGGAGCCACCGCGCCGCTGTTCCACTGTTCGGCTTGTTGCTGGTGAATGAAGCGGTGTTCGCGCTCAGCGTCGCTCGCCGCGGAAAAGGATCGTGATGCAAGCTCTTAGTCTCGCTCTAGGAATTCTGTCCATGCTCGGGTTGTTCATCGGCTTCGTGCCGTGCCTGGGTGCTCTGAATTGGATCAACATCCCGTTCGCCGTGGTCGGCGCCATTGTAAGCCTGGTCGCGCTCAACCAGGCCCCACCCAATAAGAAAGGCCTGGCCATCGCCGGCCTGGTGATGTGCGTGATCGCGATCCTGCTAGGAGCCAAGCGGCTGATGTGGGGCGGCGGCATCCTCTGACGCCCCACGCGTGTAAAGCCCCAGTAATCGAAGCTTCTCCCCGGCCCGGCCGGAATCAATGGAATCGGCGGCCAGCCGGACGGCTTTTCGCGGCGCATCCGCCAGGCCCGCCGCAAGCAGCCCGGCGGCCGAGTTCGCCAAAACCAGGTCCCGCCGGGGACCCGGCCTGCCCGCCAGGATCTCGCGCGCGATCTCCGCGTTTCGGGCGCGGTCCCCGCCGGCCAGATCACTCAGCATTGCCCGCTTCAAGCCGAAATCCTCCGGTGTCCATACGGCCTTGGTAATCGAACTCCCGCGAACCTCGAACACCAGAGTCGGTCCTGTGGTGGACACTTCGTCCAGTCCGTCCAACCCGTGGACCACGAATGCATGCTCCGCGCCCAGCGACGCAAGCGAGCCTGCCATCAGCTCCGCCGCCTCCGGGGAAACCGTGCCGATCACCTGATATCGCGCCCCGGCCGGATTCGCCAGCGGTCCCAGCAGGTTGAACACCGTCCGCAGCTTCAAGTCCACCCGGGCCGGCTGCGCGTGACGCATGGCAGGATGAAATCGCGGCGCGAAAAAGAACGCGATGCCCAACTCGCGCAGGCAGCGCGAAGCCTCCCCGGCGTCGACGTCAATGCGCACGCCCATTTCCTCCAGCACGTCCGCGCTGCCGCAGCGGCTCGAAATCGACCGGTTGCCGTGCTTCGCCACCACCGCGCCCGCGCCGGCCATCACAAAAGCCGCCACCGTGGAGACGTTGAACGTGTCCAGACCGTCGCCGCCGGTGCCGCAGGTGTCCACCACCGGCGCGCCGTTGCTGTCGACACGCTCCGACTTCTCGCGCATGGCCCGCGCGAACCCCGCGATCTCCCCCGCGGTCTCGCCCTTCATCTTCAACGCCACCAGAAAGGCCGCGATTTGCGCCGTGCTCGCCCCGCCGCTCAGCAGCTCCAGCATGGCCTCCCGCGCGCTGTCCTGCGTTAGTTCCTTGCCCGAAATCACGGTGTGCAGGTGTGTCAGGAAGGACATGATATAGTGAGAGATCCTGGTTCCTCTCCAGGATATTACACAGACATGAAAATCCATGAGTATCAGGCCAAGGGTCTGCTGGCCAAATACGGAGTTCCTGTGCCCAGGGGCGAGGTCGCGCTCACCGTGGACGAAGCGGAAGCGGCGGCTAAGAAGATCGGCGGCAGCGTCGTCGTTAAGGCTCAGATCCATGCCGGCGGACGCGGCAAGGGCGGCGGCGTCAAGGTGGTCAAGGACCTCGACTCCGCCATCGAAGCCTCCCGGAAGATCCTCGGAATGCGCCTGATCACCCATCAAACCGGACCGGAGGGCCGCATCGTGCAGCGCCTTCTGATCGAGGAAACGCTGCCCATCGAACGCGAGCTCTACCTCGGCATCGTTCTCGATCGCGCCTCCGGCAAGCCCGTGTTCATGGCCTCCGCCGAAGGCGGCATGGAAATCGAGGAAGTGGCCGCGCATTCGCCGGAAAAGATCCTGAAGGAAACGTTCGGGCTCGACGGCCTGCAACCGTATCAGGCACGCAAGCTGGCGTTCGGGATCGGCGTCCCGGCCGCCGCCGTGAACGCCGCCGCCGCGACCATGATCGCGCTCTCGAAAGCCTACCTCGGCCTCGATTGCTCGCTCGCCGAGATCAATCCCTTCATCCTGACCACGGACGGCCGCGCGATCGCGCTCGACGCCAAGATCGGCCTGGACGACAACGCGATGTTCCGGCACAAGGACCTGATGGAACTCCGCGATTTGAACGAAGAGGATCCGCTGGAGGTGGAAGCCTCGCGCTTCGGCCTGAACTACATCAAGCTCGATGGCAATGTCGCCTGCATGGTGAACGGCGCGGGCCTGGCCATGGCCACCATGGACATCATCAAATACGCCGGCGGATCGCCCGCGAACTTCCTTGACGTCGGCGGCGGCGCCAGCGCCGATCAGGTGCGCAACGCGTTCCGCATCCTGTTGGCCGACCCGCATGTGAAAGCCATCCTGATCAACATCTTCGGCGGCATTCTGCGCTGCGATACGCTGGCTACGGGCGTCGTGGCCGCCGCGCGTGAACTCGATGTGAAGGTCCCCATCGTGATCCGCATGGAAGGCACCAACGTCGAAGAAGGACGCCGCATTCTGGCTGAATCCGGCCTGAACTTTACAGTCGCCGAGGGCATGAAGGACGCGGCTGAGAAGGTGGTCAAACTCGCGCAATGAGTGTACTCGTCGATAAAAACACCCGCCTGATCGTTCAAGGCTTCACCGGAAAAGAAGGAACGTTTCACGCCACCCAGGCGATCGCCTACGGCACCAACGTGGTAGGCGGGGTCACACCGGGAAAGGGCGGCGGTAAGCACCTGGACCGCCCCATTTTCGATACCGTCGCCGATGCCGTGCGGTCCACCGGCGCGAACGCCACCGTGATCTTCGTGCCCCCGCCGTTTGCCGCGGACGCGATCATGGAGGCCGCCGACGCCGGCGTCGCGCTGATCGTCTGTATCACCGAAGGCATTCCCGCCAACGACATGGTTCGCGCCTGGCGGTTCCTGAAGGAGAAGGGAACTCCCCGCCTGATCGGTCCCAACTGCCCTGGCGTCATTTCCCCCGGCAAGTGCAAGATCGGCATCATGCCCGGCCACATCCACAAGGAAGGCCGCGTGGGTGTCGTTTCCCGATCCGGAACGCTGACGTACGAAGCCGTGGGCCAGTTGACCGGCCTGGGTATCGGCCAATCCACCTGCATCGGCATCGGCGGCGATCCGATTATCGGAACCACGCACCTGGACGCCATGAAGCTTTTCAACGAGGACCCGGAAACCGACGCCATCGTCATGATCGGCGAAATCGGCGGCAACAACGAGGAAATCGCCGCGGACTACGTCAAGGCCCACGTGAAGAAGCCTGTCGTGGGCTTCATCGCCGGGCAAACCGCGCCTCCCGGACGCCGCATGGGCCATGCCGGAGCGATCATTTCCGGGGGCTCCGGCAAGGCCTCCGACAAGATGGCCGCCATGGAGGAAGCCGGCATCCACGTCTGCAAATCGCCGGCCGAAATGGGCGCGAGGATCAAAGCCGCGCTGAAGCTGTAAACAAGGAAATCACCGTGGAACGCACATTCGCAATCATTAAACCCGATGCCGTAGCCAGCAATCAGGCCGGCGACATCATTTCCATCATCCAGAAGGAAGGCTTCCGCGTCGCCGGCATGAAGATGAAGCGGCTGAGCCAGGTGGAGGCCGAAGGCTTTTACGCCGTTCACAAGCAGCGGCCGTTCTTCGCATCGCTGGTGAAATTCATGACCGAGGGACCCGTTGTCCTCATGGTGCTGGAACGCGACCAGGCGATCACCCGCTGGCGTGAGCTGATGGGCGCCACCAACCCCGCCAACGCCGCCGAGGGCACCATCCGCAAGCGCTTCGCCGAGTCCATCGAACGCAATTGCGTGCATGGCTCCGACGCCCCGGAAACCGCGGCGCTGGAAATCCCGTTCTTCTTCTCCACCAGCGAACTGCTCTAACGCAGCCGGATGTTGTATGTGTTCAGCGTGACGCCCGTCGCCTGATCCAGGCGCGATACCGCGCGGTTGTAGTCCAACTGCGCCAGCACAGCTCTCAGGCGCGCCTCCAGGTAGTCGTTCTGGCGGGTCAGGACCAGGAAATTCGTGGATTCGCCGGTCTGGAACAGCCGATTCTCGCTCTCCAGCCGTTCCCGCGCGGCGGCTTCCGCGGCGCGCGCCGCCAGGATTCGCTGCCGCGTGGATTGCAGAAACTGGATCGAGTTGCGGACCTGCGCCTCGATGGCCTGCTCCAGGCGCGCCCGCTCCACCCCGATCCTCTTCTCCGCGATCGCCGTCTGCGCCAGGTTCGCCCGCGCCGTTCGATTCCGCGGGTTGATGTCGAACGCCACGCCCCCGCTCAGCGATTGAAACGATCCGTTGAAGGTCTGGCGCAGCGCGTCCGCCGCCCCGCCGATGAACTCCGGCGGAATGCTGCCGAAATCCGGTGGGAGAATCGGCGGCAGTCCCGCGAGCATCGACAACTGGTTCAGCCGCGTGAACTGCGCCGCCGAAGACGCCGTGAACGGATTTTCCCCGCGGCGGATCGCCCCGCCCAGCCCCGCATTTACGTAGCTCAGTACCAGATCGATCTGCGGCTTGATCTCCTCCTGCGCCAGCCGCCGCTGCAACTCATTGGTCTCCTGCCGCAGATTCAGTTGTTGGAGCTCCGGCCGCGATTTCAACGCTGACGCCATCCGCTCCGCCAGGTCCTCTCCGCCCGGCGGCTCCGGTCCGGTCACATCCACCGGAACGATCTGCTCGTTCCACAACGGATCGGTCCGGCGCGGCGTCAGCAGGACCTTCAGCGCGTTCTCGCTTTCCGTCACCTGCGCCACCGCCGCGAAGAACGCGTCGCGCCGCCGTTCGAGCTCCGCCCGCGAAGCCGACAACTCCACCGGCGCAAGTGTCCCGGAAGCGATCATGCGTTCGTTGCGCGCCAGTTGCTCCGCCGCCAGGCGCTCGGCCTCGCGAGCCACCTCCACGCTCTGCCGCGCCGCCACCAGATTCCAGTACTGCTGCTCCGCCCGGCTGACGACGTCGATCGTTCGCAGCCGCAGATCTGTCTCCGCGATGTTCGCCGACCGCCGCCGCACCTCGATCTCCGTACGGAAGAAATCCGTCTTGCGATAACGCCAGAGCGGTTGGTTGAAGTTCAACGCCAGCCTGGAGTTGATAAAGGGATTCAGCACGGCGAACGCGTTGTTGTTCGAAAAGCGGCCGATATCCCAGACGACATTCACATTCCCGCCGGTTCGCTGAATCGGCTGCAGGTAAGCGAAACGGTTGGGGAAATTGCGTTCCTGGAAGTTGCCGCTGGGCGCCTGCAGCACGTTGGGCGTAGGCGTGTTCAGCCGCTGGTAATCCGGCCGGGCCTGCAAACGGAAGTCGAACGCGCCCTGCGCCGCCCGGATCGCCGTCTCCGCGCTCGCGACATTCAGCTTTTCCACCTCTACTTCCAGATTGTTTTGCACCGCCATGGCGATCGCGTCCGTCAGCGACAGGCGCCGCTCCACGGCCGATACGCCCACCCGCGGCAGGTCGGTCGGAGTCGGCGGAGGCTGGGGTTCGGACGGCGTCTGCGCGCCCAGCGATCCCGCGAGCATCAGCACGGAAAGCGCCCGCGCCGCGGGCCTTTCCCAATTCCAGTTCGTCATGAGATTGTCCTTCAGTCCCCCGTGGCTCCGGTGCGCGCGCGCCGCGGCGCGGGAATCGGTATCCACTTCCGCAGCCGTGAAAACACCCGAAGATTCGCCAGATCGTCGAACAGCGAATACGCCACCGGCGTCACCAGCAGCGTCAACAGCAGGCACAAGGTCTGTCCGCCGATCACCACGATCGCCACCGTGCGCCGCGTCCCCGATCCCGCGCCCGTGCCCAGCGCCAGCGGGATCATGCCCGCCACCAGCGCCGCCGTGGTCATCAGGATGGGACGCAAGCGGTCCTCGCACCCCTGATAAATCGCCTCCAGCCGCGCCAGACCCTGCCGCCGCAGATTCTTGATGTGGTCAATCTGCAGAATCGAGTTTTTCTTCACGATTCCGAACAGCACCAGAATTCCCAGCGACGTGTAAATAATCGAGAAATTCTCCCGTGCCAGGATCAGCGAGAGGAGCGCGAACGGCACGCTCAGCGGCAGGCTGAGCAGAATCGTGATCGGATCCACGAAGCTTTCAAACTGCGCCGCCAGAATCATGTACATGAAGATGATGGAGAGCACCAGCGCGAACCCGAAGTTCGCCGCCGCCCGCCCCAGCTCCTTGGACGGCCCCGTCAGTCCGGTGGTGTATTCGATCGGCATGTTCATGTCCCGCACCACGCGATTCAGCACGTTGATCACGTTCGATAGCGACTGTCCCTCCACCACGTTCGCGCTGATCAGCACCTGCCTTTGCCGGTTGAACCGCTCGATCTGCGTCGGACCGCTGGCCGGCTCCAGTTTCGCCACGTTCGCCACCGCCACGTTGCCGATCGACGACGAGGGAACGTACAGGCGTTCCAGGGATCGCGGCGAATCGCGGAACTCCTTGTCTACCCGAAGCTGCACGTCGTAACGGTCGTCGCCTTCGCGATACGTGGTCACCTGCGGATCGCCGCCCACCAGCGTACGTAACGCCGTCGCAATCGAGGAAACGTTCACGTTGAGATCCGCCGCCTTGTCGCGATTCACCACCACCCGCAATTCGGGCTTGCCCTCCTCATACGAACTTTCGATGTCCACCACGCCCTGCAGTTTCTGCAGCTCCGCGATGATCTGCGCCGCGTAGCGATTCAGTTGCGCCAGATCCGGCCCCTGCACGAAGAACAGCAGATTCTTGTTCGGACCGGTTCCCGAAATCACCGAGGGATCCTGCACGCCGATGATCAGGTCCCGATATTTGGCCATGCGCTCGCGAACGATCGCCATCAGCTCGCGCTGGCTTTCCTTCCGCTGATCCGCCGGCACGAGCGACACCAGGATCGAGCCCCGGTCCACCTGCTGGCGGACATCGGCGCCCACCGTCGTCAGGATATGCTCCAGCCCCGGCAGCGTCTTCACTTCTTCTTCCAACTGCGTCATCACGCCCGCGCTACCCTCCAGCGAGGATCCGGCGGGCAGCTTCACCGTCACCTCGAACTGGCTTTGGTCGTCCACCGGCAGGAAGTCCACGCCGATCCGCCGCGACAACGGCACTACGGAGAACATCACCGTGAGAGCCAGAATCACGATCGCCCAGCGATGATTCATGGACCACCGCAGCATGGCCCGGTACGGCTTCACCGTGGCCCGGAACAGAAGGCCTTCCTTCGTGTCCCGGTGGTCGCCCGGCGCCGCCTTCTTCAGAAAACGCGAGGACAGCATCGGCGTCAGCGTGAAGCTCACCAGCAGGCTCACCATGATGGCGAACGCCGCTGTGTAGCCGAAACTGGACATGAACTTGCCCACGATGCCGGTCATCAGCGCCACCGGGATGAAGATGATGGCCAGGCTGAGCGTCGTCGCCAGAACCGCCAGGCCGATCTCGCGCGTGCCCTCGATGGCCGCGTGGAAGGGATCCAGCTTCTTTTCCTCTATGAACCGGAAGATGTTCTCCAGCACCACGATCGCGTCGTCGATCACGATTCCGACCATCAGCACCAGCGCCAGCATGGTGATCTGGTTCAGCGTGAATCCCATCAGGTTCATCAGCGTGTAGGTGGAAATGATGGAGGTGGGAATCGCCACCGCCGCGATCAAGGTGGAGCGCCAGCTTCGGATGAACAGCAGCACCACCAGCGCCGCTAGAATGCCGCCCAGGATCAGGTGTTCCTGAACCGCGTGAAATGCCTCGCTGATGAAGCCCGACTGGTCGCGCGTGTAGGTGATCTGAAAATCGCCCGGAAGTCCGGCCTTCAAGTCGGCGATCCGGGATTTCACCGCCTGGATCACCTCCAGCGTGTTCGTGCCCGCCTGCTTGCGCACCTCCAGGACCACCGCGTCACGGCCGTCCAGCCGCGCCAGGGATCGCGGCTCTTCGTAGCCGTCCACCACCCGGCCGACATCGCTGATCCGCACCGTTCCGGCCGGAGTGCTGGAGAGAACCACGCGGTTGAAGTCCGCCGGCTTTTCCACGCGGCCCAACGTCCGCAGCGAAACCTCCCGCGACCCTTCATCCACGCGCCCGCCCGGAATCTCAACGTTCTGCAAGCTCAACGCGGATCGCACCTGATCCACGTTCAGGTTGTAGGAATACAGCTTGTCGCCGTCCAGCCAGACCTGAACCTGCCGCTCGCGATCGCCCACGAACCGCACCTGGCCCACCCCCGCGATCGTCTCCAGGTTCTTCTTGATCCGGTCGTCCACCAGCTTGGTGATCTCGCGCAGGTCGCGATTGGCCGACACCGCAACGTTCAGAATCGGAGAAGCGTCCGTCGCCACCTTATCGATCACCGGCGGATCCGCATCCTTCGGCAGCAGGCTGAGCACGGTCGAGACCTTGTCACGAACCTCCTGCGCCGCGATGTCCGGGTCCTTCTCCAGCACGAACTGCAGGAAAACGATCGACACGCCCTCCAGCGAGGTCGAGCGCAATTCGTCGATTCCGCTGACTGTGTTGACCGCCTCCTCGATCCGCTTGGTGACCTGCGACTCCACTTCCTCCGGCGATGCGCCCTTCAACGTCGTCGTGATCGTTACGAACGGAAATTCGACCTTGGGAAAGAAGTCGACCCCCAGCTTCAGGTACGACGCAAGGCCGGTCACCGTCAGCGCCAGCACCAGCATCGTGGCGAACACCGGGCGCTTAATGCAGAGTTCCGCTAAGCGTTGCATCGCGTCAGCCCTTTCCGCTCACCGGCATGCCGTCGAACAGCACGCCCAGCTTGTCCACCGCCACCCGGTCTCCGGCCTTCACCTGATTCGGCGGAACCTCGATGAAGTCGCCCAGCACGCGTCCCGGAGGAATCCGCAGCTCAGCCGCCTTGCTGTCGCGAATCACGAACAGCTTGGTCAGTCCCGCTACCGTATAAATGGCGTTCTTGGGGACCACCACAACAGGAACGTCGCGCTCCAGCATCAGGTCCACCTGCACGAACAGCCCCGGCCGTAGTCGGGCATCCGTCTGCGTCAGTCGCGCTTCCACCAGCAACTGCCGGGACCGCGTATCGAGCGAAGGATTCAACTCCCGAACCACCGCCTGGAAACGCTCGCCCGGCACCGCGTCCGTGCGAAACGAAATCGAAGTGCCCGGCTTCACCAGCGCGCTGTCGGATTCCGGAACCTCCAGCCGTAGCCGTAGCGGGTTGGTCTTGACGATCGTGAACACAGCGACGTTGCGATCCACATATTGCCCCGGCGATACCTGTTTTTGCGTCACCGCGCCATCGAAAGGCGCTCGCAGCGTGGTATCGTTCAGCCGCTTCTCCGCCAGGCGAACTTCCGCCCGCAAGCCTTCCATGTTGGACCACAATGTCCGCAGCTCATCCCGAGCGGCTTCCACTGCCGCCTGCCGGCTGCGGAACGCCTTTTCCAGCTCCGTGAAGCGCTCTTGAGAAATATCGCCGGTCTTGACCAGCTTGGCCGCATTCTCATACTTGAAGCGGGCATCCTCCATCTGCGCTTCCGCCTGCCGGACGCCGGGTGTGGAGGTGGGCGGCTGGTTCTCCTGCCCCGGCGACAACCCGAGCCGCGCCAGCGCCTGCGCCAGCGCCGCCTTCGCGCGGTCCAGTTGAATCTCATACTCGCGGCGGTCCAATTGCGCCACTACCTCGCCGCGCTTCACCATCTGCCCGAAATCCGCGTTCATCGCCACCACGCGTCCCGCCACTTCGCTGGAAACGGTCACGGTCTCGTCCGGAACCAGTGATCCCGTCACGCTTACCGTCCGGTCCACGCGGCGCGTTTCCGCCGCGGCCGTCCGCACTACCAGCGGCTCGGCGGCCTTCGATGCCGCCTGAACGTTTTCTTTCGATCCCCGGCTGCAGCCCGCCGCCAGAATCGCCATTGCCAATAGGATTGCCTTAGGAATGCGTTTCATTGCTTTCTCAGCCCAGCCAGAAAGATGTCCACCATCGTTTCCATCACTTCCGCTCGCGGCTCTGGCGGCAGCGCCTTCGGGAATACCGCCGCGTCCATCCCATAGCTGCCCACCATGCCGGCGAACGCGCGCGCCGCAAGCCCCGGATGCATCTCCCGGAAAGCCCCGGCCTTCATCCGCTTTTCCAGGTACCCGGTGATCAGTCCGAAAAACTGATCCTTGTTCCGGTCAAAGAACAGATCCGCAAGCTCGTACCCCTCCAGCCCGCTGAACAGCAGCAGCCGTGTGAGCGACGTGTCCTTGGTGTACCAGTCCACAATCACCCGGGCGAGCTCCTGGAAGAACCTGCGATCATCCTCCCCTTCGGCCATCGGCCGCATTTCCTCCTCGAAGGCTTCCACCGTGTACTGCAGACGCGATTCGAGGATCGCCGAAAACAGCTCTCGCTTCGTTTCAAAGTGTTGATAAAGAACAGGTTCCGTAACCCCTACCGCGGCCGCCAACTCGCGCGTCGTGGTGCCCCGAAACCCCTTCTCCGAAAAAAGCCGGATGGCCGCGTCGATAATCGCCTGCCGCCGCTCCTGACCGGTCATTCGCTGCATCATGGGCATGGTTAGTTAACAAACACTAACTTAGTATACGCTAAGCTAGTGACTGCTAAGTGTCAGATGACTGCGAACCTGAAGAAAGTTCTAGAAAAAATGACGAACGGCGTAGCAAAATACGGAATGATCAAAAGGCAAGTCTGTTGGACCCTCGCCCTGGCGAGCTTCGCCCTCCCCGCCTTCCCGCAGGCAGCTTCCCCTAAGCTGCTGGATAAAGAGACGTTCTACCAGATGGAGAACCTCTCGAACCCCGATATCTCCCCGGACGGTTCGCAGATCGTTTTCTCGCGCGGCTACGTGGACATCGCCCGCGACCAAAACGCGCAGAACCTGTGGATTATCGATGCTCGCGGCGAACGCCTGCGCGAGCTGACGCAGGGCGCCTGGCGTGACTCCTCGCCCGTCTGGTCCCCGGATGGCAAACGTATCGCCTTTCTTTCCAACCGTTCCGGCACTAACCAGGTGCACGTGATGTGGGTGGATACGCGCGAAGTAGCGCAATTGACACGCCTGGAACAGTCGCCCGGCAACCTGAAATGGTCAACCGACGGCAAGCACATCGCGTTCACGATGTTTCTGCAAGACGAAACCCCACTTCTGCCCATCAAGATGCCCAAGGCGCCCCGCGGCGCGCAGCTCGCGCGCGGCGCCTTTATCGTGGATCGCACCTCTTGGGGGTCGGACGGCGTCGGCCAGACTCAGAAGGGCTACACGCACGTTTTCGTGGTCGATTCGACGACGGGCGGCGTTCCTAAGCAGATCACGTCCGGCAACTATAGCCATCAGTTGGGAAGCTGGGCGGCGGACGGCAAGACCATCTTCATTTCCGGCATCCGCAAGCCTGACGCCGAGTACCTGCGGCAGGACAGCGAAGTCTACGCGGTGAATCTCGACACCCTCGAGGTAAAAACGCTCACCGATCGCAGGGGTCCGGACTCGAACCCCCAAGCCTCCCCGGACGGCCGCTGGATCGCTTATACCGGCTACGACCAGAAGAACTATACGTCGCACCTTTCGAGCATCCACCTGATGCACGTCTCAGGCGACAACAAGCGCGTCTGGGCCACTAACCTGCCCAGTTCGCCCGCCGAAATCACCTGGAGCGAGGATGCGAGCGGCGTATTCTACTCCATGCAGGAGAAGGGCGAGCAGAACACATACTTCATCAGCGTGAAGGATCCGGCCGCGCCGCCCAAGCGAATCACCAGCGGCGCGCACGTGCTCAGCCAGATCTCCATTTCCAGGATCGGCACCGCCGCGGCGATCCGCTCCAGCTATAAACAGCCGGGCCAGGTGGTCTACTTCGCGCTGAACCGCCCCACGGAAATGCGTGTGCTCGTGGACGTCAACAAGGACGTCGTGGACGGCCGTAAGCTCGCCGACGCCGAAGAACTTTGGTACACGGCTCCGGACGGCCTCAAGGTACAGGGCTGGCTGATGAAGCCCGCCAACTTCGATCCCGCCAAGAAGTACCCCATGGTCCTATGGATTCATGGCGGCCCCTGGAGCATGTACACGGTGGGCTGGAACTGGGCCTATCAGAATTTTGCCGCCAACGGCTACGCCGTCCTTTGGACCAATCCGCGCGGTTCCACCGGCTACGGCCAGGAGTTTGTGAACGGCATCCAATACAGCTATCCCGGCAAGGATTATGACGACCTGATGGCCGGCGTCGATGCCGCGCTCGCCAAGGGATTCGTTGACAAAGACAACCTTTTTGTGTGCGGCGGCTCCGGGGGCGGCGTGCTCACGGCCTGGATCGTCGGCCACAACAACCGTTTCCGCGCCGCCGTTTCCATGCGCCCGGTGATCAACTGGCACAGCTTCGTCGGCACCACCGACGGCAGCAGTTGGTATTACCAGTTCGAGAAGTTCCCGTGGGAGGACCCGAGCGATCACTTCAAGCGGTCCCCGCTTACCTATGCCGCCAACGTCACCACCCCCACCATGGTGATGACCGGCGAGGCCGACCTCCGCACGCCCATGACCCAGAGCGAGGAGTTCTACCGCGCTTTGAAAATGGTTCGCAAGGCCGACACCCTGCTGGTCCGCATGCCGGAGGAGTTCCACGGCTGGCGCCGGCCCTCGCACCAGATCGCCCAGCAGTTGTATCTGCTGGCGTGGTTCGAGAAGTACCGCACCAAGCAGAGCAAGGACGCCATTCCCTCGGGCGAGTAGCTCCACTGGGAGCGTAGTGACGTTGAACGCGGCACTACGCTCACGGCGCATCGGCTCAAGGCCGGCGCGACAGCTCGCGGAACAGCCAGGTCTTGGCCACTTTCCAGTCGCGGGTCACCGTCTCTTCGGAGATCTCCAGGACCTCGGCGGTTTCGGCAACGCTGAGGCCGCCGAAAAAACGAAGCTCCACGATGCGGCTCTTGCGCGGGTCGACCTTCTGCAATGCCGTGAGCGCTTCATCCAAGGCTTTCACGTCCACTCCCCGAGCCTTGCTCCCGACCATGGCTTCATCCAGGGGAACCTGCAACCCTCCGCCACGTTTCTCCGAACCCTGCCTGCGGGCATGATCCACTAGAATCCGCCGGACCATTTGAGAGCACAATGCAAAGAAGTGCGCCCGGTTGTTGCAGCGAATGGCGCAAGTTTGGGACAGCCGGATGTAGACTTCGTGTATCAGGGTTCCCGACTGAACCAGATGTCCCGCCGCCTGACGGCGCAGATGGGCTCGCGCGATGCCCCGAATGTCGTCATAAACCAGCCCAACCAACTCCTTGAGCGCCGCCTCGTCGCCATGATTCCAGGCGGCCAAAAGCTCGGTAATGTCCGCCGGTTTCGTGGTCGGCATCGAGACATTTAGCTTATCAAAATAAATTTCTCCCGTTTTGACGGTTTTGCCCCTGAGTTTACGGTATTGGAACTGAGCGCTCTTGCACGAGAGAGAGGAGAAATATGAGGCCCCTACTAATCTTTCTTCCCGCACTGGTGATGTGCCAGGTCACTCCGGATGTCACGACAAGCATCCGGCTGGAGAACTTCGTGTTCTACATGGACCAGCATGGCGACGCCACAAAGTTCGGAACCCTGCCGGGCCCGGTTCCCATTGACCCGCAGCTTGGGACCGCGCTGCGCAGGTACGCGATCGTTGCCGACATCGTATCGGTCGGCGGGAAGCCCGCGGCCGGAACGTTCTTCGCGCAAGGCACCGTAGTCGGGTCTGTCAATGCGGACTTTGCCCGCAACCAGATGCACCCGATGACGCTCGAAATCATGACCCCGAACAGAGCTCAGGTGGGTGCTTTATATGGGTTCTGGATGGGCGCCGGCGCCTCGGCTCCCGGCGCTCCCGCCGGTTCTGGGGTGCTGGCGGTGCTTGGGGGGACGGGCGCTTACGCCGGGGTGCACGGGCAGGGATCGAATGTCAGCGCCAGTAATCTTCGGATCGCCTCCATGCAGGAAAATCCCTCCCTGCGGCGGGTGAATGGCGGCGGAACGATGACGATGGGAATCAATCTGTCGGGCGCCCTGCTGCCAAACGTCATCTCGGCCTTTCACTCTGACTTCACGCCGGTGACCGCGGAGAAGCCGGCGCAATCCGGCGAAACCCTGATTTTGCAGGTCCGAGCCGGATGGCCGGTGCAGCCTCCGTTGGCCGCGGAGCAGGTCTTCCCGCAGGATCCGCTCCGGCCCGTGTCGATCCCGGTCGAGGCTGCGGTGAATGGCGCTGCGGCAGAAGTCGTAAATGCGATCGGATGGCCGGGTTCCGTGGACCACTACCGCGTCGACATCCGAGTGCCTTCGGGTGTCGCACCGGGCACGGCCAAACTGCAGGTGAACGGCGCCTATCTTCCAGGCGTGGCTTTCCCTCTTCTGGTGCGGTAGTTCCACTGTTCAGAACGTCTAAGGAGAACATGTATGAAATCCGTTTTGCTTTGCTGCCTGATGGGCGTTTCTTGCGCCACCGCATTCGCCCAGGGCGAAAATCGCGTGACCTTGGTCGTCGATGTGGACAACGCGGTCACCTACCGTTCCGATGTGATCGATCCGGCGGGACGCGGCACGACGCAAACGCAGACTGCCGCCCCCCCGAACCGGCCTTTCACCGATGCCCTGATCGTAGGCGACATCGTCGCCGTCAATGGCGCCCCGGCGCGCGGTCTTTGGACCAGCAGGGTTTTTGCAATGGGCTTCAGCCCGACTCCGGCGCCCAACTTCGGAGTGGCGGACCGGGCCAGCGGAAACCTGGCCGACTGTAAGTGGGAGTTCCTGGACGCCGACGGACGCCTGATCGGCGCTCTTTACGACAGCGGTTACTTCCCGCACGGGGTTACCGCGGGGACCGGCGCTTTCTACGGCTTCCGGGGTCAGATGGGAAGCCCGGCGCCGCGAAACGCACCCCCGCTGCCGCCGCAGCGTCCGATTCGCGTTGCCTCCATGTCGGAAGACCCCGGACGCCGCCGGGCCCTGGGCGGAGGAACAAGCCGGATCGTGTTTACCCTGATTCCCGCGGAGCGGCCGGAGGTCACCCATGCCTATCACGAGGATCATTCGCCCGTTACCGCCGCCCGGCCGGCGCGCCCCGGCGAAGTGATCGTGCTCCGCGTGACCGGCTTAGGCTCGCTTGTTCCCGGCAATCTCCCTTCCGGTACGGAGCCATTTCCGGATCCGCCGGTTGAAGTGAACTCCCCGGTGTCGGCCACGGTCGCGGGTCAAAACGCGCAGGTGATCAACAAAATCGGATGGCCTGGGATGATGGGTACTTATCGCGTGGACATCCGGGTCCCTGCGATCAGTCCGGGAGAGGCAAGTCTCCAACTGACTGCCGCGTGGGTTCCCGGGCTGGTGTTTCAACTGCCGGTCGGTAACTGAGCCACGTGCGACTTGCCGGGTGGAATATCAGGCGCTTCCGGCCCGGCACGGGAATGCGCAGCGAGGTTGCCGGATGCTCGTAGAGCGATGGCGCTGGATCAAAACGTCGTTCTGGAGGCTCTTGCCAGTGAATTCGCCGGTCGGGGTCACGGTCTATGGGGTTGATGCTGAAGTGATCAATCGGATTGGATGGCCTGGCACTATGGACCACTATCGTGTCGACTTCCGAGTCCCCGACGGGCTCACCGGTATCGCTACCATCCAGTTGACTGCGGCGTGAATCCCTGTAGAACTTCTCCTGGCTGTGCAATGATAAAACGCCTGTGATCGGAACGCTCAGGGAGGGTGCTGGATGCTGGCAGAACGATGGCGCCGGATCGAGAGTTCGTTTCTGGAGGCGCTGGCCATGACTCCGGAGGCGCGAGCGGAATTTCTCGATTGCCTCTCCGCCGAGGACCGCCGGGAGATCGAATCCCTCCTCCAGCATGAGCATCTGGCGCGCAACTTCCTCGAATCGGATAGCGCCCATCCTTCTCCTGACAGCGGCGCGCCGGAAGCGGTTCCAGCGGGTGAGACCATTGGCCCCTATACAATCCTGGAACTGGTGGGCGCGGGCGGCATGGGCGAGGTTTATAAAGCCCATGACCAGCGCCTGGATCGCCACGTCGCCATCAAGTTCTTTCCCCGCTCCAGGCCCGGCGACGTGGCATCCCTGCGGCGCTTCGAGCGGGAAGCGCGAGCCGCCTCGGCGCTGAACCACCCCAACATCTGCACCGTGCATGATGCCGGCGAATACCAGGGACGTCCATTCCTGGTGATGGAGCTGCTGGAAGGGCAGTCGCTGAAGGATCGCATTGCCGGCGGTCCGGTCAGCACCCGGGAACTCGCATTCATTGCCCGGCAGGTATGCGCGGCGCTGGCAGAGGCGCACGAGAAGGGCATCGTGCATGGCGATATCAAGCCGGCAAACATTTTCGTGACTAGCGGCGGGCAAGTCAAAGTCCTGGACTTCGGCCTGGCGAGGCGAGTCAAGGAACTCGCCCCGCCCCAGCGCCCGCAGAAGCGGGAGCACTCACAGCTCCTTAGTACCATCACCGGGGCGATCATGGGAACCCTGGCATATATGTCCCCGGAGCAGGCCGCGGGTCAGCAGACCGACCTCCGCAGCGACATCTTCTCGCTTGGCGTCGTTCTCTACGAGATGGCCACCGGGCGCCGTCCTTTCCGTGGCCATACGCCCGCGGGCATGCTGGGGTCGATTCTGACGGAATTGCCAATGAAACCGTCGGCCGCGAATCCCAGTGTCCCGGCCAAACTGGATCGGGTGATTCTGAAGGCGCTGGAAAAGGATAAGGAGACCCGGTACGCCTCCGCGGTCGCATTGTCCGCGGACTTGGCTCCGTGGTTGCCCCCCGCGCGCGCCCATCATGTTACCCCGATAGCCGTGGCCGTCGCGGCGATCCTGATCGTGGCGGGAGGCTTCGCCGCGGCCAAGTCCGGCTGGTTTTCGGCCGGATCGCGCGGGGAGCTGACGCCTCGCCAGGTCACCGCCAATCCACCGGAAGATCCGGTCATGCAGGCTTCGCTGTCACCCGATGGGAAGACGGTCGCCTACGGGGACTTCGCCGGCTTGCATCTGCGCCGAATCGATACCGGGGAGACTCGCCTCATCCCCCCTCCCAACGACTATTGCTTCCGGTGAACGCCCTTTGTCTGGTTCCAGGATGGAACCAAATTGCTGGTAAGCGGTCCTGCCGGCCCGAAGGATCGATCCGGCATCTGGATTCTCACGCTGTCCACGGGAGTACTGAATAAGCTTGTGGATGACGCTCTCGGCGGGGCGGCGCTGTCGCCCGACGAGTCCCACATCGTGTTTCGGCGAACCTCCGTTCCGGAGATCTGGATCATGAAGACCACGGGCGAGGAGCCGCGAAAACTCCTGAGCGTTTCCGCCGACAGCGTCCATGACGCCCGGTTGGCATGGTTTCCCGACGGCCGCCGCATCGCGTTCGCCAGCGCCAGCCGTGCCGGCGAGACCTTCTCCATCCAAGCCTACGACCTGGAGAGCGGCCGAACCAGCGTAATTCTTTCCGATCCCAAAGCCGGCGAGTTTTGCCTGACCCCGGATGGCCGGATGATCTATTCCCGGCTTGAAGAGGCTCCGAATGAGAAGTCGGCCAATCTCTGGGAAGCGGAAATCGATTTTCGGACGGCCCAGATCCGCGGCGCCAGCCGGCGGCTGACCAATTGGCCCGGATCTTTGTTCTCCGCCCTGGGCAGCACGCGGGATGGCAGTCAACTCTTCTTCATCCGGCTCCGCAATCAAAACAGCGTTTACGTGGGCCAACTGGCGGACAGCAACACGCGACTGAAGAACCCCAGACGCTTCTCATTCGAGCAGTGGACCAACTGGCCAACGGGTTGGACTCTCGACAGTCAGGCTGTGTTTTTCAATTCGGATTCCCGCGGCCGGCCGGATATCTTCCAGCAGCCCATCGCGGGTCGAGCGGTTATGGCGCTGGCCCAGGGGAACGGCGAACGAAAAGACGCGCGGCGCAGCCCCGATGGCAAGTGGCTTCTGTACTTGTCCTGGCCTTCGGAGAACGGAAACGTGGTTCGCGGAGCGGGACGCCTGATTCGCTCCAGCGTCGATGGAGCGACGAGCGAAGTGGTCTTCCCGGTAACCGGCTATTCCAGCCGGGTCAGAACCGATCCGATGGTCAGCATCTCCGCCGAGGGGCATCCGGCCTTTCGTTGTCCGCTTGTGCCCGACGCTCCGTGCGTGCTGAGCGAGGAGACGGACGGTCAGGTGGTTTTCACCCGATTCGATCCGCTCCAAGGCCGTTCCACGGAGATCACCAGATTGCCGATATCTGGTTTGACCTTCTGGGATCTGTCACCGGACGGCCGGTGGATCGCCTTAGGTAAGAACGCGGAGACTAGTGGCAGAATACGTCTCCTGTCCCTGGATGGCGCGCCGCCGCGGGACATCCACGTGCGCGACTGGACGCATCTTCTGTCGGCGGCGTGGGCGACGGACGGCAAGGCGCTGTTTGTAACGGCGTTTGCCTCGAAGGGCGCCCCGTTGCTCCGGGTCGGGCTGGACGGCGACACGAGAGTGCTCTACCGGGGGCTCAAGTACGTCGAGAACCCGGTCGCCTCGCCCGATGGCCGCTACCTGGCCTTTGGGGAAATGACCCAGGAAGGCAACGCCTGGCTAATGGATACCTCCAGCAAGGGCCGCTGACTTTGCTCGCCCTGAACAGACAGTGAGCTTCTCCGCCGCGCGAGCCTCCCGCGCCACCCGGTCAGTTACAGTAAAACCGTGACCGACGCGCGAACCCTCGAACTCCTCCAGGACTTCCTCCGGATCCCCAGCATCTCCACCGATCCCGCCCACAAGGGCGATGTGCACCGGGCCGCGACATGGGTGCGCGATCAGCTCCACCGTGCCGGAATCGCCAACGCGCGGCTCATTGAAGGCGAGGGTCATCCTCTCGTGTACGGCGACTGGCTCGACGCGCCGGGCAAGCCGACCCTGCTTCTCTACGCACACTACGATGTCCAGCCGCCAGACCCGCTGGATCTCTGGCATACCCCGCCGTTCGAGCCCTCCATCCGCGACGGCAATATCTATGCGCGCGGCGCGGCCGACGACAAGGGACAAATGCTCATCCTGATCCGCGCGCTGGCGAGCCTGATGGAGCGCGACGGCCGCCTGCCGGTCAATGTCAAGATTCTGTTCGAAGGCGAGGAGGAGGTCGGCGGCGAGCACGTATCCCGCTACCTTGCCGCGCACACCCGCGAGCTAAGCGCGGATGCCGCCGTCGTCTGCGATACCGAAATGTTCGCGCCCGACC
Source organism: Bryobacteraceae bacterium (assembly GCA_019748195.1). Lineage (GTDB taxonomy): Bacteria > Acidobacteriota > Terriglobia > Bryobacterales > Bryobacteraceae > JAIEPW01. The sequence continues at coordinate 65,277 of JAIEPW010000016.1, forward strand.
TTCCCACGCTGTGCATCGGCCTGCGCGGCATCGTCTACGGCGAAATTCACGTCACCACGTCGCGCACCGATCTGCATTCTGGAATGTACGGCGGCGTCGCGCCCAACGCGATGCAGGCCGCCGCCGAGATCGTCACCGCCTTGAAGGATCGCGACGGCCGTATTCACGTTCCGGGGCTCTACGACGATGTTCTCCCTCCCACGCCCGCCGAACGCGCGGCCTGGGCACGGCTTCCCTTCAACGAAACCGAGTTTCTGGAGAAGGAGGTTCAATCCGAAGCGCTGACGGGCGAGCCAGGCATCAGCGTGCTGGAACGCATCTGGGCGCGACCCAGCTTCGAGGTCCACGGCATCCGCGGCGGCTTTACCGGCGAGGGCGCGAAGACCGTGATCCCCGCGAACGCGGTGGTGAAGTGCAGCGTCCGCCTCGCGCCGGGGCAGAAGCCGGAGAGGGTAGCCGCGCAGCTTGCCGAAGCCGTTCGCGCCGCATGCCCCCGTGGCGCGAAAGCCGAGTTCCGCGTATTCCACGCTGCGCCGCCGTCACTGGTCAACCCGGATCACCCGCTGATCCGCAAATCGGCGGAAGCGATGGCGGAAGTGTTCGGGCGCGAGACCGTCTACATCCGCTCCGGCGGCTCCATCCCGATTGTCGGCCTGTTCTCGGAGCATCTGGGAATACCCAGCATCCTGATGGGATTCGGCCTGCCGGACGACAACCTGCACGCGCCGAACGAGAAGTTCTGCCTGGCGAACCTGTTCCGGGGAATCGAAGCGATGCAGCGGTTCTTGGAACATGCCGGCGTATCTGTCGATCAACGAATGAACGAGGGTTCCGCATGACGGGATTATCAACGGACTATCAATCCCTGTCCTGTCGGCAGGCACAGAACCGACGCGTTCCACCCTCTCGCGACCTCGTCGATGCCATCGGCCTGCAAGGAGTCATCCAGGTAGGTGTAGTCATCGATCAAGATGATCGCGCCGGGAGCAAGCCTACTCCACAAACTCTCAAGAGCCAGCTTCTCGGGCTTGGCACAATTCATGTCAAGATGAAGAAATGAAATCGTTTCGCAAGGAAGGGAATTCAGCACACTGGGAACTTCGCCTTGCACTACGATTGCGTTTGGCCACTCCGCAAAGTTGCGCGTGATCCGTGGTAGATCCGTTGCATACGCACCGGCTGCCATAGAGCGCTTTGCCAGGTCGAGGCGGCCTCGCTTAACCTCCTCCGGACTATATTGATGAAACACAGGGCCCGTAAACGTGTCGACAAGGAAAAATCTGCGGTCGACCTCAGACCAATTAAGGTATTCCATGATCGCGGAACTGAACAGTCCGGCATTGACCCCACACTCCACAAAATCACCTGGGACTTGAAGTGCGGTTCGCGCCGCCCACAGAGCGACATGGACGCGCCACTCAACCCTCGGATCATGTCCATCGCTAGCAAGAACGCCCCTTGCGTACGCCCGAATGAACCCCGGATCTTTGCGGAACCTGATTCCATGCAACGTCGCCAGTCCGTCATCCGCATAATGCTTGCGAGCGTTGACGACCGCGAATCCAAAGCGACGCAGGACCTCTAGAAGAAATGCTCTATTCAATCTAGCCACGCCTCCAGTCGCCAGGAAATCCTGTCGGTTCCCATAAACACATGCATTTCCTTGCATCGAAGGCACAAACCCTGGTGAGCCCTGGACCCCGTAAAGAACAATTCCATATACACTAGAAGTCCTTACATAAACCTTTTAGAAGGTGACATTAGAAACAGGTCCGTCATAGTTATTTACGTTGATCTGAGCCATGGCAAGCGCCTGCGGGAAGCCCAAATAACACCCGAGACTAACGCAGCCGCCATTGTTCTCGATATATTGGCGCGGTGAACCCGGGACCCAAGGGTTGTCCGTTGACACCAGAACTCCAGAGCTTTGCCGGACAAGGATGCCCCACCCTAAATGTTGCAGTATCCAGTTATTGTAGAAGCGATGGCCTGTCCCGAATGCTTCGATTCCCATTGGGTACGGCTGAACGTTGTTTTGTGTGCTGCAACCATTGACGGGCTGGCCGTTTGTACGCCAGTAGTTGCCGTTGATTACGTTACCGGCCACCGACACGGTCGAGGCCCCTCCGGAGAGATATATCTGCCCTTGCCCCGTCCCATCAAAAATCTCATAGCGGTTCTGGAGAATTTGATTGCCAACGATATAGTGTCCGAATCCCTGAAACGAATTCACGGCGGCGGTGCCGGAATAAGCTATATTGTTGCTCCACGCTCCCGTGTAAGTACCAAAGAGCACTATCGCTGTGTACCGTGCTGCCGTCGACGCGATTGCCACCGACGACGAAGGTTTCCTCAACGACACGCATCTACCAGACCGTTGCCAATGGTCCGGTAGGTCATGGCTGTTCAAGAATCCGGAAGAATGCTCACTCAAAGCGAGGCGCTTGTGGTACAGCAACAACTGTTCTCCGTCAACGACGATATCTTCGACCAAAAGAAGCGCTTCGCTAAGATCCTGTAGCTCCTCTGGAGGCCGCACCGGCTCAAGCGGAAAAGAACGGAGGGCCATGATGCCATGTTCCAACTTTGCTGCGGCAGCATGCAAATGGGACTGGGCCGAAAACAACGTCTCTTTGAGGGTGCGTCTAACCAAGTTTCCCTGATTCAGTCGAACCGGCTGCACCATCTCTGCATACTCCTGGTCCGAACTCCACAGCCACGCCATGTCACCTCCGTCGAAAGTTTGACGATGATCTCTTGCAGCTTAGTATGGAATACTCCGCACATAACCATTCTGGGGACCCTGAATGGATGCCGATACCTGCGCACGCCAAGGACAATAGGTGCCCTTCGACCTTGAGATGCAACGGCAGGAACACAGCACTAGGCGTGCCGAACTGAAGAGTCTACATCCGCTCCGGCGGCTCCATCCCGATTGTCGGCCTGTTCTCGGAGCATCTGGGAATACCCAGCATCCTGATGGGCTTCGGCCTGCCGGACGACAACCTGCACGCGCCGAACGAGAAGTTCTGCCTGGCGAACCTGTTCCGGGGGATCGAGGCGGTGCAGCGCTTCTTCAAGCGCGCGGCGGAGTAGCGGATCAAGCCTCGCCGCGGCGGGCTGCCGGTGCTCCTCCTTCGTCCTTGCCCTGCAAACGGAAGGCTGACGGCGTTTTCCCCTCGAAACGCTGGAACGCAGCGTACATCGCCGTCCGCGACCCGAACCCCGCCGCCGCGCCGATCCCTTCGATGGTGAGCCGCGCACTCGCGGGGTGCAGCAAACGAGCCTTCACGTCTTCCACACGCCGCCGGTTGACCAGGTCGCTGAAGGACGCCCGTCCCAGACAATTCAGAACCTGCGAGACCTGATGCGGGGTCGATTCCACGGCAGCCGCCAACTGAGCCAAAGTAAGATCCGGGCGGGTGAAGATTCGGTCATGAGTCATGGCGTGTTCGATCCTGGCCAGCAACTCCGCCGCATGAGCGTCGTTCAGTGTGGAACGTTGATATCGCGGAGACGCCGAGGCTGAAGGCTCCGGCGGAGTTCCGCCCATCCCGCGCCAGGCGGCGAAAATCACCATCGCCAGGAAACCGGCGCATGCGGTCAAGGGGACCACCACCCGAACCAGCGGGATGTGCCCCAGAACGGTTCGCAGGATCTGTGCCAGATTCAGGACAATCAGGAACACCACAATGTAATCGGGCCGGATCACGGTGGCGCGCCTGGCTGCGCCCGGAGTCCAGACCGTAACCGCACACAGCGCGGTGAATCCAAGCAGAATTGGGATCAGAAAGACAAACGGGAGGCGGCTATCGAGCCCTAGCGCGGATCGGGCCGCAATCGCCGTAACGTACGCCGCGGCCGGCGTCCACAGCCACGCTGCTTTGCCGAAAACGTCCTGTGCGCCGGTTCCCGCCCTGGTGTGAAACACGGCCAGTGGGAGTGCGAAAAATCCCAGCAGGTTCACCGTATGCTCGATGAACGGGGCGGACGGCACCAGACCCGCCAGCCGCCCGCTGATCAGCGCCGCGATCAGGGACATGAGAAAAATTGCCCCACCAAGCAGCCGCACGTCCCGCGGACGCGAACGCGGCCAGAACATCGGCACGCTCACCGCCGTTCCGAAGCCCGACCCGGCCAGTCCAAGGATCGCAAGTTCGTATGTTCCCATCGGGATCTCCACTGGATTAAGATGTCCCGTCCCGCCGGACCGGACATGTTTGAGCTTGCTGGACGCCCGCTGGTGATGTCAATGTCGGGGTGATGCGCAACATCGCTGGCCGGAATCTAATCATCCTTCTTATCACTGGCGCACTGGCGCCGACGGCTCAACCCCAGCAGCCGTTCGACCTCGTAATCGCCGGCGGGCGCGTGATCGACCCGGAATCTGGATTGGACGAGGTGCGAGACATCGGAATATCCGGGGACCGCATCGTCAAGATCGGACCGGGACCTTTCACCGGCGCCGACACCCTGGACGCCCGCGGCCGGATTGTGGCGCCGGGTTTCATCGACATTCACCGCCACGCCCACGGCGACATCTCCTACCGGTACGCTGCGCGCGACGGAGTAACCAGCGCCTTCGAGCTGGAGATCGGCGCCCCTGATGTGGACGCCTGGTACCGGATGATGGGTCCCGCGCGGCTGATCAATTTCGGGGTCGCCGCCGGGCATATCGGCGCACGGATGCAGGTCCTCGGCGACAAGAGTTTCCTGCTGCCCTCCGGGCCGGGACGCGGCGCGGCATCGGAGGCCCAGATTCAGGAAATCCTCGCGATGATCGAAAAGGGGCTGGCCGCCGGCGCTGTCGCGGTTGGTGTCGGCACGGCGTACACGCCGGGAGCGTCTCCGCAGGAGCTTGCAGCCGTGGTGGGCCTCGCGGCGCGTCACGGCGCGTTTGTCCACGCACACCTCGGCGGCGGACTGCGCAGGCTTGCCGCGTTTCTGCGGACGGCGGACCAGGCGCGCGCCGCGGTGCATGTTGCCCACATCAACAGCACCGCGGGCGGCGACATCGGCGAGTGGCTGCGCGCCCTACGGGAGGCTCGGGAACGTGGGCTCGATGTCACCACCGAACTCTACCCCTACACCGCCGGCTCCACCCTGATCCAATCGGCGCTGTACGATGGCTGGGAATCCTGGCCGGATGAGCGCTTCGCCTCCTTGCAGTGGGCGGCCACCGGAGAGCGGCTGACCCGGGCAACGTTCGCGCGATACCGCGCTCAAGGCGGTTCCGTCATTTCCCATGCAAACACTGAGGCCAACCTTCGTGTCAGCATGGTCGACCCCCTCCCGATCATCGCCAGCGACGGCGGCCGGGACATGGCCGATCAACCGACGCATCCCCGCGCCACTGGGACTTTCGCCCGCATTCTCGGACGTTACGTTCGGGATGAGAAGCTCCTTACACTCCACGATGCCTTGCGCCGCATGACCATCGAGCCCGCACGCCGGTTGGAGCGCCGTGTTCCCGAAATGCGGCATCGCGGCCGCCTCCGCGAAGGCGCGTTCGCCGACATCACCGTCTTCGATCCGGCAACAGTGAACGACCAGTCTACCTACACGAATCCAGCCGCCTATTCAACCGGAATCACCCATGTCGTGGTGAACGGGGTTCCGATTGTACGCGGGGGCGTGCTCGACGAGAAGGCGGAACTGCAGGGTCAGCAGGTTCCCATGGGACCGCGCGTCCCCGGCCGGCCCATTCGCGCGCCCCGTGTTTCGCGGTAGTCCCGAGCTCGCGCGCCGAAGGGGTGGAATCCAGGTTGCAACGGCGATTAGATAGCTGAGGACGCAATGGCAGCGCGCGCGGGGAAAGGGACGTTGGGCCATCGCCCTTGACGATTCATCCCGGGAGACTGCACCCCTCAGCACGCCTGCTGCGGCACGAGGCGGGTCACCAGCATGGTCCAGGATGCGGTCACGAAGGTGTACCCCACGGCGAGCATATGGACTACCTCGCAGACGGCCATTTGCATCACCCCTGCGACGGGCATTGCGACGATCACGGCAGTCTGTTGCCGGCCTGGAAACTCAGCTCGCGGCGGGGGTGCGGAGGATCAGCGACTTCGCCGACCTCACCAGGCCGCGTAACCGCGTCAGCAAGTCCGGACCCGCCACCACCACTCCCGTCCAAAAGCACGCCTTACCGGTGAGTAGCGCGCCCGCGAACAGCCCCGCCCGCTCGCCCGCGGAAACGGGCACGAACGGCGCAACCAGGCTCAACGTGTAGAAGAGAATCGAGATCGCGAGAATCCCGTAGCCCGCCACCGAACGCCAGCGCGCCGTTTGCTTTCGAGAAACGGCCACTCCGGCCGGTGATGAAGAAACGTTCATTACTTCCGCTGCTTCCAGCATAACCCTCTCTTCGCCCGTTTTGGGAACCGTTATAAAGTCAAGCTATGAGGATTTTTGCGATCGCCCTCACTGCCTGCCTGTCACTACATGCGCAGGAAGTTTCCCAAAGTGGACTTCGCCTTCAGGCCGAGCGCCCCATGATGAACCAGCCGGAACGCGCGCGCCACGGCATGGTCACCAGCGTTCATGAGCTTGCCTCGCAGGCAGGCATCGAAATCATGCAAAAGGGCGGCAATGCGGTGGATGCCGCCGTGGCGGTGGGGATCGCTCTCGCCGTGGTTCACCCCGAGGCAGGGAACCTGGGCGGCGGCGGGTACATGCTGATCCGCATGGCCGATGGCCGTTCGCTCGCCGTCGACTACAAGGAAGTCGCGCCCGGCGCATCGAAGATCGGCATGTTCGGCAAGCGCGAGGAAGCCGACATCGGCTACAAGGCCTCCGCCGTGCCCGGCACTCCCGCGGGGTTGGCGATGGCCCATGAGAAATTCGGCAAGCTGCCCTGGAAGGATGTGGTGGAGCCGGCCCGCCGCCTGGCCGCCGACGGCTTCCCGGCTTCGCAGCGCATGGAGATCATCCTGAAGCTTCAGGTCCCGGTGATGAAGCAGTTCCCGGAGACCGCGAAGGTCTTCCTGAAGGGTTCCGACCAGCCGCTGCTGCAAGGCGAGCTGGTGAAGCAGCCCGATCTCGCCAGAACGCTGGAGCGGATGCAGAAGCTCGGCGCGCGCGAGTTCTACGAAGGCGAGACCGCGCGCCTCATCGCCGCCGACATGAAAGCCAACGGCGGCGCCATCACCTATGAGGATCTGAAGAACTACAGGGCGATCGCCCGCACGCCGCTCGAGAGCACCTATCGCGGCCATCCCGTGCTGGCCATGCCGCCGTCCTCGGGAGGCGGCATCACGCTGATGATGATGCTCAATATCCTGGAGCAGTTCACCATTCCGGTGGGCGCCGAGGGCAGCTCGCTTTCCCGCCATCTGCAGGCCGAGGCCATGCGCCGCGCCTTCCGCGAGCGCGGGCTCCACCTGGCCGACCCCGCCTTCGTCCCCGTGGACATCGGCAAGCTGCTGAGCAAGGATTTCGCGAAGTCGCTCGCCTCCAACATCCGCCTGGATCGCGCCACGCCGAGCGCGGAAATCGGCAAGGGCGAATCCTCCGGGGGCAATGAAAGCCAGGAAACCACCCATTTCAGCGTGATCGACAAGGACGGCAACATCGTGTCGAACACCTATACGCTGAACGGATTCTTCGGCTCGCAGGTGATCGCCAAGGGCACCGGCGTGCTGCTGAACGACATCATGAGCGCCTTCAGCCACGATCCGAAGTCGAAGAACGTCATCGCGCCGGGCAAGCGCCCGCTGTCGTCGATGAATCCGACCATTGTTTGCCGCAAGGATGGCGTACCGTGGTTCGCCCTGGGGTCGCCCGGTTCGCAGACCATCCCGAATTCGATTCTGAACGTGATCCAGAACATCATCGATTTCAAAATGTCGCTGCGGGACGCGGTGGAGTATCCGCGCATCCACCAGCAGTTCGAACCGGACCGCATTGATGCCGAGCCCGCCGCCCTGGTGCTGGATGTCGCCGAAAAGCTGAAGGCCATGGGCCACAAGCTGAATCCGCGTTTCCGCTCGCAGGGCGATGTTCACGCGGTGATGGTGGAGGACGGCACCGGGATGCGCCTGGGCTGGTCCGACGGCCGCCGCGGCGGGAAGGCCTTCGGCTACTGACCGGCAACCCGGCACGTCCGCGATACAATTTGAGGAACCTATGAGCAATCGCCAGCCGCTTCCCTACAAGTCCCCGTGGATGAACGAGGAACTGGAGATGTTCCGCAAGCAGGTGCGCCGTTTCGTGCAGGAGGAGTTCGTCCCCCACGAAGCGCGCTGGCGGCAGCAGCATCGCGTGGATGCCGACGCCTGGACCAAGGCCGGCGCCACCGGAATCCTGCTGACCGACGTCCCCGAGGAATACGGCGGCGGCGGCGGCGCGTTCGCCCACGAATGTGTGGTGATGGAGGAGCTGGCCCGCTCCGGCGTGCATTTCGGGCAGGGCGTCCACTCCATCGTGGCCCACTACATCCTGGACTACGGCAGCGAAGAACAGAAGAAAAGCTGGCTGCCACGCATGGCCAAGGGCGAGCTGGTGGGCGCGATCGCGATGTCGGAGCCCATTGCCGGCTCCGACCTGCAGAACATCAAGACCACCGCGCGCCGCGACGGCGACCACTACGTCATCAACGGGTCGAAAACCTTCATCACCAATGGCTGGCACGCTTCCCTGGTCTGCCTCGCCGTAAAGACCGACGTCTCCGCCGGCGGCAAGGGCATTTCGCTGGTGTGCGTCGAAACCAAGAACCTGAAGGGCTATCGCGTCGGCCGCACTCTCGAAAAGGTCGGCATGCACGGGCAGGACACCTGTGAGCTTTTCTTCGACGATATCCCCGTTCCCGCGTCGAACTTGCTCGGCCCGGCCGAGGGCAAGGGCTTTTACCAGATGATGGAACAGCTTCCCTATGAGCGCCTGACCGTGGGCGTGGGAGCGGTGGCCGTCACCGAGCAGGCGGTGGCCATCACCACGAAGTATTGCAAGGAGCGCATGGCCTTCGGCAAGCCTTTGCTCGAATTCCAGAACACCCGCTTCAAGCTGGCCGAATGCAAGACCGAGGCGCACATCATGCGCGTGTTCCTGGACAACTGCATCGAGCGCCTGATGACCGGCGACCTCGACACCACCACCGCCGCGATGTCCAAGTATTGGCTGACCGACCGCCAGTGCGCCATCATCGACGAGTGCGTCCAACTGCACGGCGGATACGGCTACATGGCCGAGTACCCGATCGCGCGCATGTGGACCGATTCACGCGTGCAGCGGATCTACGCCGGTACCAACGAGATCATGAAGGAACTGATCGCGCGGTCGCTGTAAACCCGCGACTACGGCAGCGTATCCGGCGCGCTGGCGTGCTGCCAGCCCTCTCCGTTCAACGCCTTCAGGAACTCCACCAGATCCTTCTTCTCGCGCGGCGACAACCGCAGCGGGAAGATCTTCGGATCCTTGTTCTTGTTGGGCGTCCCCCCCCGATCGTAGAATTCCACCACTTCTTCCAGCGTCTTCTGACTGCCGTCATGCATATACGGCGCGGTGCGCGCGATCTCGCGGAGCGTCGGCGTCTTGAACGCGCCCCAATCCTTCGGATCCTTGGTGACCTCGAATCGCCCCTCGTCCGGTTCCTTCTTGTCCGTGCCGACCCCCAGGTTATGGAACCCGTTCGAGGTAAAGTTGATCCCCTCATGGCACTCATCGCACTTGGCCTTGCCGAAGAACAACTTCATCCCCCGCACCTGGGATGAGGTCATCGCCTTTAAGTCTCCGGCCTTGTAGCGGTCGTAGGCCGAGTTGCCGGACAGGATGGTGCGCTCGAAAGTCGCCACCGCCTTCGCCACATGGTCGATGGTGAACTCGCGCGTTCCGAAGACCTTCTCGAACCATGCCACATAACCGGGCACCGCGCGCAGCCGCTGGATCGCGCCGTCGTGGCTGTGGTTCATCTCCACCGGGTTCTCGATGGGGCCCTTTACCTGCTCCTCCAGCGTCGCCGCCCTCCCGTCCCAGAACTGCGCCAGGGAGTAGGCGCGGTTGATCACCGTGGGCGCGTTGCGACGCCCGGTCATGCCCTGAAAACCTTCCGACACCATCAATCCGTCGCCGAACGCGAACTTCGGCAAGTGGCAGTTGGCGCAGGATACCTTGCTGTCCACCGATAGGCGCGTGTCGTAGAACAGCGCCCGGCCTAGTTCCACCTTCTCCGCCGTATACGGGTTGTCCGCGGGGAAAATCAGCGGCAGCAACCCGAGCGGGACCTTCGGCTCATCGGCTCCCGCCGCGACCGCGAACCCTGTCAAGACTGCGATGGCGATTCCGCGCATGGCCGCCCGCTATTTCTTCAGATAACCGTGGACGTAGAGCGCTTTGTATCCGCGCCAGCTCCACTCCGTGCCGGTCACTTCCATGATGTGGCCGGCATGGTCCACCGCCGCCTGGCGGAAGTTTGTCTGGCCGTCGCGACGGGGATCATGCTCTTCCTCCATCAGCATGTACAGGTCGCCATTGGCCGTCAGCAGGCCGATCGGCTGCCCGTTCTGGAAGCACTTCTGCGCGCAGGACCGGTGCTTTTCCCCGTGCTTGCCGATCTGCAGATAGCAGGAGAAATCCACGATCTCGCCCACGTGCGTCACGATCTTCGCGCCTGGGTTCGGCTTGCCGTCGACGGCCGCGCCGAAGGTGGTCGCCGTCCACGGCTGCGGCGGTTTCTCTCCCATTTTCCCGTGCGGAGCCTTGTAGCTGCCGGTCTCCACCGTCATCTGCGGCTGCAGGATCGGTCCCTGCTTGGCCGCCGGCGCGGCCTTGGTCTCCTTCTTCTGTGCTTCCTGGCCGAAGCCCAGCGGCAACAACAGCCCGGAGGTCAGTACGGCAATGGCAAATCGGTTAGTCATAGGCTTAGGACCTTATTGTATCGCTAGGAAATTCCCGCCGCCTCCCGTGTTCGGCGGATCTGCGGCAGATGGTGCTGTTCATGCACTCCCAGGAACTCGACAAACTCCAACAGCGTGTAGGGGCCCAGCAGCGGATGGGACCAGGTGATCCGCGCCAGGACAGCCGGATCCGCCCCGCGCACCGCCCGCAGAGTCTTGTCTCGTATCGCGCGCCGGGTATCCAGCAAGCGCTCGAGGCGGTAATCGCCGCTCCCCGGCCGCAGGAATCCCGGCGCCAGGAACCGCCCTGACGTGGCGTTCGCCGCCGTGATCCTGCCCTCGATTCCTTCCACCGTGCGCATCCCCGACACCAGCCACAGCCCCCGGTTCACCGTGTCCATCGTCCGAATCAGCCGGGGCCATCGCGCGAGCTTCGGGACCCAGGCAAACAACGGATACATCGCCACCTCCGTCCGGATCAGGTGCATGGCGACGGCCCCCGGCGACCATGCGCCCCCCTCCGAACTCCGGTTCAACACCGGCGCGCACCGCCGCAGTTCCGCCAGCAGATCCTCTTCACAGGCCTGCAGGTAAGCCAGGGTGTGTTCCAAGTCTGGGATGGCGAGAATCCTATCACGCCGCGTCGGCGGCTATCCTGAAGGCAGAGGCATGTACCGCAGTCCCGCAGGCAGGCAGCGCATCCAGCAGCTTTACGATGCACAGTTGCGCCGCCTTGGAATCGCCGCGCACAGCCGCTTCGTCCCCACCCGTTTCGGGAACGCCCACGTGCTCGCCATCGGCCCCGAGGATGCTCCGCCGCTGGTCACCTGGCACGGCGCCCAGTTCAGCGGACCGTTCCATCTGGAGTTATTCCGGGACTTGGCCCGCAGCCACCGCGTCTACGTCGCCGACACCCCCGGACAATCCGGCCGCAGCGATCCCGCCCGCCTCCTTCCCTTCGGGCAGGCGTATGGCCGCTGGGCCGGAGATGTTCTGGACGGACTGCGCATCGAACGCGCGACGATGGCGGGCGTCTCTTACGGCGGCGCCATCCTGCTCGATCTCGCCGCCTGGAGCCCTTCACGGATCGAGAAAGCGGTTCTGATTGTTCCCGCCGGCCTCGTGGTCGACTGGCCCTGGCGGCTGGCCTCCCGCCTGTTGGTCCCGTTTCTGAAATATCGCCGGGCGCCCGGCGATAGGACGTTGCGCGAGGCCATGGAACCGATCGGCGTGGACCTGGAAGATCACATTCTGGAGCTGTACGGCGCGGCGATCGAGCACCTGAAGCTTCCCTCGGCTCCCCCCGGGTTATTCTCCGAACGCCATCTGAAGAAATTCACAGCTCCGGTTCTCTGCTTCCTCGCCGAGGACGACTGCTTCTTTCCCTATACCAAGGCCAAGGCAAAAGTGGGGCGTGTTTTCGGCCCGCGCGCCCGCGTGGTGACCCTGCCCGGCAAGCACTTTCCGGCTAAGGCGACCCGCGGGCTGCTCTCGGGCGAGATCGAGCGCTTCCTCCATTCAGCTCAGCCGGAGGCCGGGGTCTAAGTCCCGGCAGGCGTTCGAAAGCTGCCGCGCGATCTCCGAGACATCTTCATCCGGCGTGCTGGTGAAGAGCTTCAGATCCACGGTCAGATTCACCAGGGCGGTTCTGCCCGGGGCCTCCACCGGGATAATGTGGGAACTGCCGACCAGCCGCTTCAAATCCGGCAGCGCCTTGTTTCCCGCAGCCGCCTCCGCCACCACCACGTAGCCCAGTTCCCGCGTGGCGAACACGTCGAAGCATCCCGGCAGATTGGTAACCAGATGCTGCTCGTAGACCAATTGCAGGTTGTTGAGAGCGCTGATGCCGTAGCGCGCCTGGATGAACTCGCGCTGGCGCATCATGATCATGCCCACCAGCAGCGCCTTGGCCGGGGGGCGGTTACGCCGCAGGAATGCCTCCAGGTCCAGAAGGAATCCCCCCGATACCGCCGCGCCCGCCTTGCCGGGGTCCGGCTCGCTGGGATCGGGAATGCGCGTCAAAACGCCCCGCAACAAACCCGACTCGGTCAGCCGGGCCGAATCCCGGAACCAGACTGCTTGGCCCTCGGAGGTCAGCAGGCGGTAGTGCGTCTGGCGGCTCTTGCGCGATCCCGCTACGTTCGCCCGGAACTGCATCGCTTCGGCAGCGTCCTCCGGGTGCAGCCGCGATACCCAGAAGTCGGCGGTGGCCGTCCACTGCTCCGCGGAAAACCCCAGCACACTCACGCCTCCCTGCACCCAGACGAATCCCTCAGACTCCGGCGCCGCCTCCCACATCACCGCCGGCTCCAGATCCAGGAGGTCCTCCAGCCTCGACTTCCAAGGATCGCTGTTGTCAGATCGTTCCGGCTGCACTGAGTATGCCCTTATGCAGCCTTATCGGCGATCGGGCCGGAAAGTTCTAAATCTCTCCTAAGGCCGCGGATGCACCGGGAAAGACGTGAACGGACGCGCTCCCGGCGCCGCCGTGTCAAAGCGGATTCCCAACCCGGTGATGTCCGCCTGGGTCGTGGTGAACTCCAGCGTCCCTCTCCGGTTCGCGCTCGCCGGGAATCTCGTATTGCTTTCCGTCGCGATATGCCCGCGCGCCAGGAGTGGAATCGACGTGCTCCCGATCGAGGTTCCCCCCTCGTCGCGGACCGTCACGTTTACCGCGATCGCCTGCGCCGCGTTGGTGTTAATCAGGGCGAACGACGTCACCCGCCCCTGCGTATTGTCGAACGGCATCACAAACGACCGTGCCGCCGCGGTCAGGTTCACCGCCGCCTCCTGCCGGTCCGGAGTGTAGCGGAACACGCTCGATCCCACGATCCGCCGCGCGCTGACCAGTTCCACCCACCCCATGTTCAGCGAGGCGTCCGTGCCCGCCGTCTGAATCGTCCGCGACCCGCGGCCGGGTATGGTCCCCTCGATCACCGACGCTCGCCCCGTCACGCCTTCCAAGGCGAGATCGAGCGGCGCCGACGGCGCGCGATCCGTCGTCTGCGACCCGTAGAAGCGCAGCGTGAACGGCGCCGGATCGGGGTCCGGGTTCATCAGGATGATCGTGGTCTGCCACCCCTCGGAGTCGGCGATATGGGAAAGCACCTGGTTCGTGTTCGAGGCCGTGGGACCTCCATCCTGAATCGCCACAGCAACCGGAACATCCACCGTGGCGTTGTCTCCCGGCAAGCGGATCCGCAGGTTCGTGTCCACCGTGCCGGGCGCCGCGGGCAACGACGCGGTTACCAGCGTCACCGACAAAGCCGCCGATCCGCCGTTCGGCGCCTCGCCGCTTGCCGGACTCACCGTGAGCCAGGGAACGCTCGGGAAGTCCACCGTGAAGGTGCGCACGCCCGCGGTTCCCGCTGCCCGTCCCGGGATCTGAATCGTTTGCGCCGGCGGAGCCGGACCACCGGTCCGGAACTGGAACGCAAGCGTCGACGGCGTTACCGTGATGCTTCCGCCTCCTCCCCCCGGCGTCGCAACCGTGATGGTACCCGCGCTCCCCGGATTACCCGTGGCGTTCACAACGCTCACCGAGTACGTTCCGGCCGGCAAGGTCGCGCTTCCGCTGATGCTCGTGGCGGTCCGGTTCGAGAGAGTCGCCGCGCAGGGGCTGGCTGCCGTACACGTTCCGCCTGAGGTGGACGTAAACAGCACCCGGACCGTAGCCGGATCGAAGTTGGTCCCCGCAATCGAGAGTGAGAAAACCGACCCGGCCAGCGGAGGATTCGGACTGGTGAGCAAACTTGAAATCGTGGGCGTCGGCCCGGGCGGCGGCGCCACCGTCTGCTGCGGAGGCAGCAGCAGCAGGGTGAAGGGACCGTTCGCGGGCGCGCCGCCGGCGGCAAAGCACGCGGCATTGACCGTAACATCGGCGCCCGACTGCGTGATGGTGTCCACGCTGCAGCGCAACGCCGATCCGCCATACCCGATGATCTGCGCCGCCGGACCCTTGCCGCCCGGCGCCGGCGACGGATTAATGCCGGCAAACCGAACGCTAAACAGCCCTACGCCCGTTCGCGTCACCTCGATCGTCCCGCCGCCCGAATTGTAGCGGTAGTTCGCCTGGGGCGTAACTGTCGTAGCCGCGCCAGTGCTCTCTGCCGTCGACAGCCACATGAACCCCAACCCCGGCTGAGCGGAGGATTTCACGTAGGCGATGTTGAAGAAAGCATCGACAGCAACATTGGCTGGATTCACGCATCGCACGTTCACCAGCGTGGTCCATTCCACCGGGTAGCAGTACGTGTTATCGGGGCCGTAGGCGCTCACCTGAACGTTGTCGCTCCGCGTCATTCCGGGAAAAGTAACCGTGTATGTACCGGTACCCGTCCGAGCCGCGGTAACCTGTCCGGTAGGAGTCCAGCTCAGCGTAGGGTGAGCAACGCCGTTCGCGGCGATCCAAGCGTAGGAGATCTGCTGCGGGTTGTTCGGCGTGATTACCATATGCGCGTAGCGCGTTTCCGTCGGCGCCCCCGTAGCCGTGAAGCACAGAACTCGCGCATCGTACGAGGCCGCGCTCCCGCCGCTGTCGCCTACCTTGCAATACTCGGCGCCTGAACCAAGCGCCGACACAAACTCCCGCCAGCTTGTGAGCGCGCCTGCATAACGGATGTTATAGTTCCCCAGGCTGTTGCGAACCGAGGTAATGGCCCCGCCCGATGGGTTCAACGAGTTCGGCACGTCGATCGTGGTTCCGTCGGTGGTCAGGGTTCGCGCGTAGCCAACACTTTGCGCGTAAGTTGGGGCGGCTCCGCCGACGAGCGCCGCCACCGGCGCCAGCACGGCAAACCATGAAATCGTTTTCATCTGATCCTTCTCCGGGGATGCGCCCCGGGCCTTACGTGGGACTAATACCTACAGGTGCGTAAGTATACGTGAGGTGGAGGGAGTTTTGCAGAAGCGCGCAATTCGCCCCAGAATTCCGGCGATTCGCGTCACCGTGGTGCGTCTCTGCGGAAGAACCGCGCCATCGGGCTGCGAAGCCGTGCCTTCCTTGCTGGCCGGAAGGCGTCGGCCCGACACCCAGGGTCGTGCGATCCCGCGCCGTAACCTCCCCTCGGCCCTGCTCTGGAGGAATAGAACTACGCCGGGTTACTCTCCCGTTTCGAAACTTCACGTACGAACTCCGGACCGGCGGCCCCATGCTATCTCTGCCTGGATTACCGGCCGGACCTCCGCTCCGTGAGGGTTTACACCGGCCGGGGTAGCGTCAGAAACTATGCTATACTTCTGACAGCCATGGAAACACTTGGCACAGCGGTGATCCATCAGGTCGGTAAGGCTCCGGAAGGAGTGCCTGTGGCGGCAAAGGAACTCCTGCATCTTGGAACCCGTGCGGCAGTGGATCAGACGCTGTCGCGTTTGGTTCGGCGAGGCAGCCTCATCCGCGTGGGCCGCGGACTCTACGTCCGTCCGGTCCAGGGGCGCTTTGGTGTTCGACCACCCGAACCCGCGACGGTTGTCCAGGCCATGGTGGAACACCGGGGCGAGAGCATAGTCCCCCACGGAGCGGCGGCGGCGAACGAGTTGGGGCTGACGACGCAAGTTCCTGTGCGCGAGGTGTATCTGACATCTGGCCCGACACGGAAGTTGAAGCTGGGCAATCAAGTAGTCGAGCTTCGTCATGCGCCAGCTTGGCAGTTAGCGCTTCCTGGACGTAAGGCGGGCGCGCTGATTCGAGCATTGGCATGGCTGGGGCCGGAGCAGTCGAGTCAGGCGATCGAAGCCGCGCGCGGCAAACTGACGGAATCGGAACAGAACGCGGTCCTCGGACTACGCCGAATGTTGCCCACCTGGATGGCGCGGCAGGTGAGCAAACTCGCGACCCATGCCTGATGCATTTCTAAAGCTGCCGGCGGCCGACCGGCGCGAAGCACTGGCCGTAGCCGCGGCGGGTGGGGGCCGCCCGATCCACCTGTTGGATAAAGATGTGTGGCTGGTCTGGCTGCTCGACGTACTGTTCCAATGGCACTGGCATGATTTGGTCCGGCTGGACCGCGCAGGCAGGGCATCTGCCGCGATTGCCGATCGTGCGCTCGCGTTTGCCGTCGCCAAACACAAGTCAATGTTCTTCTCCGAAAACGATTCCGTCGGGGACTTGATCGACTACGTCGCCGCCGTATCCGGGGGACTCAGATTGGTGCCGGGGGGCAAGGCGCTCAACAGCCTCTCCCTCAACTACGCAAGAATGCTGGACGATGGTTTATTGCCGGGTGATGCCGAACCGTTTGAGACGTTGCTTGAACAATGCCGGGACTTGTTGGCCCGAGCCAACAAAACGAAATGAGCGGCGCAGCGGGAGCCGGCGACTTTCGTCCCGACCCGGCTGCGAGGTGCGATCAACTGGAGCGGGACATGGACCTGCTCCGGTCGCTGCCGACCAGCACACACATCCCCGCCGCCGCGGCCGGGCCAACCCTTGTCTCTGTTCATCGTCCCGGAAGACGCCCGAAAAGGTCGCACTCTTCAGAGCTGTTCCGCGGACGTCTACGCCCAACGGTGGGAAAGCCCGGACGGGCGCGCCGGTTATTCGCCCAGGACACAGCGCGACTGGGGGCATGCCGCTAAGCCTGCAGACCGAAACGAATCTACCCAGGCGGGTCAACGTTCGGAACACTTCTTCGAGTTGGTTTCCGGAGCGCTGGTGAGCCCGAACCGCGCCAAACTCGCAGAACTCCGCACGCACAAGGGGAAAAGCCCTGAGGAAAAGAGATCCGTTCGAATCGTTGCAACCTATTGATTTTCTTGGTGCGGATGAGAGGACTTGAACCTCCACTCCCTTGCGAGAACTAGAACCTGAATCTAGCGCGTCTGCCAATTCCGCCACATCCGCACGTGGGGTGACCTCCTTATTGTGATCGACCCGCCGCCCGTGTGTCAACGCGATTGCTTCCGCAGCTCCAGGATCAGCCGCATCACCAGCCCCTCGATCTGTTGCGCCGCCTCGCGGTACACCTCGATTTTGTGCCCCATCGGATCCCGCACCGTCCATTCAACCACCGGAGTCCGCGTTTTCCACATCCGCTCGCCGCTGATGTTCACGATCAGGTCGAATTTGTGGCCCTCCATGGAATCCAAGCCCTTGGGGAACGCCTCGCCCAGTGCGATGCCCCGTTCTTCCAGCGCCTGCCGGGTCAGGGGCGAGATGGCGCGAGCCGGAGCCAGGCCCGCCGAGTATGGCTCCACCACGTCGGCGCCATACTTGCGCGCGTATGCCTCCGCCATCTGGCTGCGGACGGAGTTGCCGATACAGAGGAACAGAACCTTGCGCGCGGCCACAGCTTCAGTGTAGCGATCAGGGCGCTTCGGACGGCAGCGTCACGCTCACGCGCGCGTTCGAGAACGACCTCGCCAGGAAAGGCGTGTAGAAGTTCATTGGATAGTTGCTGATGGTCACCGTGACCCGTCCGGCCGGATTGGTAAGGTCCGCCGCCTGAACGTTGACCATCGCGGTGGTCAGCCCCGGCACCATCGGCTGCGCGCTTCCGGTGGGCGCCGGGCTGTTGTACACGGCCACGTTCTGAATTTGCGATACCTGCGTGGGACGGATCGCTCCGTAACGCGCCGCCGCGCGCGCCCGTTCCACCAGCGACTGCTGGAAGTACAGAACCTGCCCGAAATCCAGGATGCCGATCAGCAGCGTGAGAAACAAAACGATGGTCAGCGCGCTCTCCAGCATCGCCTGGCCTCGTTGGCCGTTGCGTTTGCGCATGTTCATGGCTCTAACACCCCGTGGGGCAATACTGCCCGAAGAACGGCATGTTCAACACCGGCTTGTTGGTCAGCGTGAACTGCCGGAACACGGCGTTGATGGTTAACCGCGTGATTCGCACGGTGACGGCCCGCGGAACCAGCCGGCTGTCGAAGCCGATCTGCACCTCGACATCCTGCGGACGCAGCCCGGGCACTACCGGCTTCGCATCCATGGCGGGCGACGGCGATCCATACACCACAATGTTGCGGACGTTGCTCTGGAACGTGGGGGGAAGGGAACCGTCTCCCATGTTGCTGATCTTCGCCAGCGATGCGTAGCGCGTCCCGGCGCGCACCGCGTTCGTCAGTTCGTTGTACAGATAGAACGTGTAGGCGAACTGGAAGATGCCGGCGAACAGCGTCACCAGCAGCGTCGCCGAGATGGCGAACTCCACCAGTGCGTTGCCTTTCTCCGATCCCGCGCGCCGCCTCATTGCACCAGCCTCACAACGTAAGATCCGCCGCCGGGGTTCGCCGACAGGCCGCCGCCTTCCACCGAGGAGCCCATATAAATGGCGCACCAGGTGCGGTTTCCCGAGTTCGGATAGCTCATCGGCAACAGGAATGCCGCGAAGCCAAGCACCTTGTTCGCCGGAACGGTGAGCGCTCCCCCGTTGATGGGCATCACCACCAGCCGCATATTGTTGCCGTTGTAAGGGGGCGCGATGCCGCTGCTGCCGGCCGCGTAGTTGGTGCGATCCGTATCCAGATTGGCTCGCGCCACCAGCGCATCCTGCATCGACTGCTTCTGCCCGTTGGTCAGATTGATGATATCGCCCACCGCCAACGGCGAGGTCTGCTTCTCCCCTTCGATCGCATCGCGAATGCTCGACGCCGATTGCAGCTCGAAATACCCCCGGTCGGAACCCGCCGTGGACGAGTTGTCCGAAAAGTTGTATTGGGGCCAATTCACCTGATTGCCCGCACAGGAACGATTCTGGGCGGCGTTGCCCGGCCACAGGAACGCGTACTCCTGCCCGACCGTCATTCCGAAGTTCCCCGTCGGATCGTTCGGGTTCAGCGCGAAAGGCGTAAACGGCATGTAGCCGCCCGCCGGAAATGTCTGCGGAACCTGCCCGCCTACGGCCTGCGCTCCCACCGGCTGAAACTGGCCCGTTCCCAAAACCGGCAGGAACGCCAGCGGCACGCTGGGCGTCACCGTCACCCGCACAAAGGCGTAGCCGGATGGATTGGCGATCGGCGGCCGCTCCCACGGACCGAACGCCGTACTCGAAAACTCCACCACCGTGTTGGCTGCCGGAAAGCGCTGTGTGCCGAAGTTCCAGCCATTCGTGCTCGCCGCGACCGATGCCTCGGCGGCATCCAGCCCGCTTCTCTTTCCGTTCAGCTCCCGTGCGGCCGTAACGGCGGCCGCGTCCGCGAATGCTTGCGCTTCACTCTTGACGATGTATACCCGCCCGAGATCCACCGCTAAACCTAGTACTGCCACGAGTACAACCAGACTTGCGGCCGTCGCGATCAATACAAAACCGCGCCGGCAGCCTCTTACGCTGTCCATGTATGCTGACCTCGAAATGGAAGAAAGTTCCCATCCCTTCCCCTACATAATCGTGCCCTAGCCCCTCAGGGGCCATCGGGTACATGCCTGAGGCTGCCCTACAGTGGACCTTAGAACCATCAGAACCGCCGGGATTTATAATTCCAGCGGTCTATAATCACTGCAGCCATGAGACTCCCGACCCTGCTCCTCGCCACTCTTCCCCTCATCGCCCAGGAGAAGGTAGACCTGCAGGTGATCCAGCAGATTAAGCAAGAGGCCTTCGCCAACTCCAAAGTCATGGAGCACGTCCGCTGGCTTACCGATGTTTACGGACCTCGGCTCACGGCTTCGCCCGAGTACGACCGCGCCGCGATCTGGGCAATGGGCCGCATGCGCGAATGGGGCCTTGCCGAGCCGCACCTGGAAAAATGGGGACCCTTCGGCCGAAGCTGGACCGTGGAGCAGTACTCCGCGGAAATGGTCAAACCCTCCTACGCCCAACTCACCGCGCGGCCGCTCGCCTGGTCCGGTTCCACTCCTGGACCCGTCACCGCCCCGGTTCTCCTGGCGCCGCTCACCATGGGCTACAGCCCGAAAAAGGCGTCCGACAGCCTGGCGAAATTCATGACCACGCAGAAAGGGAAGCTGAAGGGCAAGATCGTGCTGCTGTCGGAAGCGGCGCCGGTTCCGGACCAGGTAAAAGCGCAGTTCCAGCGGTTCTCGGATTCGGAACTGGCGGCGATGGCGCAGGCACCCATTCCCTCCGTCCAGGCCATCGACCTCAATAACCTGGACGTCCCGGAGGACCCGGAGAAAATGCTCCAGTTCTTCATGAACGTCCCCAACGCCGTGCTCGACAAGTTGTTCGAGCAGGTGGAGGAGGTTGCCAACCGGCGCAACCGGTTCCTACTCGAGGAAGGCGTGGCCGCCGTGGTCACCACCGACGCTCGTTCCGTGACCGGGACCGTGTTCGCGGAAGCCGCGGGCTCCCACCGCGCCAAGGAGCCGCTGGCGCCGCCTTCCTTCGTCGTCACGCGCGAGCAATACAACCGCCTCGCGCGCCTGCTGGAGCTGAAACAGGTCGTAGAGCTGCGTCTGAATTTGAAGGCGATCGCCTCGGAGAAGGATGTTGACGGAACCAATGTCGTGGCCGAGATTACCGGCGCCTCAAAACCCAACGAAGTGGTGATGATCGGCGCGCACTTCGACACCTGGCACGCCGGTACCGGCGCTACCGACAATACCACCGGCGTCGCGGTGATGATGGAGGTGATGCGCATCCTGAGGGCGCTGAACCTGAAAATGGACCGCACCGTGCGCATCGGGCTATGGGGCGGGGAAGAGCAGGGGTTATTCGGATCGAAAGCCTACGTCAAGGAGCATTTGGGCGATCCGGAAACAAGGAAAGTGAAGCCCGGGCACGCCCGCTTCTCGGTGTACTTCAACCACGACAACGGTTCCGGCAAGATCCGCGGCGTGTACCTGCAGGAAAATGACGCCGCCCGTCCGGTCTTCGAGGCCTGGCTCGCGCCGTTCCATGACCTGGGCGCGAAGACCGTCACCATCCGCAACACCAGCGGCACCGATCACCTGTCCTTCGATGCCGTGGGCCTGCCCGGCTTCCAGTTCATTCAGGATCCACTCTCGTACATGACCCTCACGCACCACTCCGACATGGACACGCTGGACCATGTGGAACCCGGCGACCTGATGCAGGCCTCGGCGATCATCGCTTCGATGGTTTATCACGCCGCCACGCGGCCGGAGTTGTTTCCCCGCAAACCGATGCCAAGACCCTAGCTCTTGGGAGCGCCCCAATCCTCGTCAGCCCCCCGTGCTAAAGTGCGGCTAACCTCCTGCCGATCTGCATCATACGGATTCCGTGTCGACCCAAGCCATTCCCATTACGGGCGCGCACCCCCGGAAGATCTCCCGGTTCTTCATCCCATCCCTGTCGGACTTCTTCTTCGTGTTCGTCATCGTCTGGTCGTTTCTCACCAGTCCGGCGGGCTGGGAGCGGCTGCTGCTCGACGGCGACGCCGGGTTCCACATCCGTATCGGCGACCTGATCCGCGCGAACGCTGCCGTCCCCATGCACGATGTCTTCGCCTTCTCCGTGCCCGGACAGAAATGGTATGCCTTCGAGTGGCTCTCCGAAGTCGCCTACTCCGCCGCGCATGACTTTTATGGTCTGAAGGGAGTGGTCCTCGTGGCGGGGCTGACACTGGCGGCGGCGTTTACCATTCTGCTCCGCTACTCGTTGTGGCTTGGCGCCAACGCGCTGATCGCCGTTCCGATGGTATTGGTCGCGGTCAACGCTGCCAATATCCATTTTTACGCCCGGCCGCATCTGTTCACGTGGATTCTGCTGGCGATCGCCCTCTGGATCGTGCAGCGGGACCGCCGCTCGCCCGGCTGGGCCGCGTGGCTGCTGGTGCCTCTTACCATCGTCTGGGCGAACCTGCATGGGGGCTTCTTCGTGTTCTTCCCGCTGCTGGCGCTGCTCATCGCAGGGGAAGCTGCGGAAGCCTGGCTCGACGGACGCACCTTCCAGCGCGCCTTCCGCTACGCCCGGATCGCTTTCGCCTGCGCGGTGGCCTCCCTGGTGAATCCCTATGGCTTCGAACTGCACCTGCATATCGCGGAGGTGCTGAACGCCACCTGGATCCTGACGATGGTGAAGGAGTTCCAGTCGCCGAGCTTCCGCGGCGAGGCGATGCTGGCATACCTCGGCGTGCTCTTCCTGTCGCTTTGCCTCATCGGCGGCATGCTCCGCCGGCGCCGTATGGTGGAGCCGCTTTGGATCCTGTTCCTTGCCTACGCGTCGCTGGTTTCGGTGCGCCACGTTCCGGTATTCGTTCTGGTGGCGGCTCCACTCGCTGCCGCCGAGCTCACCCATCACTGGTCCGCCTGGATCGCCACCCGGCCCCGCCGAAGTCCGGAGCGCATTCTCGATCAGGCGCAGGCCCAATTCGCCGCCGGCGCCGCGCACACCAGCATCTGGGTCGTCGTGTTCGCGCTCGTGTTGATGGTGATCCCGGGAATTGCCTGGCCCACCGCCATGCCGGAAGGGATCTTTCCCCACGACTTCGCGGAGGAAACCGCCAGCTCCCGCACCTTCACCTCCGATCAATGGGCGGACTACCTGATTTACCGCAATTTTCCCAATCAACAAGTCTTCCTCGACGGCCGCCACAACTACTACGGCGAAAAGCTGCTTACCGAGTATCAGGATCTGATGAACGGGCACCCTCGCTGGCGGCAACTGGCCGCGCGCTATCAGTTCGATAAGATTCTGGTGCCTGCGGATTCGCCCCTGGCGGGCGCGGTGGCCACCAGCGGCGAGTGGAGAGTCGCGCGGCGCGACGAAAACGCCGTCCTGTTCGAACGAAGGCGATAAGCCATGCCCCAGCCCCGCTACCAACTGACGCCGCGCAAGCCGCCCAATCTGATCTCGCTGGTCCTGCCGGTGTACAACGAGGAGCCGCTGGCCGCAATGCTGCGCGCCGAACTCACCCAGTTCATCGATGCCGCTCCTTACGCCTTCGAAGTGATCCTGGTGAACGATGGCAGCTCCGACCATACGCTTCCGCTGCTGCTCGAATGGGCCGAAGCCGACCGCCGGGTGAAGCTGGTCAGCCTGACCCGCAACTTCGGGCAGCAGGCAGCGGTCACCGCCGGCCTCGACTACGCCCGCGGTGACGCCATTGTCATCATGGACGCCGACCTGCAGGACCCCCCCGGCGTCATCGTGGACATGGTGCGCGAATACTGCCGGGGCTACGACGTGGTCTACGCCCGCCGCGCCGTGCGCCATGGAGAGACGGCCTTCAAACGGTTCACCTCCTTGGCCTTCTACCGCGTGATGAAAACGCTGATCCATCGCGATCTGCCCGCCGATGTGGGCGACTTCCGGCTGATCTCGCGCCGCTGCCTGTACGCGCTCCGCTCCCTGCGCGAAACCCACCGGTTCATGCGCGGCCTGGTGACCTGGGTCGGCTTCCCGCAAACTTCCGTGGAATTTGTACGGCGCGCCCGCCCGGCGGGCGAGACCAAGTACGGGGCGGCGCAGATGGTGAAGCTCGCCTGGACCGCCGCGGTGTCCTTCTCGCCCGCGCCGCTGCGGCTCAGCTTCATCGCCGGGCTGATCGCCTTCGCGCTCGGCATCACGCAGGCCGTCAACGCGGTCGTGCGCGCCACCTTCGGACTCTACCTGGTGCCCGGATGGGCCTCCATTATCGTGGTCAATTGCCTCATCGGAGGCGCCATCCTGATGAGCATCGGCGTGCTCGGGGAATACATCGGACGCATCTTCGAGGAATCGAAGAACCGGCCCCTGTATATTGTCGAATCCGCCCGGAACGTCGCCGAGATCGCCGAGCCGGACCCGGACGTTCATCGCACTCAACTGATCCGCCTGGGAGAGCATATCCAGCAGTCCGAAGTCTCTCCCCGAATCGGGCAGGTGAAATGAGCGAAGCGGTCCATCTCAGCGAGACGCACTTCCACGACGCCTGGGCCGCCGGCACGCGCCTGGAGGAGATCACCGTGCGCGAGGCGTTCGAAGCTCCCACGGCCGTCGAGAACCGCTTCATCCTCTCCCAGATGGGACCGCTGGCCGGCAAGCGGGTGCTCGACGTCGGCGCGGGCCTGGGCGAGTCCTCGGTGTACTTCGCCCTGCAGGGCGCCGACGTCACCGCCACCGACATTTCTCCCGGCATGGTGCGCACCGCCGTCGACCTCGGCGTCCTGCACGGGGTCACCGTTCGCGGCCACGTCACCGCCGGCGAAGCGCTGGACACCGCACCCGATTACTACGACTTCGTCTACATCGCCAACACCATTCACCACGTGCCCGATCGCCGCGCGCTGTTCGCGCAGATCCACCGCACGCTGAAACCCGGCGGCCGATTCTTCTCCTGGGATCCTGTCGCCTACAATCCGGTGATCAACGTTTACCGTCGCATGGCCAGCGAAGTACGCACCGACGACGAAGCACCCTTGAAGCGCGCCGATCTGGCCCTCGCGCGTGAGTTCTTCCCCGATGTCCGGCACCGCGAGTTCTGGATCTCCACCCTCGCCTTGTTCTTGAAGTACTACCTGCTGGATCGCGTGCACCCGAATCAGGACCGCTATTGGAAGCGGATTTACCGGGAAACCGGCGCGAGCCTGGCATGGTGGAAGCCGTTGCTGGCGCTCGACAACTCCCTTACGCGTCTGCCGGGCGTTCGCTGGCTGGCCTGGAACATGGTCATGTACGGCTCCAAACGCTAATTGGGACCAGAGCCATACCCAAAGAGTGTGAAATCGGGTACTATGCTCTTGATCTCGCGTTATACAAATGGCGGAAAAGATCACCCTATTGGCGCGTCAGGCGGGCGCCGGCGATCGCCAGGCGCAGTCCGAGCTTTTCGAGCTGGTTTACGGTGAACTGCGGAAACTGGCCGCGATTCACATGCAAAGAGAGCGCGGGGGGCATACCCTGCAGGCCACTGCGCTGGTCCATGAGGCCTATCTGCGGCTGTTTTCCTCCAATTTGACCTCCATTCAGGACCGCAAGCACTTTTTCGCCATCGCCAGCCGCGTAATGCGGCGCATCCTGGTGGACCACTCCCGCTCGCGCAAGGCCGGAAAACGGGGCGGCGGCGCGGAGGCCCTGGCGTTACTGGAAAACCAGCATCCGATTACGTACAACTTCGACGAAGTAATTGCCCTCGATGAGGCGCTTTCACGCTTAGAGAAGTTAGACGCCCGGCAATGCCAGGTGGTGGAGATGCGTGTCTTCGGCGGGTTCAGCGAGGCGGAAATCGCCGAGGTTCTGGACGTAAGCGAGCGTACTGTGAAGCGCGACTGGAAGTTCGCGAAAGC
The DNA here is from genome assembly GCA_019748195.1 of Bryobacteraceae bacterium. GTDB lineage: Bacteria > Acidobacteriota > Terriglobia > Bryobacterales > Bryobacteraceae > JAIEPW01. The sequence continues at coordinate 91,239 of JAIEPW010000016.1, forward strand.
GTGGCTCTATGGCGAAGTGGCAGGCCGCCAATGACTTCACTCCCGAACAGTGGCAGCGCCTGAAGGCGATCTTCGATCTGGTGGCCGACGGACCGCCCGGCGAATGGCCCGCCCGCGTCCAGGAACTCTGCGACGGCGATCAGCCGCTGCGGGAGGCGGTGCTGCGGGTGCTCGACAACCACCGCCGGTCTACCGCGTTTCTCGAACGGCCGCTGACCAGCGTCCGCCCCGCCGAGTGGCGCCGCTTCGAGGCCGGAACGTGGCTGGCGTCGCGGTTCCACATCATCCGCTTTCTGGGCCGCGGCGGCATGGGCGAGGTCTATGAAGCCCGCGATACGGTGCTCGACGAACGCGTTGCCCTGAAGTGCCTTCCGCCCGAAACCGCCGAGGATGAACGGGCGGTGAACCGCCTGCGAACCGAGGTCCGCCGTGCCCGTCAGGTGACGCATCCCTACGTTTGCCGCGTCCACGAGTTGTTCGAAACCGGGGACGGCGCCGGCGTTCCGCTGGTGTTCGTCACCATGCAGTTGCTGCACGGGCTGACGCTGGCCGAGCATCTGGCCGCGCGGGGCAGCCTCCCTGTCTCGGAAGCCCTGCCGCTGATCGCCGGGATCGCCGGCGCGCTCGACGCCTGTCATGAAGCGGGCGTGGTGCACGGCGATGTCAAGCCCGGCAATGTGTTCCTGGTCGAATCCGACGGCGGCTCGCGGCATCCCGTGCTCACCGATTTCGGGCTGGCGCGCCCCGCGGCCAACCCGACCTCGGCCACCTCTGTGATGGCCGGCACTCCGCGATACATGGCGCCGGAACTGCTGCGGGGCGGCGTTCCCAGCCCGGCGTCCGACATCTACGCACTCGGCGTGCTCGCACGCGAACTCGTCGAGCCGGCGGACGCCGAGCGCTGGAATCCCGCGCTCCACCGGTGCCTCGGCCCCAGCCCGCTGGCCCGCCCGCGGACGGCGGGCGAGTTCGCGCGATCGCTTTCCGCCGGCCGTTTCAGCCGCCGCACGGTGGTGCTGGCGGCCGCCGGCACGCTGGCGGCGGGCGGCCCGGCCGCGTGGCTGGCCGCGCGCAAGACCGGCGACAAGGTCCGCCTTGCGGTATTGCCCTTCGAGAATCAGAGCGCCGCCGCGGACCAGTACCTCGCCTCCGGCATCACCGAGCAGTTGATCTCACGCCTGCAGCGCCGTCCGGGTTTCTGGGTGGCGGGCCGCGGCAGCTCGTTCTACTACGCCGACAAGCTCGCGCCGTCGCGCGAGGTCGCGCGTAATCTGAATGTCGCATGGCTGCTGATGGGCGCGGTGCGCCGCGGCGGCGCCGGGATCGCGGTCCAGGCCACGCTGCTCGACTCCGAGGGCCGGTCCGCCAACTGGACCCGCGGCTTCGAAGCCGGCATCACCGAACTGCAGAAACTGGAAATGAAAATCGCCGACGCCGTTGCCGCGCGCCTTGCGCCCGCGCTGGCGCAGGCCGGAATTGGAGGTCAAACGGCCATGCGAGCTGATCCCCGCGCTTACGAACTGGTGATGAAGGGACGCTACCATCACAACCAGCGCACGCTGGAGGAGATGTCGCGCGCCGTCAGCCTGTTCGAGGAAGCCATTCGCGCCGATCCGAAGTTCGCTTTTGCGTATTCGTGCCTGGCGGAGACGCTGACCACCATGGCCGACAACGGGCAGCTTCCTCCCGATGAGACCTTCCCGAAAGCCAAGGCGGCGGCGCTGGACGCCATCACGCTGGACCCGGCGCTGGCGCACGGGCACGCGATCTTCGCCGCGGTCACGTCCATCTACGACATGGACTGGACTACCGCCGACAAGCACTTCCGCACGGCGGTGGACCTGGATGTCAACGACGTCAGCTCCCGGCAGTGGTATTCCGCGCTGCTGTTGAAGCTTGGGCGCGTGGAGGAAAGCCTGCGTTTCGCGCAGGAGGCGATCGACCGGGACGCCGGCTCCGCCGCCGCGCATTTCAACGCCGGCGCGATGCAGTATTACTCGCGGCGCTATTCCGACGCGGCGGAAACGCTGGAGGCCATGCGGCGGCGGTGGCCCGATTTTCACGTGGTGCGCGAGATGCAGGCCGAGCTCTACGCCAGGCTCGGCCGCCAGGCGGAGGCCGAGGAGATCGCCGCGCAAACGCTGAGGCAAAGCCGCCACCCCGGTCACGCCCTGACTTACGCCGCGGTCACGCTGGCGGTTCTGGGACGCCGCGAGGAAGCCGAGGAGCGCCTGCGCGAAGTGGAGAAGGCCTCCGGCGGCATCCGCTTCCAGCCATTCCACGCGGCGCGGGCGTACGCCGAACTCGGCCGCGCCGACGACGCCGTGCGCTGGCTGCAGGCCGCGCTCGACCGCCGGGACAGCGGCGTGCAGATCGCCGGAGTCCATCCCTCCTTCGATCGCATCCGCGACGACCCCCGGTATCACAACCTCATGAAGCGGTTGCGCTTGCCGGTGCAGTCCGCCGGGCGTGTGAACTGACGCCGGTCTTGCACTACAAACAAAACGGCGCGGGATTCAACTCCTCTTCCGCCAACACCCGCGGCCGCCAGCCCAGCGACACCGGAACTTCATACAACCGCTGGAACCCAAGGCGGTGCCAGGGGCAGCACAAATCCGGCGTCAACACCCGCACCACCGGCATCGCCACCTCCGGCCGCGTCAGCACCGCCGCAAACAACCGCAGCCCCTTGCGCCGCGCGATCGCCAGGCAATGCCCGTACTCATCGCCCGCGGGAATCTCCACCGCCGCGGCTCGCGCGTCCGGGTCCGGCCGCAAGTGCGCTTCCGACTCCAGCGTCGCCACGCTCCGCCAATACTGGAAACAGGCCCCCTGGCTGTAGCGCCGGAATTCGCCAGGCTCGGCTCCGGCCCACGCAGACGTGATTTGCGCCAGCTCCGCCAGCGCCTTCCAGGCCGCCCGCTCCAATCCGAACGCCGCCCCGAAGCCGAGCGTCAGATCGCCGCCCGCCTCGTCGGCGCCGATCGCCACGCAGACGGCGATCCCCAGATCGCTGGTGAGATCGAGCAGCGTCGTGGACCGCCCTTCCGCGTGCGCCTCCACGTGATCCGCCATTTCCGCCCAGCCCAGCGCGCGGGGGTCGAGCGCCGGCCGCCGGACCCGGTTGTACCACCACATCGCCGTCGCGTCCCGCTCCACCAGCTCCAGAAACCCGCGCACCACCGCGGCTTCGAACGTCTCTCCCGCGGCGCAGCCGTTCGAATCCGGCACGCACAACGTCCTGCGATCCAGTGGGCCGTAACCGGCATAGCAATACTGCATCGGAATCACGCGGAATCCGTCGCCCAACAGGTCCGAGACCGGGGTCCACTCGATCTCGACATCGTCTTCGTAGCGAACCGGCACGTACGGGAACCGCCATGCGCTGGTCTCGGCATCCTTGCGGCGCCGGTACTGGGCCTCGCTGAATTGCAACAGATCGCGGGGATGGATCGCCTGCTCGCCGAGCTGGGAATACGACGCGGCGAACCGCGGCTCATCGCCCTGGAAGGTGATGCTGTAGCGCTCGGCCGCTTCCGCCAGGCAGGATCGCCGGGCAGTCTCTTCGTTCCGGCTCTGCCCGGATACGAACACCTTCGAAACCGGTCGCGATGGTTCCGATCGCGGCAGAGTCAACTCCGCCGCGGTAACGAAAAAGCCATTCCGCCGCGACGTGCTCAGTTCGGAAAGGCGGCCCTCGAAGCCCGGCGGCACGGTGGACATCACGGCGCCTCGAAATCGCTGAGCGCTTCCCCGGGCCGGGACACCCGCACCGCGTTCAGCACTGTCGCCAGGTCGATGAACTCCTGCGCCACCGCGCCCAGCAGCGGCGGCAGGAATCCGAACACCGCCAGCACCATGCCCAGAAAGCTCAGCGCGATGCCCCCCACCGCGCTCTGCAGCGCGATCCGCCTCATGCGCCGGCCGATGTGCATCAGCTCGTCCACCTTCTCCAGCGACGTGTCGAGCACCACCGCGTCCGCGGCCTCCGCTGTCACGTCCGAGTTGTGCCCGAAAGCAATGCCTACCGTGGCCGCGGTCATCGCCGGCGCGTCGTTGATCCCGTCGCCCAGGAACAGAGTCGGCGCCAGCGCCGTCTCCCGCCGCACCAGTTCCAGCTTCTGCTCCGGACTCTGCCCGGCGTGCACTTCGCGGATTCCCACCTTGTCGGCCAGATAACGGACCTCGGATTCGCGATCGCCGGAAACCAGCATGGTCTTCCCCACCGCGTGCCGCGGCGCCAGGTGACCCACGAAGCTGCGGCTGGCCTCGCGCGGCTCATCGCGAAAGCGGAATGTCGCCGCGTAAGCCCCGTCCACCAGGACCACGCATTCCAATCCTCCGGCCAGCGGCGGCAGCGGCGCCCCTTGCAACTGATCCCGGCCCGTGATCCGCAGCTCGCGCCCTTCCACTTCGCCGCTCAGTCCCTGGCCCGGACGCTCGCTGATCTTCGCCGCATTGGGCAGCGGCGCGCTGGCCGCACCCCGCACGATTGCCCCCGCCAGCGGGTGTTTCGAGTACTGCTCCAGCGCCGCCGCCCAGCGCAACACGCTCTTCTCGTCCACTCCCGGAGCGGGCAGGACTTCGGTCAGCGTCGGCCGCCCATAGGTCAGGGTGCCCGTCTTGTCGAAGATTAAGGTCCGCACCTGCGAGATCTGCTCCAGCGCCGCCGGGTTGCGCACGATCATCCCGCGCTTGGCGGCCAGCGAAATCGCCCCGATAATCGCCACCGGCACCGCGATCAGCAGCGGGCAGGGCGTGGCGATCACCATCACCGCCAGAAACCGTTTCGGATCCTGCGAAATTGCCCATCCCGCCACGCCCATCGCCAGCGCCAGCACCGTGTACCACGCGCCCAGCCGGTCCGCCAGGCGCCGCATCCGCGGCCGGTTCTGCTCCGCCTCCTGCATCACGCGCATGATCTTGGCGTAGCGCGAGTCCACGGCCGCGCGCGTCGCGCGCACCGTCAGCGCCGCCTCGCCGTTGATCGCGCCGCTGAGCACCGCCGAACCCGGCGTTTTCGAGATCACGAACGGCTCGCCCGTCAGGTAACTCTCATCCATCGAGCCATGACCCTCGGAAACCTCGCCGTCCACCGCGCAGATCTCGTGCGGCAGCACGATCAATTCATCGCCGGGACACACCGTTCCGGCGGGCACGTCCGCGAAACCCGATTCCGACTTACGATGCGCGATGGACGGCATCCGGCGCGCCAGCGCGTCCAGCACCGAGGATGCCCGCCGCAGGGCGTAATTCTCCAGCGCCTCCCCGCCCGACAGCATCAGGACCACGATCGCGCCCACCAGGTATTCGCCCAGCAGGACGGCGGTGACGATCGAGATGCCGGCCAGAAGATCGGAACCGAAGTCGCGGGCGAACGCCTTTCGCGTCAGGTCCCACACGATCGGCAGCCCGCCCAGCGCCAACGCCGCGAACAGCGGCCAGTTCCGCGCTTCGGGCCAGGTGACCCGCAGCACCAGGTGCGCCAGGATCGCCGCCAGCGCCGCCGCCGCGATCACGCCTTCCCGCGATTCCACAATCGCCAGGATCTTGCGCCAGGTTCCCAAGGCTTACTCCAACGCCCGGCGCAGCAGCCCGGCCACCCGCGCGCGATGGTCGTCGTCGCGGTACGCCGTCCGCGGCCAGAAGAACCCCTTCAGGCCGTCCCTGGCGTTGCGCGGAACCACGTGAACGTGCAGATGCGGCACGCTTTGGCTCACCCGGTTGTTGAGGGCCACGAACGACCCCTGGGCCGGAAGCGCGGATTCCACCGCTCGTGCTACCCGCTGCACGCTCCCGAAGAGATGCGGCAGCATCGTCTCCCCCAAATCGCCCAATGTCGCGATATGCTCCCTGGGAATCACCAGCACGTGGCCCGGAAACAGCGGGCGGTGATCGAGGAACGCAACCACGTCCGGGCTTTCCATTACGACGTCCGCGGCCGCCTCGCCGCGCGCGATGGCGCAGAACACGCAGGGCTTCAATCGGCCCTCACGTACGGCCGGTATCGCGGTGCCCACATCAGGCCGGCGATGGCCCGCTCCATTTCTTCGTCCGCGGCGGGCGGCGCGACCCCGTCGCTGACCGCCTGCATCGCCGTAGCCAGCGCGATCGCCCGGCTTACCGCGCGGATCTCGTCGAGCGGCGGCAGCAGCGGCGCCGCGGCATTCGTCCGCGCCGGCGACAACTCCGCCAGCGCTGCCGCCGCCGCCATGAACATCCCATCCGTCACCCGCTCCGCGCCGCACGCCAGCACGCCCAGCCCCAGCCCCGGAAAGATGTAGCTGTTATTGCACTGCGCGATCGGATAGCGAGTCCCGCCGTAATCCACCGGCGCGAACGGGCTTCCGGTGGCGATCAGCGCCCGGCCCTCCGTCCAGCGAATCAGATCCTCGGGACGGGCTTCGGTCTTGGAGCTGGGATTCGACAGCGGAAAAATCGCCGGACGCTGCGCATGGGACGCCATCTCGCGCACCATGTCCTCGGTGAACATGCCCGGCTGGGTCGACACCCCGATGAGAATGGTCGGCTTGACGTTGCGGACCACGCTCGCCAGCCCGAAGTCGCCCTGCCAGCCGCTCAGCCGTGCGGCGGGCTGCTGATAACGCGCCTGATCGGGATCGCTCAGCACCCCGCCTTCCCGCAGCAGACCGTGCCGGTTCAGCAGGAAGAAGCGCGAATGCGCCTCGCCGTCGGAAAGGCCTTCCCGTTTCAGGAACTCCGAGAGCTGATCCGCGATGCCGATGCCGGCGGAGCCCGCACCCGCCACCACGATCCGCTCGTCGCGCAGCGGCGCACGCCGCGCGTGCAGGCTGGCCAGCAGCGCCGCCGCCGTCACCGAGGCCGTTCCCTGAATGTCGTCATTAAAGCAGCACAACTGGTCGCGGTACTTGCCCAGAAGCTCCACCGCGTGGCGATGCGCGAAATCCTCAAACTGCAGCAGCACGCGCGGGAATCGCCGCCGCACCGCCTGTACGAATTCGTCCAGAAACGGGGCGTAATCCTCCCGCGAAATGCGCTCGTGCCTCCAGCCGAGGTACAGCGGATCCTGAAGCCGCTCCCGATTGTTGGTCCCGCAGTCGAGCACGATGGGCAGCGTGGTGCGCGGATCGATGCCGCCGCACGCCGTGTACAGGCTCAGCTTCCCGATGGGAATGCCCATGCCGTTCACGCCCTGGTCGCCCAGTCCGAGAATGCGTTCCCCGTCCGTCACCACGATCACCCGCGTCTCGGGCGGCGCTGATTCCGCCAGGATCTCCTCGATCTGCCCCCGCTGCGGATACGACAGGAACAAACCGCGGGGCTTGCGGTAAATCTCGCTGAAGCGCTGGCAGGCTTCGCCCACCACCGGCGTGTAAATCACCGGCATCAACTCTTGCAGGTGATCCAGCAGCACGCGATAGAACAGCGTCTCGTTGCGATCCTGCAGCGCCCGCAGGTAAATGTGCTTCTCGATCGGCGTCGACTTCAGGGAGTAGGCGTGATAGGACCGCTCCGCCTGCTCATCCAGCGTGGTGACGTGCGGCGGCAGCAGCCCCCGCAGGCCGAACAGCCTCCGCTCTTCCTCGGTGAACGCCGTCGACTTGTTCAGGATCGGATGATTCAGCAGCGCGCGGCCGCGAAGCGAGACTGCCAGCGGGGCATCGGTCACGAACTCAATTTACCGCTTCGCGAGCCTGCCCGCGATCACCTGATAAACAAAGGGATTGAAGGCGAGCCCGGAATGCGTGCCCAGCACTTCCACGTCGATCTCGCCGTCGCCGGTCATGCACGTTTCCCAGTGCACGATGCCGTCCGACTTGGTGTAGATCGCCGTCTGCCGGACGCTGGACGGGAACAGCCCGCGCAGCCCCTCCACGAAATCGCATCCGCAATAACCGGTGAAGCAATCCGGCAGGGTCAGGTGGGGGCGGTCGCGCTGCACCTTGTCGCGAACCAGGTCGCTGATCTGAATCACCGCCGGATGCGCCCGCACGCCGCGAAACGGCGATCCCAGCGAGATCACGCTCGCCACGCGGAACGGATTCCGCGCCGCCGCCGAGCGCGCCAGCATCCCTCCCAGGCTGTGTCCCACCAGATGCACCGGACGCGCCGTCTCCTGCCATGCGCGATCGATGGTCTTGTCCAGCTTGCCCATCAGGATGTTCGGGCAGTCCGCGTTTACCCCGATCCCGGAGAAAAACGGACGGTATCCGATCCGCTTCAGCCAGCCGTGCATCTCCCGCAGGTAAAGATCGCTGCCCATGAAGCCCGGGATCATGATCACCGCGTCACCGTGCCCGTGCGGGACCCCGAATCCCCAATACACCGGGGAGGAGCGCAGGTACAGCCACTCAATCCCGATCAGGGCTTCGGTCCATATCGGAAGCGGCACCGCTTCCCGTTCTTCGGAGATGCTGTAGTAGCGCGACATCTAATGAGTTAGAGGCATCTGCCTGCGCCGGCGTAACAGGAAATTCTAATCCCCTACCGATACCGCCTTCTTGCGAGTCCGCACCGGACGGGGTTGCGTCTTGTGATGCGCCTCCGGATGCACTTCCGGAAGCCCCGCCGCCCGCCGCAATTCATGGAACGATTCCTCCAGAAAGTCCCGCATGTGTACGGCATCCGGGGCAGCCGCCGCGTCCGAGGTGATGCCGAACGCCAGCTTGTGATTGTAGCTCTGGATGGCGCAATTCATGCCCATGTCGTTGCCGCACGGCACGTGCGGATAGTACGTCAGCATCTGCTGGCCCAGCGCGTACAGCGGGATCTGCGGTCCGGGCACGTTGGTGCACACCATGTTGAAAATCGGCGAGGCGAACTGCACGAACGGGAGCGCCGCCACCATCGCCTGCAGCGGAGCGGGAATGGCCCCCGCCCAGGTGGCCATCATGTGCAGCAAATCGGCCAGACGCGAGTTCTTCAGCGTTTCCGTGCGCCGGTTCACTTCCGTCAGCCGCTGCGCGGGATCGTCGATGTCCAACGGCACATTCACCAGCAGCGCCGATACCTGATTGCCCAGCCGCCCCCGCTGATCCTCGCGGCGGACATTCACCGGACACATGAAGCGGCAGAACTGCTTGCTGGTGTTGAAGCCGTGCTTGCGGACGTACTTGGCCACCGCGCCCGAAAGAACCGTCAGCGCGACATCGTTCACGGTGCCGCCCAGCGCTCCGCGAATGGCGCGAGCCTCCGAAAACGCGAACTCGTTCCAGGTGATCCGCCGCTCGCCCGCGCACGGCTTGTTGAACGGCAGCCGCGCCGGCGGAATCGCCAGCTCGGCCAGCAGCGGCGCCACCTGCTGCATCGCCGTGGCGGTCTGCGGCGCCAGGAACGTCTGCAGCAGATTCATGTAGCTGCTCTGCGCGGCGATCATCCGCTCGATCGTGTCCGTAAATCCCTGGCTCAGCGCGCTGAAGTACAGCTCCGTGGGCGTCGGCAGCGGACGCGGCGCGAATTCCGGCTTGTCCGCCAGAATGGGCATGTCGTGCGACGTGTCCATCATGATTCCCATCAGGCCCACGCCCGACACCCCGTCCACCATGCAGTGATGCACCTTGCATAGCAGCGCGGAGCGCCCCCCTTCCAGCCCCTTGATCAGGTGGATGCTCCACAACGGCTTGTTGCGGTCCATCACCCCCGAAAACAGCCTCCCCGACAGCTCCCGCAGCGCGGCATCGTCGCCCGGCGGGTCGATGTCGACCTCAAGGATGTGATTCCGGATGTCGAATTGCGGATCGTCTTCCCAGCTCGGATGCCCTACGTTGAACGGCGCGGGAATCACGCGTTGCCGGTACCGCGGGATCAGGTGCAGCTTGGAGTCGATCAGCCGGATAAACTTCTCCAGCGGCAGCGGGCCCTCGAAAACGCTCACGCTGCCGATGTGCAGCGGCATCTCCTTGCGTTCCAGGTACAGAAACGACGCGTCGTCGGCCGTCAGGCGCGGGTGCAGGCTGGGCGTTGCCATAAATCCTCTAATTCACAAATCCGGTCACGTCGTGCGACATGATCACCAGGTCCTGCGTGCGGCCCTGGGCGTCGATGACAAAGTCCGCCAGCAGCGCCTCCGGCTGGAAGCCGAGGCTCGCGAACACCTGCCGCGCTCCGGTCTGGCTGGACGCCATCCGCGCCATGATCTTCTGCAGCCCTCGCGACCGCGCGATGCCAAAAACCTCCTGCGCCAGAACCTTGCCCAAGCCCCGCCCGCGGTGCGAGCGCGCCACCTGCAGCCGGACCTCGCCCACGTGGCGCGTCCAGTTCAATTCCGAAGTGTGCAGGTTGCCGTAGCCCACCATCTTGCCGTTCTCCAGCGCGATCACGCTGATCGTCCGGCCGGTCTCGACCCCGCGCATCCAGTGATCGAGCGAGCGGTCCTGCCGCACGTCCAACAGCAGGAAGAAGTTGTCTTCTTCCGGAACCGACCGCACAAAGTCGCGGAACACTTCCTTATCGGCCGGCGTCATCAGCCGGAACGTGATCGGATGGCCGCCGACATCGGAGGTCCACGGGTAGCTGCGCTTTTGCGGGGTCATGGTTCGCTTGTGATTCTATATCAATCCGGTACGGGCTCTGGGCGGGCCGGGAGCGGATGCCGCCCCCGGCCCCGCCTTGTTAATTGTTGGTGCGGGGGTACATCGCCTTGAAGGTCAGGTCCAGCATCGCGCGCTGCGTCGAAACCCACGCCTCCACGCCCTGCCGCGCCAGATCCTGCAGCGTCACCGGCGGGCGATACGTGGCTCCGCCCTGCCAGGCGCGGGTCATCTCGCCCATTTGCTGGGTCGCCATCTCCATCACCCGGCGCTGCGCGTCCACGTATTGCGTAAAGCTCTCCCGCGCCAGCGATGCCAGGTCCGCCGCCGGCTTGGGGGCCTGACCCTCCGCTTCCGCGGCCGCGGCTTTCTCCGCCTTCTCCGCCTGCCGCGCCTTCACCCGATCCGTAGCCGCGTGGGTCTGCTCCGCCATCATGTCCAGAAACCTCTTCTGCGTGTCCACCCAGGCCTGGACGCCCTGCCGGGTCATTTCCGCCATCTGCTCCATGCCCGCCGGCGCCCGGCCTTCCTTGGCGGCCTTCGCCGCCAGGTCCGCCTGCTGCGCGGTCATGTCGATGAACCGCTTCTGCATCTCGACATAGGACTGCCCGCCCTGCGCCAGCATCTCCAGAATCGACTGCGCCGTGGGATTGTTCGCGGCCCAGGTCTTCATCGCGCCCAGCGCCACATTGTTCTGTTGCGCCGCCAGATCGAGCATCGTTTTCTGCGACATCAGAAACGTCTGCAGACCCTGCCCGGCGAGATCCGCCATGGTCGGGGCCCACGCCTGCATTCCGAAATTGTTCTTCATGGCCTCGGCGATCACCTGGTTCTGGTGCGCGGCGAGGTCAAGCATCATCTTTTGCGTCGCAACAAAGTTGTCGACGCCCTGGCGGACCATATCCGCGAACAGTGACATAGGGTTAGGGGTCGTGCTGGCCATATTCCATTCCTTCCTTGCTGCGATGCAGCAATTCCAGTATACTGGGTTCAGCAGCGAAGTCAATATGCCCGGCACTGTCGTTATCAAAAAATACGAGAACCGCCGCCTGTACGATACCGAAGGCAGCCGCTACGTCAACCTGGACGAGGTCGCGGCCCTGATCCGCGCCGGCCGCGACGTCCGCGTCGTCGACGCCAAGACCAACGAAGACCTCACCCGCTCCATCCTTACCCAGATCATCGTCGAGGAGTCGCGGGGCGGGGAAGCCGGCCTGCCGCTCGAACTGCTCCGCCAGATGATCGTCACCTCCGATCAGGCGCGACACCAGTTTCTGGAGTGGTACCTGAAAAACGCCTTTGAAGCCTACCAACGCATGACCGAAGGCTTCCAAAGCCGCATCGGGCAGATGGTGAATCCGCTCGAAAGCATGGCCCAGATGTTCCGCGGCGCGCCCGGATCCGTTCCGTTTTTCCCCTTCGCCCCCATGGCGGCGCAGCCCGCCCCGGCCCCGGATCCGCCGCCGGCGCCGGATCTCGACGAGCTCGCCGAGCTGAAGCGCCGCATCGACGAATTGGAAAAGCAGTTGGACTCCCGTGCCCCGCTAGCGGCCCGCCCGCGAACCCGCAAGCCGAAGTGATTTCGCATTGACATCCCCACCGCTTCTCCCGTAGTGTCGAACCTTACGGATGTCTTCCGACCCGCAAACGCCCGGCAACCCGGATTGGTCCCAAATCGCGGCGCGCATGGACGCGCTCACCGAGGCGAACCTTCGAATCCTCCGCCGCCAGCAGGAAATCGAGCAGCGCCTGGAACGCATGGAAGCCGCGCTGCGCCTGTCCCCGCCGGTCCGGCCGCCGGAGCCGGTCGCGCGGCCCGTCAGGCCGCCGCCCCCGGCGATTCCGGTAGAGCAAGCCCAGGCGCCTCCGGCCCCGCCGCCTCCCCCGCCGTCCGAGGCCGTCACGCCGCCCGACGCCCAACCGCCCGCCGCCGAGAACCTGGAAACACAGGTGGGCCTCACCTGGATCAACCGCATCGGCGCGATCACGCTGATCCTCGGCGTGGCGTTCTTCTTCAAATACGCCATCGATAACGAATGGATCGGCGAGAGCGGCCGCGTGATCCTGGGCTTGCTGGCGGGCTTCACCGCGCTCTTCGCCGGCGACCGCCTGTGGAATCGCGACCAGAAGACCTTCGCCCACGGTCTCACCGGGCTGGGGATTTCCATCCTCTATCTCTCCTTCTACGCGGCCTTCGGCTTCTACCGCCTCATCCCGCGCGAAGCGGCCTTCGTCCTCATGGTGGTGACCACGGCCGCTTCCGGGGCGCTGTCGCTGCGCTATCACTCGCTGGCCATCGCGGTGCTCGCGCTGATCGGCGGATATGTCACGCCGCTTTCGCTTTCCACCGGCGAAGACCGCCCCTGGATCTTCTTCAGCTACTTGTTCGTCCTGAACGCCGGTGCGCTGAGCCTGGCCCGGCGCCAGGCCTGGCGGGCGCTCGAGCTGCTGACGTTCGGCGCTACCTTCTTCCTGTACCTGGCCTGGCACGCGGACCGCTTCGACGATGCCGACCGCGTCCCCGCCGCCGTGTTCGCCGCCCTGTTCTACTTGAGCTTTGTCATTTCACCGTGGCGCTGGATTCCCGAGATCGCGCAATTTTTCGTCAATACCGCGTACGCATCGGTCACCGCGCGCGATCCCGGCGCATACTTCCTGATGACGCTGCCGACGGCCGCGCTCGGCGTATACCTGGCCGACCGCCGCAACCGCATGGAGCTGCTCCAGGCCGCTCTCGCCGGGTTCTGGTTCGAGTTCTTCCTGTGGGAAAGCCACCCCGATTTCCGCGAATGGACCGTCCTGGGCCTCGCCGCGGGCTTCGCCATTTTTTTCGCCTGGGTCCCCCTCCGCATCCTGCGCGACCGCGATCCCGGCGTGACCGGCCTGGTCTCCATGCCGGTGAACGGCGCGGCCTTCTTCGCCGCAGCCTACGGATTGGTCTGGTACATCTACAAGGACTGGATGGGCCTGTTCGCCGCCGCCGTGGCCGCCGTCCACCTGGGCGCCGCGATGATGATCTACCGCTGGAGCCGGCAACGGAGCCGCGATATGCGGCCCGCGCTTCTGGCCGCCGGCATCGCCCTCGGCTTCCTGACCCTCGCGATTCCGCTCCAGTTCTCCGCCTACCACATCACCATCGCCTGGGCGCTCGAAGGCGCGGCCCTCTCCTGGATCGCCTTCAAACTGGCCGAACGCCGCGTCTACTGGGGCGCGTGGGCCGTCTTCGCACTGGCGCTTGCGCGGATTGTGACCATTGATCTCGCCTACGCGGGCGACTGGTCCATCATGCGCCTCTTCGCCAACGGCGTCTTCTTTACCCTGTTGCTCAGCGCGCTGAGCTTCGCGCACGGCGCCTATTGGAGCCGCGGCCAGGGTGCGGCCCCCGCCGGAATCCTGCTGGTGCTCGCGCACGCGCTCATGATCGGCGCGCTGCAGTCGCAGCTCACCATTTGGGCCCTGCGGAATGTCGCGCCGGAGTACCAGCGCAACGCCATCAGCCTGGGTCTCTCGGCCATCATGACGCTGTACGCGGTCGCGCTGATCGTTTCCGGCGTCCTGCGCGCCTTCACGCCGCATCGCATCCTGGGTCTGATCCTGATCGGGCTGGTGGTGGCGAAACTGTACCTGATGGACGTCTGGGACATGGGCCGCCTGTTCCGCACCCTCGCCTTCCTGGGTCTGGGCGCGATGCTGCTGGCGACCTCCTACCTGTATTCCCGCTACCGCAAGTCGATCGCGCGCTTCTGGAGAGGCGAGTGAAGCGCGTTCTGCCGGCGTTGCTCGCGGCCATCCCCCTGGCCGCCGACTTCGATGCCGCGCGCTGGAAGTTCCGGCAGCCGGTCTCCGTTACGCCCGGGCCCGGGCTTGCATCCGTGGAAGCCGGTAAGGACGTGCTCACCGGCGCGAGTCCCGGCCTCGGCGACCTCCGCGTCACCCGCGACGGCAAGGAGATTCCCTACCTCATCCAAACCCTGGCGGGCTCATCGGAACAGAAGCCGCAAAGCCTGGAGATTCTGGACCAGTCGGTGAGCCCGGGCAGCGGGCTGCAACTGGTGCTCGATTTCGGCGCTCGCGCGCGTCATAACCGCGTCCGCGTGCAAACCGGCCGCGATAACTTCCGCGCCGCCGTCCGCGTGGAATCCAGCGACGATCGCCGCTCCTGGTCGCTCGCGCGCTCCGGAGCCTTCCTGTTCGACTTCACCCAGGACAACGTCCATTACGAATCGCTGGAGATCGCCTACCCGCTCTCCACCCGCCGCTATCTTCGCCTGAGCATCCCCGGCTGGAACGACCCCAAGTTCATCACCGGCGCCCAGGCGTTCGAGACGGTGTCCACCCCGCCGAAGTTGATGACCTTGGGCTCCTGCGCGCCGCCTCCTCAGCCGGAGCCGGCGGCACGGGCGACGCTGCATGCCTGCGACCTCGGCGCCGCCGCTCCGGTGGAGAAGGTCCGCTTCGAGATCGGCGCGCAGTCGCTGGCCCGCGGCTTTCATCGCGCCGTGCTGCTGGAGTCCAGCCCCGACGCGGTGAAGTGGACCTTCGCCGGCTCCGGCGTGCTCTCGCGCCTCGCCGACGAAACCTCGCTGACGGTGAATGTGCAGGGCGTCGCGCGGCACTGGCGGGCTCGCGTGTTCCACCGCGACGATCAACCCCTGCCGGTCACCGCGATGCACTTTGAAACCGTGGTTCGCGAGATCCGCTTCGAGCGCGAATCGCCTGGCGAATACGCCCTCTATTACGGCAATCCCGCGGCGCAGGCGCCGGCGTACGACCTTCCCGTTCTCCTGCGGGGCATCGCCCCACAGGTGACTCCAGCGCCGCTGGGCGCGCGCGAGCTCAACCCCGCCTATCGCGAACCCGAGAAGCCGATATCCGAGCGCAATCCCTGGCTGCTGCAGGGCATCCTGATCGCCGCCGTGCTGATTCTCGGGTTTGTCACCGTACGCTTCCTGCGCAAGGCCCAGCAGGGTGGGCCGCCGGCCGCCTGACGAATTCTTTATTCCTCCGCCTAACCCCGCCCCGGCCCGTTCGTCTTTCCACTAGCTAATCTTCTGGAGAGCATCACGTGGCCAAGGGAGACATGATCGCCGGCGCCCTCGAACTGCTGATTCTGAAGGCCGTTCTCGCGAGCCCGGCGCACGGGCACACCATCGCCCACGCCATCGAAAGAACTTCGGAAGACGTTCTTCAGGTGGAGCACGGCTCGCTCTATCCCGCCCTGCACCGGTTGGAAGAGCGGGGTCTCATCGCCTCCTTCTGGGGCACCTCCGAGAACAACCGCAAAGCCAAGTATTACCGCATCACGCCCGCCGGGCGGAAGCACCTGACCAGCGAGCGGACCCGCTGGGACGCCCTGGTCGCGGCCATCGCGCGGGTCCTGGGTCCGGCCGCCGGAGAATCCCAGTGAGCTGGCGAGGCTACTTCCGCCGCGATCGGAAAGACGCCGACCTGGCGCGCGAGCTGGATGCTTACCTGGAGCAGGAGATCGCCGACCAGCTCGAACGCGGCCTTTCCCCACCCGAGGCTGAAGCCGCCGCCCGCCGCAAACTGGGCAATCGAACGCGAATCCGTGAGGAGATCTACACCATGAACACCCCTCAGCCCTGGGACCACCTGCTCCGCGACTTGCGATACGGTGTCCGCGGCCTGCTGGCCGCTCCGGGATTCACGCTGGTGGCAATCATCTCGCTGGGACTGGGAATCGGCGCGAATACCGCGATGTTCCAGCTCTTCGAGGCGATTCGCCTGCGCACCCTCCCGGTGGAGAAACCCTGGGAACTGGTGGATGTAACCGTGGACTCCCCCAAGGGTCGAACCGGGCGCTTCGATGGGCGGCGGCCAGTGCTCACGGACGCTCTCTGGGAGCGGATCCGCGGCCAGCAACAGGCGTTCTCGTCGATGTTCGCGTTCTCCTCGACGCGCGCCAACATCGCCCCGGAAGGAGAAGCGCGGCGGGTGGAGACGCTTTATCTGAGCGGAGAGGCGTTTTCTACTCTAGGGGTTCGCGCGCACCTGGGACGCCTGATCACTCCAGCCGACGACACGCCCCAATGCGCCGAGCCCGCCGCCGTCCTGGGCTATGCGTTCTGGCGGCGCGAGTACGGCGGCGATCCCGCCGCGGTGGGTAAGTCGATCAACATTGAACGGCGCAAGTTCCCGATCGTGGGCGTGGCGGAGCGGCGGTTCCCCGGACTCGAAGTGGGGCGGCAATTTGATCTTGCGATTCCCGTTTGCGCCGAGCGAGTCCTGTTCCCCGATAACGAGGAGCGCGGCATGCGCCGCTACTGGTGGCTCTCGGCCTTCGGAAGGTTGAAGCCCGGCTGGACGCTCGCGCAGGCGGACGCGCACCTGAAAACCATCTCGCCCGAGATCTTCCGCGCCACCGCTCCCGCCGGTTACACTCCGGAAGATTCCCGCAACTACCTCGAATTCCGCCTGCAGGCTCGAGAGGCCGCGCGCGGCGTCTCCGGGCTCCGCCGCAACTACGGCGATTCTCTCGGCTACCTTCTGGCAGCCACCGGCGTCCTGCTGCTGATCGCGTGCGCCAACCTCGCCAATCTTCTGCTGGCGCGAGGATCGGCGCGGGAGCGGGAGTTCGCCCTGCGCCTGGCCATCGGCGCATCTCGCCGGAGGCTGGTGGCCCAGATGCTCACCGAAACCGCGCTCCTGGTTGCGGCGGGCGCCGCGCTCGGCGTCCTGTGCGCCGGATTGCTCAGCCGGACGCTGGTGTCGCTCCTGGCTACGGAGGGCAATCGATGGGTGCTGGACCTGAGCCTGGACTGGCGGGTGCTTGCGTTCGCCGCGCTGCTTGCCGCCCTTTCCGCTACATTTTTCGGCCTGCTTCCCGCCTTGCGCGCCAGCCGCGCCGAACCTTCCTCCGCGCTCCACGGCGGAGGGCGGTCCACTGGAGCGCGCGAGGGATTGGCGGCTCGCCGGGCGCTGGTGGCCCTGCAGGTGGCCCTCGCCACCGGCCTGCTCGCGGGAGCCCTGCTGCTGGCGCGAACGCTGCACAACTTGAGCATCATCGATCCGGGGTTCCGCCAATCCGGGCTGCTCGTAGTGGCTCTCGAGTTTCCTTCGGCGCAGCTTCCGATGGAGCGCCGGGCGCTGGCCAACCGCGAGATTCTGGATCGCCTCCGCGCGGCCCCCGGCGTCGATCAGGCGGCGCAGCTTTCCGTCGTGCCCGGCCTCGGATGGGGGTCGAACCGTAACGTCGAGGTGCCCGGCGAAACGCCCCGCGGCGGCGCGCCCACGACCCGCATGACCAACCTCAACGCCGTCAGCGACGGCTATTTTGCCGCCATGGGAACCCCCCTTCGCTCCGGGCGCGATTTCGACGCCCGCGACCGGCGAGGGGCGCAGCCCGTCGCGATCGTCAATGAGGAATTCGCGCGCCGATTCTTCGGCGGGCGTGACCCGGTGGGCCGCGTATTCCGTCTGGAGGCCAAAGGAGCTTGGGGCCCGCCCATCGAGGTGATCGGCCTGGCGGCCGATTCCAAGTATGAGAACGTGCGCGACAGCTTCGACGCCATCGCCTATCTGCCCATCGACCAGCAGCAGGAAGGTGTCGCGAGTCCGTACTTCATGATTCATTCCCGCTCCGAACTGAGCGCCGCGGTGGCGGCCGCGCGCTCCGCCGTCGCGGGCTACGACCCCCAGGCCATCATCGATTTCGCGCCGCACCAGAGGCCCATCGGCGAGAGCCTGGTGCGGGAGCGGCTGATGGCGGCCCTCACCGGCTTTTTCGGCTTTCTCGCCGTGACGCTTGCCGTGATGGGTCTGTACGGCGTGATCAGTTTCTGGGTGTCGAAGCGGCGGACGGAGATCGGAATCCGCGTGGCGTTGGGCGCCACCCGCCGCCAGGTGGTGGCTCACGTGGTTCGCGAGACCGCGCTTCTGGCGGGAGCGGGCCTGATCCTGGGGCTGGGGCTGGCGATCCTGGTGGGCCGGGCGGCGCAATCGCAGTTGTTCGGCGTGGCGCCCAACGATCCGCTGACGCTTGCTTCGGCGGTTTTACTGTTGGGCGTGGCTTCGCTGGCGGCGGGATATGTGCCGGCGCGGCAGGCGGCGAAGGTGGATCCGGCGATTACGCTGCGGCAGGAGTGACGGGCTAATCCGGCGAGTTGGCGTCCAGGAACGCGCGCAGCCGGTGGCTGCGGCTGGGATGCCGCAGTTTGCGCAGCGCCTTGGCTTCGATCTGGCGAATGCGCTCGCGGGTGACCGCGAAGTGCTGGCCGACTTCCTCGAGGGTATGCTCGGAGCCGTCCTGCAGGCCGAAGCGCATCTTGATGATCTTCTCTTCGCGCGGGGAAAGTGTTTTCAGGACTTCGGCGGTCTGCTCGCGCAGGTTCAGGTTGATGACCGCTTCCGAGGGCGAAACCACGCGGCGGTCGATGATGAAATCGCCCAGGTGGGATTCCTCTTCCTCGCCCACCGGAGTTTCCAGCGAGATCGGCTCCTGGGCGATGCGCAGCACCTTGCGGACCTTGGAGGCGGGCAGTTCCATCTTGACGGCCAGTTCCTCGGAAGTGGGCTCGCGACCCAGTTCCTGCTGCAGCAGCCGCTGCGTGCGCACCAGTTTGTTGATCGTCTCGATCATGTGCACGGGGATGCGGATGGTGCGCGCCTGGTCGGCGATGGCGCGCGTGATCGCCTGCCGCACCCACCAGGTGGCGTAGGTGGAGAACTTGTAGCCGCGCAGGTAGTCGAACTTGTCGACGGCTTTCATCAACCCGATGTTGCCTTCCTGGATCAGGTCCAGGAACTGCAGGCCGCGGTTGGTGTAGCGCTTGGCGATGGAGACCACCAGGCGCAGGTTGGCCTCGATAAGCTGCTTCTTGGCGACTTCGGAGTCATATTCGCCGCGTTCGACGATCTGGAGGGAGCGGCGAAGCTCGGCGGCGCTGGCGCCGGAATTTTCCTCGATCTGCGTCAGGCTTTGCGTGGCGGAGCGCAGCTCCTTGCGCAGGGCGTTCTGCACGGTTCCGGATGCGCCGTTGTGCGCCTCAATCTTGCGCTGGATCTTGACGATTTCGCGCTCGATGGGCTTCAGGTCTTCGACGGCCGAGCGCAGCGTGGCCGACAGCCGCCGCCGCGTGAGGGAGCTGAACTGCAGCGCCCGGATCTGGCGCGAGATCAGCACCATGGTCCGCGCCAGGCTCCAGCGCAGGTTGCGGTGCTGCTTGGGCTTCATCTGCCGGGAGATAGCCAGCAGTTTCTGGCGGCACTGCTGGGCTTTCTTGTAGTTTTTCTCGATCTCCTCGATGCCCTGGATCACGCGCGCGCTTTCTTCCAGCAGCGCTTCGTCGGTCATGATCGGGTCGGAGATGGCGACGATGTCGCGCACCTGCAGCGGATCCTGCCGCAGCACGTCGGAGATTTCGATGACTTCGCGGATGGTCAGCGGAGAGCGGGAAAGCGCGCGATTCACGGCCCGCTGGCCGCGCTCGATGCGCTTGGCGAGCTCGATTTCACCCTCGCGCGTCAGCAGCGGCACCGTGCCCATCTCGCGCAGGTACATCCGCACCGGGTCGTTGGTCTTCTCGCTGCCGTCGGGGCCGAGGTCGATTTCCCCGAATTCTTCCCCTTCTTCCGATTTTTTGTCGAATTCGATCTTCGGTTCTTCGAGGATTTCGACACCCGCGGTGTCGAGATCGCTCAACAACTCATCCAGTTCCCGGCCGCCCTGAAACCCCTCGGTGAGGATCTCATTCACCTCATCGTAGAGTACAAAGCCCTTTTCCTTACCGGTATCCATGAGTTGCTTTAGCCGGCCGAATTTTTCATCGAGTGCCACTGGACCCCATTTCCGACGCGGCGCCAGAGCCCCGATGCCGCCAGAACACCCTCAGTGTACAACAGCCCCGCCGCCCGCTTCCGGGCCCGCGCGAGCTCCTTCTTACTTCAACCGGCTCAACTCCGACATATACGCCAGAGCCTCTTCGGTCCGTCCCTCGCGCTCGGCTGCCTTCAACCGCGAGCGTAACTCCGCCTTACGCCTCTCCCGGTCCTGTATCGCCAGTTCCCGAAGGCACGCTTGCGCCTGTGTGAGGGTGTGACTCTCTTCCCCTAACTCATCGGCGGAGACGATTTCCTGCAATAGAGCGCGGGGCCCTTCCTCCAGCCGCGACTCCACTCCCAGGTACTCCACCCGCTCGCCCGATTCCCACAACGACACCATGGCCTCAAACACCGGCCGCATCGCAAAGTGCTCGAATCCCGGCGTCCCGCGCAGCGCCGGCAGCACTTCCTGGCGCGCTTCCGCCGACTCCAGCAGCGCCATCAGCAGCATCTTCTCGAGCGGCGGCACCGCCGCCGCCAGCGCCTTGCCCGGCGCCTCCACGGACCGTCCCCGCCGCTCCGACGCGGCTTTCCGGAACTGCTCCAGCACCACGCCCTTCTCCACCCCGAGGTAATCGGCCACATCCTCGGCGATCGCCGCCCGCTCCAGCTTGTCCGACACCTTCTGTATCGCGGGCAGCAGAAACTGGAAACCCTGAATCCGCCCCTCCGCCGACCGCATGTCGAACCTCAGCCGCGTCCGGTCCGCCAGCCAATGAAAATACCCTCCCGCTTCTCCCAGCTTTCGCCGGTACGTCTCCGCGCCGTTCTGCCTCACGTACTCGTCCGGATCCAGACCGCCCTCCAGCGACAGCACCCGCACCTTCATGTGCTCCTCCAGCAGAATCTGGATCGACCGCTCCGTCGCGTTCGCGCCCGCCGTATCGGGATCGAAATTCACGACTACCCGCTCGGAATGACGGCGCAGCGTACGCACCTGCGCCGGCGTCAGCGCGGTGCCGCAGCTCGCCACCACTTCCTCCACTCCCGCCGCGGCCACGCCGATCACGTCCATGTAGCCTTCCACCAGCACGCAGCGGTCCTGCTTGCGAATGGCATCCTTGGCGCGATGCAGGTTGTACAGCACCGTCTGCTTCTTGTAAATCGCGGTCTCGGGCGAGTTCAGGTACTTGGGCTCGTCGCCTTCGCGCAGCGCGCGTCCCGCGAAGGCGATGATCTTGCCGGACTCATTGTGAATGGGGAACATCAGGCGGCCGCGGAAGTTGTCGTAGTAGCCGCCCGAATCGCGGCGCCGCACCAGGCCGCTGGCTTCCATTGCTTCGCGAGGGAAATTCTCGGCCTCGAACCGCCGCACCAGCGCCTGTCCCGAGGCATCCGAGTAGCCGATGCCGAACCGCTCGGCGACGCCTTGCGTCACGCCGCGCCTGGCCAGATAGTTCCGCGCCTCCGCGCCCGCCGCCGCGTACAGCCCCGCGCGGAACGCCTCCTGCGCCAGCTCATGCATGCGGTACAGGGCGGCGCGCAGCCGCGTGTCTTCGTCGGTGGTATCGGCGCGCTTCGGAACCGGAATGCCGTACTGCTCGGCGAGCTGCTTCAGCGCTTCCCAGAAGGTGAGCCCCTCCACCTCCATCACGAACTTGAACACGTCGCCGCCCGCGCCGCAGCCGAAACACTTATAGAAGCCCTTGGGATTCACGCCGAACGACGGTGTCTTTTCCGAATGGAACGGGCACAGGCCCACCCATCGCGTGCCGGCCTTCTTCAACTGGACGTACTGGCCGACCGTGCGCACGATGTCGACCTGCGATTTCACCTGCTCGGCAAATTCCATTCCGTCACTTCTTGCGGGCCAGCGTGATGCCGTCGGCCATGGGGATCACGCAGAAATCGACCCGCGGATCTTCCCTGAGCGCGCGATTGAAGGCGCGCACGGCGAGGGCGTTCGCATTCGTGGTTTCGGGATCCGACGCCTCGCCCATCAGAAACACATTGTCCACCACAATCAGGCCGCCCGGCCGCAGCAGCTCCAGCAGCCGTTCGTAGTAGGCGGAGTAGCCGGGCTTGTCCGCATCGATGAAGGCGAGATCGAAGGCGCCGAAGTTGCCTTCGCTGAGCAACCGGTCCAGGGTCTCGATCGCGGGTCCTTTGCGCGCGACAATCCTGTGTTCGACCCCCGCCTGCTTCCAGTAGCCCGACGCCGTGTTCAGATACTCCTCGCTCACATCGCACGCGAGCAGCCGCCCGTCCTCGGGCAGGGCCAGCGCCATCGCCGTCGAGCTGTAGCCGGTGAACACGCCGATCTCGATCACGTTTCGCGCGGCGGTGAGCTTCACCAGGAACTGCAGCAGAACCCCCTGCTCAGGCGGAATCTGCATGATGGCCAGCGGGTGCTGTTCGGTGTCGCGGCGGATGGCCGCCAGCACCGGGTGCTCGGCGGGCGAGATCGCGGCCAGGTACGCGGCGATGTTCGCCGGCAGCAGGTAATCCTTGCTCGCCATTAGGCTAGTTTAGGGCAACTGAGACAACGGGAACCGGCGGCCGGAAAGGTATGCGGCACGATCCTCGACAGAGGAGGCGCGAGAGACCCTGCACCACGGTGGTGCACGCTGGTATTGTGAGGGTATGGCAACGCGGCGAAAAGCGGCTGCTGGCAGGGCGGTCCGGCAAAGCGTCACGATTCCTGCGACGCTGGTTCCGGAGGTCCGCCGCACCGCAAAAGAACAGCGCCTGACGATGAGTCGAGCGCTGGTGGCATTGGCAGAGCGCGGCGTGCGCGCCGAGGCGGAAGCGAAGGAAGAACTCAGGGCCAGCTATCAACGATTTCTCGCCGAAAACGACCCTGGTCGCAAGACCGAGGCGGGCAAAGACTTGATCCGAAGCATTTTCGGGAAGGACGCCCTTGCCGAAGATTCAGTTTGCTAAACTGCCTCGGCCCGTGTGGGAGCATCTGTTGCGGAGAGTGAATCAGCGACGGATCTCATTAGCGGACTTGCTGGCTCTCCAGGAATGGGTGAAGACCGGCCCGGTTGCGCCCCCAGGAGACTGGTACAAGGACTTCGGTTCCTTCATGCTCTGCGGGTCGGATCAGTATCCAAAGACCATCCTGGAAAAAGGCATGAAGCCGTTCGGTGAACCCATAACGTAGCGGAAATGAACTCCTTGCTCTGCTGCATTAGCCGCCGAAAGTCATTCGGCTCAGTTCGTCCCCCCAGGCGGTTGACAGCGCATGGATCCTGCTCCGTGCGGAAACGCTCCGCCAGGGCATTGATTCCGCCATCCTGCGGCAGATATCCGAATAACCGCGGCAGTCGTGGCCGGTCAAAAGTAGCCGTAGTCGCTGGTCAACCCACTCATCAAGCAGTAGCCGCATCACACTCGCGCTAAACGCAGTTCTTTCGACTCCTCGAGAACCTGGATCGCCATCTCGCGGCTTACAGTAGGAAACCCTCCAGAAAGTCGTCCAGGGAGTCCCCGTGCTCCAGGTACTCAAACAGCGTCTCGACAGGCACCCGCGTGCCGCGGAACACGGGTGTTCCGTGCATCACTTCAGCATCACGCGTGATGGCGTCTTGCATACCTATATCATCGCGCACGGAAGCGGAGGCCTGGCACTAAAACTCCACCCGATTCTTCTTCGCCTCCACCTTCCGGTATTCGAGCCTCGGAACCTTCTTCAGATCCTCCAGCGCGCGGAACGGGCCGTTCTCCTCGCGATACTTCACGATGGCCTCCGCCTCCTCCGGGAACAGGGCGAAGAAGCTGGTCAGCAGCCGGTAACCCGCCTGATTCAGGTTCACCTTGTCCGGCAGGGACACGCCGTACGCTTTCGCGAGATAGTCGACCACAATGCGGAAGTCGGCGTCGCTGCCCTTGGCGCCCATGCCGCGCATGTTCTCCACCGTCTGCTCCCAGGCCGCGCGGGTGCGGGGACGGCGCACCAGGTTGTACACGCCATGGCAAGGCGCGCACACCCGTTCCACCACATCCTTACCTTCGCCCGGCGCGAGTTCCTGCGCGGGCAGCAGCGCCGCGCAAACCAGCGGCAAGGCCATCGATCGAGCTCCCATGATTCCAGTCATTCCCCGGCACTGATAGCATATCTGTCACAGGACTCCATATGCTGCTTCGCCGAACTTTCCTGATTCTCCTTTCCAGCGCTCTGCTTGTTCCCGCCGCCGGGACCAGGAAGCTGACCATCACCGATGCCCTGGGGATTCGCGTGGTGGCGTCGCCGCGCATTTCTCCCGACGGCAACTGGGTGGTCTGGACCCAGACCGAATGGGATCAAAAGAACAACCGCCAGGTCTCGCATTTATGGGTCGCACGAGCCTCCGGCAACGGCGCCCCGGCAAAGCTGACCAATTCGGAGAAGGGCGAGACGGTACCGCAATGGTCGCCGGACAGCACTCGAATCGCGTTCCTCAGCGATCGCGGCGGCGCGGATTCGAAGGCGGGCAACCAGGTCTGGATGATCCGTCCGGACGGCGGGGAAGCGGACCGGCTGACCAGCGAGGAGACTCCCATCAGCGAGTTCACCTGGTCCTCGGACGGCAAGCAGATCGCGTTTGTCACCCGCGATACCCCCGCCGACAAGGCGGATCGCGAGAAGCGTAAGAAGGACAAGTTCGACGCCATCGTGGTGGATTCCGACTACACCTACGCGCACCTGTGGACGTTGGATGTGACGACGAAAGCGAAGAAGAGGCTGACGCAGGGCTCGTATTCGGTGTCGGCGCCACGCTACTCGCCGGACTCGCGGCAGATTGCGTTCGTGTACTCCCCGATGGGGGCGCAGGAAAGCGCGTTTTTCGACCTGAATGCCGACCGCAATACGGATATCCACGTGATCCGCGCGGAGGGCGGCGCCTCGCGCAAGCTGACCACGCATACGGGATCCGACAGCAGCCCGGCATGGTCGCCGGACGGAGCGTGGATCGCGTACGTGCATCAGCCGGACCCGAAGGTCTGGGCGGGGAAGAGCGACATCCTGGTGATTGCTTCGGCGGGAGGTTCGCCCCGGAATCTCACCGGAGAGTTCCGCGATTCCGCGGGCGCGGGACTGAAGTGGTCGCCCGACGGCAAGAGCCTGTACTGGCATTCCCAGGAAGGCCTGTTCCATCACATCTTCCGGGCGCCCGCGCCGGGCGGCAAGATCGCGCACATCACGGAAGGCAATCGCATGCACAACGATTTCGACCTGTCACGGGACGGTTCGAAAGCCGTGGTGCTGGCAGACCCCGGCAACGCTCCCCCGGATGTCTGGAGCCTGGATCTGAACGGCGGCGGAGGAGGGCGCAACCGCATCAGCAACGCCAACCCGCAGATCGACGAATTCGCGATCGCGAAAGCCGAACCGGTGCGCTGGAAAGGTCCGGACGATTTCGATGTCGAGGGGCTGCTGACGTATCCGCTGGATTACACGCCGGGCAAGCGCGTACCTCTGATCCTGAACATTCACGGCGGGCCGTACGGCGCGCACAGCGGGCGTTTCGATTCGCGGGCGCAGATTTTCGCCGCCAACGGGTACGCGGTTCTCGCGCCCAATCCGCGCGGCTCCACCGGCTATGGAATAAAGTTCGAGCAAGCCAACGTCTCGGACTGGGGCGGCAAGGATTTCGGCGATCTGATGGCGGGCGTCGATTCGCTGGTGGCCAAGGGAGTCGCGGATCCCGACAAGTTGCTGGTGATGGGCGGGAGCTATGGCGGCTTCATGACGTTCTGGACCATTACCCAGACGAATCGCTTTAAGGCCGCCATCGGACATGCGGGCATCAGCGACTGGTACAGCTTCCACGGGCAAAGCGACATCCCCGGCCTGATGGAATACGGTTTCGGAGGGCAGCCGTGGGTCTCCACCGGAACCTATCGCAAGTATTCGCCGATGACGTTCGTGGACCGGGTGAAGACGCCGATTCTGATCACGCACGGCGAGCAGGATCGCCGCGTGCCGATCGCGCAGGCGGAACAATACTACCGGGCGCTGAAGGGCGTCGGCGTGAAGACAGTCTTCGTACGGTACCCGCGCGAGGGCCACGGCATCACGGAGCCGAATCACCAGATCGATCTGGTGGGACGGCAGTTGGAGTGGTTCGCGCAACACCTGGGCCAATAGACGCGCCGGGGCACACTTCGGCCTTCGCCGGCGAATCGTGCGGGCCGCCCCTGGGTGTCAGGGGCGGCCTTGTTCACGGATTTTCGGTGCGGGATCGATCCCGGCTTAAGAAGCAGGCTGGCCAGCCCGTCGCGCTTCGGACATGTTTGTAGCACGGCGGCCGAAGGGTCCCGCGGCGCGCGGGACCCAAGTGGTTGACGCCGCGCCAGATTGAGTTGCGAATCGCACGTGACTGGTTACGGAACGCACGCCTGATTCATTGCGTGAGCCCGCGAGCCGTCGCTTCCCACTCCGCGCAGCAACTCCTCGAACGTCTGCAGGGGAACGGCGTTGCCGCCGCGGCCCACCGCGGGCACCAGCGACCATTTGTCTTCGCCGCTGAGCGCGAAGCGGGGGTCGGATTCGCTGACCTGCACGACGCCCGGCGAGGTTTCCACGTGACCGTCCGGGACGCACAGGCTGGGATGATCGAAGGGCGCGCGCTCGAACCGCACGCGATCGTCGGTCAGAGCCTTCAGGAAGTCGACCAAGGCGGCCCGCGAGCCGGCGTTATTGAGGTTGATGCGTCCGATGCCCGGCCCCAGGTTGCCCCCCCGCGGGAAGTCGCCGTTTCGCGCGTAGAAGTCCACCACCTGCTCGAGCGTGGCCTGTCCGCCATCATGGAAGTAGGGGCCGGTCAGTTCGACGTTGCGGAGGCCGGGCGATTTGAAGGTTCCGTTGGCGTTGCCGGGACGGCCGAGGGCAAACAGGAGCTGCCCGAAGTCGTCGCGCCCGCCGAGTCCGATGTCGTCCTCCATCGGAGTGACGCCGGTGCGGAAGAAGCCGTGGCTGCCGGGGTTGTTAGGGTTCGCGCCGGCGCGGAACACGTTGGTGAAGGACGCGGCGGTGGTCTCGGCGCCCTGATGGCACCCAAGGCACTGCGATCCCCCGGCCTGGAACACCTGCAGGCCGAGCGCCTCCCGCGGGGTCAGGGCCTGCGTGTCGCCCGCCAGGAAGCGGTCGACACGGCTTTCGCCGGAAACCAGCGTGGCTTCGTAGGCCTGAATCGCCAGACCCCAGAACAACGCGAAGTTCAACTCCATTTGTGTGTAGCGTTCGGTGGCGCCGGCGGCGCCGGCCTCGGGCAGCGGCTTGCCGCCGGCGTCGAGCAGCGTTGTGGAGCTCCAATACTCGGGACGGAACGCGGTCTGGATCAGGAGCGCGTACGAGTACTCCGGCCGGAGGCCCTTGCCCTCGGTGTTGGCCATGAATCCGAGCACGCTGTCGTCGGGGGAGACTTCCTGCCGCCCGAGAGCCGTGAGGGCGAGCATCTTTTTCGCCAGTTTAGGCCACTGCCGTCCGCTATAGGACATCTCGACCGCGTTCAGGGCGGGGCCGACGGCTTGCGAAGCCAGGCTCGCGTTGGTGATGTGAACGCTTTCGCGGCGGAGGTCGCCATTGACCAGGACGAGCGCGTTCGCGTTGGGGTCGGAATCGCCGAACGGGGTCGCGCCGGTGAAGGTGCTGCTGGCGCGTCCATCCCAGAAATTGCGGACATTGAAGACGGCGTTGATTACGGAGGGCGTGTTGCGTGCGGTCACCTGGCGGAGCTTGACGCCCGCGAGTGTCGCGGCGGAGCCTGAGCCGGAAGCCCCGTCCTCGAATTCGCTTTGGGGCAGGATGTCGCGGAACACGCGCTCGAAAACTCCCGCCGAGCCGGCCACCTGGCGGGTGTCGCGCAGCACTTCGGAGCTGTTGTTCAGGGGGTTGGCGAGTTGGTGGAAGGGGAAGTCGTCCGCGCTGAGGACGCGATTCAGAGTCACCGTGACACTGCGATTAGCGGGGCTGGCGAGCTGGTTCCGCAGGCGATGATCGGCCCCGGCGTGGAAGTGGCAGGTGGCGCAGGCGGTGCGTCCGTCGCTGCCGGCCTGCATATCCCAGAACAGGGCCTTGCCGAGGGCGATGAGCGCGCCCTGGTCCTGAATGTACTTGTCCGCGCCGCCGGGCTGGGGGACGGGGACGTCGCGAAGCGGGATGATTCGGCCAGGGGGTCCGCCGCCGGGTGCGGGTCCGGGACCGCCGGGGCCTTGGGCGGCCATGGGCGAGGTGGCGGACAGCGTCAGAGTCAGGGAGAGGAGGGTCCGCGAGATCCGCAGCATTCTGTTGGGGTGATGCTTTGGGATAGTCATGCCCCATTGACGCATGTTGGTGAAAACAGAGTTGTAAAAGCTATGTTAAGGAACGTGCGCGGGAGGTTAAATCGAAAACGCCGGAAGCGTCGTACTGCTGACACCACGCTGGCAACAGGGGTGCCGTAGACTCAAAGTTGTCCGGAGAATAAACCCATGAACAAACAAGCACTTCAAGCGCAACGGCAGTACTTCCAGATGGTCCACGGCGTGACAATGCGCCTCATCGGCAGCTTCCAGGATCAGGACCTCGGCTATCATCCGAAGCCGAACATGCGGTCGATCAAGGAACTGATCTATCACATGTACTCGATGGAGAAGGTGCTCGCGCAGGGCGTGAAGGAAGGGAAGATGTCGCAGGAGATCGAGAACCTGGCGTCGCCGGAATCGCAGGAGGGCAAGGCGAAGCTGGCGGAGCTGAACACGGTGGCCGCGCTGCAGGACTACGCGGCGGCGTGCCACAAGGCTTTGGATGAGGCGGCGGAGAGCATGACGGATGAGCAGTTGCAGCAGCCCTTGGAGGCTCCTTACGGGACGTTTCCGACGTCGCAGTTTTTCATGTTTATGTATGACGAGCACTGGCATCACCGGGGGCAGTTGTACACGTACGCGCGGCTGATCGACCGGGAGCCGCCGATGTTGTATGACTATCAGTAGACGCTGAGTCCGGATGCCTTCCACGCCTGATTTTCTTCGCGAGCGGGTTCGCGCCGCCTATTCGGCGGCGGCGTGCGAGCCCGCGTCGCGGCATCCGTTCCCGGTGGGCGCGGAGTTCGCGGCAAGCGTGGGGTACCCGTCCGCAGTGCTGGCGGCGCTTCCGGAAGCGGCGGCGGCGTTCGCGGGTGTCTCCAACGTCGCGCTGCAGGCGCCGCTGCGGCCGGGGATGATGGTGGTCGATTTGGGATGCGGCGCGGGCCTGGATGCGCGGATCGCGGCGGAGCGCGTGTCGCCGGGGGGCGTGGTGGCGGGGGTCGATTTCAGCATGGAGATGCTGCGCCGTGCGCGCCCGGGCGGCGGCGCTTGCTTTCTGCAGGCGGCCGCGGAGTCGCTGCCGTTTCGGGATGCCTTCGCGGACATGGTGCTGATCAACGGGCTGCTGAACCTGAATCCGTACCGGGAGCGCATTCTGCGCGAGGTGGCGCGCGTGCTGAAGCCGGGCGGCGCGCTGTTCGGGGCGGAGCTAATTTTAAGGGAGCAGTTGCCGGAGGAGTTGAGGTCGGGCGAGGAGAACTGGTTCTCCTGAATCGCCGGCGCCAGGGACGCAGGTGCGTTCCGGGATGAATTGAACCGCGCGGGGTTTAGCGAAGCGGAGATTCTCCGGACATTCCGCAATGCGCGGACCAAGCATCCGGTAGTGGCGGCGGCGGAGTATCTGGCGCGCCGCTGAGAGCGAACGAAACTCGATTGCCGCACGTCCAATACACTGGAGATTCATGTCACTTCTTCGGACCCTCCTTGCCGTCAATGCCGCTTTGATGTCGTTCCATCTCGCGGCGGCCGACCCGGAGTGGCCGCGCTTCCGCGGCCCGGACGCCAATCCGACGAGCGCCAATGCGCGATTGCCGGAAAAATGGTCGAAGACCGAGAACGTCGAATGGGCGGCCGAGATTCCGGGCCGGGGCTGGTCGTCCCCGGTGGTCACCGGGGGGCGCGTGTTCGTGACGACCGTCACCACCGACGGCAAGAGCAAAGTTCCACAGACCGGGACGGAATACAGCAACGAGTATCTCGCGGAATTGATGAAGCAAGGCCTGCCGGAGGCCGAAGTGATGAAGCGTCTGAATGAGCGCGACATCGAGATGCCGGAGGAGGTGCAGCTCCATTACTTCCTGTACTGCCTGGACCTGAAGTCGGGCGCGGTGAACTGGAAGAAGGAGTTCTACTCGGGCCGCCCCCCGGGCGGGCGTCATCGCAAGAACAGTTTCGCCTCCGAGACTCCGGTCACTGACGGGAAGAACGTGTATTTGTACGTGGCGAACCTAGGGTTGTATGCGTTCGACTTGAAGGGCAAGAAGGTGTGGCACACGCCATTGGAGGCGAATCCGATCTATCTGGAGTTCGGCACTGGAGCCTCGCCGGTGCTGCACGGGGACCAGATCATCATTGTGAGCGACAACGAGAAGCAGCAGTTCATCGCGTCCTACGATAAGCGCACCGGCAAGCAGCTTTGGCGGACCGATCGGGAAATCGGCGCCAAGGGCCGCCGCTCGGGATGGGCCACGCCGTTCGTGTGGACGAATCCCGTGCGGACGGAAATTGTCACCATCGGCCCGGGCGAGGCGGTGAGCTACGACCTGGAAGGCAAGGAGTTGTGGCGGCTGGGAGGGATGGCGATCACGCCGATCCCGACGCCGTTCGCGCATGACGGGCTGCTCTATATCGACGGCGGGCGGGGAGCCTTGCTTTTCGCGGTACGACCGGGCGCGAGCGGCAGAATCACGCTGGCGCAAGGCCAGAGATCGAATGATTTCGTGGTGTGGTCCGAACCGCGCGCGGGTACGTACTTACCGACGCCGGTGCTCTACGACGGCGGGCTGTACGCGTTGACCGAAACCGGAATCCTGAGCCGGTTCGACGCGAAGACGGGCAAGCTGACGTACAAGACGCGGATCGATCCGGCGGCGGGGTTCTTCACGTCGTCGCCGTGGGCCTACAACGGCAAGATCTTCTGCTTGAGCGAGGAAGGGAAGACGTTCGTGATCGCGGCGGGGGAGAAGTTTGAGCTGCTGCACGCGAATCCTTTGGAGGACATGGCGCAGGCGACGCCGGCGCTGGTGGGGGATCGGGTTTTGCTGCGGACGGAGCGCACGTTGTATTCGCTGCGGCGGAAGTCGTAAGGGGTTACTGGCGGCGCTGAAGCGCCGCGCCGCGTGAACGCGGCACTACTGGCGAATTTAGTTACGTCTTTGGGGAGGGCGATCCGTTTCCGCGGGCGCGCGCCTGTTGTGAAAGCGCATCGAACAGGGCCGAAACCCGGCGCACGAACGTGGGGCCAAACGGCGCCAGGATCGCCGAGTACTCCCGCTGCAGCCCGCCGGTGATTCGCGCATGCAGGCGCCGGCCTTCTTTCGTCGGCTGGATCCAGCGGATGCGGTGATTCGCCGGATCGGCAAGGCGGGTGACCGCGCCCGCCGCCTCCAGCGCGTCGACAACGCGGCTGGCGTTGCTTTTGTCCAGAGCGAGGCGCTCACCTAATTCCAGGATCGTCAGACGGCCTTCGTGAACCAGGAACTCCAGCGCGTAGCATTGCGTCACGGTGATTCCGCAAACGGTTTGGCGGTCGCGGTCTCGGAACTGGTAGCTGCGCAAAAGATGGGAGAGCGCCAGATAGAAGCGCTCCAGGTCGGCTCGCGAGATGCGCTGGGGCCGTTTGGGCATCACCCAATCGTATTGCACAGGGAGCTCAGGAGGCGGCCTCCGTCTCCAACAGCAAGGATCGGGTGCTGTGGCGCTCGCGGCACCAACGTTCCCGGAGCAGGCCTTGCTGGAAGCGGTAGATAACCAGCGAATCATTGCGGATGACGCGCCCGGTCGGGGGGATGCCGAATACTTCGCCGGTGTGCCGGGCCTCCACGGAAATGCGGGCGGCCACGCGGTCGCCGTCGGCAAGCAGGTCGTCGATGCGGTGGCGGGTGTCGCTGAACGCTGCTGAAAAGACGCGGAAGGCGTGTTCCAGGGCAGCGCGGTGCGTGTCGCCCGCGGCGCGGGCCTCGCTGCGGTCGTGGTCGAAGTAATCGGGACTGTAGAACGCGAGGGCTTTGTCGAGGTCTCCGGCGTCCACCGCGGCCAGCAAGTCGCGGATTCTCTGCTTGTTCAATTCTTGCTCGGTCATGCGGACTTGGAGTATACTACTCCTCAGTTGCGTGGCGCAACTGAGGAGGCGGTGAGGGAATGGCTTGGCGAGTTCGCGCGGCGTCGGCTGGCGACAGCGGGGCGATTGCGCGCATCTATAACCACTACGTGCGGACCACCACGGTCACGTTCGAGGAGAGTGCGGTCTCGAGCGAAGACATGAGCGGGCGGGTGGAGGAAAGCGCGGCGGCTGGTCTGCCCTTCCTGATTGCGGAGTCGGGGGACGAGGTGCTGGGATTCGCTTTCGCCAGCAAATGGAAGGGCCGCTGTGCGTACCGGTTCTCCGTGGAAGTGTCGGTGTACGTCGACCCGGCGCGCGGGCGCCAGGGCATCGGATCGGCGCTATACGAGGTGCTGTTCGCTGAGCTCGAGTCGAAGGGCATGCATGCGGCGATCGGGGGGATCGCGCTGCCCAACGAAGCGAGCATTGCGCTGCATGAGAAGTTTGGACTGCGCAAGGTGGCGCATTTCGAGGAGGTCGGGTTCAAGTTCGGCCGCTGGGTGGATGTGGGGTACTGGCAGCGGGTGTTTTGACGGTGGCAAAGTTGTG
Organism: Bryobacteraceae bacterium; assembly: GCA_019748195.1. Classification (GTDB taxonomy): domain Bacteria; phylum Acidobacteriota; class Terriglobia; order Bryobacterales; family Bryobacteraceae; genus JAIEPW01. Next base: position 124,233 of record JAIEPW010000016.1, read on the forward strand.
CCGGGGGCTGTCGTGGCACGGGACGGCCGTCCCTCGGCGGCGCTGAAGCGCCGCGCCCGGTGAACGCGGCTCTAACGGGCGAAGCTTCAGGGTAAGTGCTTGAGGCCGTTTCGCCCGAATGGGGCGAGATCCTGAAACTCGCTGCGCTCTCATGCGTATCGAGCATCATGAACTCCCGACTACTCTTTTTCTGCGCGGTGATTTGTTCGGCGCAGGAAATTGTTGAGCGAAAGCCGGTAGAGCTTCCGGACTTTGGGGCCAACCGCGAGATCGCGCGATATGCCACGGCCGCGGAATACGACGAAGCACGCGCCGATGATTCATATCGCTATGAACGGCTACTGTACCGGAGTTCAGGCGCGGTGGTTTCCGGCTATCTGTATGCGCCGAAGTCGCACAGCGGCAAGCTCCCGGTGATTGTCTTTTCGCGCGGCAGCCTGGTGGTGAACAACCAGGCCCCGCTGATGCTGACGATGTTGCGCCGGCTGGCGCGCGCGGGTTTCCTGATCTTCGCGCCGATGTTTCGCGGCAGCGACGGAATGGAGGGGCGGGACGAGCTCGGCGGCGCCGACCTCGACGACTTGAAGAACGCCATCGAGCTGGTGAAAACACTGCCGGGAGCCGATGCCGGCAACGTCTTCCTGTACGGCATCTCGCGGGGCGGCATGATGAGCTACTTCGGTGTTCGCGAGAACTGGGCGGTGCGCGCGGCGGCAGTGGTGGGTGCGATCACCGACGTAGAGGAGTACCTCAAGGTGACGGACCCGGAACTGAAGCTGGCGCGCTCGGTGTGGCCCAACTACGATGCGGACAAGGAGCGGATCCATGCTGTGCGGTCCGCCGTGCGCTGGCCGGAAAAGATCAACAAGCCGGTGCTGATCCTGCACGGCGGCGCGGATCCGCAGGTCTCGCCGGTGCACGCGCTGAACCTGGCAAGGGCGCTGACGGAGCTGAAGAGTCCGTATTCGCTGGTGATCTTCGCGAACGACAACCACCATGCGCATGCCAACCGGGAGAAGCGGGACGCGCTGGTGGCGGAATGGTTCAAGCAGCATCAGGACCCGCGGCGGTAAGCTTCCGGAAGCGGGTCAGCGGGCGGCGGGACGCTTCACGAAAGCCCCGGCGATGTTCAGCGCGACGGCATGCGTATCCGCGTAGGAGATATTGGAGACAACCGCCACGGCGAGCCGGTGCTGGGGAAACCACATCAGCGACACCACGTTGCCGCCCAGCACATCGCCGTCATGACCAGCCATGCGCGCCGGCCGGCCGGCCAGGGTAACGGTCTCGAGTTCCCAGCCCAGGCCATACCCCGTTTCCTCGCCGGAGGCGAGGCGCTGAGGAGTTTGGAGGAGTTCGAGCGTGGCGGGCCGCAGCAGCTTACCCTGGTTCACGGCGATCAGAAAACGCACCAGATCGGATGGCGTGGAAAGGAAAGCGCTCGCTCCCGCGTAGCAGGAGTAATCCACGTCGCGTAGCAGGTGCAGGCCGTACTTTGGGTCGGCTGCGAAGCGGGGGAAGTAGGACGTCGCCAGGTCCGGGACCGGAACGGTGGTGGAATGCGGGACCGTATCCTCCATGCCGAGAGGCTCAAAGACCTGCTTCTTCATCAGGGTGAGGAAGGGCTGGCCGGAAGCGGACTCGAGGAAAGCGCTCATCAGGATCCAGTTGTAGACGGAGAATCGGTAGCGGGTCCCCGGTTCGAACAGCAGCTTCTGGCCGGCGAAGGCATCGAAGCCCTCCACCGGGCGCGCGCAATGCCTGGAAAGGAGCGCGCCTTCGTCGCCGCCGTCATTGCGAATCCCGGAGGTGTGGCTCATCAGATGGCGGAAGGTGACGGGCCATTCCTTGTCGGGGAACCCGGGAATGTGGTTCTGGACCGCGTCGTCGAGCTTGAGGCGGCCTTGCTCGATCAGGAGGCCGGCGGCAACGGATGTGAGCGCCACGGAGGCGGTGCCGATACGGAAGCGGGTTTCGGGTGCGATGGCGGTCTTCTTCTCGAGGTCGGCCCAACCGAAGCCTTCGGCCCAAACGATATTGCCGCCGGATCCCACGGCAACGGAGAGCCCTGGCAAATTCTGTTCGGACAGGGCCGCGCGGACGACCTGGCGCGCCTCTCCCGTGGCGGAGGACCACTTCGGCGGCGGGGGCCCGCTGGCGTCGGACGGAACCTCGGCCGGATTGGGGTGGTAGCGGGGGGCAGTGGCGGCGTTGAACAGGAACAGCGCCGGGATTCCGACGAGAAGCAGCCCGGCGGGGACGAGGATGAGGGCGAGCCAGCGGCTTCGGGAAATTGCCATACCGCTCTACATTACGACGCAAAGCACTCTGTGTCAACTCGGGGTGGCGCGTCGGGCTGCCCGGCGAGTGGCGATGCCGGTGTGATCACTTGCCTCACCCCGTACAATGGGCCTTATGCCGCTACTGGAACGGATTCAGAAAGACATGGTGGAAGCCATGAAGGCCAAGGACGAAATGCGCCTGGGCACGGTTCGCATGGTGAAGACCGCCCTGCAGAAGTATCAGGTGGATTCGATGAAAGCGTTGGATGAAGAAAGCGAGCTGAAAGTGTTGTCGTCGTTGCTGAAGCAGAGACGGGAAGCGGCCGAGATGTTCCGGCAGGGCGGGCGTGAGGAGCTTGCCGTGAAGGAGGAAGCCGAAGCCGCGCTGATCCAGACTTACATGCCGGAGGCGCCCAGCGAGGCGGAGATCGCCGCCGCTGTGGAGGCCGCGATGACGGAAACCGGCGCCAGCTCCGCCAAGGACATGGGCAAGGTGATCGCGGCGGCGCGGGGGAAGCTGACGGGCAAAAGGATTGACGGCAAGGTGTTGAGCGATGCGGTGAAAAGCCGGCTTGCTTAGGGAATGCTCGCATAAGCGCTTTTAATGCGGTTGCCCTCTTGCATTTGCCGGACTTCTGCCTTACTCTAGAACCCAAGAAGCGATGTCTCTGGTCCAACCCAACCCGGTAAATCGACTTGAGGCTCTTCTGCTATCCGTTCGGATTATTGGGGTAGTAATCGCTCACCCCGCCTGAACGGACCAAAGATCTTAAACGAACTTGGCCACTGGCGGGGAACCAAACCCGCCAGTGGCCATTTTCGTTGCGTTTCTGAAGAAAACAGGTGGCCCGACATCGAATGAATGACAAGACAGGACATTTCAGGGGTGAAGTGATGAACGGCGCTCGGATGTTGCTGGAGTGCCTGGCGCGGGAGCAGGTGGATTGCATTTTCGGCTATCCGGGCGGGGTCACTTTACCCTTTTATGACGCGATGTACGATCATCCGATCCGCCACGTTCTGGTGCGGCATGAGCAGAACGCGGCGTTCGCGGCTTCGGGATACGCGCGGGCGACGGGCAGGGTAGGGGTGTGCTGCGCGACTTCGGGTCCGGGCGCGACCAACCTGGTGACGGGGCTGGTGGACTCGCTGATGGATTCCATTCCGGTGGTGGCGATCACCGGGCAGGTGGCGACGCGGCTGATCGGGTCCGACGCCTTCCAGGAAGCGGATACATTCGGCATCACCCGGAGCTGCACGAAGCACAATTATCTGGTGAAAAACCTGGCGGACTTGCCGCAGATCGTGCACGAGGCGTTTCACATCGCGAGCTCGGGCAGGCCGGGTCCGGTGCTGGTGGACATCGCCAAGGACGTTTTCCAGGGGCAGGGAAGGTACGAGCCGGTGAGCGCGATTCATCTGCCCGGCTACAAGGTGGTGGTGGACGGTCACGCGGGGCAGGTCCGGCGGGCGGCGCAGATGATGTGGGAGGCCGAGCGTCCGCTGGTGTACGCGGGCGGCGGGATCATCGCGGCGGCGGCGCACGAGGAACTGCGGGAGCTGGTGGAGGCGCTGGACGCCCCGGCGGTGTGCACGCTGATGGGCCTGGGCGGCCTGTCGAGCGGGCATCCCAACTTCATTTCGATGCCGGGGATGCACGGCAGCTACGCGGCTAACATGGCGATGACGGAAACGGACCTGCTGATCGCGCTGGGCGTGCGGTTTGATGACCGTGTCACGGGTCGTCTGAGCGCGTTTGCGCCGAAGGCTCGCGTGATACACGTGGATATCGATCCGGCGGAGATCGGCAAGAACCGCGCGGCGGACATACCGATCGTGGGCGATGTGAAACGGGTATTGAAGCGGCTGACCCAATCGCTGGCCGAGACCAAGGACGAGATGAGAGCCGCGGGCGGGGCGGCGCGGAAGGCCTGGAAGCGGCAGGTGCGGGGCTGGATGGAAGAGCATCCGCTGACTCCGGAGGTTTCGGCGGATGAGATCAAGCCGCAGCATCTGATGGCGGAGATCGACCGTCTGTCGGGGGGAGAGGCGATCGTAACGGTGGATGTCGGGCAGCACCAGATGTGGGCGGCGCAGTTCATCCGGTTCCATCATCCGCGGCTGTGGATCAACTCCGGAGGTCTGGGCGCCATGGGCTTCGGCCTGCCGAGCGCCATGGGAGCGCAATTCGCTCATCCGGACCGGCTGGTGTTTTCGATCGTGGGGGATGGGGGATTTCAGATGTCGGTGCCCGAGCTAGCGACCATCGTGAATCACGGCCTGCCGCTGAAGATCATCATCATGAACAACGGCTACCTGGGAATGGTGCGGCAGTGGCAGGAGCTGTTTTACAACAACCGGCTGAGCTCGGTGCAACTGGACAACTTCCCGGACGCGGCGCTGTTGGCGGCCGCGTACGGATTTCGGGGGCGGACGATTGAGCACCCGCGGGAGCTCGCGCCGGCGCTGGAGGAATGCATCCAGGAGCCTGGTCCGTACCTGTTGAACGTGCGGGTGACGCCGTTTGAGAACGTGTATCCGATGGTTCCCGCCGGCGCGGCGATCCATGAGATGGTGCTGCGTCCGCCGCAGCCGGTGGAGGCGTAGGCCATGATGCAACTGATTTCCCTGTTGATGGAGAACAAGCCGGGCGCGCTGATGCGGGTGACGGGCCTGCTTACCGCGCGCGGATACAACATTGAGAGCCTGACGGTGGCGCGCACGACGGACCCGGCGCTTTCACGCATGAGCATCCTGGTGGATGTCGAGCCGCACCAGAAGGCGCTGGTGATCAAGCAGATGAGCCGGCTGGTGAACGTACTGCAGGCGGCCGATCTGAGCGAGGCTCCGGCGGCGCGGAGGGAGCTGTTGCTGGCGCGCATCAAGGCCCCGTTGCCGAACCGCGCGGCGATTCTGAAGGAAGCTGAAATTTTCGGCGCGCGCGCCATTGACTCCTCGCCCGAGGGGTTTGTGCTGGAGGTGACCAGCGAGGGCGAGAAGCTGGACGAGTTCATCGAAATTCTGGGACATTACGGCGAGCTGGAAGTGACGCGTTCGGGCATGGTGGCGGTGCCGCTGGAACCCAAGAAGCTGAAGCTTTCCCGGCCTCGCGAAGTGGGCCCGGCGCTGGAAACCGAACCCGCGGGAGCGAACAGATAAATGGCAAGACGTTTCTACGAAAAAGACGGCGATCCGAGCCGGCTCGAAGGCCGGACGGTGGCGATTATCGGCTACGGCAGCCAGGGTCACGCGCACGCGCTGAATCTGCGGGATTCCGGCGTGAAGGTGGTTGTGGGCCTGTACCCGGGGTCGGGCAGCCGGGCGAAGGCCGAAGCCGAGGGCTTGCTTGTGATGAGCACCGCGGATGCCGCCGCCGCGGCAGACGTGGTGATGATCCTGGTGGCGGATCACATTCAGGCGGACCTGTACCGCCGCGACATCGAGCCGGAACTGACGCCGGGCAAGACGCTGATGTTCGCGCACGGCTTCAACATTCATTTCGGCGAGATCGCCGCGCCGGAGGGCGTCGACGTCAGCATGGTGGCGCCGAAAGCGCCGGGGCACCGGGTGCGGGAATTGTTCACCGAGGGAGTGGGCGTGCCGGCGCTGGTGGCGGTGCACCAGGACGCGAGCGGGCAGGCGCTGGCGAATGCGCTGGCGTATGCGCTGGCGCTGGGATGCCTGAAGGCGGGCGTGATCGAAACCAGCTTCCGGGAGGAGACCGAGAGCGACCTGTTCGGCGAGCAGGCGGTGCTTTGCGGCGGCGTCAGCCGGCTGATTCAAGCCGGCTTCGAGACTCTGGTGGAGGCGGGCTACGATCCCGAAATCGCCTACTTCGAGTGCCTGCACGAATTGAAGCTGATTGTCGATCTTATACAGGAAGGCGGCCTGGGCTACATGCGCTACTCGATTTCCGACACGGCGGAGTACGGCGATTACTCGCGGGGCTCGCGCGTGGTGACGGACGAGACCAAGGGCGAGATGAAGAAGATCCTGGGCGAGATCCAGTCGGGCGCCTTCGCCCGCGAGTGGATGGCCGAGAATCGCAGCGGCCGGAAGCGGTTTCTGGCGATGCGGGAGGCGGGCCACCATCATCCCATCGAGCGGGTGGGGGCGGAATTGCGCGAGATGATGACGTTCCTCAAGAAACGGAAGGAAGCCGGCGTTCCCGCCGGCGGCGCGAGGTAACTACGATGACCAACCAATATCCAGCCGATCCCGATGTGCAAGTTCTGTACCGTCTGCATCCCACCGGAGCGCAGCATTTGGCCGACCTGCTCGATGCCCGTGCGCGGCGCGAGTTGCGGGACCTGATCCAGCACCTGGAGCGCGAAGGGTACGACCTGACGCAGGCCGACGGTACGCTGGAGCTGATGGTCCGCGAGGCGCTGAGCCCCGGCGTGCGCTTCTTCGAGATCACGCATTTCGAGGTTTCGACGCGCATGACCGGATCGCGGCAGACGGAGAGCCGCGCCGAGGTCGCGGTGGCGATTCAGGATCAGGCCTACCGCGCCGAAGCCGAGGTGAAGGGCGGCGCGATCAACGCGCTGGATGTAGCCTTGCGCAAGTGTCTCGCGGGACGCTACCCGGCGATCGCGAATGTGAAGCTCACCGATTACCGGGTGCGCATTCTGGATGCTCGCGAGGGCACGGCCGCGCGCGCCGAGGTATTGATCGGTTGGGCCGACGGCAAGCGCCGCTGGGTGACGGCGGGTGTGTCGGACAACGTGGTTCACGCGAGCTGGCTGGCGCTGGTGGATGCGATGAAACTGGAGCTGATCCGGTTGGCGGAACACGACGCGACGGTGGAGCGCGTGGTGGAGGAGTACTGCTGGGGCGTCTGAGGTATGCGAATCTGAAGTCATGAGGGTGTTCGTTGTTGCCCTCCTGGCGATCCCCGGCTTCGGCCAACTTCGCGATCTGTTCACCACATCGTCGGGCGATTCAGTCCTGTTCGTTTCCGAGTCGCGGCAGAGTGGATCGGAGCAGCTTCTGACGCCGAAGATCTTCGCCGCGGGGCCGGATGGCGTGCGCCTGGTGAAGCAGATCGCCCGCGAGGGCGGGCCGGGGTTCAGCAACCATTACCGTCTGTATCAACCGGTCGCTTCCGAGGGGCTGCGACGAATCGCGTGGAGCGCGCTGCGTGAGTGCGCCGGCGGCAGTTCCTGCTTTCTCAACGAACAGTCGGTGGGCACGCTGCACCGCGAGGACGGCTCCGAGAGCTTCCACGGCGGGCGCGCGGTGATCAGCCGGAACGGCCGTTACCTATTCGAACATTCTTCGGTAAGCCCGATCCTGTACCGCGCCGCGCGCGTCGATCTGCAGACGGGCGCGCGCGTGGATCTGAGCAGCGGCGTGTCGCGAGCCGGGCGGTCGCGCGCGATGGTAGCGTCCAACGGCTTTGTGCTTCTCACCGGACACCCCTTGCAGGTGTGGACGCCCGCGGGCGCAATTTCGATCACCAGCGAACCGTATCGCGCGGCGGCGATGGACGAATCGGGCGCAACCGTGATTTACGAAACGGCGGAGCCGCGGCGGTTGTTCGTGGTCCGCTGGAATGAGCAGCGGCGCTGGCAGTTGGGTCCTGGCGATCGCGAGAGTTTCGGAGCCTCGATCAGCGATGACGGAGGCCGGGTGGCGTACCTGACGCGATTGGGAGATGTCGCGCAGGTGATCGTGTCGGGCGTGGACGGCGCGAACTGGAAGCAGGTGACGGCGGAGCCGGAAGGGATCGCGGAAGTGGCGCTGTCGGGCGACGGCACGACGCTGTGGGCGGCGACCATGCGTGGCGGGCTGCTGAAGATCGACGTGGCGACGGGCGCGAGCACGGAAGTGATTGCCGCGCCGCCCCGGATCACGCGCCACCTGGGGTCGCTGACGCCCGGCTCATACAACGTGATCGAAGGCTTGGACCTGAAGGGCGCCGATCCGGTGGCGGTGCTGATGGACCGCCGCGAGATGCATTTGCTTTCGGCCTCGCCGGGCAGGATCGAGTTTCAGGTTCCATGGGAACTGGAAGTTCCAGGCAGCGATCCGGTGCGCGCGCTCGATGCCGTTTTGTCGGTCCGCGGCGGCGCTGGAGTGTTCGAGGCAGCGCGGGCGGTGAGCCTGGCCAACGTCGCGCCGCGGGCGTTTCCACTCACCGCTGAAGACGGCTTCAGCCTGCCGCTGATCGCGATCCATGAGGACTGGTCCGGGCTGGTGACGGGCGACAATCCGGCGCGCCCGGGCGAAATCATACACCTGTATGTCAGCGGGCTGGGTCCAGTGGAGCCGCCTGTGAGGACCGGCGAGCGCGCGGGCGTGCTTCACCCCGTTACGCTGCCGTTCCGCTGGGTTTACACCGACGTAGGTACGCATCCGCTGGAGGTGCTGTACGCCGGGCTGGCGCCGGGGTTGACGGGCGTTTACCAGATCGACGCGCGGATGCCGGCTGGTTTTACGGGGCCGTTGCTGTCGATTGGCATTTACCTCGACTCGGCCGCGTGGTCGCTGGGACCGCTGCCGGTGCGGTGAACCCGGGGTCCGCCTTCGCGTCATACTAAGAGCTTGCGCCGCAACTGGCTTCTGCTGTTTCTTCTCGCGATCGTTTACATCTACGGGCTGGACCGCGCGGGCATGCTCGGTCCGGATGAGCCACGGTATGCGGCCGTGGGGTTGGAGATGGCGCGATCGGGGGACTGGGTCACGCCCCGGCTGTGGGGGGAGGCGTGGTTCGAGAAACCGCCGCTGCTGTACTGGCTGGTGGGGGCGGGGAATACCGCGGGGCTTCCCGATCCCTGGTCCGCCCGGCTGCCGGTAGCGATGGTATCGATCGCTTTTCTGGCGTTCTTTTTCCGGGAACTGCGGCGGGAGTGGAATGGGGAGATCGCGCTGGCGGCGTCGATGATGTTGGCGACGTCGGCGGGGTGGCTGGCTTTTTCCCAGATCGCGGTGACGGATCTGCCGATGTCGGCGGCGCTATTCGCGGCGGTGCTGCTGGCGGTGCAGGGGGAATTGACGCTCCGGCGGGCGGCGCTGTCGGGTTTGCTGCTGGGGCTCGCAGCCCTGGGTAAAGGATTGGTTGCATTGGTGTTGTTCGCACCGGTGGCATGGCATCGGCGAGCCGAATGGAGGCGATTAGGGGTGCTGGCGGCGCTTTCCGCCGCCACGGCCGGACCCTGGTATGCCGCCTGTTACGCAGTGAACGGTTGGCCGTTTGTGGAAGAATTGTTCGTCAAGCATCACTTCGCACGGTTCGCGACCGGTGAACTTTTGCATGAGCAGCCGTTCTGGTTTTACCTCCCCGTGCTGGCGGGGGCGATTTTTCCCTGGACGCCGCTAGCCGGAGCGGTTTTTGTTCGTAAGCCCGAGCCGCGGCTTGGATTCTGGTGGATCTGGCTCTCCTGGGGATTTCTGTTCTTTTCGCTATCGCGCAATAAGCTTCCGGGATACGTGCTGCCGCTGGCGCCCGCGCTGGCGCTGATCATGGCGGTGGCGGTGTCGCGGATGCCGAATGCACGAGCCCTGCTGGCGGCAGCGGCGTTCCTGCTGATCCTGACCCCGCTGATTACGCAAGTGCTTCCGGGGGCGCTGCTGAGTGGTTTGACGCGCGCGGAATTCCTCCTGGATGGGACGGATCTTTTGGCCGGAGCGGGGGCGTTGGTTGCATGGCTGGCGTTCGTGTACTGGCTAGGCCACAAGCCGCCGCTCGCCGCGTCCGTGACAGCGCTGGGCTTGCTGATGGGAGGCGCGGTACTGTACGCGAAAGCGCGGGTGCTGCCGGTGCTGGATCGCGAGGTCTCGGCGCGTCCGTACTGGCTTTCGATCGCGCGGGAAGCGGATAGGTATTGCCTGGGCGAAGTGCGGCGGGCCTGGGTGTACGGCCTGAACTATTATGCCGGCCGGTCACTCCCCGCTTGCATGGAGGGTGATGGCCGGCATCGCATTACGACGGAGGCAATCGAGAAGTCCGGCTCGAAGCCCTGAGGGGCTAACTTCGCTTGGAGGAGCGCGCCGATTGGGTCCGGAGCGGCTCGGCGGAGGCGCCGGCGTAGGCGGCGGCCGGGAACACCACTTCGGTATCGACGAACTTCACCATTTCGTGGATGGGCATGCCCTCTGCTTCCTTATTGAAGAGCAGGGCGCTTCCGGCTTCGTCGAATTCGACGCGAATCCAGTCGCCGCCGCGCACCTGGTCGGTGGCGATCAGGTTGGACATGGGCTGCACCAACAGGCGTTCGATGGCGCGCTTCAGGTGGCGGGCGCCGTACTTAACGTCGGTCCCTTCCCGCAGCAGAAAGTCCTTGCTGGAATCGGAGAGCGTGAAGACAAAGGACCGCTCCGGCGCATTGTTGAAGATGCGCTGCTGCACCTGGTTGAGCTCGATGTCCAGGATCTTGCGAAGCTGATCCTGGCCGAGTGGCTTGAAGACGACGACCTTGTCGAGCCGGTTCATGAACTCGGGCGTGAATTTCTTACGCGCGGCTTCGACGCCGGAGCTTTTGATCTTGGCGTCGATTTTCTCGTCGAGGACGCCGGCGACAGCCTTGAGCCTGGTTTCCGAGGAGGCGAATCCCATTCTGGGATTCAAAAGAGAACTCATTTCGCTCGCGCCCAGGTTGGAGGTCATGAAGATGAGCGCCCGGGAGAAATCCACCTTACGATTGTCGCCGAGGGTGAGCGTGGCCTTGTCCAGGATCCCAAGGAGCAGGTTCCAGAGGGCGTCGGACGCTTTTTCGATTTCGTCGAAGAGGATGAAGCTGAGCTTCATCGAGTCGGTGTGATACTGATTGATCACTTCCTGACTCAGCAGCGGATGGGTCTCGCGGTGTCCCAGGTATCCGGGGGGGGAGCCGATCAGCTTGGCGATTTCATGGGAGTGCTGGAACTCTGCGCAATCGATTTTGATGACGGCGCGCGGGTTCCGGAGAAGAGCTTCGGCGGTGGCTTCGACAATGCGGGTCTTGCCGGAGCCGGTTGGCCCCAGGAAGAGAAAGTTACCGATCGGCCTTCCGGAAGCTGTCATTCCAGTCAGATGCATCTGATAAATGTTGACAATCTGCTGAATTGCCTCGTCCTGACCTACTATGAGTCTCTTGAGGTTATGTTCGAGGTTGACTGCTTCCCGGCCGGTACGGCTCGGGTCTAGCGGGACGTTCGTGCGAACCATCTTCTGCCCCTTTCTCTCTCTTGCGGACCGGCGAACTCGGAATCCGCCGTCGTTCCACAAATCCTCAGGCAAGCCGTATACCATTTCGATTCGTCCCCGCCCCTTCCTGTTTCAGCAATGTTCAATTACTTACGCGGCGGGCGCGATGGCCGCACTTCCACACGGCTGACTAAAGTTCGCTCCGGCAAAGCCAGCAGGTCCATGACGATCTGGGCGAGGTCGCGCGGATGAATCTTCCAGTCCGCTCCCGCCGCCGATCCTCCGAACTCGGTGTCCACGCTTCCCGGCATGATATAGGTAACCCGGACCCCATCCGCGCGATGGTCCAGCATTACCGCTTCACTGAAACCGTTCAATCCAAACTTGCTGGCGTTGTACGCCGCGCCGCCCGCGAACGGGTTTTTCCCCGCCAGGCTGCTGATGTTGATAAGGTAACCGCCGCCCGCCAGGCGAAACCGCTGGAGCGCTTCCCGGGTGCAATAGAAAGCGCCGTTCAGGTTCACATCGATTACCTTGCGCCACTCCTCCGGCGTCAACTCCGCGGCCGGCTTGAAGATCCCGATACCCGCGTTGTTCACCAGAAGATCCAGCCCGCCGAGCTGCTCGTCGGTCCAACGGAACAGCCCTGCCACCGACTCACTGCTGGATACATCGGCAATTGTGCCGACGACTTTACCGGAGCGGCTACCCCCCAATGCGGTGACCGCCTCCCGCAAATCCCTCTCGTTGCGCCCGCAGATCGCCACAACGGCTCCGGCGTGCGACAATTTGTCCGCGATCGCGTATCCGATGCCGCGCGATCCGCCGGTGACTATTACGCGCTTCCCCGCAAGATTCTGGTTCATGCTGTGATCCTGACACAACGCTGGTACCGGGTATACGAAACCGCGGGAAGAACTGTAGGAAACGGAACAATCGCGCCGCGCGTACTAGAATGAAATTTGGAGATGATCGAAACCAGCGTTCTCTGGCTGCGCGTCGCCACGGCGCTCTATGGAGTCGGTCTCGCCCATTCGCTCACCGTCATTTTGCGGCGGGAGAGCCGGACCTTTCGCTTCGCGCTGGGAGCGTTCCTGGCGGGTGCGATGCTGCACCTGGTGTCCCTGGTGGAACACGGGCTGGCTGTCGGCCACCTCCCGATCGAGAATTTTTTCCAATCCGTTTCGCTGTGCGGGTTCCTGCTGGCGGCGGGTTTCCTGATCGTCCATGCCCGGTACCGCTTCACCGGGCTCGCGGTTTCGCTGTTTCCGCTGGTGTTTCTGATGGCGCTGGTGGGCAGCATGGAGGTGGCCGTGCCGGGCTGGTCCGACCCGCGGTATCGCAACGCCTGGCTGTTGGTGCACGTGCTGCTGATCCTGCTCGGCTACGCCGCGCTGGTGGTGACGGCGATCGCGTCTGTTTTCTACCTGCTGCGGGAGCGCCACCTGAAACGGAAGACGCTGCCCACGGCGGCGACGCGCGCCATTCCGCCGCTGGCGACGCTGGACGAGATCATCTCGCGCTCCATGGGCTTCGGCTTCGTGTTTCTGACGCTGGGGCTGATCGCCGCGATTACATGGGCGTTCATTGAATCGGGAACCACCTGGATTGGCGACGCCAAGATCGCCATCTCGGTGCTCACCTGGGTGCTGTGCATGGTGATGATCTTCCTGCGGGCGTCCGCGGGCTGGCGAGGACGGAAAGCGGCGATTCTCGCCATCGGCGTGCTGTGCAGCTCCGCGGTCACCTGGGTGGCGCACTCCGGCTTGCGCGAGGCGTTCCTGAAATGAGGCCCTCGTGCGATTCCTGATCACCGGACTGAATCACCGTACGGCGCCGGTGGAGATTCGCGAGCGGCTGGCGTTCGGCGATCAGATGTTGCCGGACGCGCTCGACCGCCTGAAGCGGAGGCCGGGCGTGCTGGAGGGCATGATCCTGTCCACCTGCAATCGCGTGGAGGTGATGACCACAGCCGACGATCGCAGCGATGTGGAAGGATCGCTGGAGTCGTTTCTGGCCGAGTGCCGGGACGTGGAGCGGACCTGGGTGTCGCCGTATCTGTATCAGTTCGACGGGCGGGACGCGATCCGCCATTTGTTCCGCGTCGCCGCGAGCCTGGATTCGATGGTGGTGGGCGAGCCGCAGATTCTGGGACAGCTCAAGAGCGCCTACGCACTGGCCAAGGAGCGGGGCGCGGTGGCGAGTTTCCTGGACCTGATGCTCACGCGCGCCTTCAATGTGGCCAAGCGGGTGCGCACGGAAACCGAGATCGGGCAGAGCGCGGTGTCGGTGAGCTACGCGGCGGTGGAACTGGCGCGCGAGATTTTCGGCTCCCTTTCCGGGAAGCGGGTGATGGTGATCGGAGCCGGCAAGATGTCGGAGTCGGCGCTGCGCCATCTGCGGCGCGCGGGCGTCAGCCACATTCTGGTGACCAATCGCACGCGGCCGAGGGCGGAAGCGCTGGCGGCCGAGGTGAACGGAAGCGTTGTGGATTACGCCGGATTCCCGCGGGCGCTGCCCGACGTGGATATCGTGATCACCTCCTCCGGAGCCCCCGACTACGTGCTGACGCGGGAGATCCTGCGTCCCGTGCTTTCCGCGCGGCGCCGGCGGCCGATGTTCCTGATCGATATCGCGGTGCCGCGCAATGTCGATCCCCAGGTGAACGAGCTGGAAGGCGTGTTCCTCTACGATATCGACGATCTCGAGAAGGTGGTGCACGCAAACGTGGAGAACCGGCTGCAGGTGGCCGAGAACGCCGAGAGGATCATCACGGAGGAAGTGGATCGCATGATGGTGCGCCTGAAGGCTCGCGAGGTGGTGCCGACCATCGTGGGGCTGCAGGAGCAGTTCGAACTGGTGCGGCAGGCCGAGCTGGACCGGGTCCGCAACAAGCTGGGCCCGCTGAGCCCGGACCAGGAGCAGGCGATTGAAGCGCTAACGCGGGGCATCGTGAATAAGATCGCGCACGGTCCCATTTCGGAACTGCGGCGCCACGCGGCGGATCCGGAGGGTCACCGCCTGGCGGGAATGCTGCGCAAACTTTTCCGGTTGGGCGAATGAGGGATCCTGAAGCGATTATCATCGGGAGCCGCGGCTCCGCACTGGCGTTGTGGCAGGCGAACTGGATCAAGGACCGGCTGGCCGGAGCCGCCGGCGACATCAAGGTGATCCGCACCACCGGGGACCGCATCACCGATGTGCCGCTGGCGCAGGTGGGCTCCAAGGGGTTGTTTACCAAGGAGATTGAGGAAGCGCTGCTGGCCGCCGAAATCGATGTCGCGGTGCACTCGCTAAAGGACATGCCGACGGAGCTTCCCGAAGGTCTGACGCTGGCCGCCATCCCGGAGCGGGAGGACGTGCGCGACGCGATGGTCGGCCTGCGGCTCGATCAATTGAAGCCCGGCGCGCGGGTGGGCACCAGTTCGCTGCGCCGTTCGGCGCAGTTGAAAGCGATGCGTCCGGACCTCGTAATGCGCCCGATCCGAGGCAATGTCGACACGCGGATCCGCAAGCTGGACGAAGGCGAATTCGAGGCCATCGTACTGGCGGCGGCAGGGCTTCGACGGCTGGGGCTGGCGGGGCGGATCGCCGAGCTGCTGGAGCCTTCGGTGATGCTTCCCGCCGCCGGACAAGGCGCCCTCGCCGTGGAGACTCGCAGCGGCGGACGCGGCTTCGAGCAGGTGCAGGCGCTGAATCATTTTCCCACTCGCGCGGCGGCGACCGCGGAACGGGCGATGCTGCGTGCGCTGGGCGGCGGGTGTCAGGTTCCCATCGGCGGCTATGCCCGCGAGCGCAACGGGAGCGTGGAGCTCGACGGTTTGGTCATCGCGCCGGATGGATCGCGGGTGGTTCGCGCGTCGGAACGCGGCGCGGCGGCGGATGCCGAAGCCGTCGGCGAGGCGCTGGCGCGGCGGCTGCGCGAGCTCGGCGCGGAAGCAATTCTGGAAGCGGTGTACGGGCCGAAGTGAAGCTTCGCGGACAGCGGGTGGTGGTCACGCGCGATCGCTCGCAGTCGGGCGGGCTCGCGGACCTGCTGGCACAGGCGGGCGCCGAAGTGGTGGAGCTGCCGGTGATCGCGATCCGGCCGCCGCCCGATCCGGAGCCGCTGCGGGCGGCCGCCAGAAGCGCATCCTGCTATCAATGGCTGGTGTTCACCAGCGCCAACGCGGTGAAGTTTTTCTTCGAGGCCGGCCCGGCGATGCCGCTGCCCGCTGTCTGCGCGATCGGCCCCGCGACGGCGCGCGCGGTGACGGCGCATGGAGCGACGGTCGCGCTGCAGCCCGCGGACGCCGTTGCGGAGTCGCTGGTGGAGGCTTTGCGGGATGCGCGGCTGGAAGGCGCACGCGTGCTGTTGCCCCAGGCTCGGGGCGCCCGCGAGGTGGTAGCGGTGGGACTGCGCGCTCTGGGGGCCAAGGTGGACGTGGTGGAGGCGTATCGCAACGTGACGCCGGAGGGTCTTACGGAAGCGGCGGAGCGGGTTTTCGGGTCCGGGGTGGATTGGGTGACATTCACCAGCGGATCGACGGTGAAGAACCTGTTGGCGGCGGTCTCGCCGGACGCGCTGGCCGGTGTACGACTGGCTTCGATCGGGCCGGTGACTTCGGAGTGGTTGCGCCGGCACGGGCTGCGCGTGGATGCGGAGGCGCGGCCGCACACGGCGGAGGGGTTGGTGGCGGCAATGGAGGGGCGCCCGTAGTCAGCAGCCGCCGTCGCCGGCCTGCTCCACCGCTTTGGAGAATGCCTGGAAGGCGGCCTGCGTGGCTTCGAAGTCGCGGGTTCGCGCGGCCTCTTCGAGCGCCGATCCGGCCAGCCCGATGACCGGGAATCCGAATCCCTTGCCGATTCCCTTGCAATTGTGTCCGATGGTCTGGAGAACGGGGAAGTCGGAAGCGGCGAGCGCTTCGCGCAGGCGAACCAGGTCGGCGCGACGTTTCTCGAGGAACTCGCGGCGTCTGGCCGGGGTGATTTGAGAGCCGCCGCCGCGGGGTTCGGCGGGCATGGCCGAGGTGTGGCGGGCGATGGCTTCCACCAGGTCCTCGCGCTCCACCGGTTTCGGCAGGTGTGCGTCGCAGCCGGCCTCGCGGGCCTCGGCGGCGGCGCCGGTGAGAGCGTGCGCCGTCAGCGCGACAACCGGGACTGGAGGACGCCCGTTGGCTTTCTCCCAGGCGCGGATCTCGCGGGTGGCCGTGTAGCCGTCCATCACGGGCATCTGGATATCCATCAGGACCAGATCGTAGTCCTGCGTGCGCCGCTTGCGCACGGCGTCCGCGCCGTCTTCGGCGAAGTCGAGCAGCAGCGGCAGATCCTCCAGGTAGGTCTGGACGAGGAAGCTGTTTTCGGGGTTGTCCTCGGCCAGCAGGATGCGGGTGCCGGGGCGGATCAAGGATGGCCGGGGAGCGGCGCGGCGCGGCTTCTTGCGGGCCGGGTAGACCGCTTCGCGCGAGCACTTGGGCAAGAAGATGCTGAACACGAACGTGGAACCGGGGCCGCGGCGGTCGGCGAGCCAGATGTCGCCGCCCATCAGCCGGACAAAGCTGCGTGCGATGGCGAGCCCGAGCCCGGTGCCTTCATAGCGGCGGTTGATGGCGCCGTCGCCCTGCTGAAAGCTCTCAAAGATCAGCTTGCTTTGCGCGGCGGGCACGCCGCAGCCGGTATCGGCGACTTCGAACTGCAATCCCTCTTCTCCGTCGGCGCGTTGCGCTTTTTTCACGCGAATCTCGATCCGGCCGCGTTCGGTGAACTTTTCCGCGTTGCCGATCAGGTTGAGCAGCACCTGCTGGAGACGTTCCGGATCGCCGATCCAGTAGCGCCAGACCGTGCTTTCGATATCCAGCCCAAACTCGAGGCCTTTCTGCCGGATGGCGGCGGAGATGGTGGCCACGCATTCATCCAGTACTTCATCCAGGCTGAACGGATTCGCCTCCACGAGCAGTTTGCCGGCCTCCACCTTGGACAGATCGAGAATACCGTTGATGAGCCGCAGCAGGCGTTTCACGTTGCGATGGCAGATGTCGAGATGCTGGCGCTGACGCTCCGTGAGGTTGCTTTCGAGCAGCATGGCGTTCATGCCCAGGATGAGGTTCATGGGCGTGCGGATCTCATGGCTCATTCGCGCCAGGAAGTCGGACTTGGCGCGATTGGCCGCTTCGGCCGCCTGGCGCGCCATTTCGATCTCGTTTTCATAGCGCACGCGTTCGGCGATGTCGATCACGGTGACCACCACCAGCCGCGCCGTGGGCGTATCGATCGTGTTCAAGTAGACCTGCAGCGGGATCTCGGCGCCGTCGCGGCGGCGTCCCACCAGATCCCGGGCATCCATGGCGGGCATCTTCAGGTGAGGGTCCAGGGACTGCCGGTGCCGTAGGTGCTTTTCGCGGAATCGCTCCGGCACCAGGATTTCCACCGTCTGTCCGGCGAGTTCCTGGCGGGAGTAGCCGAAGATCCTTTCCACGGCCGCGTTGGTCATCTGGATGCGCCCTTCGCCGTCGAGCAGCAGCAGGCCGCTGGGCGCGGACTCGACGGCCAGGGCCAGGGCATCGCGGTTGGCGCGGTAGCCGGAGATATCGTGGCGGATGAACAGCGCTCCGCCGTCCGGGAAGGGGCGGGGGACGACGGTCAGGGCCATTTCCCGCTCTCTGCCGCCGGCGCAGAGCGAGCGGACCTCCAGGTAGCGCGCGACGCCGGCGAGGGCGGATCGCACCGCGTCCGCCATACGCTGTTGATCGCCGGGGTGGATTAAGGATCTCCAATCGCGGCCTTTCAGCCTCCGCGAGGTCCAGCCCACGGCGCGGGCGAACGCCGGGTTGACCTCTTGCACGCATTCATCCGGCCCGATGCGCGCCAGCCCGATGCCGGCGGCGTCCACCGCGTACAGCAGATCTCCGAGAAACAATGGGGATGATCCGGAGCCGGGGGTCTTGGTTCCTCTCATGTGTGGACTTATCGACGCGCACGGAGGTGCATTTTGACTCACATTCCGCGCCGCCGCGCCGACAAGAGTGCATATGACCACGATTGAGAGGCTTCCCCTTGCCGGAGACGCGTTTCCGAGGGGGGAGACGTTCGCGCCGTTGCCCTCCGGGCCACCCATCCGGATTCTCTTGATCGAGGACAGCGAGGAGCACGCCCATTGGGTGAAGAACCTGCTGTCGTCACGGATGGCGGAGCGGCTGCAGTTGACGTGGGCGGCGAGCGTGACGGAAGCAAGCTCGCGGCTGCGGCGCGCGAACCTGGACCTGGTTCTGCTGGATCTCGGCCTGCCGGATCTAAGCGGTTATCGCACGCACCGGGCGGTGCGGCTGCTGGCGCCGGAACTGCCGATTGTGATTCTGACCAGCAATGACGGCACGCTGTCACGCGACATGGCGCTGCTGAACGGCGTAGTCGAATATCTGGTCAAGAGCGATCTCACTTCCGAGCAGCTCTGCAGCGCCATCTGGCGCGCCTACAGTTCCACCAACGGAGTAATGCCCGGCGCGCCGCATCCGCTGCGCAAAGGGCGCATCCGCCGCCGCGGCGGCGACGAGGCGAACGCTACCTCGGCATGAGGAGTCATCAACCCTGCCGCGCCGGCTGCTTCCGCCAGTCCTCCAGAAACTGACCCCCGGCGGGAGCGTAAGTCCGGCGCGGCATCAACGCCGCGAAGCCGCTTACCCAAGCGCGGAACTCGATCTCCCGCACCGAGTTCATATCCATGAATCGCGGCAGAAAATGACGCCGCGACTCCGGCGAACACAGGCCGGGATCGCAGGTGGTCGCCGTCTCCACTCCACAACCCTCCAGCCATCCGCCGAACTCCTCCAGGTAATTGCCACCCGGATAACAGAAATGAACCGCGCCGGCCCCCGCCGCCGCGCGCACGCGCTCCCGATTCTCCACGATCTCCCGCGTGAACCACTCCTGATCCCGCGAGACCCGGTGCCGGTGCGTGTGCAACTGCATGTCGAAACCCGCCGCGGCCGATGCGCAGGAAGAACGCGCCGGCGGATTGGGGCGTCTGACGAAGGTAAGCCAGATCGGGTGAAATCGCTTCGAGCGCGGGATCGAAGAACCAGGAGCCGCTGATCAAGCCCTGGAGACGCGGGTTCGCTTCCAGCAGCTCTCCCGCCAGGCGATAACATTCCAGCCAGCCGCCGGGCGTGAAGCTCTTGAGCAGCGGGGTATGCGTATGGGCTTCGAGGAATGGCGCGAAGCGCAGCCGCGAGTTCAACGCCAGGGAAAGCAATTGGGGCGCAGCCTGGGGGAAACGCGCAAGGGCCAGGGAACGCGAAATGCCCGCCCGCGGGTCCAGGACTTGGGCGGCGCAGGGAAACAGGCGTATCTGGCAGAGGCCCAGGTCCTTCAAGTAGACGTCATTGTCGATCTCGAGGTGTTGAGCGCGGCGGGCGGCGAGACCGCTCAAAACGCGATTCAGCTCCACCGCGATGCGAGGGCGAAGGGAATTGGGGACGGGATGGCGGCTAAGGAGTCGCGGGGTTTCCGAAACGCACGCGGCGAGCAGCCAGCGGGCGGCGACGGCGCGCTGAGCGGGGTCGAAGGGCGCCGAGAGATCGCGCCAGCGCGCCAGCGCCGCGGGGGGTAGGTCATAGTAGGGGCGGCCGGCGAAGCTCGGGTCAAGGTCCTGCGCGAAGCGGCGTAGCGCGGCGACGGTTTCCGGCCCCTGCCCCTCCAAGGGAACCAGGAGCCTGGCGGCGATGTCAGCGGCGTTTTCCGCCGCCCGCTGGATCTCCGGATCGCCGTTCACGGAAGCTTAGAGCCCTTCGTAACAGCGGCGGGTTTCGTTGCACTCGTACTCGTCGGCGATCTTGCCGTCGGGGCCGATCGCCTGCTGCGTTTCGTTGCACCAGAATAGGCGATCCCCGGAGTGGGGAATCGATTCGTCCCACTCCGAGGGAATGTACATGCCCTTCCACCGCAGGCAGCGGCAGCGATCATCGTCGAGCGGATGGAAGGCGGACTGCTCCATGATCCGCTAGGCCCTGGCCGCGGCGAGCAGAGCTCGCTTCACGGCGACCTTCACCAGTTGCACCTTGTAGGCGTTGCCGGAGAGCGGCTGGGCGCCGTCGGCGGCCGCATCGCCCGCCGCCGCGGCGGTGGTTTCGTCGATCGACTTACCCGTCAGGAAGGCTTCCGCCTTGGCCGCGCTCCAGGGCGTGGGCGCGACATGTCCGAGCACGATCTTCGCCGACTTTACCCGGGATCCGTCCATGGTGAGGGCCACGGATGCGGCCGTGAGAGGCCAGTCGAGCGCCTCCTTCTGCCGGACTTCATAGGTGAAGTTCCGGGTCTTCACCAGCGGAACCGTGATGTCGGCCAGGATTTCGCCAGGTCTAAGGTCCACTTCGCGCTGTTCCGGCGTCTGGGGGGAGACGAAGAACCGGGCAGCCTCGACGGTCCGCTCCCCGGCGGCCGAGACCAGGCGGAGCTTGGCGTTCAGGGCCACCAGAGCCGGCCCCAGGCTGGAGGCGGATACAAAGTAAGCCGGGCCGCCGCCGAAGATGGCGTGGTAGCGGTTGTCGCCTTCGGGCACCAGGCTCTTGCCGTCCTTAATAGCCAGCAGGCCGTTGCCCGTCCGATAGAACCAGCAGCGGGGACGCTGGCACAGGTCGCCGCCGGCGGTTCCCATGTTGCGGATCTGCGGGCTGGTCACGCCCAGAACAGCCTCGGTGAGGGCCGGGAACTCAGCGCGAACGGCGGCGCTGGAGGCGAGGTCGTCGAAGGTGGCGGCGGCGCCGATGCGGAGGGCGCCGCCCTTCCTCGCGATTCCGCCGAGCTCGGCGATGTTCTTGATGTTCACCAGGCGCCGGGGCGAGACCAGCAGATCCTTCATCATGCTGATCAGATCCGTTCCGCCGGCGAGCACGGCCGCGTCGTTCCACGAGGGGCCGAGCAGCGCGACCGCGTCCTTCAGCGTCGTTGGATTGGCGTATTCCAAGGCGTTCATTACGCTTTCCTCCCTGCCAGCGCGCCGAGCACCCGGTGCGGTGTCAGCGGCACCATGTTGACGCGGACGCCGATCGCGTTGGCGACGGCGTTGGCGATGGCGGCGATGGTGCCCACTGTGGGCGGTTCCCCGATGCCGATCACTCCGCGCTTGTCGTTCTCCTCGTCGATTTCCAGATGCACGACGATTTCGCCGATATCGCCCAGGCCGGCCAGCTTGTAGAATTCCATGTCGGCGTTCAGCCAGCGTCCGGTTTGCTGATCGAGGATGCGTTCCTCGTAGAGCGCGCCGCAAACGTTCATAATGCAGGCGCCGTACACCTGGCTTTCGGTGAGCTTCGGATTCACGATCAGGCCGCAATCCTGCACGGCCACGATGCGGTTCATCTTGACTACGCCGGTCTCGATATCGACCGATACATCCGCGATCTGGACTCCCGCCGCGCCCTGGTTCATCAGGCCTTCCTCGCGCCAGCGGCGGACGTTGGAGTCGCCGGTTTCCGAAACCGGCATGGTCCCCAGCTTGGCGCAGGCCTGCTTCCAGGTGAGGCTCTTGGCGGGGGCGCCCTTCACCTGAATGCGGCCGTCAGTGGCTTCCAATTGTTCCGGGGGCGCTCCGAGTGATGCGGCTACCGTCTGAAACAGCTTGTCCAGTGCATTTAGCGAAGACTTGCGTGTCGCCGCCGAGACGCCGCCCACGGTCGTGGACCCGCCCGAGGGTCCGGATGCGGGGTAGCGGTTGTCGCCGATGCGCACGGTAACCGCGTTCAGCGGCAAGCCCAGCGACTCAGCCGCGATCTGCGCGATCACCGTGCGCGTGCCGACACCCAGGTCCTGGGTGCCGCATTCGAGCAGGACGCCGCCATCGGGCTGGATGGTGGTGCGAACCTGGCTCTGGTGTCCGAGTCCGCCCCAACTGTTCACGCCGATGCCCAAGCCGCGCTTGACCGGACCGGCGGTGCGATCGCCGCGCGGGTGCCAGAGCTTCCGCCATTCGGCGAGTTCCGCCGCCTTGTTCAACTGCCGGCGGTACACTTCCGGACGGTTGGTGTAATCGGCGTTCTTGAGGAACAGGTCGAGAGCACTGATCCCCAGCTTGTCCGCGACGTCCTCGAACGCGGAGCAGGTGATATAGGAAAGCTGCGGATGGTTGGGAGCGCGCCAGGCGCGCGCGCTGCCGGCGTTGATGGACACGGAGGTATGGTTGATCCGCCGGTTGGGCACCTTGCGGTGAACGTAAGGCAGCAGGTCGGCGCCGACGCCGCCCCCGCCCACTCCGCCGGTGGCCCAGGTCTCGGACTGCCACGCGGTGACGGTGCCGTCCTTCTTCGCGGCGACCTTGACCTTGGAGAAGACGCTGGGGCGGCAGCCGGCAATCTGCAACTCCGTGGCGCGATCAAGGAACAGCTTCACCGGACGACCACCGCTTGCCTTGGACAGCTTGGCGCAGACCGCGCCCCACAGGTCGGCCGGGAATTTGGAGCCGAAGCCGCCGCCCATATAGTCCATGTTCACGTGGATGTCGGCCGCGGGGATCTTCAGGGAGCCGCCGAGGTCGGTGGCGATGGTCGACACCGACTGGGTGGAGGGCCAGTATTCCAACTTGTCGCCCCAGGCGATCACCTGGCCGTGCGGCTCCAGGCAGCAATGCGTGAGCACGGCGATGTTGTAGTTTCCGGCGATCACCGCATCGGCTTCCTGGAAGGCTTTGTCCGGATCGCCGTCGATCTGCTCGCCGGCGGGCTTGGCGCGGTTACCCGCCTTGCCCAGATCGTCTTCGCGCACCAGGTGCGCCTGAACGTCGTACTCTACCTTGATCCTGCGCACCGCATCCCGCGCGATTTCCTCGGAGGTGGCGGCTACGGCGGCGATTTCCGCTCCTTGCCACTGCAATTCCCTGCCGGGGGGCCAGATGACTTCGATGGCGGTGACGCCGGGCATGGCCTTGGCTTCGCTGATATCGATCGATTTGAGAAAGGCGTGCGCGTGGGGGCACGTCAGCAGGGCCGCGTGCAGCAAGTTCGGCGGATTCTGATCCGACGGATAACGCGCCGCGCCGGTCGCCTTGGGCATTCCATCCAGCCTGCTGATGCGCCGCCCCATCTGGCGCCGCGAGTCCATTTTGGGCCAAGAATAATCAGGCATTGCCGCCTCCCGTAACCTTTCCGCCCATCGTCTTGGCTGCTTCCAGCACTGCCTTGCGGATGCCCACGTAGGTGCCGCAGCGACACAGGTTGCCGCCCAAGCCACGTTTCACCTGCTCATAGGTGGGATTCGGATTGCGTTCCAGGAATCCCTTGGCGGCCATCACGAAGCCGGGAGTGCAATAGCCGCACTGCTGGGCATCGTTGTTCACCCAGGCCACGGAAACGGGGTGGGGCTTGCCCTGGCTGATGCCTTCGATGGTTTCGATCTTCTTGCCCTGGGCGTCGATAGCGAGCACGGTGCAGGCGTAGATCACCTTGCCGTTCATGAGGACGGTGCAGGCGCCGCAGGTTCCGCGATCGCAGACGCGCTTGGCGCCAGTCAGGTCCAGCTTGTTGCGCAGCGTATCGAGCAGGGTGGCGCGCGGCTCCACGCTGACCTGATGCGGCCGGTTGTTGATGTCGAGTTGAATCGGCGTCAAGCCCGGTCCCTGAACAGCGACCTTGGACTGCGCCTGCGCTTCCTCTTCCAGCACTCCCGCGGCGCCGAGGACGCCAGTTGAGAGGCTGACTCCTTTAACGAAGCCGCGGCGGGAAAAACGCCCGCCTGACTTGGTGCGAATATCGTCGTCTTGTTTGGAACTCACGGATGCCCCTTTCCGGCCTTCGGGTCCGACGGAGATTGAACTCGGATTCGACTAGTTATATCAGAAGTCGCGCTCGGACGTGGGTGGGAAGTACACGCCGGCAGATGCCCGGAGAGGCCATTCCCCAGAACGGTTGTTCCTGACGGAAACCGTTGGCGGGCGATGACACCCGCCTGCGTTTCGTTATAAGCCCTGATCCTACATCAATCGTACTGGAGTACTACTAGGACATCCGAAGGCAATGTACTATAATCCTGAGAACGCTGTATCTCAAGCCAAGGCAGTATTCACCCGATGTTATCTGGGGTGAATACAGTAGCTGGTATTAGGACAGCGAATTCCGCCCACTGGGAGTGATGGTAAGTAGATGAAAAATAATGGTGTGAGGATGGCAGCGGAGATCCCGACCCGCTCCCTCGCGAACACCTGCTGCGAGGCATCATGAACGGCTTGAGCCTAGAGAGGACTCAGTCCCTCCGCTTATAGGTCGAACATGATTCTCAAAGTACTATACCTACACACAGTTACCGGTGCGAGCAAGCACCTTTGAAGGAACACGGAGAACGTAATGAGAGCCTTTTTCCCGAGCTTTTGGATAAGTGTATGCGCATGTGCGCTTCTAGCCCCACTGGGGGCGGCCGGCCAGTCTGCTAAAGGACTGGGCCACAATCAGTTAGCCGAATCGCCGCTGATCCTTGCGGGGGAAGCAGCAGCCGCCGAGGAGAAGACTACTTCAGGGAACATTTTCAAAGTACCGCAACCGGAGCCGGCCACGGATTTCCGGATTCAGACCGAGGAGGACGGTTCCCGGTTTATGATGATCCGCTTCCGGGCGGACGGCGCGGAGGGCGTCAGGGTTTATTTTGACCGGTTTAGTCTTCCTGAGGGGGCGCGGGTCTACGTTTATGACAGCAATGGAACGGGCGAGCGGGTGGTTTTCGGACCCTACACGGCCCAGGGGCCGGATCGGAGCGGCGCCTTTTGGACGCCGGCGGTTTCCGGAAATGAGCTGGTGGTGGAACTGCAATTCGGCGAGGCAAACATCGCCGACCTCCCTTTCAACGTGGCTCAATTGGAAGTCCTGACGGCAGAGGAACTTGCCGAGGCGCAGAACCGGGAGCGGGAGATCCGCGGCGAAGTGCAAAAGGAGTTGGAAGGATCCGCGGTTGAGGCGGAGAGGCGTTTTTCCCTGTTCCGGGGGGTTGCCCTGGAGCACGAAGTGCTGAACGACCTGGCGGTTTTCGAAGGCGACATCATTCTGGGCCGCGCCGATGAGCTTGCGCCCGCCGATTCCTCCAAAACCAATGAGCGTCAGGGCCTGGTAATCAGCGGATCGTTCTACCGCTGGCCTAACGGGCGCATGCCATACGAAATCGCGCCGGATGTTCCGAATCAGCAGCGCATTTTCGATGCGATCAATCACTGGAATCAGCATCTGGCCGGATCCATCAGCATCGTCCCCCGCACGGCGCAGGACACTGCGTATGTCTTGTACCGGCGCTCCGGCTCCGGCTGCTCCTCATTCGTGGGGCGCACCGGGAGCATGCAAGCGATCAATCTGGCGGACAACTGCAGCACGGGTAACGCCATTCATGAGACCGGCCATGCGCTGGGGCTGTGGCACGAACAGGGCCGCGAGGATCGCAACAATTACATCCGCGTGTTTACGAGCAACATTCAACCCACCGCGCTCTTCAACTTCAATCAGAACATCACCAACGGCGACGATGTGGGCGCCTATGATTACGGCTCCATCATGCATTACGGCGCGTTCGCGTTTTCCGTAAACGGGCAGCCCACGATCGAAACGATTCCTCCGGGCATTCCGATCGGGCAGCGAAGCGGTCTGTCTCCGGGTGATATCGCTACCATTCGCGCGATCTATCCGTCGACATCGCAGCCGGCTCCGGCTCCGGCTCCGGCGCCTGCTCCAACACCGGCTCCGGCCCCTGCTCCGGCTCCGGCGCCTGCACCGGCGCCTGCGCCTGCGCCAGCGCCCACCCCGACGGTTGCCAGCTACACCATCACCTTCCTGTCGAACCCGACGGGACAGGGACTGATGGTGGATGGCAGCCATGTGACCACACCGGCTTCCTTCACCTGGCAACAGGGCACCAACCACACGGTTGCGCCGGTGGCGCCCGCCGCGGGTGACACGCGCCTGGTGTTCGTAAGCTGGTCCGACTTCGGTCCGGCGAGCCGCACCATAACCGTGGGCACGTCGAACGCCACCCTGGTAGCGACGTACCAGTTGCAGTATCGCGTGGAGGCCGCGGCGAATCCGCCTTCGCTCGGCCGGGTCACGATGCTCCCGAGTTCGCCGGACGGCTATTACCCGGCGAATTCGTCTTTGACCTTGCGGGCCGAGCCGAACCCTGGGGCATGCTTCGGGCAATGGTCCGGCATCCTGTCCCTGGACTCGACGGTGAACCTCACGGTGGCTCGCGCCATCTCGGCCACCGCCTCCTTCGGGCAGGGCAGTTTCTCGCCGACGCCGATCATCGTGGCCCCGGCGGTCTGGGGCGGTCGAGTGGTGTACTTCATCCAGTCCTCGGGTTGCCCTTGGACGGCCCGCAGCAATTCGAGCTGGATTCAACTGAGTTCCGCGTCGTCAGGCACCAGTAACGCCTACGTCTTCTTCTTCGTCAGCGCGAACACGACAGGCGCCCCGCGAACGGGCACCGTGACGCTGGGCGGACAGACATTCAGCATTACGCAGCCTGGCGCTTAAACACCAGCGGACTGCTTTTTTCGGGCGTTCCGCGCCACCCGCGCGGGACGCCCTCTCTCTTTGGATCTCCTTGTACTTAGCGTCATCTAACGGAAAGTTGAGTAAGCTGGTGGGGGATGGCGCATTATTACCATACGGCGTTGACCGCTTTCCGCGTGGCGTTCGACTCGTTGCGCGCACATAAGCTGCGCACCTTCCTCACCTTGTTGGGTGTCATCATCGGCGTATCGAGCGTGGTGATGGTCGGCGCGGCGATCGAAGGCCTGGGTAACTTCGCCGAACAAACGACGGCCAAGACTTTTGGATCCGACAGCTTCCTGTTCGCTCAAATTGCTACGGGTCAACGACTTACGGCGAAAGAGCGAGCCGACAAGCTGCGCCGGAACAAGCCTGTCCGTTCTGACGATCTGGACTATTTGCGCATCACCACCGGCGACCAGATCTTGTATTCTCCGTACGTTCAGAAGTTTGAAGACGTCAAGGGACTCGCCGGGGGCGTGCTGGAAGCCTGCACGGTGATTGGCGCGTCGGCGACTCTCCCCGAGATTCGAGACCTGGTAATCGACGAAGGCCGATTCTTCACGGAACTGGAGGAGCGCTCCAGCCAGGCTGTGGCCGTGGTCGGGCAGGACATCCGCAAGGAACTGTTTCCCGCCACTAATCCCATCGGTAAGTACATCAAGATTTCGGGAATCGACTTCCGGATCGTCGGATTGCAGGAAAAGCTGGGAACCGGCGCCACCGGGGGCAGCCAGGACAACCAGGTGATTATCCCGATCACGGTCTACGACCGGCTTTGGGGAACGCAACGCGGCATGAGCGTGTTCGGGCGTCCGAGGCCGGGGGGCGGACTGACCCTGGAAGAAGGGGTGGATATCTCGCGGTCGGCTCTGCGAACACGGTTCCGCGCGAAACCCGGGCAGGCGGACAATTTCGACGTGGTTACGCCGGATTCGCAGCGGGCCTTTATCGGGCAGATCATCGCCCTGGTGAGCGCGGTGGTGGTGCCGATCACGGCGATTTCGCTGGTGGTCGGCGGCATCGTAATCATGAATATCATGCTGGTGAGCGTAACGGAACGGACCAAGGAAATTGGCCTGCGCAAGGCGATGGGCGCGCGCCGCAGCGACCTGATGCTGCAGTTTCTGATCGAGGCGGCGATGATGTCCAGCCTGGGAGGGCTGATCGGCTTGTCGATCGGATGGGTAGTGACCGCGGTGCTCTCCGCGATTATCGGCACCGAGCTGGAAATCACGCCTTTGTACGTGTTCATCTCGCTTTTCGTGTCCGGCGCCACGGGGATTCTGTCTGGTTGGTACCCGGCATCCCGCGCGGCCCGGCTCGATCCGGTAGTCGCCCTGAGGCAGGAGTAATGCGGATCAGCTTCGGCGAGAACGTTCAAATCGCGCTGGACTCGGTGTGGTCCCACCGTTTTCGCGCGTTTCTCACCATCGTCGGGATTGTGATCGGGATCACGACTGTGGTGACGGTATCGTCCTTGCTGGCGGGGTTGCGGCAGGGCATCGTGACGTTTTTCCAGGAGTTCGGTCCGGACAACATCTTCATCAATCGCGTTTCCGGCGATCCCAGCGGCTCCACCGCCCGCCCCAAGGAGCTGAAGCGCAAGCAGCTTCGCGCCGAATACGCGCCGGCCATCAAGAAGCTCTCCCCCACCGTGCTGGAGGTGAGCGTGCAGATGTTCGTTCCGCCGGTGCAGCGCGGCAGGGCGATGAGCGCCAAGGTGCCCGGCTTTGAGACCGACAACATTCTGATCACCGGCGCGTCCGCCTCGTCTTTCGTTACACAACCGCGCGAGCTGAGGGCCGGACGCTACTTCTCTCAGGAAGAGGAGAACCGCGCGGCGAAAGTCGCCTTGATCGGTTCCGACATCGCGGACGCGCTGTTCCCGGAAGGCGATCCCATCGGCCGCAGCTTCCTCGCCGATGGCGCCGAGTTCACGGCGATCGGCGTTTTCGAGAAGGCCAAGGGAGGCTTTTTCGGGCAAAACGGGCTGGACCGGCAGATCATGATCCCGTATGCCACGGCGGAACTGCGCTATCCGCAGGTGCAGACGATATTCCTGACCGCTCGGGCAAAGCCTGGCGAGCGGGATCAGGCGTTTGAAGAAGTCCGCCAAGCTTTGCGCCGCATCCGCAACGTCCCGCCAGGGGAGGAAGACGATTTCTCCATCTCCACCGCGGATCAGATCGTGCAGAGTTTCGACGGGATCACCCGGGTGGTGGGTCTGGTGTCGTTCGCCATCTCCGGCCTGGGACTGCTGGTGGGCGGCATCGGGGTGATGAACATCATGCTGGTGAGCGTCACGGAACGGACGCGCGAAATCGGAGTCCGGAAGGCGATCGGGGCACGGAGGCTCGATATCGTCGTTCAGTTTCTGATGGAAGCGATCACGCTGACCGGAATGGGCGGCGTCCTCGGGGTGCTGGTTTCGATGCTGGTGGTGGCGCTGGTCGGGCTGCTGGCGCCTTTCCTGCAGACCTCGGTTCCTACTTGGGCGGTGGTGACCGGATTCACGGTCTCGGTCATGATTGGGCTGTTTTTCGGCGTCTGGCCGGCGGTCAAGGCATCTCGCCTGGACCCGGTGGAAGCACTCCGCTACGAATAGTCAATCCAGGTTGTGGATCTTGGGCAGTGGCCGGGGCGTCTGCCTGGGGTTGAATCGGCCGGCCTCAAAGCGCGGAGTCGATCGTGGCAATACGATCCGCTGCGGGCGCATCGGCTCACTGGGGCGATAGCTTTGGGCGCGGAAGCTGCCTCGAGGGATGTTCATCTTGTAGGACCCGGAGTTCCCCCAGCCCTGGTTGCCCCTGCGGATGCCCCAATCGCGGTTGCTGCCGGCGGCCTTCCAATCGGTGCTTCGGGACAGGGTTTGCGCTTGGAGCATCAAGCCCCCGCCCAGCAGGACCAACGACAGCGCGCGATGGTACGACATTGGATATCAGGCTAAAGCGAAAGAGCCCGCGCCACAATCGGGGTTACACCTGAGATCAGGTCTACGGCGCCTGTTCCCTCTGCGCGGGGATTGGATCGGCCACTGCCTTAGCCTGGGTAGGCGAAGGCGTAGCGGAAGGAATTGGCGGCGATTACCTCCAACTCCGGAATGCTAAATCCGAACTGCCGTTCCGCCAGGGCGAATTCGCCGGTCAAGGTGCAATCAAACAATGCGGGATCGTCGGTATTCAGCAGGAGGGGCACGCCTGCTTCATGGAGCCGGCGCACGGGGTGCTCGTCCAAGGACGAGACCACCGCGGTGCGCACATTGCTGGTGATGCAGATTTCGAGCGGGATGTCGCGGCGCTTCAGTTCCTGGATCAGACGGGGATCCTCGATGGAGCGAATGCCGTGTCCAATACGCTCCGCCCCGATCTCCAGCGCCTGCCAGACGCTTTCCGGACCGGTACTTTCGCCGGCGTGGGCGGTAAGCCGGAGCCCGGCGTCTCGAGCCTCGCGAAACAGGTCCTTGAAGTCGATGGCGGGTCCGCGCGCTTCATCGCCGCCGATGCCGATGGCCACCACGCCTTCGCCGACGCGCTCCGCCGCGAGGCGGATGACCGGCTTGGCGGCCTCCACGCCCCACTGGCGTACCGCGTCGATGACCCATCGGACTTGCACGCGCGATCGTCCGGCTTCGCGATTCACAGCTTCATAAATAGGCGGAAACTCCTGCTGCTTCCAAAGAACGACGCCGGCCGAGAGCGTAAGCTCCACGTAGGTGACGCCTTCCCCTTCGAGATGCTCCAGGAGCCGGCGGGTGGCGATCGCGTAATGTCCTGGCGTTAGAAGTTGGCGCGTCACCCAGGCGTAGCTCTTCAGAAATCCAAGGAAGTCCGAGTAGCGGAACGCGGCGTCCACCTCTTCGCGGCTCAGGGACGGGTTGATTTCGAGGACCGTTTCGCGGTCCACCGCGCCTTCCAAATGCAGGTGAAGCTCAGCCTTGGGAAGCGCGCGGAAGCGGTGGGGCATCTTCTTGCCATAATACGGCCATGACCAAGCCACGCGTGGAGCAATTGATCGCGGGGACCAACGGCGATCCGTTCTCGATCTTGGGACCCCACCTGGACGGCGATCATTGGGCGGTCCGCGTGTTCGCGCCGGGAGCATCGCGCGTGGATGTGCTGGTGGACGGGTTGGCCCGTCCGGCGGAATTGCTTGACCCGGCCGGCTTTTTCTGCGCGCGGCTGGAGGATCACCCGGAGGATTACCGGCTGCGGATCGACGGCGGCGATCCCGTCGCGGATCCGTATCGCTTCCCGCCGTTGATTTCCGAGTTCGATCTGCACCTGTTCGGCGAGGGCACGCATTACGCCGCTTACAATTTTCTGGGGGCGCACCTGTGCGAGTGCGAGGGGGTCGGCGGCGTGTGCTTCGCAGTGTGGGCGCCCAATGCCGATGCCGTGCAGGTGATCGGAGACTTCAATGACTGGTCCCCCACGCGGCATCCCATGCGGCTCCGTAATGCGGGTGTGTGGGAATTGTTTCTTCCCGGTCTGGGAGAAGGCGCGCAATACAAGTACCGGATTTCCGCCCGGGGAGGCGCGTCCCTGGACAAAGCCGACCCGTACGCGGTGTACTGCCAGAGGCCTCCCGCCACGGCGAGCATCGTTTCCGACCTGGGCAGGTACGAGTGGTCCGATCAGGAGTGGATGACCCGCCGCGCGGAGCGAAACTGGCTGGAAGCGCCGCTGTCGATCTACGAAGTGCACCTGGAAAGCTGGATGCACAAGGACGGCGAGAAGCCGCTGACATACCGGGAACTGGCGCGAACGCTGGTGGATTACGTGCTCGAGATGGGCTACACGCACATCGAGTTGATGCCTATCCTGGAGCACCCTTATTCCGGGTCGTGGGGCTATCAGGTGACCGGGTTCTTCGCGCCGACGTCGCGGTTCGGCGCTCCGGACGATTTCCGCTACTTCGTGGACGCGTGTCACCGGGCCGGGATCGGCGTCCTGCTGGACTGGGTGCCGGGTCATTTTCCCAAGGACGCACACGGCCTGGGGTACTTCGACGGTACGGCGCTGTATGAACATGAAGATCCCCGGCAGGGCGAGCATCGCGACTGGGGCACGCTGATCTTCAACTACGGCCGCAATGAGGTGCAGTGCCTGCTGCTGTCCAGCGCGACCCTGTGGTTTGAGCAATATCACCTGGACGGAATGCGCGTGGACGCGGTGGCGTCGATGATCTACCTGGATTTCGGCCGCGATCCAGGCGACTGGATTCCCAACCGCTACGGTGGGTCCGAGAACCTGGAGGCGATCGCCTTCCTGCGCCGTTTCAACGAACTTGCCCACGGGTTTCCGGGCGTAATCACCATCGCGGAGGAGTCCACGGACTTTCCCGGAGTCTCGAAGCCGGTGTACTTGAACGGCCTGGGATTCACCATGAAGTGGAACATGGGCTGGATGCACGACATGTTCGCTTACTTCAAGCGCGACCCGGTATATCGCAAGTACCACCAGAATCACGTCACGTTCAGCCTGTGGTACGCATTCAATGAGAATTACGTGCTGCCCATCTCGCACGATGAGGTGGTGCATTTGAAGAAGTCGCTGCTTTCGAAGATGCCGGGAGATGAGTGGCAGCGTTTCGCCAACGTCCGGGCGTTTCTCGGTTACATGTTCACGCATCCCGGAAAAAAGCTGCTGTTCATGGGGTGCGATCTTGGCATGTACGAGGAATGGAACTGGCAGGGGCAGCTTCCCTGGTATCTGTTGCAATACGATTATCACCGCAAGCTGCACGCCTATGTGCGCGAGCTCAACCGTCTGGTGCGCCGCGAGCCAGCGCTGCACGAGGTCGACTTCGAATCCGCCGGCTTCCAGTGGATCGACTTCCGGGACCTGGAGATGTCCACGTTGTCGTTCCTGCGCTTCGCTCGGGACCGGGAGGACTTTCTGGTGATCGTCTGTAACTTCACTCCGGTTCCGCGGAGCGGGTATCGGGTGGGCGTTCCGCGTCCGGGCAAGTATCTGGAGATCTTTAACTCCGATTCGGAGATGTTCCACGGGTCGAACATGGGCAACTCGGGACTGGCGGTGGCCGATGCTATCTGGGCGCATGAACGGCCGTTCAGCATGCCCATCACACTGCCTCCGTTCGGCGTGGTGGTGTTCAAGCCGGAGCCGCTTCCGAAGCCGCCGCGAATCGAAGCCGCGGCCGCGGAATTGCCGGTTGCCCTGGATCTCGAGCTGGAGGTTCTGAAAGAAGAGTTGACGGGGGAAGAGGCCGAGGAACTAATAGCGGAGCCCGAAGTCTGATGCGTGTTTCGCTGTTCGTCACCTGCCTGGTGGATCAATTGTTTCCGCGCGTGGGGCTCGCCATGGCGGAGGTGCTGGAACGCGCCGGGTGTGAATTGGAGTTTCGCGAGGCGCAAACCTGTTGCGGACAGCCCGCGTTCAACTCGGGATTCCTGGCGGAGGCGCGGGAGGTGGCCAGCCATTTCGTGGAGGTCTTCGCGGATGCGGAGTACATCGTCGCGCCCTCGGGGAGTTGCGCGGCGATGGTCGGGCATCATTATGCGCGGTTGCTGCCCGGCGATTCGCGCGCCGCGGCGATCGCGGCCCGGACGTACGAATTCTCCACATTTCTGCTGGATGTGCTCGGAGCCGAGGACTGCGGAGCGCGTTTCCCGGCGACGGTGACGTATCATGACTCCTGCCATGCACTGCGCGAGCTGAGGATTCAGGACGGTCCGCGGCGGTTGCTGGGGAAGGTGCGCGAGTTGAAGCTGACGGAAATGGACACACCGGCCGAGTGCTGCGGTTTCGGGGGAACGTTTTCCGTCAAGTTCCCCGAGATCTCCGGTTCGATGGTGCGGTCCAAAGTGGATTCCATTCTGGCGTCGGGCGCCGACGCCGTAGTGTCCACCGATGTCAGTTGCCTGATGCATATCGAAGGCGCGATGCGGCGCGGCGGCCACCCGATGCGAGCGGTCCATCTGGCCGAGGTTCTGGCATCGCGATGAAAGCGCCGGCCGCTATTCCGGGCACGGTCGCCGACGTTCGGCTGCAGACAGCCATCCGTTCCGCCACCGGACGCCTGGTCGCGAATCGCCGCGTGGCGGTCGCCGGCCTCGACGGCTTCGAGGACTTGCGCACCCGCGCGCATGAAGTGAAGAAGCACGCGCTGGCACACCTGGACCACTATTTGGTGGAGCTCGAGCGGAACGTGATCGCCAGGGGCGGGCATGTTCATTGGGCTCGCGACGGGGGCGAAGCCTGCAGGCAGATTGTCGACATCGTCCGGGCGGCCGGCGCGCGGCTCGCGGTGAAATCGAAGTCCATGACGTCGGAGGAGATCCATCTCAACGACGCGCTACAGGCGGCGGGCGTGGAGGCGGTGGAGACCGACCTGGGCGAGTACATCCTGCAGCTTGCCGGGGAAGCTCCGTACCACATCATCGCGCCCGCGTTGCACAAGACGCGGCAGGACGTCGCCGATTTGTTCGAGCAGAAACTGGGGCTGCCGAGGGAGACCGAGATCCCGCGGCAGACGGCGCAGGCTCGCGCGGTGCTGCGCCGCAAGTTCCTGGATGCCGCGGTGGGCATCACCGGCGCGAATTTCCTGGTAGCGGATTCGGGCGCGATCGTGATTGTCGAGAACGAAGGAAACGGGCGGCTCTCGTCGAGCGCGCCGGGGATTCACATCGCGATCGCGGGTATCGAGAAGGTGATTCCACGGGCGCAGGATCTCGCGCTATTCCTGAAACTGCTGGCGCGTAGCGCCACCGGACAACCGCTATCGGTTTACACGTCGATTCTGGCGCCTCCGCGGCGGGAAGGGGAACACGACGGCCCGGTGCAGTTCCATCTCATCCTGCTCGACAACGGCCGCACGCGTTTGCTGGCGGACGAGCAGAAACGGGAGTCCTTGTACTGCATCCGCTGCGGCGCCTGCCTGAATCACTGCCCGGTGTACCGGCGGATCGGCGGGCACAACTACCCGTGGGTTTACTCGGGACCCATCGGCGCGATCCTGACCCCGCAGTACATGGGGCTGAAACAGGATCCCTGGCTTCCGTTCGCCTCCAGCCTGTGCGGCGCCTGCGGCGAGGTGTGCCCGGTAAAGATCGACATTCCCCGCGTGCTGCTGGAACTGCGCGCGGAGATCGCTCCCGCGCAGTCCTCCGTTGCCGAGCGGGCGGTGTTCCAGGCATGGAGTTGGGTGATGCGCCACCCGTGGGCGTATGAGCGAATGGGAGCCATCGCGGCCGGCGCCGCGCCCCGGGAGTGGATCTCGGAGCCGGAGAACGCGGTGGCGCCGCTGCGCGCCTGGCTGAGCCAGCGGGATCTGCCGGTGCCTGCGCCCAGGAGTTTTCGGGAGTTGTGGCGGGAGCGAAGAGGCTAACCCATGTCCCGGGACCACATACTCCATCGCATCCGGACGGCGCTGGGGCGCACTTCGACCTCCGCGGCGGCGCCGCCGCCCGCGGCCCACCTCGAGCTTCGCCCGGTTCCGTTCGAACAGCGGCTGGAGCAGTTCCGGTCGGCGGTGCAGGCGCTGGCGGGCTATGTCCACTCGAAGTCTGACGCTCGCTCGACTGTGGAACAGATTCTGGACGGTCGCTCCGCCGTCTGCGCCGATGCACCGCTGCTGCGTGAGTGGAACATCGATACCATCGCGGGCGTTATTCCATTCACCAGGGAGAACGCGGCCACGGCGGACGTGGGCATTACGCTGGCCGAGTACGCGCTGGCCGACACCGGATCCTTGGCGGTGTTCGCGTCGGCGGCGCAGCCGAGGCTGGCTTCGCTGCTGCCGCCCTGTCACGTCGCGCTGGTTCGCCGGGAAAACCTGCTGACGGGGTTGGACGAATTGCTCGGGCTGCATCCGCAACCGCTGGACGGCGCCTCGTCGCTGGTCCTGATCACGGGACCCAGCCGCACCGCCGACATTGAGATGATCCTGGTGCGCGGGGTGCATGGTCCGGGCGAGCTGCACGTGATTCTGGTGTAACGTTGCCGGGACGGGGGGCATCTACAGCCCAGGCGGGAATGCCGCCTCGGAAATCATGCGAATCGCCCTCGCGCTGTTTCTTCTGACCCTTCCCGCGCTACCGCAGGCCCTGGAAGTGTTCGTTTCCGGAGGGCCGACCTTCGTGAACAACGCGAACATCGGCCAGTTCGCGGCGACTCCGGACCAGCCCCGCTACCGGCTCACCGACGGTTTCCGCATATCGATCATGGCGGGGCTGAACACAGGCAGCCGCATCGGACATGAAGTCGGATATGCGTACCTGCGAACGCAACTTCGCTCCGAACTGGCCGGCGAGAGTCTGGAGTCGGGGATGGCGGCGCACCAGGCGATCTATAACTTCGTGTTCCACCTGACGCGAGACGGCACACGTGTCCGGCCTTATGTGCTCGGCGGCGCGAACCTGTCCAACTATGTCCCGCCCGGGGTGGGCGTGGCCTCCGGGGGCGGCGACACCAAGTTCGGCCTGCAGTACGGCGGCGGGGTTAAGATACGCTTCTACGAGATTTTCGGATTCCGCATCGGAGCGCACCAGTTCACCTCGCCCAAGCCATTCCATCTCACCGGGCGCAGCGGCTGGATCCGCTTTTCGGAAATCAGCGTGGGCTTTGGTCTGATGCTGTAGCCGCCTGATAGCCGGAGCAGTGGAGCACCGGCAGGCGCGGGTACTTCTGGAATCGCGGATCGGTTTTCGATTTCGCGCAGAGATAGAACACGCTGCCCCGGTCCGAGGTGATCACGGTGCGCCAGGCGCAGGTGTCGCAGAGGCCGGCCGGCGGTTTATGAAGCGAAGAACTCACGGATCAGCCCTGCGGTCGTGGCGATGTCTTCGTCGGAGTGCGCCGCCGAAAGGAACGCGGCTTCGAATTGCGACGGCGGAAGGTAGACGCCGCGGTCGAGCAGGAAGTGAAAGAACTTCGCGAAGCGTCCGGTGTCACACCGGGCAGCGGATTCCCAGTCGATCACCGCGTCTTCCGTGAAGAACCACGTAAACATCGAGCCCACGCGATTGATGGTCACGCCGGGGGGAAGCCACTCCGTAAGGCGCGCGGCCCGCGCTTCGATTTGCGCGTAGACCTCCGGACGGGAGATCAGATGGCGCAGCACCGCCGTGCCCGCCGCCACCGCCATCGGATTACCCGACAACGTGCCCGCCTGGTAAACCGGACCCGCGGGCGCGACGTGATCCATCACTTCGGCCCGTCCGCCGTACGCCGCCAGCGGGAGCCCGCCGCCGATGATCTTGCCCATCGTAGTGAGATCCGGGCGGATGCCGTACAACTCCTGCGCGCCGCCCAGCGCGAGGCGGAAGCCGGTCATCACTTCGTCGAAAATCAACAGCGCGCCGTGCCGCGTGCAAAGCGAGCGCATCGTTTCCAGGAAGCCGGCCGCGGGCGGCACACAGCCCATGTTGCCCACCACCGGCTCGACGATCACCGCCGCGATCTGCTCCCCGCGGCGGGCGAACGCCTCTTCCAATCCGGAAACGGAATTGAAGGGCAGCGCGATGGTGGTCCGCGCGAAGCTCTCCGGCACGCCTTTCGTACCGGCGATCCCCAGAGTGGCAACGCCGGAACCCGCCTTCACCAGCAGCGAATCGACGTGGCCGTGGTAACAGCCTTCGAACTTCACGATCAGGTCCCGTCCGGTGAAGCCGCGAGCGAGGCGCAACGCGCTCATGGTTGCCTCGGTGCCGGAGTTGACCAGCCGCAGCTTTTCGACGGACGGCACAGCCTGGGAAATCAGCTCGGCCAGAACTCCTTCGCGTTCAGTTGGAGCGCCGAAGCTGGTTCCGGTTTCCAGCACCTCGCGCAGCGCATCCACCACGCAGGCAGGCTTGTGTCCCAGGATCAGCGGACCCCAGCTTCCGATGTAGTCCAGATACCCATTCCCATCGGCGTCCCACATCCGCGACCCCTCTCCGCGAGCCATGAATCGCGGCGTGCCGCCGACTCCGCGAAAGGCACGGACCGGCGAATTGACTCCCCCGGGAATGAAGCGCTGGGCGTGTGCGAACAGTTGCTCGGATCGGGTGGTGGGCATTTTGGTTAACGGGGCGGCGCCTCGGGAACAACCCGATGCAGCAGCGCGCTCATCGCCATCTCCTGCAGGGTGCCGTTCAGGTTCTCGAGCAGGCGCGATTTCAAGCCTGAGTACGGCTGCGTTCCGGCGAACAGGTCGCCTACAATCGACCGCAGGCGCGGGCTGCGGCGCAGAAACTGGATCATGCGGGCGGGCACGCTTCCGAACAGGAAGTGGTCGCGGAAGAACCTTTTCGCCAGGCGGGAAGCGTATTCCAGATCGCCGGCGAACTCCCGGCGCAGCAGATTGCGATACGCCTCCTCGGGCGCATCGGCGCCGGCGTTCAAGGCGCGGCTGGCCAGATCGCCGGACCGCATCGCGTAGTACAAGCCCTCGCCGGTGACCGGATCCACCAGTCCGCCGGCATCGCCTACCGCGAGCCAGCCTTCGCCCGCCACCCGGTTCGACTTCCAGCTCGGCGCGTCGAGCGACGGCAGCATGTGACTATAGAACTCCGACCCCTGATAAGCGATGCCTTTGCGCCGCAAATAGCCTTCGAGTCGCGAGCGCAACCGCTGGGCCGGCTCACCCCTGCCGCAAATTCCGGCTGAAAGGTGGCCGCATCGCGGAAACAGCCAGAGGTAACCCTCGAACTGCTCAAAGAACTGAATGTCGATGGCGGCGCTGTCGCAGGGAATGTAGTAGCCCAGCGCGAGCATGGTATTCGCCGTCGTGTAGCGCGTCCCCATGTCGCGCAGGGGATTTCGGGCGCCGGTGGCCACCACGCAGTAATCCGCCTCGTCCATTCCGTCGCGGGTCCGGATCTTCCAGCGTCCGCCGGTGCGTTCCAAGCCCAACACCCGCGTCTTCTCGATCTGAGCCCCCGCCGCTTCCGCGCGGCGCAGCAGCATGCCGTTCAAGTCGGCGCGCGCGTAGATCAACAGGGGCTGGGGCAGAGTCATCTGAACCTCGCCGGCGGTGGGCGCCGCCAGACGCGTCTCGGTCACCAGTTTCTTCGGCGCGGGATTGTCAAGCAGGTACGGATACTGCTGATAGGCTTTGAAGGTAACGCCGCCGCCGCAGGGCTTCTCCCAGGCGAGCTTTTCCTCGTAGATCCGGGTTCGCCAGCCCGCGCGAGCCAGGCGTTCGGCCGCGAACGACCCAGCCGGTCCGCCGCCAAGCACGGCTACGCGGCTCATTTCTTGACAGGCGGATGATCAGGCGGCACAGCACCGCCTTGCGGCTGCGCCGGAGCGGGAGTCTGCGGCATTCCTTCCGAGCCATGCGACTTGCCCGGGGTGGAGGAACGACCCTTTACTTCCCACTTGCCGCCCTTGCGCTCCAGCGTGTAATTCATCTGCATCGCTCCGCCGCCGCCGTTCTTCGGCTGGAACGAAACCGTCGCCACCGCCTGCCCGTTCTCAAACTGGATGGAGCTGACATCGACATCCATGGCCGCCATGTTCAGGCCGGTTTGTTGCTGCCGCGCGTTCAGGTAATCCATCACGCCCTGGCGCACCGCGTCTTTGTTCTGGATGTCTTTCGCGCATCCGGCGAAGAGAATCGCAATAGCGAGTCCAAACTTCTTCACGAACGAATTATACCTTTTCGGTCGCTAACCATGCGAGAATTGAGCACTCGCTTCATGTCATTCTCCACAGTCACCCGTTCCCGCGCCCGGGATCTGCGCACGTTCAAGAGCTTCGACCTGCTGCTCGCGATTTTCGTGGTGGTTCTGCTGATCTCCAACCTGGTGGCGCAGAAGATTGTCGCGCTGGGTCCCTTTCGCGTCAGCGGCGCGCAACTGATGTTCCCGCTTACCTACATCTTCGGCGACATTTTCACCGAGGTGTACGGGTACTCGGCGTCGCGCCGCGCCATCTGGCTGGGTTTTCTGGCTTCCGGGCTGATGGCGGCAATGGGCCTGGCGATCGTGGCGCTTCCTCCGGCGCCGGATTGGCCGCATCAGGAAGCCTTCGCCACCGTCTTCGGATTCGTGCCGCGGCTGGTAGTGGCCAGCCTGATCGCCTACTGGTGCGGCGAATTCGCCAATTCGTTCGTGATGGCCAAGATGAAGGTGATGACGGACGGCAAGTACCTGTGGATGCGGACCATCGGCTCCACGGTGGCCGGGCAGTTGGTGGATACCGTGGTGGTCATGATCGTTGCCTTCGGCGGGTCGGTCTCGTGGTCGACGCTCGCCAACCTGATCGCCTCCGGCTACGGCTTCAAGGTGCTGTACGAGGTTGCCTCCACGCCGCTCACGTACCTCATCGTGAACGGGCTGAAGCGATACGAAGGCGTGGACATCTACGACAAGGAAAGCGATTTCAACCCCTTCCACGTCACAAAGACTTGATCGCGGTTGTGCTCGAATAACTTCATGATCCGCTTACTTCCGTTGGTGCTGGCGGCGGCCGCCGCGAACGGACAGCCGTTCCTGGTGAAGCCCTATCTGCAGTTCGGCGACAACCCGGCCGATCCGCGAAAAATGTCGGTGCTGTGGCACACCACCGATCGTGACGGACCGTTCGCGGTGCAGTGGCGGCAGGGCGGCGGCAAGTGGTCCCGGCCGTCGCCGGCTTCCTATCATCGGATCGCGGTGCGCTCCATCGAGCCCCATCGCGTGTGGCTGGCGGCCTTGTCCGGCCTGAAACCCGGTACGGCCTTCGACTACCAGGTGCTGGAAGGCGGCAAGGCGGTGTTTCAGGCCACCGCGAAGACGCGCAAGTCCGCCCGCCAGCCCTACCGGTTCGCCCTGTTCGGCGATTCCGGGGCGGGCACTCCGGAGCAGCGGACGATCGCCGCCCGGGTTGCGGCTGCGCAACCCGACTTTGTTTTCATTACCGGGGACATCGTTTACTCGCGGGGGCGGATCAGCGAATATCGCGAGAAGTACTTCCCTTTCTATGAAAGCCTGATTGCCTCCGTCCCGGTGGCCGCGGCTCCCGGCAATCACGATATCGCCACTCCCGACGTCCGCGGAAACCCGGATGCGATGGGCTACTTCCATTACTTCAACCTGCCGCTGAACGGACCGGACGGCGTGAACGCACCGCCGCTCGAAGGCCCGGAGCAGGACCGTTCGGCGGTCATCGCCGCGTCCAACGGCAAGTTTCCCCGGATGGCGAATTACTCGTTCGACTATGGGAACTCTCATTGGCTGGTGATCGACGCCAACCGCTGGGTGGATTTCAAGGATGCGAGGCTGCGGGCGTGGATCGCCGCCGACCTGGAGAAGTCGCGGGCCACCTGGAAGTTCGCCGCCGTACATCAACCCGGCTTCAACTCCTCCGACGCGCATTTCAATGAGCAGCGCACCCGGCTGGCGTCGGACCTGTTCGAGGCGGGCGGGGTGGACGTCGTGTGGGCGGGGCATGTTCACAACTACCAGCGATCCTTCCCCATGAGGTTCGCCAACGCTTCCGGACCCGACCTCCGCGGCCGGGTTTCCGGCGATTGGACTCTGGACAAGAACTTCGACGGCGTCGCCCGCACGCGCCCCAACGGGCCCATCTATATCGTGAGCGGCGCGGGCGGGGCGGGGCTGTACGATAAGGAGCAGGAAGCCAAACCGGGCTCCTGGCAGCCGTTCACGTACAAGTTCCTGTCCACGACGCACTCGTTCACGGTGGCGGACATCGACGGGAAAAAGCTAACGGTCCGGCAGCTCGATTCGCAGGGAAGAGAACTCGACCGCTTCGTGATCACCAAGTAGCGCGTACTACGTCGCTGTCGGCGAATCCCAGGCGGCCGGCGCGCGCGCGGATCTCGCCCGTGCCGGCTACCGGCCCCGTGTACAGCCGCCAGGGACCATTGGCGATCGCGTACTCGACCGTCGCGCCTTCGGTGGCGCAGGAGATGATGGCGCGGTTCCCCTCGAGGCGGATCACCGGCGGGGCGGTCTTCTGCCAGACGCCTCCGGGACGCCAGCGGGACAGCAGTTCCCGCTCCTCGACAGCGCCCAGGTCGCCGGTGCGCTGTTCCCAGTCCCGCAGAGCCTTGCGCATGCGTCGCAGCGTTCCCTGGTATGGCTTGGAATCCGCCAGGTTGCGAATTTCATGCGGATCCGCGACGCAGTCGTACAATTCCTCCGGCGGCTTGCGATCGGAGAAGAACTGGGCCTGGACCGGGTTCAGGCGCCCTTCCTGATGCATTCTGCGCCATTCCTTCATGGACGGCATCTGGTCCATGTAGGCGATGGCCTGGGCGTAGGGGCGCTCCGGCCGGTAGTTGCGAATGTACTTAAAGCGCTCATCGCGGACGGAGCGAATGCGATCCGGCTGTTCATCCATGCGATCCCGCACGCCGAAGATATACCGCGGGCTGCTCGCCTTGCGGGCGCCGAGGAACGGGCGGCCCTGCATGTACTTCGGGACCGGAATGCCGGCGATGGAAAGCATGGTGGGGGCGAGGTCGATGAGGTTGATAAGCTCGCTGCTCGTGCTTCCCGGTGTGACGCGCCCCGGCCAGCGCACAATCAGCGGCACGTGAATTCCGGAATCGTAGAGCCAGCGCTTGGCGCGCGGCAGCCCGCGGCCGTGATCGCTCCAGAAGAACACGATGGTCTCGCGCTCCAGGCCGTCTTCGCGCAACTCGTCGAGGACCCGGCCCACACGCTGATCCACCGCGGTCACCAGGTCGTGATACGTCGCCCAGTCCTTGCGCACCAGTTCCGTATCGGGATAGTAGGGCGGCAGCACGGCGCGAGCCGGATCGTGCTTCTGCTCCACCGCGGCGAGAACGGTGCGCGCGTCCGCCTCGCCGCGAATGCGGCCCTCGTGCGATTGCTCGAAGTTGAACACGGCAAAGAAAGGGACACCGGCCGGACGGTCTCGCCAGTGCGCGCGGATGCTCGACTCATCCCAGCAACCCACGGGAGGCTGGAAGAACGGCGCGCGGTTCCAGAGATCCGGCGCGTTCGGATCCGGCCGCCCGGTCGCCGGCTGACCCAGGTTGTAGTCCGTCTTGGATCGATTCGTGCAGTAATAGCCCGCCGCCCGCAAGTACTCGGGAAAGCATTTGACGAAAGGCGGCGGCACGCCCTGGCTCCGCATGTGATGCGTGCCAATTGAGGTGGGATACATGCTCGTGATGATTCCGGACCGCGAAGGCGCGCATACGCCGGCCACCGAGAACGCCCGCAGGTAGCGCATGCCTTCCGACGCCAGCCTGTCGATGCGCGGCGTGCGCGCGTAGGGATCACCGTAGCAGCCTAGGTCCGGACTCATGTCCTCGCAGCTCAGCCAGAGGATGTTTGGACGGGGGGCTGCTCCTCGCAGCGGAAGTCCCGCCGCCGCCAGAACAAAATCGCGCCGCTTCACGGCGTCTTCGGCGCCATCGGCGACCGCAGTTGCATGCCCCAGTGCCCGTTTTGCCGGGTAAGCACGTAGAAGGTGCGGCCCGTCATGTAGCGCTTTCCGTCTTTGAGATAGCGGCTGTAAGTGACCATGATGTGGAGCTTGTCCGCGGTCGAGCCCGGCGTTACGTCGATGGCATCCAGCGTCGACGATGCCCAGTTCTCGGTGCGCCTCAAGGCATCAAAATCCTGGCTGAACTCCTCCGCCTTCATCGCGATCTGCGCCGCGCCGTTGCGCCCGAGCGTCACGAATGGGAAGTTCATGCTCTTGCGAAGTTCAACGTTGTCGGCCTTGTTCCAGGCGACGAAGAAAGGCTCCATTACGGAGCGGGCGGTCTTTTCGGGATCTTCAGCCGCCAGGCACATGGCGGCGCCCAGCAGGATCAGCGGCAGCCTCATGGTTTCTCAAGCTATCACGATGCCGCGCCGCGCGGCACTTGGTGCGCGCCGGCCGGGCCGGGTATCATGGTCAAACCTTATTCATGGCCCGGACTCTGAAAGCAGGCACACACGTCATCGGGGAAGGGGAGTCGCTTGCCTCGGTGGCCGAGGCGTCAGGCTTCTTTGAGCTTACGCTCTGGCAACTGCCCGACAACGCGGGCCTGCGATCGGCCCGCAAGTGGCCGAACGTCCCACCAGCCCGCTCTTGGTCGCCGGCCAAAAAACATTCTCGGCCGAAATGTTTTTGCGGTACAATCGGCCTGTTACGAGCTTATGCCCGTCTACCGCATCTTCCGCCTCCGCCCGCACTTGAAGCAAGGCTTCCGCAACGCGCCTCACGTCGGCGGGCTTACCAGTGTGAAGCCTAGGGACTACGAGGAATCAGAAGAGGTCGTTGCGCCGTCTCACTATGCAGCGTGGTTCCAGATGCGGAAAGGCGACGCGCCACTCGAAGTCGGTGATATTTTAGACTCCAACGAGGGCCTGTGCATCGTAAAGTATGTAGGGTTTGAGGCCGCCCAGTGGGTGCAGCCTGATTCCAAACCCGATCAGGAACCAGCCCCGGCGGCGGTTAGCGCCGAAAGGTAGGATAATAGGTTAGGTATGCATTGTAGTCCGGGCGATGGAGAACGGATCAACTCCTTCGCTCTCGTTTCCTATATCCCTGATCCGCTGGGCAGGTACCTCTCCAACCTCCGCCAGCAACTGGTTCCCGCCTGTAACGCCCTCTCCCACGTTACTGTTCTGCCCCCCCGCTGTCTGGCGGAC
Organism: Bryobacteraceae bacterium; assembly: GCA_019748195.1. Lineage (GTDB taxonomy): Bacteria > Acidobacteriota > Terriglobia > Bryobacterales > Bryobacteraceae > JAIEPW01. Next base: position 168,699 of record JAIEPW010000016.1, read on the forward strand.
CCCCGGAAAGCCTGGGATCAAACCCTGGCCAGGCTCGGGCAATTCTCCTCCTTCGACCTGCATCTGACCGACATCGAGGTTTTTCCAGCCACGCAGGTGATTTACTTGGCTCTAGGCCAGGGGTATGACCAGCTCGTGGAGATCCACAACGCCCTGAACTCCGACGCCATGGCCTTTGCCGAGCCCTACGAATATCACCCGCATGTCACGCTGGCGCAAGATCTTACGTCCGCGAATCTGGCTGAGACGCTGCAAGCCGCGCGGCGCAGTTGGGCGGAGTGTCCCTTTGAGCGAAGCTACACGGTAAGCCCCTTAATGTTCGTGCAAAATGCGCTACACACTCCCACGGGCCGGAGTTTTTGGATCGATCTGGAGCAGCATCGTTTGAACGGACATCCCATCCCTGATCAACCGGTTAGCGCCCACCTGTTGGCCTGATTCTTTAGCTTTCAAACATCGGCAACTGCCGCTGATCTTCGGCCTTCTTACCCGGTTTTCGCTGCCGCAGAGGACTTCCGATGACGCCCAGCACCTGAACCTCGTGGAGCGCAGCGCGCGGCACGAAAAGCTTTTGATTCTGCGGCGTTACCACCGTGAACCCGTCCGCTTCCAACTGCATCAGGTTATTGCTTACCAGCCCCTCCAAGGTCTCGCCGGTGCGGAAGAAAAGCTTCAGCCACAAACCCGAAGTCTTTGGCCGCGAAGGAAAAAAGCGATGGTCGCGCCAGCCCTCCGCGGCGTCGAAGTCGCGCACGAAACTGACCGCGACCACCTCGCTCAGCGGTATGGTCAGAATCGTCCCCGAGGGGCTAAGTAGCTCAATTCCCGACGCTTGCACGAAGTTCTGCGGGTTGACGAAACCGCTCAGCGGCTCCCGGTCCAACCGGGAAACCACCACCTTCTTGTTCGTCGACCCCGCCAAGCTATTCCTTTCCGGGAAGATACCCTTCCAAACAATTTCGCGGATATTGTATCATTGGCACAAATGAGCAGTGCGGCGTTGGCCGTCCAGGTGCGCTGCTTCCTCGACTTCTGCCGGGTCGAGAAAGGTTTGGCGCCCAACTCGATATCCGCCTACCGGCGCGACCTTGAACGGTTCGCCGCCAACACTGCTGTTTGGCCCCTAACTGCTGAGGCGCTAAGAACTTACGTCGACGGATTGACCGCCTCCGGGATGCATCCCCGAACCGCCGCGCGGCACATCACAACCCTTCGCAACTTCTCCCGGTTCCTGGTCCGGGAGGGCGTGGCCACCGAAGATCCCAGCCAGTTCCTGAGTCTGCCGCGGCAATGGGTGCAGCTTCCTAAGTATCTGAATTCGAACGAGATCGAAGCTTTGCTAGCCGCGCCTGCGCCCTCCAGCCCGGAGTGCTTGCGAGACATCGCCATGTTGCAGCTCCTGTACGCCACCGGATTGCGTGTCAGCGAGTTGTGTGGCGTCCTCACCGCCGACCTGGACCTCGATCTAGGCACGGCTCGCGTTGTTGGAAAAGGACGCAAAACCCGTATTGTCCCGGTCGGAAGCCATGCCATCGCCGCTCTCCGCGCCTACCTCTCCGGCGGCCGGGGCCAAATCCTGAAAGGCCGGATCAGCCCCTATCTGTTCGTCACCCGCCTGGGCGGCTGCATGACCCGGCAGGGCTTCTGGAAACTGCTCCGCGGCTACGGGCGGAAAGCGGGGATCCGGCGCAAGCTGACGCCCCATATCCTTCGCCACAGCTTCGCTACCCACCTGGTGGAGGGGGGAGCCGACTTGCGCAGCGTCCAAGTGATGCTGGGCCACGCCGATATCGGCACAACACAGATCTATACACACGTGGCGCGTTCCAGGCTGCGCGGCACCATTGATCAACATCATCCGAGGGCTTGACCGGTGAGCGACTACTTGTTCATGTTGGAGAACCACCTGAGCGCGGAACAGTCCGCCGTGGTGGCCGAGGTCCAGGCGGCGGCCGCGCACGCGCACGCCAATCTGTTTCTGACGGGCGGCGCCATGCGCGACATGCTGGCCGGATTCCCCATCCGCGACCTCGATTTCCGCGTCGAAGGCAGCGGGATCAAACTCGCCAAGGCGCTCGAGAAAGCGGGGGCCAAGGTCCTGACCACCGACGAAAACCGCAAGCTGGCCGACCTGCTGTTCCCCAACGGTGTCACCGTCGAGATCAGCATGGCCCGCAAGGAGCGCTTCCCCAAACCCGGCGCCAAACCCCAGGTGCAACCCGCCTCCATTCATGAGGACCTCCGCGGCCGCGACTTCACCATCAACTCCATCGCCCTCTCACTGAACGCCGGCTCCAAGGGCCTGCTGCTCGATCCCAACAACGGCCAGAGCGATATCCAGCAGCGCGAACTGCGCGCCATCAATAATTACGTCTTCTACGACGATCCAGTGCGCCTGCTGCGCCTCATTCGTTTCCAGGTGCGCATGGGCTACGCGGTGGAGGAGCGCACCCGCATGCAGTTCGAAAACGCCCGCGACGCCGGGATGCTCGCGCGGATCACGTCCGACCAGCTCGCTTCCGAACTGCGCGCCGTCGCCGAGGAGCCCAATATCGCCGACCTCATCGAAGCGCTGGAACGCGAGAAGATGATCGAACTGTTCTCACCCGCGCTCACCGGGCCCAAACTCAACCTGCCGGCCTTCCACAAGCTGCAAAAGGCCAAGCAGTTGATCTCCGTCGGCGTGCCGGTTCCCGTGCGCGACTTCCCGCTGTTTCTGGCCGTGCTGATCGAGAAGCTGAACGCGAAAGAGCGTACCGCGCTCTCCAAGACCGCCTTGCTCACCCGCGGCGATTTCGGCAACATCCAGAAGCTTGAAGCAGCCGCCAAGAAGGCGGAACGCGATCTGAAATCAGCCAAGGTGACCAAGCCCTCGCACATTTACCACGCCATCCTGGCAATGCCTGGCGAGGTGATTTTGTACCTGCTGCTCCATTCCCAACAGAGAATCGTGCAAGACCGAATCCGGAACTACTTCCAGAAGTACCTGATTACGGCAATCGAGGTGACGGACAAGGAGGTCGCGGCCACGGGCGTGGCGCCGGGCTCGCCGAAGTTCGCCAAGGCGAAGGAAGCGCTGATTGTCGCGCGGTTGGATGGACGCGCGAAGAAACCCGCTCCCCCGCCGGAGCCTCCGCCTCCGCCCCCGGCGCCCACCGGCGCCTTCGCCCGGCGGCACTAATCCGCCCCTCCCGGGAACCGCGGAACGCTTGAGACGTAATGAGCCGGCAGCAGACCTGTAAATGGACTGTTAAGGCTCTACCATGCATCCTTACCGTTGTTTCCGTTTTCTGAGTGCGCTGACACTAATGGGCGGGTGCGCCGCGAACGAGTCCCCGTCGCCCACCACTGCCTGGATCAACGGGCGCTGGTTCGATGGCGCTACCTTCGTGTCACGCACCGTGTATACGCAGGGAGGAAGGCTCACCCTGAAGCCGCCTGCCTCGATCGACCGGACCGTCGACCTGCGGCAGGGCTACGTTACCCCCGCTTTCGCCGAGGCGCACAACCACAACATCCCCAGCCCGGACACCGCCGCCACCATCCGGACCTACCTCTCGCAGGGAATTTTCTACGTGATGATCCAGGAAAACCAGCCGGGCACGCGCGAACGTCTCGCTGGAACCATCAAACGTTCCAAGCTCAGTCGATGTCGCCTTCGCCAACGGGGCGTTTACCGCGCCGGGAGGGCATCCTTCGGCGCTCGTCGCGCGGAACATCCAACGCGGCGGCATGACCGAGCTCGACCGCGACGGCGGGTTCCTGCTCCCGGTCGCCACCGTCGCTGACGTGGAAAGACAATGGGCGCAGCGGGTCCGGGTTCAGAAGCCCGACTTCATCAAGATCATGCTGGTCTACTCTGAGGACCGTGCGGCCCGCCGTCCGCGACCGGATGGCGACCGGCACGGCCTCGACCCCGATAAGCTCCCGCGCCGGATTGCACAACTCGCGCACCGCGACGGCCTTCGAGTGTCGGCCCACGTGGAAAGCGCCCACGACTTCGCAGTCGCGGTGGCCGCAGGCGCGGATTTAATCGCGCACATGCCCGGCTTCTGGCCCGACCCCGAGCGCATTGCCAAGTACGGGCTGGACCTCTACAAGATCTCTGAAGAGTTCGCGCGGCGCGCCGCACGCCGGAAAATCACCGTAGTGACCACGCTCGGCGAGTCTTGCGGCTTCTGGCGGATACCACCGGCGAATCCGAAAAGCGATTCCCGGGACTGGGGAAGGTTCGCGGTCCCTTACTCGACCTGTACCGCCACAACATCTCAGTGCTGGCGCGGAACGGTGTGCGCCTCGCCATCGGGAGCGATTCCTTCCGTGGGACCTCGGTTGCGGAGGCACTGGCCATCCATCAGACGGGCTTGATGCCGGCCGCCGATTTGCTTCGGGCTCTCTCGACGAACGGCGCTGTCGCGGTGTTCCCCAGGCGAGCCCCGTTCGGCCTCGCCGAGGGCGCGCCGGCCGACTTCCTGGTTCTCGATCAAGATCCGCTCGCCGATTTCAACGCCATCACCCGCATCCGGACCCGGGTTAAGTCCGGCCAGGAGCTTCTCGTGCAGTAAGCTTCCAGCGCCGCGCGAGAGAGGAATGCTTCCGGAATCGCACTAATACAGTGATGACCTGGTTATTGTCGCTGATCCTGTTGCTTCCTCCCGCGGACGCGAAGCCCGCCGCCCCCGCGTCCACCAAGGCACAGCTTTCCGATACCCAAATAGAAAAGGACATCCGCGCCCGTCTGGCGCGCTCCAAAATGGCCGCCGACAACTTCACCGTCCGCGTGCAAGGCGGTATCGCGACCTGGGAAGGCAAGACCGACGTGATCCAACGGAAAGGCGCGGCCACGCGCATGGCCAGGTCAGCGGGAGCGAAGGCCGTGGTCAACAACATCAAGGTGAGTGAAGCGGCGCGCCGCCGGGCCTCCGCCGGGCTCGACAAGGGCGCGCGTCGCGCCCAGGTGAAACGAACCGAAGTGCCCAATCGCAACTAGAGCGTCAGCACCTGGTGATCCGGGCAGTCCAGGTGCACATGCTCGTACAACCGGGCGGGGAGATCCAGGCCGTGCTGCGCCAGGAACGGCAGCATGGAGTAAAAACGCTCCTGCAGGTGCTCGTGCGGATATAGCAGTCCGCCCAGATACGCTGCTTCCGCCTGGGCGCGCTCATCCCGGCGCAGCGCCTCGCGAGCGGTTTTCTTGGCCATGCGGTCCAACTGGTACAGAATCTTGGCGCGGCTCTTCTTCATTGCCTTAGCCAGCGACGGATCGAAACGGAGCAGGTCCGCGATCAGCGTATCGACATTGCGGCCGATCTGATCGTTGGCGGAGGCGAAATGCTTTTCCAGCACCACCGGCACCAGGGCCGCGGAGATATGCTCCTTCAACGTCTCGCGGTGCACCGTCACATCGGGCACGCTAAGCCGGTAGCGGTCCAGCAGCTTCCGGCCGCGCGAATCGAGCAGCGTAAACCCGGCCCGCGGAATGGAGACCGGCATCCGGCCCAGCAGTTTCTCATATAGAACGTGCGATTGCCCCAGATAGGCGATCTCCGCCGGACCGCCGACATAAGCCACCGTGGGCAGCAGGTAATCCTGCATCACCGGCCGCAGCAGCGCATTTGGCGAAAGCGCGTGTGGACGCTGCGAGAAATCGGCGAAATCCGGATCACCCAGGCGCAGCGTGCGGCGCACCCCGTCCGCCAGGTGGAAGAACATGTGCGATCTGCCGTCCACCAGAACCTGGGAATGGTAGCCCGCGGCCTCCAGTTCCTGGCTGCGCGTCTTCAATGCATCCAGCAGGCTGGCGGCTTTCTCGAACGCCAGCGCGAGGAACGGGCTGGCGGTATCCCGGACCTGCGGATCCAGCGGGTCCAGGAAAATCAGGCCGAAGGGGGCCAGCAGGTCGCGGATCAGGTTTGCGAACGCCCGTCCCAGGGTCTCGCCCGGCTGATACGCCCGTTCCACCTTGGCGATCACTTCCGCCGCGAACGGGAACTCGGCCAGCGCCGCGCGCAGCGATTCCACCGGCGAATGCTCGATCACCACCGTGCCCGCCGGCTGACCTTGCTTCGGCGTCGCGCCCACTTCCAACGACACCGGCTGGCGATTGGCGTCAAAGGTCCAGGCGCGGCGGATCTCTTCGTAGTCGTGATCCTCGGTTGCCAGCCAGAAGATCGCCACGGCGGGCTGTCCGCTGTCCCGCAGCCGGGACGCTAAACGCGCTGCCGTCAACGCTTTATAGATCGTGTAAGCGGGGCCGCCGAAAAGCCCCACCTGTTGCCCGGTAACCACCGCGACCGTTCCCGGCTGCTCGAACAGGTCGATCCACGGGGAGGGGCCGTTGGCCGCGCGCAGCGCCTCCGCCATGGCGGATCTGCGATCCTGAGGGTACTGAATTTCCGCCGCCGCCCGCTCCAGCGACGCCGGATCGAACGGGTTGTGGCGATAGAACCGCTCCACCCGGTCAAAATGGGTCAGGTAGTCCGCGAACAGGCGGCTGATACCAGGCAATCGGTGCTGCGGAAGACACTGAGCTTCCATAAGTGTTCTCGCCGTCGATTGCTGGCGACGGTTCCAAGGGTAACAGATGAAGCTTCTAGGACGAAAGTATCGGAAAAAGGTTATGGTGTAATGAATCCGAGAAGACCGTGATGGATGAACAGGAATTTCAGCGCCGGGCCGATGAGGCGATCCAGGGCTTGTACCGGCAGCTCAACAAAGCCTCCGACAACTGGGACTTCGAAGCCGACCTCAACTCCGGCGCGCTGGCGATCGAGTTCGAAGAGCCCAAAGCCAAGTTCGTGGTCAGCCCCAACTCGCCCGTCCGCCAGATCTGGGTCTCCGCCCACTCCACTTCCTTCAAGCTCGACTGGAACCCGGAACGCAGCGCCTTCGTGCTTTCCGCCACCGGGCAAAGCCTCAGGGAGCTGATCGAGGACGCCATCCGCAAGCAAACAGGCGAGGAAGTCAAGCTGTAACCAACCATGCCCGGCGTGTACCTGTCATTTCCGTTCTGCGGCCAGAAGTGTACTTATTGCAACTTCGGGTCGGGTGTATTTCCGCAAAGCCTTTCCGAAGAGTACCTGGCGGCGCTGAAGCATGAGATCGCCGCTTTCGGCTGGAACTGGACGCCAGACACGCTCTTCCTCGGCGGCGGCACGCCCAGCCTGATGGAACCCGACGTGATCGAGGACCTGCTGGACGCTGTGCCGGGCAAGCCCTGGCGGGAAGCGACGCTCGAAGCCGCCCCCGGTTCCTTCGACGCCGCCAAGGTGCAAGCCTGGATTCGCGGCGGCGTCAATCGCGTCAGCCTCGGCGCGCAGTCCTTCGTAACCGCCGAACTCCGCCGCACGGGACGCCGGCATACCGCCCAGACCGTCGAAGCCGATTGCGCCCTGCTGCGCGATCGCGGCATCACCAATTTCAACCTGGACCTGATCGCGGGACTTCCGGGCCAGACGCCGGCCAGCTTTCAGGAATCGCTCGACGAAATCGCGAGGCTCGATCCGCCGCACGTCTCCGTCTATATGCTGGAAGTCGATGAAGATTCGCGGCTCGGCCTCGAGATCCTGAACCATGGCTCGCGCTACGGCGCGGGCGATGTCCCCGGCGACGACGCCATCGTCGAGATGTACGAAACCGCGGTGGACCGCCTGGCCGCGCTCGGCATGCATCGCTACGAAATCTCCAATTTCGCCAAGCCCGGCTTTGAGTCGGAGCACAACCTGAAATACTGGCGTCTGGAGCCATACGCCGGCTTCGGCGCGGACGCTCATTCGCTGGACGGCGGCGTGCGATGGCGCAACGTGGAATCGCCGTCCGAGTATGTGAAGCGCTGGCGCGAGGGCCGGTCCCCCGCCGAAGACCGCACCGAGGCGTGCTTCGCCGAGGAGAAGTTTTTCGTCGGCCTGCGCCTTTCCGAAGGCGTCCGCGCAACCGACACGGAACGCGACTTCTATCGTGAACCCATCGCACGCTTCATTGAGCAGGGGCTGCTCGAAGACGGCGGCGGCGTTCTGCGGCTTACGCGGCGCGGCGTCCTGCTGTCCAACGAAGTGTTTGAGGAGTTTGTAAACCCATGATCGACCTCCGCAGCGATACCGTAACCCGGCCCACCCCGGCCATGCGCGCCGCCATGAGCAATGCCGAAGTCGGCGACGATGTTTACGGCGAGGATCCCACCGTCAACCGCCTGGAGCGGCGCGCCGCTGAGATCGCCGGCAAGGAAGCGGCCCTCTTCGTCCCCACCGGCACCATGGGCAACACCATCGCCATCAAGCTCCACACCGTGCACGGGCAGGAGGTGATTTGCGACTGGCAGTCCCACATACTCGATTGGGAGCTGTCGATGAGCGCCTGGTTCTCCGGCTGTCTCATCCGCGCTATTCCTACCGCGGACGGGATGCTGCGCTGGAGCGAAATCGAAAAGTTCCTGCGTCCCGACGGTCCGCATTGCGCCCCCACCACGCTGGTGGAGATCGAGAACACGCACAACTTCGCGGGCGGCGCCGTGTATCCGCAGGAAACCATCGACGAGATCTGCCGCGGGGCGCACGCGCGAGGCCTGGCCGTCCACATGGACGGCGCGCGCGTGTTCAATGCCGCGGCCGCTACCGGAACGCCGGTGGCGCGCATCGCCCGCGACGTCGACACCCTCATGTTCTGCCTGTCCAAGGGACTCGGCGCTCCGGTGGGATCGATGCTGTGCGGCTCCGCGGCTCTAATGAGCAAGGCTCGCATGTACCGCAAGCGTCTGGGAGGCGGCATGCGGCAGGCCGGAGTCCTGGCCGCCGCCGGGCTGATCGCGCTGGAGGAGATGCCCGCCCGCCTGGGCGAGGATCACGCCAACGCCGCCTATCTTGCCGCCGAGCTCGCGAAACTGCCCGGCGTCCATGTGAAACCCGTCGCCACCAACATCATCATCTTTGATCTCGCGGCGGACCTGGACGCCCCCGCTCTCACCGGCGCGCTGAAGGATCGCGGCATCTTGATGAGCGCCTTCGGCCCCACCCGCGTGCGCGCCGTCACGCACTTCGATGTCTCACGCGAGGACTGCACCCGCGCCGTGGAGGCGATCGCCCAACTGACGGCCACCGCCGCCGGCTCCGCAAAAGCAAAATAGCCGGAGGTCACAGGGACCCCCGGCTTCCAGGAGCACGGCGGCTAAAGCGATGCGATGCTTAACTTCACGCCCGCCGGCTTCCACACGGAATCCAACTCGCGGCTGACCCACTCCACCGAGTCGGCCTTGCCCTGCGCCCGCAGGCACTCCACCAGTCCGAACAGCGACCTCGGATTGCGGGGATACCGCTCCAGGTTCTCGCGGAACATGGCCTCGGCTTCCGCGTGCTTGCCCGCGCGATATAGCGTCGCGGCCAGCGATTCGCGAACCGGGTAATACCACGCCGGAGGCTCGTCGTACACCAGCTCGTCCTGAATGCGAACCGCTTCGCGCCACAGCGCGATGGCCTTCTCGCGGTCGCCGTTCAACTCCGCCAGCCGCGCGTCCAATTGCCGCGCCGCCAGATCGAACACCTGCTTGGCCATGTTGTTGGCGCCCCAAGGCATATCCGCGGGCAGGGAAGTGCGCGCGGTCTCGAACCTGGCTCGCTCGGCCTTCGCCTTCTGGGCGTCCTTCAGGCCCGCATACGCCAGCGTCCGGCTGAAGTGCCACAGCGCGCGCAGCACTCCTGGCGGAGCATCGGGCTCCGGCTCCGCCAGGATCTCATTCCAGCGCTCGCCCCGCGACATGGTCATCAGAGGGACCGCCGCGAACGCCTCCAGCATCGCCATCTCCTTGAGATACGGCTTCACGTTCGACGCCATCTCCCGAGCCGCCTTCATCGCTTCTTCGTGTCGCCCCTGTTCGGCGCGCGCATACGCGATGAAGTGGAAGTTGTGATTGAAGTACATTGCCGGGTAGATTCCGGACGCGCCGGATTGCGCGATCATTCTGCGGTCCGACTCGACGGCCGCCACGTTCGTCACCGCCGCCGCCTCGAAGTCGCCCGTGCGCAAGTAGATGTGACCCGGCATGTGCACCAGGTGACCCGCCGCCGGAACCAGCGCCTTCAGCCGCTCCGCGCTGGGCAGCGCGCGCTCCGGGTTCGGACCCGCTTCCACCGCGTGAATGAAGTAGTGATTCGCGCCCGGATGATGCGGGTTGCGCCGCAGCACGCCTTCCAGCACGCGGATGATCTCCTCGGTGCCCTCCGCGGGCTTTCCGTCCGAGGTCCACAGCTTCCAGGGATTCAGGTTCATCATCGATTCCGCGTACAGGGTGGCCGCGTCCAGGTCGTCCGGATAGCGCCGCAGCAGGTCCGCCATCGCGTTCTTGTACGCCAGCCCGAGCTGCCGAGGATCCGCCTTCGGGTCCGCCGAGTAGCGTGCCGCCAACGCCTTCACATACGCCTGCTCCGGCGCGGGCACGTTCCCGATCATGCCTAGCGCGCGCTGGATGGTCTCGTGCGCCCGCTGGTTGCGATCCCCGCTGCCGGGGTCGTTATAGTTCGCGCCCAGCACCAGCGCCATGCCCCACAGCGGCATCGGCGATTTCGGATCCAATTGCGCCGCGCGCTCAAACGATCGCAGCGCCTCATCGTGGTTGAAGCCGTAGAGCAGAATCAGGCCCTGGCTGAAGTACTTCTGCGCTTCCGGCGAATCGGTCTTGATGATGTGCTTGTGATCGCCGATTCCTTCGTACAGCCGCACCGGCGGCTGCGACCCCTTCGGGCTGTGACCGTGCTGCGCCTGCAGCACGCCCCCCAGCAAACAGACGAGTAGCATTGTGTACCGCATGTATCTGTTGTAGCGCGGCCCAAGCTTTTGAGTCCTGCGCCTCCGGTCAGGCATCGGTAAGGAAGTTATCAACGATGCTGCGCTTCGAACACTCTTCCCTGGTGCGCGCGCCGCTGCCCGCCGTGTTTGCCTTTCACGAGGATCCGCGGGCGCTGGAGCGGCTTACCCCGCCCGACCCGCCCGTGGAAGTGGTGCGGCGCAGCGGCGGCATCCGCCCCGGCGGAGTCACCGTCCTCCGCATCGGCCGAAAGCCCCTGCGGCTCACCTGGATCGCCCGCCATACCGATTTTGAACAGGATCGTTTCGTCACCGATGTCCAGGATCGCGGTCCGTTCGCGTTCTGGCGGCATCGCCATCACTTCGCCGCGGAGAACGGCGCCACGCGAATGACGGATTCCATCGACTTCTCGCTGCCGCTGGGATTCCTAGCCGATCCGCTGTTCGGCTGGCTGGCGAAACGGCAGTTGCGGAAGATGTTCGAGTACCGCCACGCGCAGGTGAAGCGCTTCCTCGAGTCCGGTCACTCGTAAGGCGCGGCGTCCACGTCCTCGGCGCGATTCTCGAACTTGGTGCATTCCTTCAGGAACACCAGCGGCACCCGCCCGATCGGACCGTTGCGCTGCTTGGCCAGCAGCAGGTCCGCCAGACCGCGCAAATCCTCGCGATCCGGCTTGTACACTTCCTCGCGATAAATGAACGCCACCAGGTCGGCATCCTGCTCGATCGAGCCCGAATCGCGCAGATCGCTCAGAATCGGCTTGTGATCGCCCTGCCGCGTCTCCGAAGCCCGGCTCAACTGCGACAAAACGATCATCGGGACGCGCAACTCCTTGGCCAGCAGCTTCAACCCTCGCGAAATCTGGCTCACTTCCTGGTTGCGATTCTCGTTCCGCCCGCGCCCGCTCATCAGTTGCAGATAGTCGATCACCACCAGGTCCAGCCCGCGTTCATTCTTTAGGCGCCGCAGCTTGGAATGCACGTCCATCAGGTTCGCGCCGGAGGTATCGTCAATGTACAGCGGCGCTTCCGTGATGTCGTTCAGCGCCACCGCCAGCCGCCGCCGTTCGTCCTGATTCAGAAAGCCGCTGCGGAACCGCTGCTGATCCACGCGCGCCTGCGCGCAAACCATGCGCGTCAGCAGGCTTTCCGCCGACATTTCGAGTGAAAACACCGCCACCGTCTTGCGCAGCTTCGGATGCGTCGCCACGTGCTGCGCGATGTTCAGCGCGAACGCCGTCTTACCCATGGACGGCCGCGCCGCCAGGATGAACAACTCGCCTTCGTGCAGCCCGCCGGTCATTTCGTCCAGCTTCGCGAACCCCGTCGAAATGCCCTTCAGCCGCTTCGACGGGTCCAGGAACGCGTTGATCCCCCCAGGGAACTTGTCGATGATTTCGACCGTGCCCAGCAGCCGGTCGCCCGACTTGGAATCGCCCAGCCGCAGCAACTCCTCCTCGGCGCCCGCCAGGATCTCATCCGGCTCCTGCTCGCCAAGCAGGCAACGCTGCTTCAGGTTCTCCGCCGTGAAGATCAGCCGCCGCAGCGTGGACTTGTCCTTCACCAGCCGGATCGGACTTTCCAGATGGGTGATCTCCGGCAGCCCTTCGTCGAGCGACGCCAGATAGCTCATCCCGTCCACCGATTCGAGCTGCCCCCGCTTCATCAGCTCGTTGACCAGCGTCAGGTGTTCGATCCGCTCGCCGCGCTCGAACAGCTCGGACATTCTCGCGAAGATCCGCCGGTGCTTCTCGATGGCGAAGTCTTCCGCGGTCAGCGTCCCGGCGATCTGAATGAAGGCGGAATCGTTGCGCAGAATCGAGCCCAGCAGAAACCGCTCGGCCTCCACATTGGCGGGCAATCCTTTTTCGAGGGTGAGATCAGCGGCGGACATCCGAGAAAGACCTGTTTACGGTAACCGGCCCGAAACCGGCGCGCAAGCGCTCGCCATCAGGTTTCTGTGGAAACCGCGAATCCTGATTTCCACAATGAAGACAAATAACATACCGCCGGTCTTCCACAGGGTTATGCACAACAGAATAGCCGCACTTTGTTTTGGCGGCAACCGAGCGGGCGATGGTGCGCCAGCTGTTCGTCACCGCCGGCGCGATCCCAACCGGATGCGTTGCGGAAGATGCTCTTCCTCCAGCACTCGCCCGGTCGTATCGTGAGTCGCATCCGCCACCGCAGCCAGCCGGTCGATCAACCCCAGCGCAAACAGTACCGTGGCATAGTTTCCGGCGGAGACGCCTGCATCCCCCTTCTCGATCCGGTGCAGGGTGGTCCGGCTGATGGAGGCACGCTCCGCTAGGATCGCCACCGGGATACGGCGCCGCCGGCGGGCGTCCCGGATGTCCTCCCCCAGTTTGCGAAGCGCCCGGCCCACGGGAAGAGGTAGATTGGTTACGTCCATCATACGAAACCTTATTGCTTATACAGTACCGTAAAATGGACGCTAAGATCTAGCCTTACGCGGCTCCCGCCGCAACACCAGCGCCGCCAGCACGAACGCCGCCGCCATCAACGCCGCCGAGAGCAGAAACGGCGCCCCCGGTTGCCGCAGCGACCTCCCCGGATCGATAAACAAGGCGAAAGTTTGCGTAAACACCGTCGGGCCGATCATGCCCGTGATCCCCCGCAAGCTCTGTAGCGCGCCCTGCAACTGCCCCTGCTCGCCCTGCTCCACGCGCCGGCTCATCAAACCCTGCGACGAAGGACCCGACAGGAACCACAGCGCCATCACCGGCAGGCCGATCAGGAACGCCACCCCCGTGGGCGCGAGCCCGTAAATCGCCAGCCCGGCGCTCCCCGCCAGCAATCCCAGCAGCAGACAGGCGCGCTCCCCCAGCCGCGCGATCATTGGCCGGATCAGCGCCCCCTGCACCGCCGCCGAACTCACCCCCACCGCCGCCAGCGTTAGCCCGATCTCGCGCTCGCCCCATTGATACCGGTATCCGGCGTAAAGCACGAACACGCTCGGCAGCACCTCATGCGCCAGGTAGTACAGGAAGTTGACCCCGGCCAGCCCCAGCAGCGTGGGATGCGCCCGCAACAATCGCAGCGATCCCACCGGATTCGCTCTCGCCCAGGAGAACGCGGTCCGCTTCTCCTTCGCAAGCGATTCCGGCAGCACGAAGTACCCATAGGTCGCGTTCAGCAAGCTGAGCGCCGCCGCCACCCAAAACGGCAGCCGCGGATCGACGGCGCCCAACAAGCCTCCGAATCCGGGACCCAGAATGAAGCCGAGGCCGAATGCCGCGCCCAGCAACCCGAACGCCGCGGCGCGGCCCGAGGGCGGCGTGACGTCGGCGATATACGCGTATGCCGTGGGAATGCTCGCCGCCGTGATGCCCGAAATCACCCGGCCCACGAACAGCCAGGCCAGGTCCGGCGCCAGCGCCATCAACACGTAATCCAACCCGAGTCCGAAGTTCGACAGCAGAATCACCGGCCGGCGGCCGAACCGGTCCGACAGCGCGCCCAGCATCGGCGAAGCGGCGAACTGCATCAGCGCCCAAACCGTGCCGAACACGCCGTACACGCGCGCCGCGGAGGCCGTGTCGCCCCCCAGGAAAATCTCCACCAGCTTGGGCAGCACCGGCACAATCATCCCCAGCGCGATCAGATCCAGCGCGACCGTGATCAGGATGAATGCCACTGCGGCCTTGCGAGGGCCTTGTGGCTGAGCGGAGGTCACGTGCCATTGTGCCACGCGCCGCACGGTGTCGAGCTATTCAGACCCGGGTCGGCCAAAAGCGGCTTCAAACTCGCTCGCCAGGATCGGCAGGAAGTCCCGGTAAGCGGCGGCAAGTTCATCAGCCGAGGTTGCCGGTGCCAGTTCCACCTGTTCCACGAAAGTCCTGGTGATCAGGAGGAGAGTCTATCCGCCGCAGGGCCCGCTGATTCCACAGCCCTTCTACAATGCGGCAATCGCGAATTAGCGCCGATCGCCCCGAGGACGAGCTGCTGATTCCTGGTCCAGGCAACTCTCCTCGGAACAGCCGTAATTCCGAACTTCGGCGTCGGCGCCAGTTTCACCGGCTCCATATCCCCGGCATAAGGAGCAATACTTGTTTCGCCACATCCCCTGCGCTTTTTCAGTAACTTGCCACCGCCTTAGCCTCCGGAATCCGCGATTGAGCTGCCAGTTGGGCTAGGGATCCACACCCCAACCGGGACATCCGGATCTGGCTCCCGAGCTCAGGCGCGCGAGGCCAAAAAAGGCGCCCCAGCGCCGCGCCCTACCCTGTCCGCCCCAGCCCGTTCGTCGCAACCGTCTTCCCCGAGGCGCCGTCAACCAAGCGAGTCCAGAACATCTTCGCGGACTCGGGAAAGGCGCTTCGACATGAGGAAACTGGTAACGATCGCACCCTTACTTGGCCTTGGACTCCTGCTGGCAGCATCGGCGGCAGCCGGGGACCGCGCCGGTTCCCGGTATGCAGGTTCCCGCGGTATTGCTTATGACCGGGATGCCTGGGACGAGCGCGAGCGGTGGAGCGACTGGGCCGGCGCCGATCGCGAATATGACCAGGACCGCCGCAAAGCCCTTCGGAAGCGTGAGAAGCAGTGGCAGAAGGAATGGCGGGAACAAGCGAAGGCGGATCGCAAATTCCTGCGCCAGGAAAACAAGGCCCGGCGGCATTGGCTGAAGGACCGCGACAAAGTGGAGCGCCAGTATTGGAAGGACTTCCGGAAGCGGGACCGTAATTGGTAGGCTGAGCGCGGAACACCGGCTTACTTGGGAAGCGGCAGCGCCACACGAATCAATCTCACCAGCTCAACCCGGTCCGGGTTGCCCAGCGTGTGAGCTCCCGCCCGCGCGGCGGCGCTCTCGAAAGAGGCCGAGCCCGTGTGCGGCCATCCGCTCAACAACAACCCGAACTCCGCCACCGCCGCCGCAAACTGAAAATCCGCCGACGGCGTTGCCGTCTCGGCGACCCCAGGCAGAGTCATCTCCACGCCCTGATTCCGCAACGGCGCCTTGTAGCGAAGCTGCACCTGGAACGCATCGGCGCTCAATGCGGCGTCATCGTGCGGCACAATTTCGTACAGCGCCGTTACGGAGTGGCCCGCGCCCAGGTCGCCCGCGTCCTTTCGATCGTCGCGGAAATCCTCGGTCCGCAGCCGGCGGTTCTCGTACCCGATCAGCCGGTAGCTCCGCACCCGGCCGGGATTGAAGCGCACCTGCGCCTTCACGTCCTTGGCTATCGTCTCCAGCGTCCCGCCGAGCTGCTCGACGAAAACCCTCCGCGCCTCCAGCGCCGAATCGATGTAGGCGTACTGCCCGTTCCCATGATCGGCAAGACTCTCCAGTTTGCGATCCCGATGATCGCCCATGCCGAAGCCGAGCACGGTGAGAAACACACCGTCCTCGCGCTCGGACTCGATCAGCTTCACCAGATCCGCCTGGGAGCTGACACCCACATTGAAATCACCGTCCGTGGCCAGAATCACGCGGTTGTTCGCCTCCTGGCGGAACATGCCCCGCGCCGTCGCGTACGCGAGCTGAATTCCCGCGCCCCCGGCCGTCGAGCCGCCCGCTTCCAGCCGCTCCATCGCATCCAGGATGGCCTGCTTCTGGGAGCCCGCCGTGGGAGGCAGCACCAGCCCCGCGTTGCCGGCGTACACGACAATCGCTACCGAATCTTGCGGCCGCATTTGCTCCACCAGCAGCGCGAAAGCCTTCTTCACCAGCGGCAGCTTATCCGGCGCGTCCATCGAGCCGGAAACATCGATCAGGAACGTCAGATGCGCCGGGCGCATCCGCGAGGTAGGGATCGGCGTGGCTTTCAGGCCGATCTTCAGCAGCCGGTTCCGCGGATTCCACGGGCAAACGGACAGCTCCGCGTGCGCCGCGAACGGCTCGCCCGGCTTGGGGTCCGGATAGTGGTACGCAAAGTAGTTCAGAAGCTCTTCGACGCGGACCTCATCGGGAGGCGGCAGTGAGCCCGCCGAAAGATACCGGCGGACCTTGGCGTAGGACGCCGTGTCCACATCGATCGAGAAAGTGGAGAGAGGCTCCGCGGCGGCTTCGACGAAGGATCTGTGGGCCGTGGCTGATCCCTCTTGCTCATATGGCCTGACGTCCGGCGCGATGCCGCCCATCAAGCCGCCGGAAACGCCGCCAGGGGCTCCGCCGATGACTCCATATACAGCTTTGGGCGCGGCATGGGGCGCCTGTTGGGATGCCGAAAATTTGCGCTGATTCCACATCGATCTTGGATCAAACGACAGCGGTTCCCGCGCAACCGCGCCCAAGCCGGTGGACGGTTCCATCTCTATGGTGCGCTGACGATCCACGTACCTTAGCGCGACGAATATGGCCGCGGAAAGCGCCGCCAAGCCGATCGGAATCCACCACCGGATCTTGAAAATTCGCATGGTCTCAGGCTCCAGTGGCGTAGACACCGCGCCCAGCGCGAAAGATCCGGCCGTTGCGTCAGCCGCATATCGCCAGGGTTTCTGGTCTTTCAAACACCGGCGCCACGCGCTTTGTGACAACTTCCAGACCCGGTCGGTGACCCGCTCGCTCCGAACCGATGCTTTCGGTCGCGCACCTCCCAGCGAGGATCCAGGAGCCAGCAGCAGCCGAACGTCGTCTTCGCTGTCCGTGTCCTCCAGGACGCGTTCCGCCGCGGACAGCAGCCGCGGCAATTCCATCAACGGCGGGATCTTTCGGGTCGCGTGCGGCGCAAGGAATGAACCGCCTTTCTTCACGGCGAAACGGAGCGCTCCCTGACACAAGGTCATCGCCAAAGCGTACGCATCTGAAGCGCCGGGTTTCCGGGTACAGCCAGGCCGCATACGGTCGCGACAGGCAAATCACCCGGAGATATCGAACTCCACGTCCCCGAAGATCGCCTCTCCAGGCCTTTGGTCGTGCTCTCCGAAAGCGACGGCGAGTCCGGGCAAATCGAGAAACTCCGTGGTGCCCGTATAATCCGCCGCGAGTTCCCGGCCGTCGAGATACGCCGACACACGGCGCGTCGCGGCATCGTAACGCAACTCGGCCAGCGCCAATCCCGGCGCTGGGGGCAATTGCACCTGTGTTCGTATGCCGCGAAGCTCCGGCTGATAGGCAAGGTAAAGCAAGGCGAACGAACTGCCGTCCTGATTCCGCCCGACCGTGTAGGCGAAGCGGCGCCGCAATGCGCGCAGGCAAACGGCTATCCCCGCGTAGCCGGTCGTAGGAATCAGACGGGCGCTGAAGCGCCACGAACGATCCATGCACGCACGCTGCGTGCGTTCGGATAAACCGTAAACGTAGGCTCCCTGCGTCGGGGTGATTAACTTGGTGCCGATAAGCCTGGTGTGCGCCGGGT
This sequence comes from Bryobacteraceae bacterium, assembly GCA_019748195.1. Classification (GTDB taxonomy): domain Bacteria; phylum Acidobacteriota; class Terriglobia; order Bryobacterales; family Bryobacteraceae; genus JAIEPW01. The sequence goes on from JAIEPW010000016.1 coordinate 186,812, forward strand.
CCACGATGGTCACGTCGGTACTGATTTCTCCCGCCTTGCGCCAACCCGCCGCCAGGAAGTTTGCTCCGGCCCGATGGCGAACGGATGTTTCGGAGGCAAGTAGCGGACGCTGCGTCCAGGACCACCCGCCTAACGCGGCCACCGTGGCGGCGCCCGCGGCCACGATGGCGCGGCGCCTCACCATATACCCAGGGGGACGCTCGAGAGCGATGGCCAGGTGCGAAGCGAACGCAGTAGTGGGATAGATCCGCTCCCCGGGCGGCACGCGCAGGGCGCGCTGCAACACCTCAACCACGGCCGGGTTCAGCGACGCATCCAGCCGCTTTCTCAACTGCGAATTTTGTTGCTCGTATAGAAGCACGGGCGTGGACGCGTCAAACAGAGGACGCCCGGTCAGCATCTCGTACGCAACCAGAGCCACGGCGTAGACGTCCGTGGCCGGACAAGGTTGGCCACGCAACTGTTCCGGAGCCATATACGCGGTGGTGCCGAACAGGCGCGTGGTGGTCGAACCGGCGTGCGTGAGCTCGGTGAAATACGCAATGCCGAAATCGATGAGGACGGCGCTCGATGGTTCGCCGCCTTCCAGCCGGATCATGATGTTCTCGGGCTTCACGTCGCGATGCACCACGCCCTGGCGGTGCGCCGCGTCAATCGCGCCGGCGATCTGGCTGACCAGCCGCGCCGCAACCGGCCCCGCTACCGGGCCTGACTGCAACAGTTCCCGTAGGGACACCCCATCGATGAAGGGCGTAACCAGGAAGGGCGCTCCCGCCGAGGTGATCCCGCAATCGATCCCGCGGACGATATGAGGATGATCCAACTGCGATAGGACCTCATATTCGGACTCAAAGCGGCGCTGCAGGTCGGCGCTCGTCCAGGCCCATACCAGCGGGATCTTCACGACAACTTGCTCGTTGGAGCGTTCATCCAGCGCCAACCAGGCTTCCCCGTTGCCGGAAGCAGAAAGAAGACTGATTAACCGGTAACGCCCGGCGACAAGATCGGATGGATTGTGGACGGCTCGCGGCTGCCGGTGGTCGGGGTGATGGCGCAGCAGGCGCTCCACCGCCATGCGCACATCAGGAGCTTCGCCGGCCAGCAGGCGGTCAATCTCGCGCGGGTCCGCGAGAGCGTCGTTAAACAGGTCCGAGACACGCGACCACGTCGCCCTATCCATCCGTCCCATGCGTCCGGCTTCCGATCAGCTCACTCATTAAGAAGGCGCGAGCGGCCTGCCAGTCTCGAAGGCAAGTCCTCTCCGAGATGCCGAGCACCAGGGCAATCTCACTCATGGCGAGATCGGAGAACAGCCGCAGGCCGGCGATCTCCGCCTGCCGCGGCGAAAGTCTCTCCAGCTCGCGTACTGCCTCGCGAACAGATACCGTAGCCAGAACATCGCGGGACAGTCCCGGCTGCCGGTCTTCGGTTAATTCCGCCAGCGGAACAGTCGCCTGCGCGGGAATGCGCTTTACCGCGGAGCGAATCCGGTTCCGGTCCAGCAGGACGGAGCGCATCGCGGTCGCGGCATAAGCAAAGAAGTGCGCGCGGTTGGACCAGTGCTTGGCGTCCAATTGCAGCAGCCGCATGAAGAACTCGTTGATCAGCTCATCGGGCTCCAGCGTCGTCCGCCGCCCCCCGTGCCGGAATCCGGACAGGACCTGGACGGCAATCGATCGTAATTCGCGATCGATCAACGGCGCTACCGCATGCCAGCCGCCCGGATGAACGCCCCCGCGGTTCAGAAGATCGGTGATGGCAACGTCACGCGGCAAGGACATCGACTGCCATCACAGTCTAAGCCGTGCCCGAAAGCCAGTCAACCACGCCGGAAGTACCGCGGGTACTACCGTTGTCCAGCAGAAATCTCCGTGAAAAACATCACGTTTCGGAAACCCCGCGGCTCGGATGCCAGCGTCTGTCGGACGCGATCCACATTCTTCGTATTCTCCTTTGTCGGCCGAGATCGGCTTGGCGTCAGATCTTGTCTCTATCGGAGAAGAACGTTATGAACACTCGTCTTAGCAGCCGCGTCCGCTCGCACTCCCATGCCTGCGTTCTCGCGCTCAGCGTAACGATGCCGTGCTGGGCAGATAGCATCGTTATCGCCACGAACGCGGACTCCTGGGTAGCGCAGTACAGCACGTTGAACGGCTATTCGGGCAGCGACCCCACCAACCACCCCGACCCCGGCGCCGTCAGCGCCGCGATCACAGCCCCCGGCTTCGTCAGTAACACCGTGTCCGTGGCGCGTCACGGAGCCGCGGCATTCGGCGAAATTGACTTTCAACGAGGCATTCTCCGTGGCTACACCAGCAGCCTGCCGGGACAGTCAGGATCCATATCGATCCTGAACCTCCTGGCCCTGGTGACGTTTGTGAACAACACCGGCGCCCCAGCTCTTGTCACCTTTGTGTGGAATGTAACTGGATCGGAAACCTCCCGTTGCATCGACGCAAACTGCTTTGCGAACTTCGACGCCGGTCTCACCTTCCGCAACGGTGAATTCCACTACAGCTCCCGCCAGACCGCGGGAACCATCGCGACCCGCAATACTTTCACCAATCCTACAACCACGTTGAACCCCGGCCTGGGCGCGCGGTTCACCGGGCAGTTCCTGATACCCGTCGGAAACCTCACGGACAATCTGGGAATACAGTTGAATTCTCAAGTCCGCGCGTATGATCAGGATTTCCGCAACACCGCGATATTCGAGATCCACCTCCCTCCCGGCGTTACGTTCTCATCGCCGGCTGGTTTTCTCTCCCTGCCGCCAAGCACCGCGGTGCCGGAGCCTGGCTCGCTGGCGATGGCTCTCCTCGGTGCTGGTGCGATGACGGCGAGGTATATCGCCCGGCGGCGGCGCGCGTAGCGCGGGAGGCTGAACTTACCGGAATGCGGACCGGCGGTCGAGTGAAACCTGCCTCCACCAGTCCCTTTTCGTTGGACTGCCGCGAGCGCGATTTGGGTCTTCTTGATGGGCAGTTCGCCGAGCAGGCCCGGCACGTCGCGATTGTCGTTCTCACTGCCGTTGCCGCCCGCCGTGGCGCGTACCCGGTAGATTTGCGCCGGAACTGATCCGGGCCAGCCGCGCGTAGGCCGCCCGGCCGTCGACTTCGTACTCGCGCTGCAGGATCCGCGGCGTGGCCGGCCCGCTCGGATTGCCGTGGGCTTTGTCCCCATAAGACAGCAATCAAGGTCGGCCTTGCCGTGGCGCGCGGCGAACTGCACCGGGCGCAGCCCCGGCCGCAAACGCGCGGATCTCCTTCAGGCTCCGCCCCTTCGGAACGTCCGTGCCCGTCAGCAGTCCTCGGCATCCCCATCTCAACTCCCTTCTTGTGTGCGAATCCATACCCCGCTTCAGGCTCATCCTGCGCATGAGCCAAAGACTCAGGGAACCGCGATTCGGGTTATCTGTTAGGCTAAGGGTCCCTGGACAGGAAGGAAGAAGAAAATGATGCTGACCGCACTCACCCTCTCACACGTCTTGATCAGCTTGGCCGGGATTTTACTGGGCCTTGTGATCGCCAACCGCATGATCGCCGGCCGGATCGACAGACGGCCGAACGATTGGTTTCTCGGCGCCACCCTGGCCACCAACGTCAGCGGCTTTTTCTTTCCGGTTCAAGAATTCCTTCCGTCGCACGCGATTGGCATTGTCTCTCTGGTTGTACTTGGTTTCGCGGGGGCGGCCATTTGGAGACACCGGCTTCGGGGGGCCTGGTTGAAAACGTACGTCGTCACCTCGATTATCGCCCTCTACCTGAACGTCTTTGTCCTGGTGGTGCAACTCTTCCGCCACGTTCCGATATTGCACCGGTTGGCTCCCAGCGAGAGTGAACCTCCTTTCCAGTTGGCCCAACTCGCGACGCTCGTGGCTTTTGTCGCCATCGGTATTTTCTCTGTTAAGGGCGTGAAGAAGATGATGCCGGACGCGGGGCTCGCTCCCGTGGCGGCGGCGTGATGGAGTCCAACGAGAAGAACGGAACGCGCGGTCCAATCCGTATCGAGAAGAGTTCTGCAGCCATCTGGCGAGTCTTCCTGGACGACCCGCCCCTGAATCTCTTGGGACCGGCGATGATCGCGGAGTTGCATCAGCTCGTGGGCCAGTTGGAGGCCGACGAGGAAGTAAAGGTCGTCATCTTCGAGAGTGCGGTGCCCGACTTCTTCATCGCGCATGTGGACCTGTTGCAGGTCGGTCAGGGCAACGATGGAGTTGGTTCCACCGGCATGGCCCCGTGGCCGGACTTCTTGCGCCGCCTGGAACAAGCGCCGTTCGTCACCATCGGAGTCCTACGCGGCAGAGCCAGGGGCGTCGGCAGCGAATTTCTACAGGCGCTCGACATGCGGTTTGCCAGCAGGGAGCGGGCTTGGATCGCCCAGATCGAAGTCGGCTGCGGCATTATCCCGGGCGGCGGCGGTCTGGACCGCCTGCCGAGGCTAATTGGACGGGGCCGCGCCATCGAAGCCATTTGCGGCGCCGATGATTTCGACGCACCCACCGCCGAACTCTATGGTTGGATCAATCGCGCCTTGCCGGACGATCAGTTGGATAATTTCGTAACTCGCCTGGCGAATCGCATCTCGACCTTCGATCGCAAAGCCGTGGCGGAGTCCAAGCGGATCATCAACGAGCGGGCCGGGCTCGCCACAAAGGATGAGTTGAACCGAACTTACGCCAGGTTCCTCGAGACACTCACCTGGCCCGCCACTCAGGCGCGACTCGCCGCCCTGATGAAACGTGGATTGCAGACGGATATCGACTTTGAGCGGGACATTGCCAATCTCATGATCGAGACATGACCGTGCCAAACCGGGTAGGGGCGGCCGGGTCCTCTCCGCAACACATGGAACTGGCGCCAGCATGAGGACGCCCACTAGGATTGCCAGTCCTGGAGTGACCAGCCGCATGGCACGGTGCGTTACGCACAAACGCCGAATTCTGCCTGCTCCCTCTGGATCATAATCTCTCGGAGGCGCTCGCACCTCAAGGAGGACGAACTTGGCGCGGTGCCTGTTCCGCCTGCTTCAAACAGCGGGCGTAATCAATGGGGGGCCGAGGCCTCATCGCCTTGCGGGAATCGGCGAGGGATCGCCAGTTCTTCCAACGGTACTTATCGAAGACGGATGGATGATGAAGTTACCGGAATGTGGACAGCAGGTCCAGGGGGACCGTCCCCCGGCCCCCGGTCAACAACACGGACAGCTTAGCATCGCAAGAATCGTCAAGACGCCTTCGCCCCCTGACGCATATAGTGTCTCCATGAAGATTCGTTGGGGACGCGCCTTCGCCGGGGCCTTGGCCGCCGAAATCGCACAAATCGCCGCGGCCTTTGTCTGGGTCGCGATCTATAGCTACCTCATCAACCCCGGGCAGCCGCTGGCGGCCTACGAAGCACATGCTCAGGCGTCAGGCCCGTGGGTTTCGGTGCTGGCCGGCGCACCCATCTTTTACGCCGCCAGCCGCTGGATCGCCAAATCGCTGCCCACGGCGCTCGCGTTGTTCGCCATCTTCTTCGTCATCGACGGCGCGCTGCTGGTGAGCATGACGGAAAGCTGGACCGGCGCCCCCGTTGTCCTGATCGGACTCAGTTATCTGACCAAACTCGGCGCCTGCGCGCTCGGCGGGCGCCACGGATGAGCCCGGCGCTTCTCGTCTACATTCAGGCGCGCCTGGATGAGGATCTGAGCCTGGATGTACTGAGCGCGAAAGCATCGCTCTCGCCCGCGCACTTCCAACGCACCTTCCGCGCCCTCGTCGGCGAGTCGCCCAAGGCCTACGTGGCGCGGCTCCGCCTGGAACGCGCCGCGTTCCGCCTGTTGATCCATGACGCGACGCTGCTCGACATCGCCCTCGATTGCGGATTCCGGAATCCTGAAACGTTCACCCGTGCTTTTCGCCGGCGCTTCGGCATTGCGCCCAGCGGGTATCGAGCCTGGGTGCGCACCCAGTCACGCCGGCTCCCGCAATCCGCGCCCGGACAGCCGGATGAGGCGTACTCGTTTTCCGAAACCAAAATCCGCCGGCTGCATCGGGCGCACCTGGCGTTTCTTCGGCACGTCGGCCCATATGAAGCCGTGCCCGATACCTTGTTCGACGCGCTGGACGCCTGGGCCGCCCAGCGGAGTCTCGCCGGACCTCGCATTTGGATGGGCATCGGCCACGACGCCCCAGGCACAACCCGCCCCGAGCACCTGCGCTTCGACGCAGCGCTGGTGGTCCCCTCCGCCTTTGCTTCACGTGGCCCCATCGGGCACCAGATTTTCGAAGGCGGGGAGTTCGCCGTCACCACGCATGCCGGGCCCTACGCCACGCTGCCCGCGGCTTACGCCGCCATCTTCCGGCGCGTGACGCTATTGCCGAAGCATCGGCTGATTGGCTTGCCGGTAGTGGAGATCTATCAAACCGCGCGCGTGAATGCCCGCCTGCAGTTGAACGTCACGGATATCTGTCTGCCCGTGGCCGGACCCGGTTCTTAGCCTCCGGCGCATGGACACGTAAGGCTGCGGCGCAAGGGGCATCGGTGCTGGCGTGAGCCGCCGTGTTCCATACCAGCCGGTTGCTGAGCTTGCCGGTGTTTGGTGCCTGTTCCCCCTGCTCCGACTCCAGGCTAACCCGGCGGATCATAGCCCACTCGCGGCCTGCAAGCTCATCGCTCGTCGGTTCAGCCCGAACGATCCCGCGACGCCTCAGCCACCTAACCCTCCAGTTCCCTCCGCACCCGCATCACCTCCCCCACGCTCCACGCCTGCGCCGGGCAGCCACCGGGCCGGTGCGGCTCGTCCCCGTCGTAGACCTCGGCAAGCGAGCCCAGACCAAACACCCCCATCTCCTCCTCCAGCCGATCCAGGCGCGCGCGGCAGTATTCGCGGTCGCCGAACACCCGGAGATGCGCGCTTAGATACGGACCCATCAGCCAAGGCCAAACAGTGCCCTGATGGTAAGCCCCGTCGCGCTCCCGCGGACCGCCCTCGTAGCGCCCGCGATACTCCGGATCGCCACGTTCCAGGCTCCGCAACCCCACCGGCGTCAGCAGTTCTCGCTCGCACGTTTCCACCACCGCGCGCTGCTGATCTCCATCCAGCGGGGAATGTGGCAGGCTCACCGCGAACAGTTGATTGGGACGGATGCGGGCGTCCCCTAGGACATCGAACAGGCAGTTGCGCTCCGCGTTCCAGAACTTAGCGCGAAAGCTGGCGGCGATTATCGCGGCCTCGCGCTCCAGGTTGGCTTCGCCCAGCCACTCCGCCATCAGCTTCACCGCGTTGTACCACAAGGCGTTGATTTCGACGGCTTTACCGTGACGCGGGGTCACCACCCAGTCGCCGGCCTTGGCGTCCATCCAGGTCAATTGGACGCCCGGTTCGCCCGCGTTCAACAGGTGATCGTCGGGGTCCGCCCGGATGCCATACCAGGTTCCGCGCCAGTGCCATGAGAGGATTTCGCGAGCGGCGGGCAGGAACGTTTCGTTCAGCCAATGGCGGTCGCCACCGGCCCTTAACCACGTGTTAACTGCCGGAAAAAGCCACAAAGTGGCATCTACGGTGTTGTATTCGGGCGCCGTACCGGCATCCGGGAAGCGGTTGGGCAGGATGCCGCGATTGCGGTGCTCCAGAAAACCTTCCATGATGCGGCGCGCTTCATCCAGCCGGTTTCGGGCGATCAGCAGCCCCGGCAGGCTGATCATGGTATCGCGGCCCCAGTCCGTGAACCAGGGGTAACCCGCTATGATCGTTGGCTTTCCGTCCGCGCGCGTGACCAGGAATTGGTCCGCCGCCCGGTCCAGCAGGGCGCGTCCGGCATCTTTCGCAATCCGCTCCGAGACAACACGATCGCAATCCAACGGCTCCGGCTCGAGATGCGCGGCGAAGTTTACCCATTCTCCGGCTGCAAGAGTAACTTCCGTAAAACCAGGAGTATACAAGTCTTCCTGAAAGTCGAGCCCGCGTTCCCGCTCGATGGCGTATTCCTGGCGCAGATACCAATGCCCGTCTTCGAAAAATGCTCCGGGAAACCGCAGATGAAGTCCGGGCAGCCCTTCGTAGGGCCTGATAACGCCTCCGTCAACGCGGCGATTCCACCAATCGGTTTGGCGGGTCAGGGAATGGTACTCGCGGAAGGCGAAGAACGGCCGCAGTCGCAACCGCCCGCCGGTTTCGGACCGGTAGCGCAGAATGACAGCCTGACGGCCAGGGACCAACAGGACTTGTTTCTCGAGCCCGTTCCGGAACCGCCAATGGGGAAACGGCGCCAGACGGAATTGCTCGATCTGCTCGTAGCCGCGGGGGGCGATCGCGCCCGGGTATTCCGCAGCTCCCAGGGCATCGCCGGCGAACTCCTCTTCCACGCGCGACAGCAGCACGTAACGCTCGACGGGCGGGCGCAGCGAGGCGATCAGCAGCCCATGGTAGCGCCGCGTGTTCGCGCCCGCGACCGTGCCCATCGCGAACGCGCCGGTCCCGTTCGTTTCCAGCCATTCCAGCCGGCTCGACGCGTTCCAGTCGCGGCATACACGGCCGGGAATCTCGATTGCTTGCGGGTTCATTCCTGTGATGGATGCCGCGGCAAGCGTAAGTATTCCGCCAACTTCGATTCGCTGTTCCAGGGTGGGCGTCGCCCGGCGGGGGTGATGAGCGCGGCGTGGATTGGTTTTGTCCACGTTTGTATTACGGAACCTGGGTCCGTTGGTGCGCTCGAAACGTGTTATTCTAGGGAACTTCATCTTTACCATCGGGTTAGGTGAAGTTTTCGAGCGCATTGCATGAAGTCCGGCATAGGGCTTGCGAAGAATATACCGTAGCGGTTGTAACTTTTTCGAAACGGAATGTCGATTACTTGTGTCTAGCTGAATACCTGGAGAGGAGCCGCCGATGATAACGAGGTCCCACATTCCCTCCGTGATGACTGGGCATTGGATTCCGTTGTTAAGCGCCTGGCTGTTGACCGCCCTGGCGCCGATCTTGGTGGGCGCAGTGCTGAAGGTGGTTTCGGAAGTCGCCCGCTGAACCTTAGGAAGGCAGGAAACGCCGAACTGCCCCCAGCAGTTCCTGAGCCTGAATAGGCTTGGACAGGAACGCCTGCAGGCCCCGCTCCTGGCATAATCTCCGGTATTCGTCCGAGGAATTGGCGGTAAGCGCCAGGACCGGTACTTTCTGGTAGCCGGCCAGGCGGCGGATGGCCGCCGTGGTTTCAAATCCGTCCATGTCCGGGATCTGCAAATCCATCAAAATCAGATCGTAGTGGCGAGCCTGCGCGGCCGCGACCGCGCCGCGTCCGGAGCTTGCGAAATCGACGCGGTAGGGTTGACGGGAGAAGACGTGGCGGAGCACCTGCTGACCCACCTCGTTGTCCTCGACCACCAGCACGGAGCGGGACGAGACCTCAGCCGGGAGCGGCGCGACCTCATGGGGGCGCGCATCTTCGCCGGCAGCATGGCGGAGCGGGAGCAGAATGCGAAAAGTGCTGCCGAGGCCCACTTTGCTGTCCACGCTGATCCTGCCTTCCATCAGCGCCGCCAGCTTCTGCGCCAGGGCAAGCCCCAGGCCGAGCCCGGAATAGGTTCTGGACAGTCCGCTGTCGAGTTGCCGGAAGGATTCGAAAATGTTGGCGAGCTTTTCGCCCTCGATGCCGATGCCGCTGTCGGTTACGGCAAGTTCCAGCGCCTCCCGGCCGCCAGGAAGTTCCGAGAGCGTGGCGCGCACTTCCACTTGACCGTCGGAGGTGAACTTGACGGCGTTCGCCACCAGATGCCCCAGCATCTGGCGGATGCGCAAAGCATCGCCGAGCAGCGTTTCCGGAAGCCGCTCGTCGAGCGTCGACACCAGTCGCAGACCCTTGGCTCGCGCCTTGGAATAGTAGGCGTGGACCGTGGAATCCAGGACCTCGGCAACGCTGAATTCGCTCTCGTCGAGCACCAGACGCCCGGCGGACAGGGCGGCGAACTCGAGCGTGGCATTGAGGATTTCGAACAAATTCTCGGCGCAGGCCCGCGTGGTGGATACGTACTCCTGCTGTTCGGAGGAGAGCGGCGTTTCCAGCAGCAGATCGGTCATGCCCAGGATGCCGGAGAGCGGCGTCCGGATTTCATGATTCAGGCTGGCCAGGAACAGGCCCTTGAGGCGGTCGAGGGTTTCCTCGCCGGGGTTCAAAGGAGGAGTGAGGGGACCGGGATAGTCCGAGTACGCGGTGGTGGTAAACGGCTCCATCTCGCTTCTTGCTACAAAATCGGCCTGGAGCTGGTCGAAGTTTAGTCACCGGCCCCACAGAGTGAGGCCGGTTTGTTCCGGCAAGGGGCGGGGGAAGCTAGTGCGACTTACCCTCATCTCCATGAATCTGCTGGGTAAGGTAGTTCTCGAGCCCGATGTCCTGAATCACCTGAAGCTGCGCTTCCAGGAAATCGACGTGGTGTTCTTCGTCCTTCAGGATCTTCTCGAACAAATCCCGGGAGCCGTTGTCGGCGGCGGCAACGGCGGCGTTGATGGCCCGGTTCAACCTGGGCACCGCCTCGTATTCGAGTTGCAGATCGTTCTGCAACTGCTCCTTGACGTTCTGGCCGATGCGGAGCATGAACAACTCGCTCAGGTTCGGGACACCCTCCAGGTACAGAATGCGCTCGATCAGTTCCTCGGCGTGCTGCATCTCCTCGATGGATTCCTTGCGGGTGATGCCGGCCATGCGCATGTAGCCCCAGTTGGCTTGCATTTCGGCATGGAGAAAATACTGGTTGATGGCGGTCAGTTCGGCTTTCAAAACTTCCTGCAGGAAAGCGATTACCTCGGGGTTGCCTTTCATATCAGAACCAATCTAGCAGGTTGAGGCGCGCTTCAGCGCGCTCCAACCCAAATCAGGATCGGTTGGCGGACGGGAACACCTGCGACGGCCGGCGTGACTTCGAAAAATCCGGAACTCGTTGGGGGGATCTCAATGCGGATCCGCGCCACCCCGGAGATGGCGCCTGGAGATGTGGTGGTGGATAGGATCCCCGCTCCCGTTGCTCCGGGAGAGATTTCAACCGGCGGGCCGGAGACAATCGAGCCGGTCGCTTGGCCCGGGTGGATTGGTCCCAGACCGTTCAGGAAGAGGGTGACCGTGGAACCCGGCGCGGCCCCGTCCGAGCATGTGTTCAAGGTTCCATCGGCATTCAGGACCAGCGCGTGCTGAGCGCGACTGAACTCGTTGCCGCAATAGGAGGCGCCCGGCACGCCGGACTCCGTGGCGTCGCGCGAGAGGAATACACTTGGCTGGCGCTGCTGGACGCGAAACGACTTGTGCTCCGTGAAGCCCGCGCCGGAATTGACCAACCGCATCTCAACCGAATCCTGCCCTGCGATCTCAAAGGGGACCTGAACGTTGACTTGCTCGCCCGAAGTGAAGAGGATGGGCGCGACAATACCGTTGAAGGTGACCGCAATGCCGCCGAGCGAAGATGCGCTTCCCCCCGGAGGTACAAGAGCGCGCGCAGGGCCGATCCGCGAGCCAAAAATGCTTAGCACCTGCCCTGGCGCAACCGACGTGACTTGCACGTGATCCGCGGGATCAGTCGCGCACGCCAGGCGATCGGGCGCAAATAAGTCGATGGAGGCAAGAGCGCCATTGATCGCCGCGGCGATGATGTCTCCATTCGTCCGGACAGCGACCGACCAGGCAGAAGAGGACGTGCTCTGCGTATCGGCGAAGCACGATCCGTACGTACAAACTGGGGCTCCGTAGATCAGTTGCGCCGGAGCGACGCTTGCGCCGTCCGGTGTCAAGCGGGCAACGAATCCCAGGGACTGATTTACGGAAGGCCGGCATCCGCCAGGAGTCGATGCGGACATACCCGGCAGGTCACTGGAGCTCGCCTGTCCGGTGATGTAGAGGAACCCGCTTCGGTCCACAGTCATGCCGGAAATGGCGTCCCGCGCCGATCCACCATAGAAAGTCGACCACAGCAGGCCAGTGCCGGTCGCATTCAGCTTGGTGATGTAGCCGGTCGAGGGCGGCGGGTAAACCGTGGGGCGCGGGGATGGCTGGATGGGTGGCTCCGCCGCGTTCGCCAGGTACAGCGTTTGCAGCGCGCCGGCGGTGACGGGGTAATCCGGTGAGTTCGTGGTGCCGGCGACGATGACATTGCCGGCGGCATCGACGGCGATGGCGGCGGGCGATGCTCCGTGCGAGCCGGTGAGGAAGGTCGCGTAGACCAGCCGGGTGGCGGTGGGATCGAGTTTCTTGACGAATTGATAACCGCAGGGCAGGAAAACGATTCCGCTGCCGCGGCATATCTTGAACTCGGCTCTGGCCTGAAACGCTCCGGGAGTCGTTTGCAGCGGCACTTCTACTCCCACGGGTGTAGCGGAGCCCGCGAGATAGATGTTGCCCTGCGGGTCCAGGGTGATTACCGTTCCGCCGTGCGCCGGGGTGGCGAGGAGGATTCGGCGGAGAGCGGCGTCGAACCTGGCCAGATAGAAGCCATTTCCAGGGTCGGTGTTGCCCGGTGTTGCGGGAAACCCCGCGGCGGAGGCGATTCCGGTGAGAAGCACGTGGCCTTCGGGGGTGATGGCCACAGCGCTGCCGGAGGTCGCCGCGCCGCCGCCGAAGTAGGTTGCGGACTGAAGCTCGCCGGCGGGAGAGAGTTTGGCAAGAAACGCCTGCCCGCCCGCGCCCAATGTGGCTTGTGGGGCGCCCGGAGTTACCGGGAAGTCGCTGGAGGAAGTGCCGCCGGCGAGGTAGAGTGATCCGTCGGGAGCGAGCACGATGGCGGTGGCGCTTTCGCTGTTCGAGCCGGCAAGAACGGTTCGATAAATCTGTGATCCACCGGCGGATAATTTGGCGACGAACGCGTCGCTGAAGTCGCCGGTTCCGGGGGTGCTCGGGGCGAGGGATCCGGCTATGTAGAGATTACCAGCGTCGTCGCTGCGAACCGCGCGGACGCTGGCGCCATCTGGAAGCCGGAAAGAAAGCTCGGCTTTCCCGGCGAAAATGGGACTTAACGAGAGTACGAAGGCAAGTAATTGGTGCCGCATTGCAGACCGCCTGTCCTTGCCGCGTTCGGGCTGGAAACGACTTCAGTATCCGGCTGTTTCGGGGGACTGTCAAGAAGACCGCGCCGCGCGGCGCCAGTTCCACCGGTTCCGGGGGGCTTGGAGGGACCCTTAGCCCAACAGAAGCCTAAGTCGCCGGTTGCCGAGGCTCAGGTTGATGCAAGTTGCTGAAAAAGCGTGGCGTGGATGCTCAAAGGGATATCCCTCCCTATGCCTCGTATACGGAGCAGGCGGAACTGGCACAGCGTCCGTCGCGGCTGTTCCGTGAGATGGCTCTGAGCAACGGCGAATCATCAGCTTAGGGGTGCTGAGATGGGCTCGATCCCTACCCCTTTTTCGGGCAGATGCGTGGACGCGCGAGAGGGTGAGCGCGAATAAGCCTTGTGGAATCAGAATGGCGTTACCCGGAGGATACTACTTCCTCGCACCGGAATAAGTTTGACGCGGAGCAGGCGGAACTGGCACCGGCCCGGAAATCGAGGTTACGGCTGTTCCGAATCTGGTCGCTCCGGACCTGGAATCAGCAGGTTACAGGCGGAGATGGGGCCCGCCCACTTACCCCGTTTTCCCGCCGATTCCGGGCTGTCCGCGATCCAGGCGTCGCAGAAAGCCTTTGGAATGAGCGGGTGCTACCCGAAAGTATTACTCCCCCTTATCACCGGGTTATTTTCGCGGCGGAACACATGGAACTGGCACCGAGCGTGAGCGTCCGAGCGTGGCCAACGGGCGATGTTCGCAGAAAAGCTCGGCCGTTTGCGTCCAGACGTCGCCTCGCATTACCGCCCGGCACTAACCCGTCCCCAGGCAGTTCTAGAGGTCCTGACCGCGGAGCAGTCGTCGTGGGTACGCAGTTCCGTGTCCGGATTGGGAGCGGTATACGAGGATATACAGTTCGAGGTAACTACCGAGCGTGAGGCGTCGAGTGCTCAATCCTCGGGGCTGCCCGAGTGCCAAGCAACCTTCACTCCTTCCTTAATCTGCACGGTGCTAGCGAGGGGTGGTGCCAACCGGACTACAATGGGCTTGCGCCAAATTACTGCACAAAAATCAACACCGTATTCGACGCCTGCCCACCAGCCGTGATCCGCAGCTCACGCGGGCCGGAGCCAGTTCCGGCAGGAACCTGAACATTCACCTGATATAAACCCTGCACCAGTGGATTGCGGCCGCTGAAAAGAACCGGGGCAGGGAGCCCGCCGATGGTCACCTCCGGCCGGACCACGGTGGCGCCATCGCCATTCACCGCGCCGAGTCCCGTTGTGTAAATCTCCAGAAAGCCACCCGGTTGCACACGTTGCTGCGATGTAAGAAGCCCGGTGTTTGCCACCAGGATCGCGCCCTCATTGGTCGCGGTGTTGAAGAAGATGCCGGGCGCCGCCGGGACGACGCGGGCGGCCACGGGTTCGGACGTGCCGGCCGAAGTGATCACCTGGAACGTGGCGGCGACCGTGGTGTTGAGATCGGCCGGCAGCACCACGCTGATCTGGCCGTCGCTCACCGAGACCAGGCGGGCGAGCGTCCCGTTGACGGCAACTTGAACATCGCCGAAGCGGGTTACAAAAGGCGAAGAAAAGCTGCCCGAAGTTCCGGCGGCCAGGCTGCCGCCGAACAGAGTGGCAATACCGCCGGGCGCGAGCAGCGGAGCGAAGCTCGCGGCGTTGACGATGCCACCCGCGGCGATGGTGGGGCGTCCCAGCGCATCGGCGCGGACCACCGCGCCCGGAAGTCCGGGAACGGAAGCCTCCAGAACGTTGATGCCGCCGGGCGCCGGCGTCCAACGGAAGGCGGCGATCCCGTTCTCATCCGTGATGGCCTCGGTGGGCGATACCGCGCCGCCGGAAGAAACGAGGACGCGCACGGGAACGCCGGCGTGCGGCACGTCGTTGGCGTCCAGGGCGACAAACGCAACGGGCTGGGGAAGAGGATCGGGCGCGGTGTTCGCCTGTTTGTTCCCGCCGGCGACCTGAAGCCGCAGCGCCGGACCGAACTCGGTTACTTGCACGCGGGCGATCGCCGTTTCGAAGGCCGGATCGGCGGGGGTGGCGGTCAACTGGGCGACGCCGGGCTGCAATCCGCGGATGGCAAAGGTGACGCGGGTGGCTCCGGCGGGGATGGTGACGAGATCCGGGACGCCGACAAAGCTATTGGAAACGGTGAGGGCGATGGCCAGGGGCTCGGCGCGCGGCTCTTCGATCTCGATGGCGCCGGTGCCGCCGCTGCCGCGCAAAACGCCGATGGCGGGGAACGCGGAGAGGCGAAGGGCGCGGCGCAAGGTGGTTTCGGCGGCGCCGCGCTGATCGGACGTGCGGGCGAAGAACGCCGGGAACTCCGAGCGGAAGCGGTCCACCTTGGCGAGGTCTTCGGCTCGCGGCGTGGCGCCCTCGGGCACAATCAGGATGAACGCAAAACGGTAGTTGCGTTGAGCTACCGTGAAGTCGGGGATTCGGGGTCCTTCCGCGGCTATGATCTCGGGCACGGTTACGTCGCGGCGCTGCCCGTTGAAATTGACTCCCACCTGCGGCGGGCGGGAGGAGCTTCCGATGGTGGGATTCAGCACGGCGAAAGTGGGAGGGACGTCGTCCGGCGAGCGGAAGCCCATTAAGTATTGGTCGAGCGGCGCGAACTGCTGGACGGCGGCGACGGTGGAGAAGCGCGGGGTGGTTCCGGCGCCCTGGTCCGCGATCCGGTTGCCTTCGAGGAACGATGCCTCGGAATTGAAGGCGAAGCTCCAATGAACGCCGCCGCGCCCGAGCATGGGGCGCGCCTGCGGGTTCCGCGGATCGCGAACGCTGACGTAGGCTCCGTGCAGGTGTCCCGCTTCGTGAGCGAGAAGCGAGAGGGGCGTATCGCCGGTGGGCAGGCGGGCGGGGATGGTCGCATTGGAATCGGCCGGATAGTCCGACAGGCGTCCCATGTTGAGCACCGCCTGCAGGCGGCGGGGCGATCCGAAGTCGGCGCCGGCGTCCACCAGGGGATCGCCGATGCCCTTGGTGCGATTGCGGACGGTGACTTCGAACGCCACCGCGCCCGTGCCGGCGGGGACATCCACGGTGTTGTAGAAGACCAGGAAGTCGTAGGCGTCCTGGTGCGTCTCGTAGAAGCGCTGTGCCGCGGCGACGATGTCGATTTCGTTGACGGAAGAGAAGCGTTCGCCGACAGCGCCGCTGAATTCCGCGCTGGAGCCGGCGGCCAGGGGGATGATGGCGGGCTCGCCCCGGAGCTTGCCAGGGGAGATGCCCACCACCGAGTCCGGGCTGTTCGAGCCTCGCCAGGCGAACTCGATGCGCCCGTTCGGGTAGATGCGGATCTGGAACGTCTGCAACTGGCCCGCGGAGATATCGGAAAACAAGGGAACGTCGCGCCACGTCACCACCCAGCGATTGGAGGCTGCCAGGACAGAGACGCCGGAGCGCGATGCGGGGGGATTCAGGTCGGTGAACAGAGCCGAGATCCGAGGCAACCCCGCCAGGAAGCGGCCGAGCGAACGGTCGCTCACGGTGGCGTCGGGGCCTTCGAACGTCAGGTTGCCGTCGGAATTGAGCCAGAGCCGGTCATAGCTGCCGCCGTAGAAAGGGAAGCGGAAAGGCAGGCGGAACTCGCGGGAATCGTCATCGCCCAGCCCGGCGACTGGAGCGCCATTGTCGGCGGCGGCGGAATCGAACGTATCGGCGCCGGTTTCCAGGCGATAGCGCGCGGCGGCGGAATCCTGGGGAAGGAAGGTGAGGGTCCTGCGATCCAGGTTGAAAGCGTTGCGGCGGCCCACAACGCGGTTGCTGTCCTCGATGATGGCGATGTCCCCGATGTCGCGGCTGGCCGCGCGGGCGCTGAAGCTGCGGCGGGAGGAAGCCTTGGCCGGGTCCGGCTTAACCTGCCGGTGCAGCACGAGCTCGGCTTGCAGCGCGCCCTGCTGAGTCCCGCAGATCTTCGGAATCGTGGCGGCAATCATCCATTCCGGAATCAGCAGAAACAGGGAACAGAGGGCGATGAAACTGCGTTTGGGAAGATACATCCGGTGAGCAGCTTCTATTGTAACCGGGCGGAAGCGTTGTGCGACCATAGCGGTTTTGGGGAGATCCATGGCCTATTGCACTCATTGCGGTTCCTCGATGGCGGACGAGGCTCGATTCTGCCCGACTTGCGGCAAAGCGACCACTCCGGCGCCTCCGGCGGGACCCGCCAGCTCACCGCTGGACTATACGATTCAGGGCGACAACCTGCAGGTGGTCCGGGTGAAGTTGAAGCCTGGACAGGAGCTGTACGCCGAAGCCGGCAAGATGTTGTACAAGACTCCATCGGTGCATTGGGAAACGCGGATGTCGGGCAGCTCGATCGGCGAGAAGCTGTGGGGCGCGGTGAAACGCAAGCTGACCGGAGAGAGCCTGTTCATGACTTTCTTTCGCGCAAACGGGGCAGGTGAAGTCGGTTTCGCGGGGTCGTATCCGGGCCGCATTCAGCCCTTCGATCTGCAGCCCGGCGAGACGTTTCTGGTGCAGCGCGACAGTTTCCTGTGCGCCCAGCCGAGCGTCCAGTTCTCCATCGCGATGGTGAAGAAACTGGGGTCGGGCTTCTTCGGGGGCGAGGGATTCATTCTGCAGAAGCTGACCGGACCGGGCACCGTTTTCATTCACGGCGGCGGCGATTTTCTGGATTTCCAGCTTGGGCCGAATGAGCAGTTGCAGGTGGACACCGGCTGCATCGTGGCGTTCCACGAGTCAGTGGGTTACGACATCCAGTTCGTGGGTTCCATCAAGACGGCGATTTTCGGCGGTGAAGGTTTGTTCCTGGCGACGCTGACCGGGCCCGGGAGGGTGATTGTGCAGAGCATGACGATCGATAAGCTGCGGCGGGAACTCGCGCCGCAGGCCGGCGGCGGCGAGGAGCGCAACAACCTGGGCGCGCTGGGGTCGATCTTCGACAGCAACCGCTAGCAGGAGCTTCCGGGTTAACTTGGAAACAGATGAACCCGCTCCTGGAGATCAGCTTTCGAGTTCCATTCGACCAGATTCAAGCTTCCGATGTGGCGCCGGGCGTGCACGCCCTGCTGGAACAATCGCGCGCGCGTCTGGATGCGCTGATTCACGACACGCGGCCGCGGACTTACGAAACGGTGATGATCGCGCTGGACCGGCTGACGGAGAAGCTGGATTACGCGATGGCGGTGGTGCGGCACCTGGAGAGCGTCGCCACCACTCCGGACCTGCGGGCGGCGTTCAACGCCGTGCAGCCTCCGGTGACCGAGTTTTACGCCAGCCTCCCCTTGAACGAGGACCTGTGGAGAGTGGTGAAGGCGTACTCGGAAAGCGAGGAGGCGAAGCATCTTGCGGGCACCGCGAGGCGGTTCTTGAAGAAGACCGTGGACGGATTCCGGCGCGCCGGCGCGGAGCTCGACGCGGAGGGCAAGGCGCGCCTGAAGGCGATGGACATCGAGCTGGCGCGGATCACGACCAAGTTCGCCGAGAACGTACTGGATTCGACGAATGAGTGGGAACTGCTGATCGAGGAGGAATCGAAGCTGGCGGGGCTGCCCGCGACGGCGATCGCGGCGGCGCGCGCCAGCGCGGAATCGAAGCAGAAGACGGGCTGGAGATTCACGCTGCAGGCGCCGAGTTATCTGCCGCTGATGACGTATCTGGACGACCGCTCGATCCGGGAACAGGCGTACCGGGCCTACAATTCGCGAGCATCCTCGGGCGCGCACGACAACCGTGCGCTGATCCCGCGCATTCTGGAACTGCGCGACGCAAAGGCGAAGCTGCTCGGATTCGGCGACTTTCCGGATCTGGTGCTGGTGGAGCGGATGGCGCATACCGGCGAGCGCGCGGAGGTGTTTCTGAAGGATCTTCACGCCAAGACGCAGGCTCGTTTCGAGGAAGAGAATCGCGAACTGGAGGCGTTCGCCGGGCAGGGTGTGCTGGAGGCGTGGGACATCGCTTATTGGTCGGAGAAACAGCGCCAGGCTCTTTACGATTTCGACGAGGAAGCCCTGCGCCCGTACTTTCCGTTGCCGCGGGTGCAGCAGGGGATGTTCGAGATCTTCCGGCGCGTGCTGGGGATTCACGTGATCGAGGAGCCGGGCGTTCCCGGTTGGGACCCCGCGGTGAAGTGCTACGCGATTTACGATCACGACACCGGGATGAAGCTCGGCAGCTTCTACGCCGACTGGTATCCGCGGGAAAACAAGCGGGGTGGGGCGTGGATGGATTCGCTGATCACCGGCAATCCCGCCGCGGGCGAGCCGCACCTGGGCTTGATCTGCGGCAACCTGACGCCGCCGGTGGACGGCAAGCCGGCGCTGCTGACCCATCGGGAGGTGGAAACGATCTTTCATGAGTTCGGGCACCTGCTGCATCACTGCCTGAGCCGGGTGGAGGTCCGCAGCCTGGCCGGAACCAACGTCGCGTGGGACTTCGTGGAGCTGCCGTCGCAGATCATGGAGAACTGGTGTTGGGAGCGGGAATCGCTGGACCTGTTCGCGCGCCATTACGAGACGGGCGAGGCGATTCCGGACGAGCTGTTTCAGCGAATGCGCAACGCCCGCAACTTCCGCTCCGCCAACGCGCAGATGCGGCAGTTGGGATTCGCTTTCGTGGATCTGTCGCTGCACCGGCGTTACGATCCGGCGCGGGACGGGGACGTGGTCGGGTACTCGCGGGCCATCCTCCAAGACTTCTCCGCGGCAAGACTGCCCGAGGACCATTCGATGATCACCGGCTTCACGCACCTGTTTTCGGCTCCGGTGGCGTACGGAGCGGGATACTACTCGTACAAGTGGGCCGAGGTGCTGGAGGCGGACGCGTTCACGCGCTTCCGGGCCGAAGGGATTTTCAGCGGGCGAACCGGCTCCGAGTTCCGCGATCGAATCCTGGCGCGGGGCGACAGCGAAGATCCGGCCGAGTTGTATCGATCCTTCATGGGACGCGATCCCGATCCGAAAGCGCTGCTGGAGCGCAACGGCCTGTTGCGCGCCTGATCAGGGGAAGCTGAGCCGCTCGATGCGCGTTCCCGCGGCGTTGGCGATTTCCACATCGACGCTGCCGATCTGCGCGGCGTCTCCCGAGACCGGGAAGGTGATCCGCACCAGAAAAGCGCTGCCGATCTCGCGCTGGAACTGCTGGAAGTAGCCTCGGAAATCGGAGGTGGCGTCATGTTGGATGGCGCCGCTCAGGCGGTTGCCCTGGCGATCGAAGAAGGTAAAGGCAAAGCGCCCGGCCGAGTAGGTGTTGTCGAACCCCGAGAACTGGATATCCAGGTCGTTGAGACGCCGCGACGCGCGCGCGGAGTCCAGCGATACCATTGCCGGGGCCATGGCCACCTGCAGCTCCAACGCGGTGGCCGTCGATCCGGTCACTCTGAACTCGATGGCGCCGGCGGTGGTGCCGGTCTGGAAGGTGATCTCGCCCTGCGTTCCGAAGCGGGCGCCGGTGTCGCCGCGCGAATATTGAAAACTGGCGCGGCGCGATCCCGTGGTGGTGAAGCGGATGGCGGGATCGTCGGGGAATTGCGCCGTCGCCGGGCGGAAGGAGAGTTCCAGCGTCCCGGCGCCGTCGGTTTCCGCGGGTGCGTCGAAACGGATGGAGGCGCGGCGCTGCTGGCCGCTGGCCGCGCCCGCCGCGTCCACTACGATGGTCATGCGCGGCGGCGGCGGCTCGGACGCGGATCCGGTAAGGGCGATCGCCCGGCCGTCCACCAGCAGTTGTCCGGCGTGATTGCCGGACGCGGAAGGAACATACTGGACCTCGAAGCTGCGCCACTCGCCCGGAGCGAGCGTGAGAGGCGGCAGGGGAGCAGCCATGCGGAAATGCGATCCGGACACCTGCGCGGAGTTCACCGCAACCGCCGACGCGCCTGGGTTGCCGAGCTCAAAAACGCGGGCCGCGATACCGCCGCGAACAATGCGGGGGAACGCTACGGAATCGCCGGAGGTCAGCACGCGGCGCGCGTCGTTCTCGCGGACGGCGATCGCGGCCGCCGCCTGCGAGGAAGCCAGCAGGACAACGTTGATCGTGTTTACCTGCAGGCTGGCGCTGTAGGATCCCGGCAGGGCGGGGGAGAAACGGACGCTGAAGTCGGCAAAAGACCCAGGCGCGATGACATAAGGCAGGGTCGGGATGTTTCCGAGCGCGAAGCGGTCCCCCCCGACCCGCAGAGTGGTCCAGTTCACCGCGGCGACGCCCGTGTTGCGGACGCGAAACCGCGTCTCGCGGACATCGCCCGCGGCAACGGAACCCAGGGCGAGGGTCCCGCCCACCGAACGTTCCTGCGTGCCTTCGAGCGTCGCGAGCTGCAGTTGGGCGAAGGCGCATGCCGGGAGGAGAATAGCGGCGATCCACTTCATCGCGGCACCTCCCCGGCCGGGGTCGCCGGCAATTCGAAGATTCGCGCGACCGGCGGCCTCAGCCGGACCAGTTGCAGACGTTCGTCGGCCAGGCGAATGCAAAGCCACTCCCGGTTGATGGAATCCACGCGCACCGGACTCGATCCAAGTGCGACGCGCTGCTCGCTCCCGCCGCGGAGCGAGATCCGCAGTTCGGAAGCTTCGGCCAGAACCACGCCGCCTCCATCCAGAATCGCGAGGGGAGCTGCATCGAGATCGCGGGATTCGAGAATCGCGCCGTCCTGGAGGCGGATTTCGAGCAGGCGGTCGCGCGTGGCCGCGTGATAGGCGCCGCCGCCGTCCCAGGCCAGCCGTTCGATGCCGGGCGGCGGAGCAGCGTAGGTTACCATCCGCCAGTCACCGTCGGCATACATGGCCCAGGCGCCGCGTTCGGCCAGCCAGGCGATCGCCCGGTTACCGTGCACGGCAACCAGACCCGCGCCTGCGAGGAAGGCGAGCTCGCGGCCTCGTTCTATCGCCACCAATCCGCCCTCGACGCTGGCAATCGCGAGGACGTCCGAGGCCGTGAGAGAGCGCGCGCCGGATAACTCCACCGCTCCGGGCAGGAAACTGCCGGACACGCCGCTTAGGGCGCGGATGTCGCCCGCGAGGTCGGCGTACCAGCCGATGCGCGGCAACTCCTGCGGGAATGCCTGAACGCTGAAAACGAATATCAGAATCGATCGCATGGGTAGGATCCTTCAAGGGCGGCCGAGGCTCACCGAGGGTTGCCCAATTCGAATGCCGGCTGCGGGCGGCGTGGGTCCGGGCGTGCTCCGGCCCATGGAGGTTGCCGCGAACAAGCCTCCCCCGGCGGCGGCCGCGAGGCCGATCCACAGCCATTTGCGGCTGCGCCTGCCGGAGACAGCGGACGGTTCGCTGGAGCGCGGAACGGCATCGCTGAGAAAGACCGTGGCCATCAATCCGGCGCGAGTCTTGCCTTTCACCGCCGTCACTCGAACCACCACGGGACCGGGAGTCCGGTTCCATTGCATGCCCCACACGGCGGCGCGGCCATCGGCGCGCGTGGTCAGGATTTCGGTTCTGCCTTTATTCACAAACGTTCCGCTGGGTCCGTCATCGGGCAGGCGGAAACTGACCGTGGCCATTTCCACGGGACGTCCCGTTTCATCGTTTACCTGCACGGTGAGGCCGCGGGCCGCGCGCGAGCCGGTGGCGTAGACGACGCCTTCGCCCTCCAGAACACGGATCCGCAGGATCGCGGGATCCCCAGCAAGTACCGGCGTCAGAAGGCCGGCGCCCAGAACGATACAGAATGCAGGTCGCACACTATATCGTGCGTTTCGGGCCGGGATATTCTCAGCTTCCGGAAAGGAATATCGGAAAGGATCCGGCGACTACTCGATTTCGGGGTTGGGGATCTCGGTGGTCACCGGAACGGCCGGGTACCGGGAGTTGGCGGCCTGCAGCAGCACAGCCGTGATGTTGTCCGGTCCGCCGGCTTCGCGAGCCGCCGTCACCATGCTCTGGCACTTCTCTTCCAGCGGCCCATCCGAGGAGAGGGCGCGGACCAGGTCGTCCTCGGCGGCGACGCCATGCAGGCCGTCGCTGCACATCAGCAGTTGCATTCCAGCGGCCGGCTTCAGCTTATAGCTGAGCACGCGAAGCTGGGGGCTGACGCCAATGGCCATGGTAAGCACGTGCCGCATCGGATGATTGCGCAGCGATTCCTCGTCCATTCCCAGGCGGCGGCCCACTTCGTTTACCCAGGTCTGATCCTCGGTGACGGGGAACAGCCGGTTATGCTCGAAGACATAGGCGCGGCTGTCGCCCACGCTGGCCAGGTAGATTTCGTCGCCCACTTCCAGCGCCGCCACCAGGGTGGTGCCCATGCCTTCCAGGCTGGGGTCGCCGGCCGCGGCGTCCATCACGCGGGTGTTCGCTTCTTCAAACGCTCTCAGAAGGGTTTCATGATCGCGAACGGGCGAGTGGTAGAGAATCTCCCACACGGTTTCCGCCGCCAGCCGGGATGCGTGCTCGCCCGCCTGCGCGCCGCCCATCCCATCGGCCACGACATAGAGGCCGATGGTGGGCGCCAGCAGATAATAGTCTTCGTTGTTAGTCCGAACACAACCTGGGTCGGACAAGCCGAATGCTTCCAGCATGAACTTAACGATTATAGACGAGATCACAAGATTGCGTCTGAACTTGTGAAAGCAGGTCTTTTTGCGGTTCCTTCGCCCGTACCGGCCGCGGGCCGCGCCCCCTTTTGGCGATCGGGGATCAGCGGAGCAACTGGCCGACGCCTTGCCGTATGCGCCCGCTGATGGCGGCCTGGCGATGCTTCTGCAGCGCCTCGCGGAGTTCGGCGAGGTCGGACTCGCGGGCCGGAACGGCAATCAGGGACATCGATCCCATCTCGTCAAAAGACCCCTCGCCCCACTGGACGCGCTGCGGCGGGTTCTGTGGGTTGCGCGGATTGGCGGTGGAGTTGTCGTAACGGATTTCGACGTCCACGCGGGCGCCTTTGGGCAGGCGGAAGGGCTGCTCGAAATAGTACTGATCCTGCCAGGCGAAATCCCAATCGTTGATGCCGAGCACCGCCTTCGAGGTCCCGTCGGGCAGCGTGGCCGTCAGGCGCATCGTCTTGGCGAGGTAGTGCGCATGCGCGCCGGCGCCGAACACATCGACATCCACGGGCAGGGTGAAGGAATCGCGGATGCGGTAATCGGCCTCTCCGGCCGGGATGTCGATGCCCGCTCCAAAGCCGAACAGCGCCGGGACCTGGACTCCGGTCAAGGTGCGCGAGGGCGGCTTGTCGGCGAAGTAGAGTCCGATGGTGGTCTGCTCCGTTTCCATCTTGCCGGTCGGATGGAAATGGCTTTGCAGTACGATGTCGGACCCCTGGGGCAGGGGCAGAGCGAGGTCTTCCGGCAGGCGGCGTGGGCTGGCGCCGACGGCCCATCCGCCCAGGGATCCGCCGCGCGCCACGCCCGCGGTCATCCCGCCGAACCCGGGCTTGCCGTCCGCCCCGTCCTTGCGCCGCGCGGCGCCGGTGTTGTCCAGAAAATAGAGGACGTGATGAACCACCGCGCGGGCGGACGGCCGCAGTTCGATCGCTTTCACCCATTTGTCTTCGGGCAGATTCAGCTTCAGCACGAAATTGCGATAGATGTCCGGACCGTCGGCGGGAACTTCGAAGCCGCGCTCCATGGTCAACACCAGGTCGGGCTTGCCGAGCTGCCAGCCCCGCGGGAACTCGGGTAGCTTCGGCAGCTTGGATTGCGGACCTTCCGGCATCCCGGACTTCACCCAATTCTGGAAAGTGGCGATTTCCGCCTCGCTCAGGCGGCGTTCGTCGCGGAACTTCGCCCAGCCTTCGTCGGCATGCCAGGGCGGCATCAGGCGCGCCTTGGTGACGCCGGCCAGCATCGGCCCGCGTTTTTTCACATCGTCGTAGCTGAGCAGCGCAAACGGCGCTGCCTCGCCCGGGCGATGGCAGGCGGCGCACTTGGAGAAGACGATGGGCGCGACATCCTCGGTGAAGGTCGGCCTGGGGGCCGCCACAAGGGGAAGAGCGAGTAAGGCAATCGTGATCCGCATTGCAGGTAGAGACGCAATCGCGCGTTCCGGGATGACCCGGAATCGCAAGTTTTCGTAAAGTCTCATGTTGGAATCAGTCAAAATCGATATCCCGCTTGGGCAAGGGCAGCGAATCCGGCTCTTCCTTGGCCTTGCGGAGCAACTCTTCAAACTTCCGGTCCAGCACCGTCTGGCGGGATTCATGATCCGCCACGGACTTCCGGAAAGCGTCCTCGCGCTTTTGGGCTTCGCCCTTCTGGCGTTCCATGGCTTCCTCCAGGTCCGACATCTCGCGCGGTTTCTCGTGCGCTTTGTGATGGATCACCGCGCTCAGGGCGGGGTCGATTTCGAGCTCGGCCTGGCAGCAGGGGCACATGACCTTGATCAGCGCGGATTTCGATTTCGCCATGCTTGGGATCGTATCAGGTCCCCGTCCCGCCGCGCGCGGTTTCCGGGGCTATTATGAGAGCGTGATTCGGTACACTTTGTGGTGCTGCGCGATCGAGACCATCCTGGCGGGGCTGTGCGCGGCACAATCCGGCAGCGCCGCGCTTGAAGCCTTCCAGCGCTGGAAGAACCTGCCCGCCAACGCGAGCCTGCACTGGGAGGATGCTCTGCGCGGCTACGAAGCGAAGCTGCGGAAGGACGGGGCAGAGGCTCTCGCCGCCGAACGCTTGATCGTCGCCTACGACGAAGCGGAACTGTATGATCGCGTGTACGCGGAGACGCCGCGCTTCAACACCCAACCGAATCAATTGCTGGCGGAGGCCATTGAGTAGCTGAAGCCCGGCGCGGCTCCGGATGCCGGCATGGGGCAGGGACGCAATGCTATTCACATGGCGCGCAAGGGGTGGAAGGTCACCGGTTTCGATGTTTCGCGGGTCGGGTTGCGGAAAGCGGCCGAGCAGGCCGCCGCGGCGCACGAAGTGGCGTGGGTCATGGGTAGCCGCGCCGTTCTGACGCATGCCTCGGATGAAGCAGCGAAAGAGCTCTACCAACGCTATCAGTTCGACCCCTCTCCCCTGAATGAGTTTCACCTCGGCCTGTCGTGATGAAGGAAATCGGGGGCGCTTCAGCCGACAGTTTCCCCGTCTTTTGGCCGATAGACCCTAAGCAAGGCCATGCAACAGCTATTCACCGAGCCTGAGACGGAAACCCGGCCCGAGGTCCCCTCGACGGTGGAAACCGCCGGAGTCTCGTATCCCACGCCGGAACCCTCCGCCGCCGCCGACTTCGAGATCGTCATGGGCCGGGCCCAGGTGGCCAGCGTCGCCTTCGTCGTGCTGACTCTGATCGCGATCGCCGCTTCGGTATTCTATGTCGCCGGGCGCATGTCCATGCCGGTGGAACCCCCGCGGATCGACTTCGCGCCCCCGGACGCTCGTCCCGGCCTACTCCGCGGCGCGCCTGCAGCGCCGGCACCCAGACCCGCTAATGCCGCTCTGTTCGCAGAACCTGTATTCCGGGAGCCGCAGGCCGGCGAAGTCTTCCTGCAGATGGCCGCCGTGGAGCGCGGTGTTGGGGCGGTGTTCTGCGAAGGGCTGCGCCGCATGGGCTTTCCTGCTATTGTGGCTCCCGGGCCGGATGAACGCATCTTCCGGGTCCTGATCGGGCCGATCCCATCCAGTTCCGAGATGTCACGCATTAAGAAATCCCTGGAAGATGCTGGATTATCGACGTTTCTGCGCCGCTACGAAGCAGGCGGGAGGCCCTGAATATCGGGCAGGGAAGCCGCCTGCCTGCGAAACGCCTCGCGCCCGGCATACCGCGCGGACTTGCCCAACTCTTCCTCGATGCGCAACAACTGGTTGTACTTAGCCATCCGATCCGTGCGCGATGCCGAGCCCGTCTTGATCTGACCCGCGTTGGTCGCCACCGCCAGATCCGCAATGAAGGCGTCCTCCGTCTCGCCGGAACGATGCGACACGATCGAGGTGTAGCCGGCCTTCGCCGCCATTGCCATCGCATCTAACGTTTCGGTTAAGGTTCCGATCTGATTAACCTTGATCAGAATGGAGTTGGCAATCCTTTTGCGAATGCCGTCGCCGAGCCGCTCAGTGTTGGTGACAAACAGATCGTCGCCGACTAACTGCGTGGTCGCGCCCAGCGCCTGGGTCAGCGTGTCCCACCCGGACCAGTCGTCTTCCGCCATACCATCTTCAATGGAAACAATAGGATACTGCCTCACCCATGCGGCCCAGTAAGACACCATCTCATCGGCGTTTCTTTCACTCCCATCCGATTTCTTGAAGACGTACGTGGACTTAGCCTTGTCGTAGAACTCGCTGGCGGCGCAGTCCAGGGCCAGCGAAACCTGGTCGCCGGGGGTATAGCCGGACTTCGCGATCGCCTCCAGAATCACCTCCAGCGCTTCCTCATTCGACTTCAGGTTTGGCGCGTAACCGCCTTCATCGCCGACACTTGTCGAATAACCACGCTTCTTTAGCAGCGATTTCAGGTTGTGGAAGATCTCGGCTCCCATGCGCAGCGCCTCGCCAAAACTCGCCGCCGCGTGCGGAACCACCATGAACTCCTGCGGGTCCACGGAGTTGTCGGCGTGTGCACCGCCGTTCAGGATGTTCATCAACGGTACCGGCAGAACGCACGCCGAAACCCCGCCCATATAGCGGTACAGGGGCGCACCTTGGGATGCGGCCGCTGCGCGTGCCACCGCCATGGAAACGGCGAGAATCGCGTTCGCGCCCAGCCTGGACTTATTGGCCGACCCGTCCAGCCCGATCAGCAGCCGGTCCAACTCCGCCTGCCGCGTTGCATCCAGCCCCACGATCTCGGGCTCGATCTTCTCGTTAATATTGCGAACGGCGCGCAAAACGCCTTTGCCCAGATAGCGTGACTTATCGCCGTCCCGAAGCTCCACCGCCTCATGCTCGCCCGTGGAGGCGCCCGACGGGACGGCGGCGCGTCCAGAACTGCCGTCGGCGAGAGTGACCTCCGCTTCCACAGTGGGGTTACCGCGCGAATCCAGGATCTCGCGGGCATGTACACGAATGATTTCCATGGCTGACCTCATTTCCGATAACAGATATTATCGTGAACCTTGAGGCGTTCTTCGACGTTGCGTCTCTGTAGCATGCTACGCATTCGCTATCTGTTCCCGAACCTTTTCGCGGTGGCGCCGCCAGCGGACTTGAACCGCATGCCTACCTTGGCGTGAGAGTTCCTCGGCGCTCAAGGACTCGCTTCGACCTCGACCACCCGCGGCGGAGAGAATCGGGGAACCGATCCCGCTCCGCACCGAGCGCGAGGCCGCCGCAAGCTTCTCGCGGTCTGGCTTCTTCTGGGGCACTGCCGGATATCGTATACGTGCCGGGGCAGCGAACGCAACCCTAAAGTGAACCTCTCCGTGAGAAATCGGCCGCTAACCCCAGGAAACACCAGTCTCCGTTGTGGTAATCTAATCGGATTTCCCACAGCCTACCGTGGCGAGTCTCCACAGCCCGCTGTGGGTTTTTGCAATCGCTTCTTTATTTCCTCAAGACCCGAAGACCTGGTGGGTAGGTATGTACGTCTTTGAACCCGACCTGCCTGCCTGCCGACATCCGAGAAGCGAACTCATCGTGCAGCAGCGCAACCACGGAATACTGTTCGGCGTCCGATAAGGTCGCCAACTCAGCTTCTATGAGAGCCCGTATCCGCGACCGAACCTCGCTGGGGCATGCCGTCGGAGCCTCCAACGCTCGGCGCGCTGCGTCCCTCAACAACTCCGCCCATTCGCCCGCTCGCGTGCAGACGCGAGCCACTTCCAGCCAGCCATCTGCTTCCTGCCGCCACAGCAGCCAAATATCACCCTGCGAGTGTCGCCGCCATCCAGAGTTGGCCCGCGGCGCGCCGGCGTACTCCAGCAGCACCGCAGTCTCCGGATAATCCGGGGAAGGATGCAGATCCTTGTATCCAACGATAGACCCTGGTCGCAGGAAGCACCCGTGGTAGTCGAAACCGCTGCGGGCGCGGCGGTCGACATCTCTCAGCAGCTTCACAAAGCACTGTTGCCCTCGGGAAGCGCTGCGAGGTAGGCGTATTCTGTCGTCTTGCTGCACGGCGGTTGCCGTTAATATCGTCAGATTTCGACTAAAAAAGTCGCGTCGATCATCCGGACTATTTTTGATCGACGAACAAACGGAGTAGGAGTAGAGGTGTCACCAGTCTTTGAGTAGTTCTCCGGTCTGACGCCGCTTGCGGTCCGACACCCGAGCGTAAATCTGCGTGTTCCGGATGTCTGCGTGTCCCAGATGATCTTGGATCAATACGATGTCGATGTCGCGTTCCACAAGATCCGTCGCGCAACTATGGCGCAAGCAGTGGAAGTGCCTCTTGAACTCGGGGAGCTGCGCCGCGGCGCCGTACCGTTTGATCAGTTCGTCGAGGCGCCGCCGGCTGATGGGCCTGGAATTTCTGGAGGGGAAAAGCGGACCCGGTGCCGCCCCGCGCACCTTGAGCCAGGCCCGCAACGCGCGAATTTCTCTGTCCGTCAGTGGAAATTCCCCAGACCTGCCGCCCTTGACTCGGGTGATATAAAGCCGCCGGTGCGTGAGTCGGAGATGCTCAAGCCGAAGTAAACCCACTTCGCTCGCGCGGAGGCCCCGATGATAGGCTACTTCAAAAAGTGCCAGGTCCCGTGGATTGCGCCCCGAGGAGACTGCAGCAAAAAAGGCAGACGTCTCCTCGGCCGTCAGGAACTGCGGGATTGCTGCCGGTTTTCGCCGCCGAGCGGACGCTGGTCTAACGCGGCTTTGGCCTGCGTTCGCCTTCTTGGCGATCTCCAACTGGCCGGCAATTCTAGCGGCCAGCCGCTGTAAATCCTCCTCGCTCAGCACTTGCAAGTTATTGATTTCCAAAGAGCCTCCCAACCGCTCAATTTACTTATTCTGGGCGGTTCGAAGACCCGGTAAGACACGGGATCAGCGACTTACGAGCGATCTTCGAGACCCCACAGGTGGCATTGTGAGCGGTTGGATGATCGCGCCGGCAGCCGTGGGCGGTGGAAGATTAAGACTCCACACACCATGCGTTAGCCGGCGCGGTTGTGAATCACCGGCGGAGACTCCGGTTTTTCGCCGGCGCACCTGCAATTCCATGGGCTTCCGCCTGGACCAGGCGCGCAAGCGTCTTTCCCCCTTGCGCGCAAAGTGCGGAGAGTATCCGGCTGTGCTCGACCAGCGCCTCCTCCAGCAATCGGACTCTTTCCTGCAAGTCCAACTGGCTGGTCTCCCAACGATGGTCCCAGTCCTCCGGACTCCGCCGAGTTCGCCTCACGACCTCCTCCCTGGCGAGGTTCGCCCTTCCTTCCGGGCCCGTTCAGCCTCGGCTTTCGCCCCCATCCAGTAAATGCCGGCGTAGCTCACGGAGTAGCGCTGGCGTTGGCCCTTGAGGCGAACAACCAACTCCCGCGCGTGAACTTCGATCATGATGGGCAGGCCGCGCTCCTTGCAGTCGGTCTCGCGTTCGATGATGCGGGTTACTTTCATTCCGGCGCCTCGGCGTCGGATAGGGCGTGGCGCAGCTTGAAACTAGCATAGGTAGCCGCCGCGGAAAGCTCCGCCCACTGGTTCGTCGACCAGTAGACGTTTACGCCGCCGAGAACAAGCAGCGCCGCCTGAGCCGCCTCGTAGAGGTCCGGCGCCGCCGCAATGAGGTGTGCGTTAGCCCTACGCTCCGCCGTCGGGATGTCCGCCTCCTCCGGTAGCTCGCAGATGATCGGTTGCGGCCGGTTCTCGGCGTGGATCTGGTGAACCAACCAGATCGGCCGCATCGTCTCCGGTTTACCCAGCTTGCCTCGTTCAGCCATCACGGCGGACCACTTTCCTTGTGTGTGGTTCATGCCGCGGCCTCCGGTTCTTCTTCGCCGGCGCGCAGAAATACGATCGCTAATCGGACACGGTCGTGAATGCCCAGCTTGTCGTAGATCGAGCGCATGTGCGCCTTCACGGTGAAGTAGCTGATGTCCAGGCGCGCGGCGATTTCCTTGACCGCCAGCCCGGCTGCAGCAAGGTCGGCCACTTCTCGTTCCCTCGCCGTGAGTACCCCCCCTCTTCGTGCCCGGATCATAAGCAGCCCCCGACCCCGCGGACATGAAAAAAGCGGACAACGCCGCCCCCGCTTACGACCAACATCCCGTCCAACATCGCGATGCGGATCTCCTCGTCTTCGATCGCCGGCGCGGCAACCTGACGTTGCTCCAACTTCCACTCGGCATCCAGCGCGCGCAACCGCTCCCCGAAGTCCGGCGCCTTCCACAGCCGCTTGAGTTTCAGAAGTATTCGCATTTATGACTCCTCCACCCGTCCGCCGAATTCGTCTTCACAAGCGCGCCAGAAAGCGCAGTTTCGCCGGCTGCAAAGCATCGAAGTGCGATTGGGCATGTAGTGCCCGCTCCGCATCCCGGCCTGCGCCAGCGGGTAGAGAACCTCCGGAGCAAGCAGCTCCTGCTGCTTCATCTCAATTTCCAGCGGCACAAGCAGGGGCATCTTGTTCTTCACCAGGGTGTCCACCCGCACTTTCCCGGTCGCGCCTGGCGTGCAGAGTACCTGTGCTGCGAGCTGTATTGCATGCGCACCCTCGATCGCCCGCGGCGACTTCGCGGCCGTCTTGATCTCGATCAGGGTCCCATCAGCCTCGAGAACGTCCAGCCGCAGGTTCACCCGCACCCCGCCGATCAGCGCCGACGCGGGCGCGCTGGTCTCAGCCGCGACCGGCTGTACACGCGGAGCCCCATCCCGCATGTACAGCCGCACCAGCTCCTCTCCCTTCGACCGCAGTTCTTCGGGCGACTCTTCGTCCCGAAAGTCCGTCTCGGCCGCCGCCGCTTCCCACGCTTCGCGGTATGCGGCTACAACCTCCTCCACCGGCAGATCGCGCCGGCTCTCGACCTTCTGCGCGAAGTTGGCGCCCAGCGCATGGTGTACCGCGATCCCCGTCGCGAGATTGGAGTTCTTGGGATCCGGCAGCCGCCACAAGTACTTGAACATCCACCGCGCCTGGCAGTCCATCCAGGTGCGAACCTGACTCGGAGAAAGAACCTCCCCAATCTCCGTCTGCGGGTGCGCGACAACCATCTCTGCTACCGCTGCCATGACGCACCTCCCGCAGCCGCGCGCGCCGTGCCCTCGATCTCCCTGCTTCGCTGGATAAACAGCGACGCCGCAACGGCACGCACGTCTTCCTCGGTGAAGGGTAGATCCCATCCGTGCTGGCTCCCATAATCGCGCGCGATCTGCAGCGCGTCGATCGCGGACGCCAGGCACGCCGCCATCACCGCCGCGTCCTGTGCGCGCCTGCCCATCTCGATCGGGATCACCATGCTAGCCTTGGTTTGCTGTTCTCTCGGCGGCGCCTCAACGTGCTGCTGGGAAACCGCGGCAGACGGTGGCCCCACCGCCGTCTGTCGCGCCGAAACGACTCCCGCCGGATCCACGCGCCCGATCACCCACTCGACCGTGCGCCGGCCCCTCTCCTTTACCTCCCGCTTCATCAAGCGGAACGGCTCTCCCGCGCGGAGTTGCAGCGCCTCGATCCTGTCACCCACCTCAACAGGCAGGTACAGCACGAATTCACTTCCCAAGTGATCCGCCACGGTAAACATCTTCTGGTTCCCGTAACGGCCTTCCACCAGCATGCCGCTCGCGAAGCGCAGCGTCAGCTCGTAGTCGACATTGATATCCGGACTCAATTTTGGTCGCGCCATCTTACGCAGCCTCCTTTCTCACCAGCCGCAGGCTCCAGTCCAGCAGTTGCTCCAGGGTGGGCGGACCGCCTACCCCGTCCTCAAACGCCCCGCATTGCCCGCAGCAGTACCCCGCCTCGAACACCATCTCCGCGGAGCCATCAACCCACACTCCGCTCCGCGCCGTGCGCTCCACGAACTCGACATCACCGCAGCCGCAGTGCAGGCAGAACGCTCCGCTTGCCGCGATCGCCGCCTCGTACTCACCCTCCAAAACGGACTGCACCTGCGCCAGTCCCGCGCGCGACAACCACGGCACGCGCTCCCCGAACTCTCTCCTTGTCCTTCCTGCCAACTGCCTTGCCGCCGCCCGAATGCTCTCCGGGTTCCGCGGCACTACCGCTATGTTTCCCATGCTTCAGTTCCTCTCGACGGTTAACGCCCGCGTGCGATGTTCACGAGTTCGAGCATACCCTGTAGCACCGCTGGTAAGCAAGCATAAAGACACACAACCGGACTAAGAACTTTCTTAGCTCGTTCACCCGGTGGTTACTGCAAGTAGCGGTGGTATAAACTCAAGCCCATGCCCAGAAAGAACCCAGCGGCCGTCAGGTTGGGCAAGCTACGAGCGGAGAAAGGTCCCAGTTTGGCCGAGACCGGAAAGCTTGGGGGCATTGCGCGCGCGAAGAACCTTCAGAAGGCACAGGATCTTGCGAGCGACATAGCGAGTAAGGGGGGGCAGGCGCGATCCGCAAAGCTGACCCGCGAGCAACGCGTGGACATCGCTCGCAAAGCGGCCGCAGCCCGGTGGACGAAACGCCAGGAAAAATCTGACTGAGAGATTCGCCCTCGGTTCCCCACTACTTGGGTTATGCATCGCCCGCTGCTTGCGTTGTGGCTCCTTACTGCCTCGCTTGCCGCCGAGGAAGAGACCCTCAAAAGGGGAGCCCACCTCCGGCACTTGCAACGCCAGCTCGAGGAAAGCCAGCGTGAGGTAGCCCGGATCGAGTCCGACCGGGTCGAGAAGGCCAGACGGGAGCAATCCGTGCCACAAGTATTGGCCGTCATGGTCTTGATCGGCATGGCCACCGGTCTGCTGGCGGCGTCCCGCGGAAAGAACCCGTTCCCTTGGTTCTTCGGTGGAACGCTGCTGCCGATTCTGGGCCTCGTCATTGTCTACTTCGCCGTGGGTCGCACGTGCCGCTGCCAGAAGCTGATCTCCTGGAAGGCCCTTGTTTGTCCGCACTGCCGCACGGAGTATCCTCCTCCGGCCGCACCCTTGCCGCGGATCTCGCTTCTCTGAGTAGTCCCATCGTGCGGTTTTCGCCGCCCCGGCAGTCCTCCATGCTGGACGCATGGCAAAAGAAACCGGCGAGCGCATCTACATCCGCGTCGGGCCCACCCGCTACGCCGTCGTCATCATCCCCGAACCCGAGCCCCGCTCCGGCGCGCTCGTTATTCCTTTCCCTCACCCCGCCGAAAAGGTACAACAGAAAGCGGAGGACACTGCATGAAACGCGCTCGCCTCCACGAGCTGGTCGACCTCATCCCGGAGCACGAACTTCTCGCCGCCGAGCTCTTCCTCGAACTCCTGGCCGATCCCATGCCCGCTATGTCCGTCGAGGACCTGGCCATCGTGGAGAGGCTCATCGTCGAGCTTCGGGCCCGCCGCGCTCAGTAGCGGTAATCCGCCAGAAGAATGTCTCCCGGCTGCGGCCGCACCTCCGCCACGAACGTGATCGTCACCCCGCTTAGAACGAAGTCCAACCCGAGCTTCAGGCGCATTCCGTTCCGATAGACCCGCAGACTCGCGAATGGCGACGGTGTGCGCGATAGCGTGAACGTGTTGTTCGCCCCGTCGATCACCCCTGCCGGCACTTCTGCATCCACAAAACTACCGGCGGTTCCCCCGCCGCCGCCGCCGCAGGGCGCGGAGCTGCCGTCCACCCTCACGCAGTCCCCGGCAACGCCGGCCGCGCCCGAAAGGTTCCCCGCCGCGTCGATCACCGCTGCCCGCATTGGTGCGTAGGTGGCCGCTTTCTGTACTCTCCCATCCAGTTGCGCTTGCAACCCGGTCACCTGGTTGATCCCCACCGACGTTCCAGGCGCCGCCCCAACAGCGGGTGCCGGCACTCGCACGCCCGCCATGGTTAGCGGATGCGCACTGTCGATCACCGCCCAGTACTCCTCCGCCGCTGGCCGGCCGTCCACCCACAGGCACCGCACCGTGTACACGACGTTTCCCGGCGAAGCTCCAATCGTCGGCTCCAGAACAACGTCGAGTACGCCGTTACGAATCCGCTGCTGCCGCGTGCCGCCGGCTACCGCCTTCCCGCCCGCCGTAATGAAGCCCGGCCACCCGATCACGCACGTCCCGTTCGCTCGCTGCCCCCGAGCGTCATAGACCGTGTCTTGAATCCGCGTCGCCTCCGCGCACAGAGGGATCAACGCCAACATCGCTATCTTTCGCATAAGGTTCATACCATCCGCGCCGCCGCCTGGTTCTTCGGAAGCGGCAGTGGCCAGCTCAGCAGGCAAATGTGGTCAAAGGCCCAGAACACAATGTGCGGAACCCCTTGATTCACCGCCGCCAGGTACTCCGCTGGCCAGGGACAGCCTCCGTTGAACAACGGAACCAGGTACCCGATGTCCGCTTTTGCCCAGCTCCCAACGGCAAACGGGAACCGGATCGCCTCCAGCGATCGCGCGCCGTTCCGATAAAACGAGCCCCAGCTCAGCGCCTCCATCTTCAGCCGATCCAGGCCGCTTCCGGCCTTCGCCTCGTATTCCAATGGCATGCTCACCCGCCGGTTCAACCTGCCACCCTGTGGGTACGGCAGCTCCAGCGTGTGGTAGACGTCCGGATGGGCGACATCGTAGGGAAACAGCAGCTCGAATTTCGCCGTGGGATACGCCGCCAGGACGTTCGCCCGGATCGAGTCGACATGCGCCTTGATCCGGCCCCGCAACCAATTCGCGTCCGCGCCGCCGTTCACCGCGTCCGGATCCTGATCCTGCGAAGTGAACTTCGCCAGCGCCCGCCCGAAATACGCCTGCGCCGCCGCCTTGGTGTCATCGTCGTAGAAGCCCATCGAGCCGCCCCGCACCTGGCCGCTCCCGGTCCAGCTTCCCGCCGCACTGCCGCTTACCGTGAACTTGTTCGACGCCGTCACCGTCACCGTCCGCGTGCCGTCCAGCGTCCGCGTTCCCGCGATCACCACCACGTCCCCGGTTGCAAAGCCGTGATCCGGGCTCGTAGTGATCTCCGTCCCGCTCAGCCCCGTCACCCCCATAGTCTTCGAAGAGAAGAACCACCACACGAACTCTCCGAACTGCAGCCACGGCGTCAGCCCGGCATCGCTCATCAGCTTCGCCGTTTCCTTGTACACCGCCTTCTGGAACTCCGTCACGTCCTCCACAAAGCTGCAGTGCGTGCTCTTCAGCGCTGCAAAACCGACGTCCGTCTCCACCCGCGTCCCATCGTAGTAGCGGGCGGCGAACACCTTCCCGATCGCGGGATCGTCTGGCGGATCCACCAGCTCCATCGAATAAGCCGCCGCCGCGCTCCATCCCTTCGCGGCCAGGATCGCGTACAGGTCGCTGTGCCACTTTCGCGCCGGGAAGTTGATCGGATTCGAAGCGGCGTCGTCGATCTGCCAAACCCCCTCCACTCCCGCGCTCAGATCGCCGCTCTCCGTAATCGTGCCCGCGGCCGACACCTTCGAGGTGCTCCTGGTGAAGCTCCACACGGGCGTCCGCGCGTGCACTTTCAACTCCCCGGCCCCCGTCTTCTCCGCCCACACGCCAACGAACGTCTCGTTGATGAAGTACACGAAGTGCGCGGCTATGCTGTCCACCGTATCCGCTGGGAATACACTCTTCCCCAGCGTCGTGCCGCCGATCGCGACAAACACCGCGTCACCGTCGGCCCACGTGCCCCCGAACGTCACCGTCCACGTTTTCCACGTTCCTCCCACCCGCTTCCGCTGGTTCCACCAGAAAACCCCGACGTACTCATTCACCTGGCCGTGCAGCCCCAGCCTCTCCAGGTTCCACACCAGGCGCGCCGGAGCCAGCTTATACGTGTGATCGGTGTCGTAATCGATGGCCGCGGTCACGTTCGTATACGTTTCCGGCGGATCCGGCACGTCCCCGGCATTCGCCGCCACCATGTGATCGAAATACACCCACGCGTCCGCCGAAGCCGCATTCTTGGTGCCCTTTACCCGCAGCTCCACCACGTGCCGCCCCGCGGCCACGCCGCTCCGCACCCGCCTCCGCGTAACGACGGCCGGCTCCGCCGCCAGGTAGCAATCCAGGTTCGTCTCCGCGTCGCCGTCCAGCCGGACGCCGGCTTCGCCCCGATCCGAATAGAGACTCGTGCCGATCCAGAGATCGTGCGTGTGCTGGCAGTGGTACTCGACGGTCACCCGATCGTTCGCGGTCTTCGAACGCCGCGCGAAACCGCGGAAGTAAAACCCCGCTTCTTCCGACCACCCAGTACCAGCGAACGCCGTCCACGCGTCGCGGCTGCCGACGGTTACCGACCCCGGCCCAGCCACCTTCAGAACCCGTTTCCCGTTGGGATCGCTCACACCCCAGTTCGTGAACGTCGCCGTCCATTCCGTGTCCGCGTACGCGGCGCCATCCGCCAGCTTCGGCGCAAACGTCAGCCACGCCTGGCGCAGCGCATCGATGCCGCGCGCCGTGAAGTCGATCGTCACGCGCCACGTGACGTCGCTCGATCCGCCCGCCAGCTTCAAGCTCCCCGCGCTGAACTTCAGGTTGTCGTTCTTCCATAGCCCATACAGAGTCACGAAGTTGCCGTCGTACCCGCCGCGCTCAGCCAGGTACTTCACGTCCGTCTGGGTGCCCGCGCTCGCCGTCAGCGTCAGCGCGGTCGGACTTCCAACGCCCGACACTGTGTACGCCGTACCGTTGATGTAGATCGTCGATCCCGCCCCGATCCCGGTAAACTTCTCCCCGGACCGCCAGCTCACCGCCGTTCCCGAGATGTCCACCTTGCCCCAGCGGGCTGCCTTCAGCGTGATCGCCGCGCCTGCCGTCGATGCCATCACCGCCAGGGTCGGCCCCAGCGCCGGCCAGTTCGCCTGGTTCACTTGGTCGCGCAGCGCTTCCGCCACCGAGGTCGCCGTAACCCCGGTGGCCGGATCCGGCACGATGTAGTCGAAGGCGATGTTCTGCAGCCACAGCGTCACGCGGTCGTACGCCTGCAGGCCGTTGTCCACCACCGTGATCGTTCCGCTGGCCACCGCGAAGGTTCCCGCCTGCAGTGACGCGTGGTCCCACAGCTTCACCTGCCCCGTCGTGCCGTCGCCCCGCACCGCGTCCAGCGTCGCCCAGTCGATCCAGTTGAACTTCGGCGAGTCCAGCGGCTGCAGTCCGTCGTAGCCGACATCGAACGTCAGCACCATCCCGCTGAAGTCAAAGTCCGGCAGGTAACGCATCCGGGTGTGCTCGAAATAGTTATCCGCGTCCCACAACATCAGGACGCAGAAGTCCGCCTGGTCCCGGAATACCCCGTACACCTTGAAGCCGCTCGCGCTCGCCTCGCAAAGCGCCGCCGCCGCGCCCCTGCGGTCGAACCCCCGCAGATGCATTGTGCGATCCGGCTGCAGCTTGTGGATCGTCTCCGCTGCCACCCTACTTCAAACGCTCCCAGAATTCTGCCGTTCGCCGCCAGAGACGCAGATCCACAATGCCCTCCCGCAGCGCGGTCACGTATGCGTTGTAGGCGAGCGCGAAGCGGTTCAGCGCCTCCTCGTCGGTCGCCGGCGCGAGTTTCCCCTCTTTTGCGGCCGGCAACGCGACCGGCATCAGAAACAGCGCTCGCCTGGTCACAGGTAGATACTCACCGAAAGATCGGCCCCAGGAAACGTCGTACCCACTGCGGTGACGTCCAGCCGGATGTTCTGGTTCGCCGGGATCGCCGGCGCTGAAGCAAGCTCCGTGGCGCTCGCCGTGACGCTCGTTGCTCCGGCCGCGATCGTCAGCGTCAGCCAATCCGCCGTGCCCAGCAGAATCTTCACGCTCAGCCCGGCGCCAGTGGGTGCCTGCTTCACCTCCGCCTTCACCTTTACCGCCGGCGTGCCGCGGTTCAGCGAAATTCGCGAAGCCACATCGCTCGCGATCGCCAGCGTCCCTTGAACTACAAGATTGATCTGGCTCTGAAACTCCGTCTCCGGCTCGCCCAGATCTCGCCACAGGAAAAAATCCTGCACCGGGCTGGCGACCTCCACCGCTTCATTTCCACCGCCATCCACCGGGATCAGCGTGCACAGCAAAGCCTCCCGGCTGTGGCCCGCCAGATCCACGGAGTACTCGGGTATCAGGCTGGGCGTCCACGCCGCCACGTTCACCGGCGACGTATCTACCACCTTCAGCCATTCCGGTTCTTCCGTGATAAACCGGCTCGTCGCGTCCGGCGCCTCCACCCACGTGCCCTCGATCGTCAACGTCGTGGCCGTGTTGCTCGCGATCTTGTAGACGTGCCCCCGTCCTTTGCCAGTCAGAATCCGCAGCAGCTTGCCCCGAGCCTCTTTCGCATTCAGGCCCCCCGTGAATCGCCGCGCCGTCCCCCCGCCGGCGTGCGCGCCATTGCCCGCCGATCCGTTCAGGCTGAATGTGTTCGCATCCACAACCGTGATCGTCCACACCCCGTTCGCCGCCGTGTTCCCCGTCACGTAATCGATTCGAACCCGGTTCCCGGTTGCGTAGCCGTGCCCCGCCGCCGTCACCACGATCGGACTCGCGTTGCTCGTTCCGCTGATGTAAACGGGACCTTCGACATTCAGCGAGTTGTCGAAGTTCGGCTCCGTGATCGTGTCCGCCGTCACCGCCGTCGGCTTCGTGCGCATCACCAGCAGGTAGCGCTCCCCTTGGCCGAAGCTCATCACGTTCGCCGCCGGGGCGTATGACGCCACGTCGATTGTCAGCGTGTCGGATGTGTTCGACACTACCCGGAAACTCCAATTGGGGCAGATATCCAGGCCCATGTCCGCGCCCACGATGCTGCAGTCATACCCCGCCCATTGGTTCACCGTCCAATAAGCGTTCGCGCAGGTGATCTTGTCCGGCGCGGTGATGCCCGTCACTTCGGCTGCGAACACCCCCGCGTTCCGCACCTTCTTCACTTTGATCCGCAGCACGTCAAACTCCGGGTCGGGAAGCGGCTTCGAAGCCTGCTGCAGGTTCAGCGGCCCTCCGAACGTCACCTGCGCCGGCTGCCCGCCGACCGTCCCTGTGTACAGCGGCTTCAACGGCCCTTCACCCACGAACAAGGCGTACTGCGCCGTCCCGGCGTCCCAATCCAGTTCCGGAACTGTAATCGTATTCGTGCTGGTCCCTGCCGGAACCGCGATTCGGCAGGGCAGGGAAGGCGGCGACACTTGCCCGCTCCCGTTCAGCGCGACCAGCCACACGTAGTAGTCCCGCCCGCCGGCGAGCTGCCCTCCCGTCGGCGCCGTCGAGCCTTCATTCGGAACGAACGGCGGCCGAAGACCGGCAGGAAACGTATTAACCGGAGGCACGGCCCTCACCCGAAAATGCCACTTGTCATTCTCATCCCGGCTCGTCGACATCCCAAAGAACCGTTCAAACCCCCACATCGGATCCGGATCGAGGAAAGCCGAGCCCGCCGAAACCTGCCCGCCCAACGGATACGGAGGCCGCGCCTCGCGGTTCCGCCTGCTCGACGAATAGCGCGGCGCGTCCTCTTGCCCATACGTGTCCAGGTACCACTCGTCCGAGTGGAATGCCACCACCAGCCTGCAGGTCTCGAAGTTCGTCCCCGGAGTTATCCGCATCACGCGCACCACCTGGTTCGCCAAGCCCCACTCCGGCTCGTCCAACACGCACAGTGCGCCCATCCACAAATGCACCGCCCGGAAAGTCGTCTCGAACTCCCACCAGTAGCTTCCGCCCGGATCGCCCTCCGGTGGATTGCGCGGATTGCCGCGACGCTGCGCCGCCAGCGCCGCCGCCGTCACCCGCTTGGCCTGATCGAAATTGTTCACCCCACGCATCGCAAGAGACCACGGCGTCTCCTGGTTCCCGTCCCGAACAAGCGCTTCCCGATCGACCACCGTGATCGAATCCGGCGAAAAATTGTTGTGCAGGTCTTGGAACCGGAAGCTCACCCGGTTCGGCAGCTCGCCGCCCGACGCCGCCGGGCCCACCAGGTGCAACGTCGACCGGCCGTTTCGCCGAATAATGTTCGACCGGTCGAACCGGTAAGCGGCGTATCCGTTGGCTGCGCTCCCCGTCGCCAGCTTCGACGCGATCGGCGTGTTGTAGTTCGAGCCCGCTACCGCCGCCGGCTGCTGCTGCGCCAGCGTCGACATCGCGATCGCCATCAGCTTCCCGCCGTTCGCCGAGTTCGGCACTAGCAGAATTCTGGCGCCGTTCCGCAACCCACGCACCACTTGCGCCGCCGATTCAAATCCGCTTCCACCCTCCGGAAGCGCGTAGGACGCCAGAAATCGCGGATGCACCCGGCTCCGGCCCGCCTGATCCTTGAACCCGATCGCGTAGTCGAAGAACACCGCCGCGTCAAACCAGCTCTGCAGGTCGAACAGCTCGTACCGGTAGCCCAGCCACACCAGCGTGTCCATCAGAACCCACGCCGGATTCATGTTCCCGCCGCCGCCCGTAAACGGCACCGTCTGCGGCGCGCCCACTTTGTCCCACGCCGGCGCCACGGGGTCCGTGTAGCGCCGCAGCCGCGGCCCCCTCACCAGCACCTGCACTCTCGGGACGCTCGCGCTGTCGGTCAGCTTGCGCGGAACCACCA
The DNA here is from genome assembly GCA_019748195.1 of Bryobacteraceae bacterium. Classification (GTDB taxonomy): domain Bacteria; phylum Acidobacteriota; class Terriglobia; order Bryobacterales; family Bryobacteraceae; genus JAIEPW01. The sequence continues at coordinate 228,242 of JAIEPW010000016.1, forward strand.
CCGCGATCGCGCACATCGACCCGTATGGATCTCCCTTCCCGTCCCAGCGCGGCAGTGCGTTCGGCGCGCCGCCGCGCCTCCCCCGGTTGATCAGGTACCACGCGAAGTTCGGGTCTTGTACCTTTTTCGATTGGTGATTCATGTCCGTCGCGGCCGGAACCTCCACGTCGTTCACAATCACCTTCTCGATGTCATCCACCTCGCCGTAGCAGACGATCGCTTCCACGCCCGTCGTGTTCCCGTCTCCGGCGGTATTGGCGATCACCGGACTAACCCAGCTCGTCCCGTACACCAGCGGAACAGCCTGCCCGAATTTCGCTTCGTTCGACGTGTTCGCGCCGTCCACGTATTGCTCCCCGTACGGCCGCGATCGCCAGCTCGCCGGCGGGTCCCACTGCACCCCGCCGAACCGCCCCGTCGCCCGCGCCGCCGAGTCCTGCTTGTACATCCCCCGCGCCTCGCAGTCCGTCTTCGTGTAATTGCACTTCGCGTACGGTGTCGAGCCGCTCTCGAAGTTCCCTACCGGGTTCGTCGGATGGTCCGGAGCGTAGCCGCACTCCCAGAACCAGGAGTCCTCCTTCTCCGCTCCCTCCAACCGCTCCGCCGCGGTCGCTGGAAACACCCAGGGACACCGCCGCTGCACCCGCACCACTGGGAGTTGCATCCGCTGAAAATCCAGCAGCGACGTCGCCGTGACGCTCAGCGTCGTCTCATCCCGGTTCGGCGCCGACCGGATCCGTCCCACGAACTTCGTGATTTCATCGATCGAGAAGTCGTTCGCCCCAACGTTCCACTGCACGAACGTCAGCTTCAGCTCCGCGCCGGCGAACCCCTTGGCCAGCTCGTAATTCGTCCACAGAAACTTATCCGCGTCGTTCAGCGCCAGCGTCACCGCCGGCGTCACGTCTATGCCGCCCTCGCTCAGAGCCTGCAGCGCCGCCACTTCCTGATTCAAAATCCGCGGCAGGTAGTCCTGCCCCCCGTATTGCCAGGTCCCGTCCGCGGCCCGCAGACCATGCGTGCACACCCGCAGCACCGCGCCGTCGGCGAATGTGATCGTAGCCAGCAGCAGCGGCTGAAAGCTCTGCGCCAGCTCCTTCGCATCTTTGATCAGCCCTACCGGCATATGTTGGCCTTCAGATTTATTGAGAAAACTGCGCTAGAATTTACACTCATTACACATGAGGCTAAGCATTACTGCTGACCCTGCTGTTTCTCGCTCTGGACCTGGCGGCGGCCCGCAAGCCCTACCGCTCCGCGGCGCCCCGCGCGCCCAAGGTTTCCTGGTCCAGGCCCAGGGCATCGCACTCCAGCGCCACGCCCTCGAAGCGCAGCTCCGGCCAGCGTCGTGCCTTCCAGCGATCGAAGCCCTGCCCCGCCAACGGCCGCACCTCCGGACCCTGCCCCGGCTACGTTGTCGACCACGTCATCCCCTTGAAGCGCGGCGGTCGCGACCACCCCTCCAACATGCAGTGGCAGACCAAGGAAGCCGCGAAACGCAAGGACCGCATTGAGTAACCGAACCCGCCCGCTTGCCCCACTCTTCTACCGCCAACAAGGCCGCGGTAAACAACCTCCAGCTTCTGTCGATGTCTTCTGTGAATGTCCGGCGAACGCAGAGCGCCAACTCTCAGCCCGTCAGAGGTCGCTGAACTCTGGCAGGCCAACCGCGCCCTGCTCCTTGCCGTTCACCTGGCCGATAAGCCGCCTTGGAGCCGCGGCTTACCTCTGGTGTTGAACTGCGGCTGGAGTCTCGTCCTCGTTCAAGCCGTCGAGATCCTCCGCCAAGCCGGCGGAGAGCGGCTCCCCGTGGAAATCCGCGATGCACGCAACCGCATTGCTCACGCGACGAATTGCGATGGGCTCATCGGCCGCGAGGAGTGCCTCAAGCACCTTTCAACAATAGAATCCACGCTTCGGGCGATCGGGAAACTCACTAGCCCCGCCCCAGAAATCGAGGCCCCCTAATGAAAACGAGACATGGACCTGATCCGCCAAATGCTTCGCCCGCTTAGGCCCACTCCTCTACCGTGAACCCCGCCGCCCGCTGATTCGGCCCCAGCACCCGCACCGCCAGCGTGTCCGTCCCGAAAAAGCACTTCGGCCGGTACCCGTACATCGCCGGCGACCTCACATACGGCCCCGGACCCGGCGTCGGCGTCATCTGCGGCGAGCAGATCTGCAGCCCCCCGCCTGGACACGAGATCGCCCACGTCACCGCCCCCGCTCCCGTGATCTTCCGCGTAAACCATACCCGCGTCCATGCCTCCGGGATCGCGAAGGTCTTGCTGTAGTACGTGCTCTCGTCCGTGATCCCGATGTCGCACGTCTGCCCGCCGCCGGTCGCCTTCAGCCACGCCGACGCGCACAGCGTGTATCCGGCCAGCCCGGTCGGCTCCAGATCCGTCTTCAAAACCCCCAACCCGCTGAACGCCAGCTCCGTCGCCCGCATGCCTCCGAACGGATCGGCAACCGCGGCGCCTGCCGTCACGTTCTGCTTCACCCAACTCCCATGCCCAAAATCCTCGGAATACCGCACCAGGTTCCCGGCCGGATCCAGCCAGCCGAACTGCCCGTACCGTCCCTTCACCTGATCGAAGAACGCTTCCAGGATGCCGGCCTCTGCGTCCGTCAGTTGCGAGTAGGTCACAGAGAACCTCCGTAGCGGCTCCGTGCGCTGCGCGCTCGCATAGCGCCGCCCACTCGCCTGAGCCTCCATTGCCGTCAGGAATGCATGGCTCACCCCGTAGGGCAACTGCGTGTACAGCCCGTTCGCGTTCAGGGCAGGGAAGATCGCCATGGCGCCCCTACTTGCGTACCTGCATCACTCGCAGCGTGAAGCTGAACCGGTTCGGCAGCGTCTCCGTCGCGCCCAGCTCGTCCTGATCGAAGGCCAGGTTCGGGTATGTCGTCCCCGCCAGCGTCAGATCCCAGGTCGCGTCGAACCTGCCCTTCATCGACCGGAAGAACTCCAGCACATTCGCAACGTCATACCCCTCTAGATTCGCGAACGTCAGTTGGAAAGCCGCAAGCCCGTCCTGCCCCGCCCACCGTTGCGAGCTCCCGTCCAGAAACTCGACAACCTCGGTCCGGTATCGCCGCTCCCGCACCATCGGCGTCATCGTCACTTTGCCGCTACGCAGCGCCGGAAAGCTGGCCACCTAATTCCTCACCACCAGGTCCCGCATCGTGTCCGCCAGGTCGTGACCCCGCCGCACCGCCAGGCGGGTCGCGTCCGCGATATCTTCCGCCCGGTCCAGCACCGATTTTGCATCCAGCGCCTGCACCTGTATCGTCACGTTCTCCACCACCCGCACCGCCCCGCGCCGGTCATAGTCCAGGTCCTGCCCGTACCGGTCGATAAACCGCTCCACTCCCCGCGCCTCCGCGTACCGCGCCCGATTCAGCATCCCGGTAATCTCCGCATCCCGCGTCTCCTTCGAATCCCGGAACAGCCCCCTCACCAGCCCTGCCACCAGCGCCGCCGCCTGCAGGAACGGCTGCTGTGGGCCCGGAATCGCCGCCGCTACCCCCAGCGCCGATGCCGCCGCCGTTGCCGCCCCTTTGCCCCCGCCTTCGCGAATGCCGGCGGCCACGCCAAACCCGCCGCCCGCAACCAGCGCCGCGCTCCCCACCAGGTTCCCCACCCGCCCCGCCGTCGACGTCAGCCCCAGCGACGATGCCGTCATCGCCCGCCCCGGCCCCACCTGCACCGAATAATCCCCGCTCCGTAAGCCGGCAAACAGTCCGCCGCTCAGCACGGACCCCGCGCCAGCGAAAAACGCCTCGGATTTGCCCAGCAGCTTCCCGGTCGGTACGCCCAGCTCGTTCAGGATCCGCGCCGCCCCCTGCAGCGTCCCTCTCACCGGCAGCAAGCCGCCCAATCCTCCGAACGGCACAGCCGCGCCACCGTCGCCCGCGGGAATCCCCGCCGCCACTCCTCGCAGCGTGTAGTCCAATCCCTTGACGGATTCCGTCAGCCCCTTCATCGAGGCCGTATTCCGCTCCACAGGCGTCGCATTGTTCGGATCGAACACCGTGCCGGCCAGTAGCCGGCCCAACCCGGACGCCTCCCCGACCCGCCCAAGCACCTGCCCGCCTTTCTGAAAAATCTCGGCGGATGCGTTGACGAACAACTGCCGTTCCAACACCCGTAGCTGGTTCCGTCCGAAGTCGGCCAGTCCGCCGCGGCCGGATGCCGTCGCCGCATCGAAAACGCGACCCGCCGCGTCCCGGTATTGATCCAGGCTCCGGCGCCGCAATTCCAGATAGGAAATCTCCCTCTCCGTCCTCGCTTCGTCTTCCGCCTTTTCCCGTGCATATCGCGCCTCGGCGATCGCCTTCAGCCGCTCCTCGGCATCATCCGCCCGCTCCGCCCGCCGCAGCTCGATCGCCTCCAGCTCCCTGGCCAGCCGCAGCCGGATTTCATAAGCCTCCTCGATCGCGCGCAACTCTCCGCCAGGCCCCGCCGCCAGCGTCGTCATGCGTTCCGCCTTCCGGGCCGCCCGCCGCACCCGGTCCTCGTCGATCCGGTCCAGCGTCTGCAACGCCCCCGCCAGCCGCCGCACATCCTTCTCGCCCTCGCTGATCTCCTCCTTCAAGCCGCGCAGGAAGTTCCGCTCGTTCACCTTCAGCCGCTCGGCAAGCAATGCCTCAACCGGCTTCGTCTCGCGATCCAGCGCCTCAACCCCTTCCTTCTTCGCTTTTTCAACCGCCGAGCCCTGCTCCGCCACGATCAGCTTCTCGTACGCCGACCTCACCCGCTCTACCAGAGCCGCCGTTCGCCCCAGCTTCTCGATCGCCGCCTCTCGCTGGACGTTGAGAAGTTGCACCCCTCGGAGGCCTGCGGAGTTTGCGCGTTCCTCTAGGCTCCGGACCAGTTCCTCCGCCCTTTGCTGCTCCCGGCGCGCCTCATCCGCTGCTTTCTTCGCATCGTTGCGCTCGACGTCATCCGCCTCGGCTCGCAGGTCCCGCGTTCGCTCCCGCGCAACTTGCTGCTTCAGCACCGCGGCCTCGAGCTGCGCATTCAAACCGCGCAGCGCTTCCTCCGCCGCCCTCGCATCCGCGGTCAGGCGCGGCCCCCATAGGTCGTTCAGCGTTCCCCGCCGGACGCGCTCCTGGGTCTGCACAATCCTGGCCTGTAGCCCGGCGATCTCTGCCCCCACAAAACGCTCGGCTTCCGCTTCCTCTTGCCCGGCTTCGAACCGCAGCCGGCCAGAACGGCCCTCTCGCCGCTCCACACGTCGCAGCAGCAGCTTCTCCTGCTCCCGCCCCAACTGCGCGTACTCGTGCCGGAGATCCTCCGCGACCTTCAAGGCCTCCCGCTCCGCCCGGATCACCGGATCCCACTCGTTGCGGACCTGCCCGATCGCCTCCGCCATTCCCAGCGCCGTTCTGACCCAGCTCAAGACGATGTCCGTGCCCAGCGCCAGCTTCAGCACCGTGTCCAGTTGGCTCACCTGCGCCACCAGGCCACCCACCTGCGGCGCCGCCTTACCCAGCGCGCTCGCCTGGTCCGATACCTGCGCCGCCGCCCCCGCCGCGGACGTCCGAAGCGCCGCAAATCGGTCCCGCAGATCGTCTAGCGTCCGGTTCGTCGATCGGCCCGCCGAGTCGTACCGCTGCAGCGCGTTCGCCCCCTCTACTACCGCGCCGTTCGCCCCGCGCGTCGCCCGCTCCACCGACGCGAGTTGAGCCTCCCCATCTACCTTGACCTTCCACAGCAGCTCTACCGCTTCCGTCCTGGTCATCTTCTCTCGCTCGCTTCCGCCTCGATCTCCGCGTTATGCACCCGGATTCGCTCCTCCTCCATCGCCGCCAGCGCATCCACCACCCGCGCTGGCCACCGCCGCAGATCCGGACCGAACAGCGCCGCACCCCCGGCTTCCTGCACTCGCCTCGCCCGCTGCAGGATCTGGATCAGCTCCCGTGTTTCCGGCTGGATCAAACTCACCGGACACTCCGCCGCCGACACCCCTTCCACGCCGAACACCGTCCCCTCGGCCGTCCGGTACTCCGGCTCCCACCACCGCGGCCGGTCCGCCTTCACATCCGCGGGGAAGTGCCGCCTGCAGTTTCTCCGCTCGTGGAGTCGCTCCCGCTTGCACACGCCGCACTGGTACTGCTCCTTCGCCCATCCTCCGGTGCGGCCGAAGTGATAGGCGATCCGGATTCCCCCTGCTCCTCCTCGGTCAGCCCCGCCTCCTTCCGGATCGCGTCCGCCGCCTCGTGGTACAGCGGCTGCGGCCCCGCCTCGATCAGGCTCTCCAAAGTAAAGACGCCGGGGTTTGAGGGCGTGCGGTTTGTGTTGAGGAAGATGACGGAGGGGCGGCGGATGCGGCTGCGGATGGCGCTGGCGCAGGCGCAGGCGCGGATCCGGGAGCTACTGGAAGAGTACGAGCGGCTGGCGGAGCACACGGGCGAGATGAACGCGGAGACGCGGGCGCGGGTGCGGCAGGTGAGCCTGGCGATGGCGGAGATCACGGACAACGAGATCACGCCGGCGTGGGTGCGGTGGGGGCTGGAGGCGATCGAGGGGCTGGAGATCGATGGATCGGCGGCGAACGTGTGCGGTAGTGTCCGGGAATCTGTGTAAACGGACTTCCGGGCAGATTGCGTCGGACGTTCACGGGTTTTGGAATCGAGTGC